>CAWDYN010000016.1:0-191668 GCA_963806585.1 uncultured Thermoleophilia bacterium | reverse complement strand
AAGGACTGAGGAGTTGGAAATGCTCGACCGATGAGCTCTAGACGAGACCGCCTACTCCTACCCCAATCAAGGAGAAGGCACAGTGGTTCCCAAGGGCATTCGCGTTCGGCAGCGGAAGGACGGTTCAGCCGGTCTATGTCGCCCGCATCCGCCGCAGCGGCTTCAACCTGCACTCCGAGTTCGAGACGGTCGAGGAGGCGGCTGCCTGGCGCGCGCGCAGCCTCCGCGACATCCGTGAGGGGCGGGCACCCTCGGCCCCCGCACCCGCGTCCCCGCCGGTCGCGCCTCAGCCCCAGTCCGGGCTCACGCTCTTTGAGGCCTGTGACAGCCTCATCAGGGGCATGCGCACCGGCTCGATCAAGACCAAGAAGCGCACGCGCTACAAGCGGTCCGTGGTCGCAAAGTACGAGTCCATGCTGCGCGTCCACGCCCTCTGCCCCGAGCACGGCATCGGCGACTTCCTGCTTACCGAACTGGAGCCGGCCGACGCTCGCGACTTCATCAATGGCCTCGCCGATCGCAAGTCACCGGAGACGGCGCACAAGGTGCTCACCGCGCTCAAGGTGGTGGGCCGCCAGGCTGTTCTCGACCGGGTGATTCCGTTCAACCCGTTCGCTCCCGTCTCCGCTCCCCAGGCGGCCTTCCAAGCGGCCGGTGCGGGTCATCGCCCTTGAGGAAGCTGGCCGGATCCGCATGGCGGCCAAGCGGCTCGACGCGAGGAAGAAGCGTTCGGGCCTACCCGTTGATCGAGGTCGCCCTCTCCACCGGCATGCGCTCGGGCGAGATTCTCGCGCTCCGCTACGGCCCGGATTCTCTCGACCTCGATCGCGGAGTCATCGTCATCGGCCCAAAGGGCAACCTGAGCCGCCTCCGCGACGAGCACGGGCGCTTCCCTCTCGACCTGCCGAAGACGCCCGCGTCCGAGCGGACGCTCACGCTCACCCCGTCGTTGGTTCAGGTTCTCCGCGAGCACCGGCTGGCCACCGGCCACCCCGGTGACGGTGCGTTCGTGTTCGCAGACGATCGCGGGAACCCGCTCGACGGCACGACCGCGTTCTACCGGGACTGCTGGCTCGCGGCGCTTGCCGACGCCTCCATCCCGAACCCGAGGCCCCGCCTCCACGAGGTCCGGCACCACTGGACGACGGTCATGCAGCGTGCGGGCAATCCGGACCAGGTGGTGATGGAAGCTGCCGGGTGGGAAAGCATGGCGATGATCCAGGGCCGCTACGGCAAGCACACGCTTCCCGGCGAGCACGAAGCGGCGGCTATCCGCCTCGACGAGTACCTGAGGGTCGCCGCTCAGGCCTAATCAGAGGGTCCCGAGCGCTCCTCGTCGTGGTGCCGATGCCAGCTGCTGATCGTCAGGGCACCCCATTGCTCGTCGGTCGGCAGCTGGCCGGTGTCCTCGATGATCCTGGAGATGGCGAGGACGCTCTCCTCGATCCATTCCGGCTTCGGCGTCAGGATGCCCCTGGGCGAGGGATGGGCAGCCACGTCGGCCAGTGTTTGCGCAAAGCGGACCATGAAGATCGCCGACAGATCCTCCGGACCGATCGCTTCGAGGACCTTGGCCGCGTCCTGCTCGTCGATGTCGAGCCGGGTGGCCAACTCCGTTGGAGTCCACGCCTTGGACTCAAGAAGGGTCAGCACCTCTACCGGTCCACCTCCCTGCTCGTCAGCCTTCCAGCCGCCGCGCGCAGCCCGTTGCCGAGCTTCCCGAGTCGGCCCCGCGCGTCCTTCAACAAGTGGTAGGCCCCGTACACGTCGAGGATGTGACCCAGCGCGTCGAGACTGTGGTCCGTCAGGTCCCAAAACAACTTCCACGACGATGCGATCAGGTCGAGATCGCCCTGTGGGAGGAGAGGGGCAAGGTAGACCCTGTTGGGGTCCCCTTCGAGGAGACCCGCGTGTGCTGCGCGCCTTAGGTCGCCCATGCGGATCTCGCTCACGCCGCGCCAAACCACCGCGCCGTTTTCGTCCACGCCAACATCGACGAGGGGTCGGTCGTGGTTCGCGCCGTTCTCGTCGTCCCCTGGCCTCCAGAACCCCACGCCGTTGATCGTCCCGGCCACCGAGGTCGGCTGCCCATCCGCACGCGCGGAGATGCCGAACGACGGCGCGGCCTGGTCGATGACCTCGGCCAGCGTTGTCTCGTCGTCGGCCGCGACTGTCACCTTCATCCGCGACGCCCACGGCACGTCCTCGCCTTGGTCCGTGTACGGCGGCGAATGAAGTCCGGGCTCGTATCGGTTCCGTAGATGGCGTCAAAGCTCAGCCCCGAGGACGGCCACCTCCGCCTCATGCGGCGTCTCACCCCGGGCGTTCATGCGGGGCAGTCAACCACGCCACCCGGCCCCCCCCGAGACCTCTGTTCTTGGGTTCAGTTTGGGTTCGCGCTCGGCCTCGAGAGCGTTTCCCCTCCACCTGGCGTCGCAGTTGCGCCCTTTCAAGGCGGCGGCACGGGTTCGAATCCCGTTCGGGGGCATCGCCTTGTTCACTCGGGATATGGCGTCGCCGAGGCGCCCGTTCACCCCTCGCCGCTCAGGGGGCCCCGCGCTCGATCAGGGCGCGATAGCGCAGGAGGGCGGCCAGGTGCTCGCGCTCGGCCCGGAGGCCGACGAAGCCGTCGGGTCGGACGACGAGCACCGTGGCGCTGCCGATGCCGAGACGCGGCGGCGGCGGCGGGGTCGATGCGCCCGATCCCCTCGGCCGGGTCGTCCCGGGTCCCGAGCGCGACGACGGAGTCGAACAGGGGTGAGGCCGTCGCGGCCTCCTGCAGCGGGCCCAGGAGATCGGCTGGATCCTCCCCCAGGAGCAGGACCGTGTGGCCGGGGCGAAAGGTGAGCTCGTGCAGGGCGCAGGCCGGGGCCCGCCAGGGGCGCACCGGATCCCTCCCGGGAGCCGCTCCCCGGGCCCGGGGCGCCCGCGCGCGTCGCCGGCGACGATGGGCGATCGGCGTAGTCCACGTTCATCTCGGCCTCGGCCACCACCTCGTTGCGGCGGGAGGTCGGGTCGGCGAAGGCGGCCGCGATCGCGCGGTCGCGGGCGGCCCGCTCGACCGGCCCCCCGGCGTCCGGGCCTGTTCGGCCGCCTCGCCGCTGCGGGCGACCGCGATGGCGCGGGCTCGGCGCTCGGCCTCGTAGCTGTCGAGCAGGGGCGGCTGGGCGACCCCCCCGCAGACGAGCGCGAGCTTCCAGGCCAGGTTGAGGGCATCCTGCAGGCCGCCGTTCATGCCGTGGCCCTCGGCGGGCGAGCAGACGTGCGCGGCGTCGCCGGCCACGAGCACGCGCCCGCTGCGGAACCGGTGGGCGACCCGCGTGTGGCAGTGGAACCGCGTCGGGTTCTCGACGTCCATGATCGACGCCGTGGGCTGGTACGCGCGGATCGTCGTCGTGGCCTCGGCGACGAGATCGGACGTGGGAGAGCCGGGCCGCAGATAGATCCGCCAGCGGCGGTGCGGCAGGGCCGTGAGGATGACCGCGGGCGTGTCGAGGTACGCGAACGTGACATCGAGATCGTCCTGCCAGCCGTCCAGGGTGGCGTCGAGCACCGCCCAGGGCTGCGCGATGCCGGCGCCCTCGAAGGAGATGCCGGCGAGATCCCGCGCCGCGCTGTGCAGGCCGTCGCACCGACGACCCACCGGGCCACGACGTCCCGGCGGCCGCCGTCGGACTCGAGGCCGGCGAGGATCCCGTCGGGGCGGGGCTCCAGCGAGACCAGCCGGCAGGAGCGGACCACGTCCCCGCCCATGCGGCGGAGGTGTCCGGTGAGAATCGCCTCGGTGACCTCCTCGGACACCCCGAGGTTGAAGCCGTAGGCGCTCCCCGACGTGGAGAGGTCCATCTCGCCCAGCAGCCGGCCGCCGGAGTGGATGCGCACCGCCCTGTGGCGCACGCCGGCGGCGAGGAGCTCCCCGACCAGCCCCAGGGACTCGAACGTCTCGAGCGAGAGGGGATGCACGACCGTCGCCCGGTCCCAGTGAAGCGGCTGGGGCCGGGCGTCGATCAGCAGGCAGGCCACCCCACGCCGCCGGAGCTCGGCGGCGAGCAGGAGCCCGGTCGGCCCGGCGCCGACCACCAGCACGTCGGTGCCGACGCTCGCCGGGTCGGCGGATTCGCGCGAGTCGGCCGGCGGCGAAGCGGTCACCCACCGACCCTAGTGCGCCCGCGGGGGCGCCGGGGCCGCAGGAGGCGGCGCGCCAGCCGCCTCCGGGTCAGCCCTTGCAGCAGTCGTCGCGGCAGCAGTCGTCCATCGAGTCCTCGACGCCCGCCAGCGGATCCGCCACGCAGCAGCCCTCGCCGCGCCAGGCCTCGACACCCTCCTTGACGGCCACCCCGGCGATCAGCAGGCCGACGACGCGGATCGAGCCACCAGGCGCCGAACAGCGCGTTCCCGAGCAGGCCGACGAACAGGGCCGCCGGCGAGGTAGGCGCAGAGCATGTTCTGGCGCCCCTCGCCCTTGGTCGCCGCCGAGCCGAGCTGCTCGGCGAGCCGTTCCTTGGCGATCCCCAGCAGCGGCATGACGACCACGGCCGAGGCCGCGAGGGCGATCCCGACCGCGCTCGTGTCGGCGTGCTCGCCGGCCGCCAGCGCCTCGACCGCCTCGAAGGCGACGTAGGGGGCGAGGAGGAAGAACTGGACGGCGACCAGCCTCTGGGCGCGCGCTCGGCGGCGTGGGAGAAGATCCGGTGCCCGGTGAAGCGCCAGATGATGATCACGCTGGCGACCCCCTCGATCACCGAGTCGAGGCCGAAGCCGACCAGGGCGACCGAGCCGGCGACGATCCCGGCGATGATCGCGATCGCTCCCTCGATCGTCATCCAGGCGAGGCTGAACCAGGACAGCAGCCGCACGCGGCGGCGAGCCGCTCGTAGCGCTCGCGCGAGATCGGGCGACCGGCGGTGCCGGGCCGGCTGCGAGGGTCGGCACTCGACCGCGCTCACGGCGCCGGCGATCGTCTGGGCCGAGCGCCGCGACCAGCGCCCGGCCAGCTCGGTCAGCGCGTACATCACCATCTTGCCGTCGCGCTCGGACGGCGCGAGCCCGGCGCCCTCGCAGCTGGCGGACGTGGTGGGAGACGAGCGCTCGTCGCGGCCGACGATCCAGGCGAGATCGCAGACGCAGAGCTCGCCACCGTCACGGAGGGCGACGGCCAGCGCGAGCCGGGTCGGGTCACCGAGCGCCTTCGCCCGCTCGGCCGTCGCCGCCAGCGCGTCCGGCGTCGGGGCCGCCGCGCACGGCCGGCCTCGGCCTTGGGCAGGTCGAGGCAGAGCAGGTCGCAGGAGTCCTCGAGAGCTGCCACGTCATCATCCTAACATTGCTTGGAATGTGCGGATGTCGGCCGGGCGAAGGCGGAGGCACGGGTTCGAAGCCCGTTGGAGGCATCGCCCATACCCGATGAGGGCGCGCCAGACCTATGCTCGGGACATGGCGATTCAGCGGATGGACAACGTCCTCATCGTCGTCGAGGACCTCGAGGCCGCCATGGCGTTCTTCGTCGAGCTCGGGATGGAGCTGGAGGGCGAGGCGCCGGTCGAGGGACAGTGGGTGGACCGCGTCGTCGGGCTCGACGGCGTCCGTGCCGACATCGCGATGATGCGGACCCCGGACGGCCACGGCCGGATCGAGCTGACGAGGTTCCACACGCCGACGGCGGTCAGCGCCGAGCCGGAGCACGCGCCGGCGAACACGCTGGGCATGCGCCGCATCATGTTCGCCGTCGACGACATCGACGACGTCGTCGCCCGCCTGCGCGGCCACGGCGCCGAACTCGTCGGCGAGATGGTGCAGTACGAGGACATCTACCGGCTCTGCTACCTGCGCGGCCCCGAGGGCATCGTCGTCGGACTGGCCGAGCAGCTCGGCTGAGACCTCCGGCCGCCGGCCGCGGCTCAGGGGAACGGTGCCGACCGCCAGGAAGGCGGTGAGCGACGCCAGGCCGCGCCCGGCCGCCGCGGCGCGGACCACGCCCTCGAGCCAGGCGGACGCCCGCCCGGGGTCGAGGTCGCCGTCCTCGACGGCCCGCGCCACGGCGCCGGGCACGTCGAAGATCGTGTCCGAGACGGCCCGGTCGCTGATGACGAGCGCGCGGGTCGTCAGCTCGACCCGCTCCAGGCCGGCCTCGAGGAAGCGCCGCCGCAGGGTGCGCCCGACCCCGGGCGAGCGCAGCCGGCGGGCGGCGGCCGCCGCCACGACGGCGGCGACGGCGGGGTCGTCCGAGTCGATCACGAAGGTGCCCCAGTCCGGCTCGGCGGCCACGACGCGCCCGCCCGGGCGCACCACCCGAGCCAGCTCGGCGACCGCGCCGGCCGGATCGTCGAGGTGCTGCAGGACGCGCTCGACCCGGGCCCCGTCGACCGCGGCGTCCGCCAGCGCGAGCGCGTGGGCGTCCGCGTGGAGGAACTCGACCGCCGCCCCCGTCCCGTCGGCGCGCCGGCGGGCCTCGGCGACCATGGCCGCGCTGGCGTCGACGCCGATCGCCCGGCCGCCGGGGCCCACCAGGCGGGAGAGCGCGAGGACGTCCTCGCCGGTGCCACAGCCCAGGTCCAGCAGCACCGCCCCGGGCCGCGGCTCGAGGGCCGCGAAGGTGCGCTCCTTCCACTCGCGCACCGCGGGCTGCGCGCGGATCGCGTCGAGCAACGAGGCGTACTCGCCGGACGCCTGGGTCGCATCGACGTCCGAGAACCCCCCGAACGCCGGCGGTCGGCTGGTCACGCCCGGAGCATAGTGCGAGGACGCGGGGGCGTCCTGCCTCGGATGCCCCCTACAGTCCACCCCGGGCCCATGACCGACGACGTCATCGACCAGCTCCTCGCCCCGGCGCTGCTCCTCACGCCGGTGCGCCTTCCCGGCGGCGGAGACCACCTTCGGCCAGGCCACCGAGGCCGAGCACCGCTCCGTGGTGCGGGCCCTCGTCGCGGCCGGCAGGCCGGTGGCGCTGGACCCGATGGCGCGGCGTCACGCCGTCGCGGCCGATCTCCTGCACGACCTCGGCGCCGCCTCGCTCGAGGCCTACGTCACGCGCCGCGCGGTCTGACGCCGCCCGGTGCTCCCCGAGCGATCGGCCATCTGGTAGGAGACCGCATGGGTGTCGTCGCCTCACCGGTCGTGCGGCGGATGGTGCAGGTCGCCAGCGGACCGGAGTCCGCGGAGGACCTGCTCGCGAGCGTGGGCCTGTCCGCGCATGCGGATCCGTTCACCGCGATGCGCGAGGCGATCGACTCCGAGGCGTACTACGGGTTGATCGAGCGGGCCGCCCGCGAGGACGACGACGGGCTGCCGTTCCGCTATGCCGAGGTGGTCCGCCCCGACGACTTCGCCGCGCTCGGCCTGGCGCTCAAGACAGCCCGGACCGTGGGCGATTCGCTCCAGCGGCTCGTCCGGTACATCCTGGTGCTGACGGACACCCTCGAGTACCAGCTCGTCAACGTCGAGGGCGCGCGAATGTTCGTCCTGCGGGGCCGGCCGAACCATCGGCGGGGCGCCCGGCTGGCGAACGAGTCGGCGCTGGCGGCCGTGACGTCGGTGATGCGACAGGTCGCGGCCGCCCGCGTGACGCCCGACGCCGTCTCGTTCCGGCACCCGCCTCCGGCGACGGTCGCGCCCCACCGCGCGTTCTTCGGCTGTCCGGTCCGGTTCGGGGCCGAGATCGACGCCCTCCGCTTCGGCGAGGGCGCCCTCGCCACCCCGACCCGGCTCGGCGACGAGGGGCTCTCGGCGTTCCTGCTCACCCACCTCGACGAGGTGCGCGAGCGTCAGGCCGACCGGTCGGTCGCCGCGCGGGTGCAAGGCGCCGTCGTCGATGCGCTCCCCGACGGCCTTCCGCGCGCGTCGCAGGTCGCGCGGCGGCTCGGGATGAGCGCGCGCACCCTCCAGCGACGCCTCGGTCAGGACGGGCAGTCGTTCCAGGCCCTGGCGGACGGTGCCCGCCGTGACGCGGCCGAGTCGCTCCTCGTGGGCGGCGACCATTCGCTCGCGGAGGTCGCCTTCCTCACGGGCTTCTCCGACCAGAGCGCGTTCCAGCGGGCGTTCAAGCGCTGGACGGGTCGGACGCCGGCGGCGTTCCGCGAGGCGCGGGCGGGCTGACGCGAGCGGTCAACGGTGTGGCCGGCACGGCCAAGACGGTCCCGGTGGACCGCTCGTAGCGTCGGTGGCGTCACCGTCCCCTCGCGCAAGGAGAGTCCCCGTGGCCACCCTCACCGCCGTCCGTCGCACCGCCCGACTGACCGGGATCGCCTATCTCGGGATCGTCGTCTGCGGTCTCTTCGCCGAGTTCTTCGTCCGCATGTCCCTCGTGGTGGAACGACGATGCCGCGGCCACCGCGAGCAATGTGGCGGGCTCGCCCGGTCTCTTCCGCGCCGGCATCGGCGCCGATCTGCTGATGATCGCGCTCGACGTCGCGGTCGCGTTCGGCCTGTACAAGCTGCTGCGACCGGTCAACCGCTCCCTGGCCCTGGCCGCCGCCGCCCTGCGGCTGATCCAGGCCGCGATCCTCACGGCGAACCTGCTGAACCTCTCCCGCGCCTCGGATCTCGCGCAGCAGGCGATCGAGACCGGCAGCGCGGGGACGGCCGAGCGCGCGCTGCAGGCGCTCGAGACCCACGCCCTGATGTACGACGTCGCGCTGATCGCCTTCGGCCTCTCGTGCCTGGTGCTCGGGCGGCTGCTCCGCACCTCGCGCGCCGTGCCGCGCCTCCTGGCACTCGGGATGAGCGTGACCGGGCTCGTCTACCTCGTCGGCTCCCTCGCAGCCGTCGCCGCCCCGGGCCTGTCGTCGCTCATCGACCCGCTCTACGGCGTGGCGATCATCGTCGAGCCGGCGTTCGCGCTCTGGCTGATCGTCAAGGGCATCGACGTCGGCGTCAGCGACCGCGCCGACCGGGCCCCGGACGGCGGCCCGGCGGCGGGCGCCTGCGACGCCGGGCCCCGCCGCGTAGGCCGCCGGGCGATCAACAGGCCAGACGGAGACCCGGTGTCTTCCGCCCGGGTGGCGCCCTGCCGCCGGACCGGCCCCGACTCAGTCGAGGAAGCCCAGATGGGGCAGCGGCCAGTACACGATCTCGGCCTGGCCGATGACGCTCTCCTCGGGCACGAACGGATCGGGCGCCCACAGGTGCGCGTCGCACGATCCCGGCCGGTTGTCTCCGAGGACGAGAAGGCGGCCCTCGGGCACGACGGGCCAGCGCTTGGAGTAGTTCGGCGCCAATGCGCCCTTCACGACGTAGGGCCGTCCGTTCACGTACGTCCGACCGTCCCGCACCTCGACGCGATCTCCGGGCAGGCCGATGACACGCTTCACGAAGGGCACGCCGCCCGGCGCATCGCAGGTCTCCAGCGCCGCCCGAGTCGGCTCGAACACGATGATGTCCCCGCGCCCGATGTCGCGGAACCGATAGACGAGCCGGTTCGCGACCACGCGGTCGTGCGGCATGATCGTCGGCTCCATCGAGCCCGTGGGGATCTCGTACGGCTTGGCGACGGCCGCCTGGACCGCGAAGGCCAACGCGAGGGCGACGGCCAGCGGCAGCACCATGTCCTTGAGCACGCGTCGCAGCACGTCGCCGTCCTCGGTGTCGGTCGCGAGGCGGACTCGGCCGCCCGGGAGCCCGGGCATTCTGGCAGCGCCGGGCGCGGCCGCGCTCTGCCGGGGGTCGGTCACGACGCGACGATCGTCCCGCCGGCCGCGCTCGCGGGGGTGTTCGGCCTCGGTTGCTAGCCTCGCGGCAGGAGCGTCGGGCACTCGCAGCCCACGGGGGACAGCCGCCATGCCGATCACCGGGCCGCCGTTGGACGGGCCGATCGCGGTCCACGAGATCCTGAGGGCGGGCCTCGAGTCGAAGCCGGACGCGGAGGCCCTGGTCTCGCGGCGGCAGCGCTGGAGCTTCCGGACGCTCGACGACCTCTCGAACGGCCTCGCCGCCGGCTATCTCGGGCTCGGGCTGCGGCCGGGCGACCGGATCGCCTCGCTGATGCCGAACCGGGTGGAGCTGCTGGTCCACTACGTGGCCTGCATGAAGTGCGGCCTGGTGGCGATGCCGCTCAACTACCGCTACATGGCACCGGAGATCGACCACGCGCTCGGGGTCGGCGGTGCGGCGGTGCTGCTGGCACACGACGAGCGGCGCGCGGACCTCGAGGCCAGCGCGCTCGCGTCCCGGCTGCCGCTCGGCCGGATCGGCTACGCCGACGACGGCGGTGGCGGCGAACCGAGCTTCGGGTCACTCGTCGACAGCCCGCCCCGCCCCGCCCTCACCGCCGCCGAGGCCCGAGGACGCGGCGATCCTGTTCTTCACCTCGGGCAGCACCGGCCGGCCCAAGGGGGTCTGCCACAGCTTCGAGACGCTCGGCTGGATCCTCGCCAGCGCCGTCGCGAGCTTCGGCGTGGGCCCCGATGACGTGATGCTGCCCGGTGGGTCGGCGTCGCACGTGGGCGGCCACCACCTGTCGCTGATGACCCTGGCCGCGGCGGGCAGGGTGGTGATGCCGCGGACCTTCGACGCCGACGAGATCCTGCCGCTGCTCCGCGAGGAGCGCCCCACCAAGGTCTGGATGCTGCCGTCGGCGCTCTACGCGCTCGCGCGCGACCACCGCGCCCGGCGCGACGACTTCGCCTCCGTGGAGGCGTGCTACTCGGGCGGCGACAAGGTGTCGGCCGCCCTCGAGGAGGAGTTCACCGCCCTGACCGGCGTCGCGATCGACGAGGACTACGGCATGACCGAGGTCGGGATCCCCGCCGTCACGCCGCCGGCGAGGCCCAGGATCGGCTCGGTCGGGCCCCTCGCGCCCGGCTACCGGGCGTCGGTGCGCGATCGGGACGGCGGAGAGGTGGCGACCGGCGAGCACGGGCGCCTGTGGATCGGCTTCCCCGGCAACATGGTCGGCTACTGGAACGATCCGGCGGCGAGCGCCGAGACGGTGGTCGACGGCTGGGTGGACACCGGAGACGTGATGCACGCCGACGAGGACGGCTATCTCTGGTTCCACGGCCGCCAGAAGCAGATCATCATCCACGACGGCTCCAACATCTGCCCCCAGGAGGTGGAGGCCGCGCTGCTCGAGCACGACGCGGTCGCGAGCGCCGGCGTGGTCGGCGTCCAGAGTCCGCTGCACGGAGAGAACGTGCGCGCCTACGTGACGCTGGACGCGGGTGCGTCTCGGCCCACGGCGCAGGACCTGATCCGGTTCGCCCGCGCGCGGGTCGGCTATAAGGCGCCCGAGGAGATCGTGGTGCTGACGACGATGCCGCTCAACGCCACCGGCAAGCTCGACCGGGTGACGCTGAAGCGGTGGGCCACCGACGGGACGGCCGTGGCGGCGCCCGAAGGCGCGTAGCGGCGCGCCCCCCTCAGACGGCGCCGTCGTCCTGGACGATCCCGAGCAGGTTGCCCTCGCTGTCGCGGAACCAGCCGCCCCGGCCGTCGGGGATCCGGGCGATCCCGTCAACCTGCTCGAGGCCCGGGACGTCCTCGAACACGAGACCGCGCGCCCGCAGGTCGGCGGCCGCCGCGTCGATGTCCGCGACCCGGAACGCCATCTGGGTGTGGGTCCCCGACGCCGCCCCGGACGAGACGAACACCAGGAACGCGGTGGCGCCGGCCGAAAAGAGCAGGCCGTCCTCCTGGACCTCCGCCGGCGGGTCGAGCCCGAGCACGTCGGTGTAGAAGGCCCGGGCGCGCTCCAGGTCCCGGGCGGGCAGGGCGGTGGTGGCCCCGATCAGGGTCTTCATCGGGATCTCCTTCCGTTGCGGGACGCGAGAGCGGTCGCGGCCCGGGGTTGCGTCGCCTCGCGAATCGTGCCGACCGACGACGGGCGGCGCTCCTTCTGACCTCGTTGACCTCCGGGGGCGGGCGGTGAGAGCGTGACCACGCTACGAGTGATGGTGCCTGTCGTCGCGTGCGGCGCAGCCGTGCGCGCCAACGAGGGGGGTGTGGGTCGTGACCACTGTCATCGGCTATCACGAGGTGGACGACACCGAGCATTGGCTGTCCTCCCCCAGGCGTGAGGAGTTCTTCGGCCCGATGGGGATCGGCGTGCGCACCTTCGTCAATCCCGCGGCGCCCACGCACGTCGCGGTGCTGCTCGACCTACCCGAGGGCATGTCCATCGAGGACCTTCAGCAGGCGCTCCAGACGCCCGAGGCGGCGGCGGCCGAGGAGCACGACGGGGTCCGGGTCGAGACCCTTCAGGTGCTCATCGAGCGCTAGGCGCGGCGACGCGGGGGGCGCCCCAGAGACGTCCCGGCGCCCCCCGCCTCAGCTCGGGCGGCCGAACCAGCGGGCGCGCCTGCTCGAGCCGAAGCGGTCCTTCTCGGCCCGCAGGACCTCCGAGGGCTCCTGGAAGGTCCCGGTCGGCGAGGACTGCGAGAAGAAGTCCACGTCGACGCGGGCGATGCGCCCGGCGCCGAACTCGATGTAACAGGAGCCCCGGCCGGTGTGGACGTCGCGCTCCCCGGCGCCGGCCAGCTCGGCGATCAGCGCGCTCGCGACCGTGCGGGCCGCGCCCTCGGCGAACACGCCCGCCTTCGGCGTCCCCTGGGTCGCGACGTCCCCGATCGCATACACGCCGGGAAAGCGCGTCGCGAGGGTCGCCGGGTCGACGGGCACGTAGCCGTCCTCGGCCATCCCGCTGGCCAGGACCACGTCCGGGGCCCGGTGGCGCGGCACGCCGAGGAACAGGTCGTAGGCCAGCTCGCTGCCGTCGTCGAGGACCGCGACCCGGCGCGGGGGGTCGAGCGCGCGCACGCGCCGGCCGGACACGAACCGGATGTCGCGCTCGGCGAACGCCGCGACCAGCGCCGCCGAGGTGTCCGGAGATGGGGGCACGGGAGCGCGGAACGGCAGCACCAGGCTGATCTCGCAGTCGTCGCGGATCCCCCGCCGCGTGAGGTGGTCGTGCAGCAGCAGCGCCGCCTCGCTGGGTGCCGGCGGGCACTTGAACGGCGCCCCGCAGACGCCGATGACCGCGTGGCCCCTCGAAAATCCGGGAAGGACCTCGCTCAGCCGCTCCGCGCCGGCGACCGAGTAGAACTCGTTGCCGCCCTCGAGGAGCCCCGGCGTGGCGGCGAAGTCGAAGTCGGCGCCCAGGGCCACGACCAGGATGTCGGCCTCATGGATGCCGAGATCGGTGGTCACGCGGCGCTCGACGGGGTCGATCGCGGTGATCGTCTCGCGCAGGAGGCGCACGCCGGGCTTGGCGAACTCGCGGTACGGGAGCTTCACGTCCGCGGGCGCCGCGTGCCCGAACATGACGTCCAGCTTCGAGTAGCCGAAGACGAACGTGTCGTTCTTGTCGATCAGGACGACATCGACGTCGTCGCCCAGCTCCTCCGACAACATCGTGGTGAGCTCGAGACCCCCGAAACCCGCCCCGAGGACGAGCACTCGAGCCGTTGCCATGCCGTGACTGTATCCGAGGCAGCCGGCGGCCCGGCGGGCGGCTTGGGCTCCCTAGGAGGCCGTCGCGACGAGCGATGTCATGGGCATGGCGATGCCACCGACCTCGCGGAACGGCTCGAGCCCGGCGGCGATCCGCTCCCGGACGGCCGCCTGCTCCTGGTCGTCGAGCCGGGCGATGACCATCGCCAGGGCCCCGGCGGCGCGGTTCAGGAAGGCCCAGAAGTCGTCGGCGTCGTCGAAGGTCCACGTGAAGGCCACCTTCTGGACCAGGATGCCCGTGAACCCCGCCCCGGCGAGGAGGCCCTCGAGCCGGGCGGGGTCGGCGAGAGCGAGGATGCCCGGGGCGCCGGTCTGCGGGGCCGGCATGTGCCCGCGCTCGTTGAGCACGCGGGAGGGCAGCGCCGCCCAGGGGTTCTCCTCGGGGCCCGCGAAGACGGCGCACGACAGGCGGCCCCCGGGGCGCAGCACCCGGCGGGTCTCGGCGAGGGCCGCCCCCGGATCGCCCATGAGCATGTACCCCCACCGGCAGAGCGCGACATCGACGGTGTCGGTCGGCAGATCCAACCGCTCCGCGTCGAGGACCCGGAAATCGACGTTCTCGAGTCCCAGGGCCGCCGCGTGCCGCGTGGCCGCCTCGATCATGGCCGGCGAGAAGTCGCTCACGATCACCCGGCCGTCCGGGGCGACGGCGCGCGCCGCCGCCAGCCCGACGAGCCCGGTGCCGGCCGCGAGGTCGAGCACCGTATCGCCGGGTTCGAGGGCCGCGCCCTCGAGCATCCGCTCGGCGACCGGACGCGCACTCTCCTCGACCTGGGCGTGGCGCTCGTCCCACCCCTGCGCCATCGCCTCCCAGACCGCACGACTCGCGCGCGTGAACTCGGGCGACTCCATGCTGTGCCCGATGCTATTGCGGCCTCGCCGGGGACGCCACCCGGGCGGGGCCGGCGCGCCCTGCGCGGCTCGCCGCGGGCGGGTGCGGTGCATCATCATCGACGGATGCGCCGGATCGTCGCGGGGGGACAGACCGGAGCCGACCGCGCCGCCCTCGACTTCGCGGTGCGCCACCGGCTGCCGTATGGGGGCTGGTGCCCGCGCGGGGGGTGGGCGGAGGACCGGCCGCAGCCGCCGGGCCTGTTGGCCGACTACCCGGCCCTGCGCGAGACGGCGAGCGCCGATCCGGCCGAGCGCACCGCCCTCAACGTGCGGGAGGCGGACGCGACGCTGATCGTCGTGGACCCGCGCGCGGGAGGCCCGTCGCCCGGCACCGCCGCCACCCTCGCCGACGCGCGCGCGCTGGGGCGCCGGTGCGAGGTGATCGACGTGCGCGACGCACGCGCGCCGGCTCGGCTGCGGGCCCTGCTGGAGAGCCTGTGCGAAGGCGCGACGCTGAACGTCGCCGGAGCACGGGAGAGCGAGAGCCCCGGCCTCTACGCCATGACCGGCGCGTTGCTGGAGGCCTGCCGGGATTGCTTTTCGCCCTGAGGGCGGTGGGCGGGTGCGGCCCGCCCCGGCCGGCTAGCCCTGCCTGCCCGGCCCCGCGCGCTCCGCGTCGATGCGGATGAGCACCCGCCGCTCGTGCTCCATGCGGGCCCGGTAGTCGCCCCAGTTGACGTCGCCCGCGTCGGCGAAGCGTCGCCGGTAGTCCACCAGCGGCTCCATCGCCTCGGGCAGCCCGACGACCTCGGTCGCCCCCTCGATCCAGGCCCAGGGCCCGAAGAACCGGTCGGTGAACAGGCAGAGCTGGGCCCACCGGTCGCGGCGCAGGTAGCGGACCTTGTAGGCCGTCTCGCGCGAGCTGATCACGAACCGGCCCGCGTCGTCGACCGCCGCGACGACCGGCGATTGCCGGATCCCGCCGGTGGGATGGCGCGTCGCCAGGACCCCGTGGTGGTGCTCCCGCGCGAAGGCGCGCGCCTCCTCGACGTCCATCGTCCCCCCTCTCGCCGGCCGGAGTCGATTGTACGTCGGCCCCCGCGCCACGGGGACGGTCGGCCTCGGCGACCGGACCGCATGCACCTGGGCGCCGCTCCGGCGGCGTGAGAGGTTCGGGAGGTCCGAGGTCGTGGCCGAAGCGCCTGGAGCGTCCGGCCGGCGCCGCGTCGGCGGCGCGTCCACTCCCGATTCGGGCGCCGAGGAGGATCCGTGAGAACGACGACCACGCGAGGGTCATCGGGCCGCGGGCGCGCCGGGGGCTCCCGGCGGGCGAGGTTCGCGCTGGCCGTGTGCGCCGCCGGCGCCCTCCTCGCCCTGACCGCGTGCTCGGGATCCTCCGGCGGCGCCGAGCAGGCGGCGGCGATCGACGGAGGGGCCCAGGTGCCCCCCACCCTGACCCATCCCCCCGACTTCACCCTGAAGGATCAGAGCGGGAATCCGGTGCGGCTGAGCGCCCAGCGCGGGCGCACGGTGGTGGTCACCTTCCTCTACACGCACTGCCCCGACGTGTGCCCCCTGATCGCGGAGCACCTCGCCGACGGGCTGAGGCAGTTGACGCCGTCCCGGCGCGCGGGGGTGAGGGTGCTCCCGGTGAGCGTCGACCCGCAGGGGGACACGCCGGCGGCGGTGCGCCACTTCATCGCCGTGCACCACCTGCCCGCGCAGTTCCGCTACCTCACCGGCACCCAGGCGCAGCTGGAGCCGATCTGGAGCGCCTACAACGTGGCCGCGGTGCCGAACGCGAACGATGAGGAGATCGACCACAGCGCGTACGAGCTGTTCATCGACCCGTCCGGGGTCGCGCGCGTCCTCTTCGACGCCCAGGTCACGCCCGCGCAGACGCGCGAGGCGATCCTGAGGATCGGCGCGTAAGCCGATGGCCGGCGCCGGCGCGCGCACCGCGGCCCGGGCGGCGCTCGCCGCCGCCGTCGTGTGGAGCGCGCTGCCGGCGACGGCCCTGGCCCACAGCGACGCGGACGAGCCGAGCGAGCTGCGCGAGCACTGGATGACCGCGTGGTCGGCGTCGCCGCTCGAGGTCGTGCCGATCGCGCTGGTCGGGGTCCTCTACGCGATGCGCGCCCGCCGTCACCGGCCGGCGGCCTGGCGCATCGCCTGCTTCTACGCCGGCCTCGGCGTGGTCGCGGTGGCCCTCATGTCGCCCGTCGATGCGGTCGGCGAGGACGGGCTGTTCGCCGTCCACATGCTCCAGCACACCCTCCTGGGCGCGATCGCCCCGCTGCTGCTGCTGCTGGGGGTGACCGGACCGATCCTGCGGCCGCTGCTCACGACCCATCGCGCGCAGCGGCTGGCCATCCTGGCCCACCCGCTGGTCGCGTTCCCGCTGTGGTGCGCGAACCTGATCTTCTGGCACATCCCGGTCGTCTACGACGCCGCCCTGGACAGCGACCCGCTCCACGCGCTCGAGCACCTGTGCCTCCTGACCGCCGGGCTGCTGCTGTGGGCGCCGATCGTGGAGCCCCTGCCCGGACCGGCGTGGTTCGGCACGCGCCTCAAGGTCGCCTACATGGCCGGGGTGTGGTTCGTGGGGCTGATCTCGGCGAACATCTTCTGGTTCAGCGGGAGCGTCCTCTACCCCCGCTACGCCGATACGGCGCCCGCCTTCGGCGTCAGCGCCCTCCAGGACCAGGGCGACGCCGGCACGGTGATGATGGTGACCCACTGCCTGCTCGCGTTCGGGGCGATCGCGGTGCTCTTCTTCCGCCAGGGGGCCGAGGAGCAGCTCCGCCAGCGGCTCGTGGAGGCGGGCATCGAGCCGGCCCGGGTTGACCGCGCGGGAAGGGCGGGCCACCTCGAGCACCTGGCGCGGCGGCACGGCATACCCACCCGCACCCGGGGGGGCATCGACTAGCGGGCCCCGGCGCACCGGCTGGCGCCCACGGCGCGGCAGGTGGGACGATCGCCACGACGGGGCGGCGCCCCCGCCGCCGCAAGGGAGAGGAGAGCCAGCATGAGAGAGCTGACCCGTGACGAGCGGGACGAGATCGCCCGGGACGCGAACCTGCCCCAGCTCGACGCGCGCGCGCTCATCGACGAGGACCACCTCGAGCGCGCCATCAAGGAGATGTACACCGAGGTCGCCACCAACCCGGGCGGCGACTTCCACTTCCTGACCGGCCGGGCCCTCGCCGAGGCACTCGGCTACGACCCGGCGCTGCTCGACCGGATCCCGGCCGAGGCGGTCGAGTCGTTCGCCGGGGTCGGCCACTACTTCGACCTCGCGGAACTGCGTGAGGGGGAGGTGGTGGTGGACCTCGGCAGCGGCTCGGGAACCGACCTGTTCTGCGCCGCCGTCCAGGTCGGGCCCACCGGACGGGCGATTGGCGTTGACATGACCCAGGCACAGCTCGCCAAGGCCGGGCGGCTCCGCGACGCCGCGGGCCTGGACGCCGTCGAGCTGGTCGAGAGCCGCATCGAATCGGTGCCGCTGGCCGACGGGGTGGCCGACTGCGTGGTCTCGAACGGGGTCATCAACCTGGCCCCCGACAAGGCGAGCGTCTTCCGCGAGGCCGCGCGCCTGCTGCGGCCGGGTGGCCGACTGGCGCTGGCCGACATCGTGAGCGGCCGCCCACTGGTCGGACGCACCCGCCGCAACACCGACCTCTGGGCCGCCTGCATCGGCGGCGCCATCCCGCGTGAGAGCTACGCGGAGGCGATCGAGGACGCCGGACTGCGGGTGGAGGAGCTGCGCGAGAACGAGTACGAGTTCCTCACCGAGCACGCGCTGGAGGCCTGCGACAAGTACGGGGTGGTGAGCGTGTCGCTGCTCGCGCGCGCCTAGGCGACGCCCACGGTCGCCGCCATGGAGGTCGAGACCGCGCTCCACTGCCGCGCCGCCCACGCCGAGGGGCCGGTCTGGGACGCCGCGACGGACGTCCTGTGGTGGGTGGACATCGTCGGCGAGCGGGTCCACCGCTTCGACCCCCGCTCGCGCGCCGACACCTCGTGGTCCACCGGAGGCCAGCCCGGCGGCGTGGTCGTGGACACCGACGGGGTGCCGGTGGTCGCGGCGCCGGACGGCCTGCGCGCGCTGGACGAGGCGACCGGCGCCCTGGAGCTCGTGGTGCCGATCGAGCCCGACAGGCCCGAGAACCGCTGCAACGACGCCAAGGTTGACGGACGCCACCGGCTGTGGGTCGGCACCATGGCCTACGACAAGCGGCCCGGCAACGCGGCGCTGCACCGCGTCGCGGCGGACGGGAGCGAGGTCGCCGTGGCGGGGCTGACGATCTCCAACGGGCCGGCTCACGACGAGCGCCGCGGGCTGATGTACCTGGCCGACACCGCGATCGGCCGGGTTGACGTGTTCGACTTCGACCCCGGCGACGGCCGCATCGGCGGCCGTCGCCCCTTCGTTGACGTCGGCGCCGACGGGCTCCGGCCCGACGGGATGACGCTCGACCACGAGGGGTGCCTCTGGCTCGCGCTGGGGCGGGCGGCCGCGGTCCGTCGCTACCGCCCCGACGGGACGCTCGACGCGGTCGTCCCGCTGCCGACGTCGAACCCCACGTCGGTCGCCTTCGGAGGCGCCGACGGCGGCGACCTGTACATCACGTCGTCGTGGTTCGACCTGACCGAGGACGAGCGCCGCGCGCAGCCGCTGGCGGGGGCCATCTTTCGGTGCCGGCCGGGGGTCACCGGTGCGCCGGGCCCGCGCTGGGCGCGTCGCTCCTGAGCGATCGCGGCGGCGCGCGCGGACGCGGCCGATCGGGGAGAAAGTCGCAAGATGCGTCGTCGCCCGGGCCGCGGGGCGGCCCCGGCGAGCGGGACGCCCACGCCGATCGGCGGTAGCGTCGGGGGCGGTCGGCCGCGAGGCCCGACCGCGCGCCGGGTGTGCTCGAGGTGGCGGCCGGCCGCATGGACGTGACTCTGGGACGAACGAGGAGGTCCGATGGGCGTGCACAGTTCCCCGGCTCGAGGCGGCGCCAGGCGCCGTCCGCGAGGTGCGCTCCTGATGGCCGGCGCGGCGGCGCTCGCGGTGGGCGCGGCCGCTCCCGCGATCGCAAACGCCCAATGGGCCGACGCCCAGACCATCTGCACGAGCTGCAGCGAATCGGACGCCCTGGTCAGCTTCGCCGAGGCCCCGAACGGCGCCGCGGTGGCGGCGTGGCATGGGAACAGGGCGACGCTCGCCTCCTATCGCGGCCCCAACGACGACGCGTTCGGCGCTCCGTTCGTGATCGCGAGCGGGGGCAAGCCCGAGTTCGTGCGCGCGGCGATCGGAGCCGACGGAACCGCGGCCGTGTCCACCTGGCTCCCCGACGCCCCCAACAGCCAGCTGATCGGAAGGATCACCCCGTCGACCGGGAAGTGGACGGTCGTGGCCGCCCCGGACGCGGGCACCAACGCCCACGTCGCGGTGGGGCCGGACGGCTCCCTGACGGTGGCCGAGTGGATCGTCACGTCGACCGACCAGAAGATGAACGTCTACCGCCTGCCGGCGGGCTCCACCACGTTCTCGGCGGCCACGACCCTCTACACCCTCGCGCCGCCGTTCACCTTCCAGCAGGGCATCACCCTGGAGGGCAACGGGCAGGGCGCCTACGTGGCGGGGTGGACCGTCGGAAACGGCATCGGCAACCAGACCCAGGCGTTCGCCTCGTACTCGTCCAACGGGACCACGTGGACGGCGCCCGAGAAGGTGGGGATCGCGCCCTCGATCCTCGGTGAGGTCGCGCTCGACCCGTCGGGCAACGCCCTCGCGACCTACACCGGCGGCGCCCAGCCCCAGTCGGTGTACCGCTCCTACCTCGACGACCAGTGGCGCGCGCCCACGCCCGTCCCGGCCGGCGTGACCCGATCGGTCGGCTTCGACCTGGCGGGCAACGCGGCGATCGTCGGCACGTCGAGCACGACCAACGCGTGGGGCTACACGGTCCGCGGCGTGGGCAGCGGCGGCTACGGCGGCCTCCAGCCGCTGCAGCCGAGCGGCAACGTGGGTCTGGCGGTGTCCCCGGCCGGGGACACGCTGGTGCTCCGCCAGAGCGGGAGCAGCCTCACCTCGTCGTGGGGCTCGACGCTCACCGCCGGCGCGCTGGGCAACACCGACCCCCTGCCCGGCTCGGGCGCGCGCGCCCTGATCGGGGTCGGCGCCGACCAGAGCAGCGTCGGCACCGCGGTGTGGGCGAGCGCGCCGAGCTCGGGCCTCGGCGGCGTGTTCGCCTCGACCCGGGCCGCCGGCGCCGGCGGCAGCGTGACCCTGACGACCAGCCAGCTGCTCACGAACCAGCGCATCTCGCAGGCCGCCGTGCTGCGCTCCAACGGGGCGCTCAACGCGCTCGACGCGGGCCTTCCGGCGCGGGCGTTCCGGCTGAACGGGCTGGGCGCCCCGGCGTTCGGCGCGAGCGTGCCGATCACCGGCACGGCCACGCCGGCGACGCCCTCCAACGCGCTGGGCTACGCGGTGCCGATCCCGGCCAAGAGCGGCGGCGGCGGCCAGGTGGCGCTGACCCAACAGCAGCTGCTGATCAACCAGCGCATCTCGCAGGCCGCCGTGCTGCGCTCCAACGCGGTGCGCGACCGGCTCGACCAGGGGCTCACCGCCGCGCAGATCGGGACCGGGGTCATCGCGCGCGCCAACCTCCTGCCCGGTCTGTCGTTCGGCCCGCTGGGCGCGAGCAGCCCGGGGACGCCGATCACGGTGCCGAGCGCCAACAGCGGCTCGGGCTCGAACGTGACGCTGTCGACCCAGCAGCTGCTGATCAACCAGCGGATCTCGCAGGTCGCGGTGCGGCGCTCCAACCTCAACGTCGCCAGCCTGCAGGCCGGCCTCACCCAGGACGCGATCGCGCCCGGAGGCATCGCGGCGCAAAACGTGACGCCGTAGGCGCGACGCGGATGACCGGTGATCGTGCCGACCGACAGGACGGGCGCGGCGTTCAACGACGTCGTGGCGGAGGCCGAGAGCGCGGGCATCCGCCTGACCCGGGTGATGTGGTGCGGCAACGACGGGCTCGTGCGCGCCAAGGCGGTCTCCTCCGGCCGGCTGCGCGCGCGGATGGTGGCGGGCGTGGGGCTGAGTCGCGCCCAGCCGGCCCAGAACGCGCTCGACCGGATCGCCGACGTGCCGGGGATGGGCCCGGTCGGGGAGATGCGCCTGCGGCCCGATCCGGCGACCTTCCGGGTGCTGCCCTACGCTCCCCGCACGGCCGGCGTGCTGGCCGACATGGTGGATCTCGACGGCGCGCCCGAGCCCACCTGCCCCCGGGAGCATCTCAGGCGCATGGAGGGGCGCCTGGCGGCGGCCGGCCTGGCGCTCCAGGCGGGCTTCGAGAACGAGTTCCTGCTCGCGCGGGAGGGACCGGCCGGATGGGAGCCGATCGATCGCACGCCGTGCTTCTCGGCGATGGGGGCGGGGGCGGCCCAGGAGTACACGGACGCCCTGATCGACGCGCTCGAGGCCCAGTCGATCGAGATCGAGGGGTGCCACGCGGAGGCGGCGTGGGGGCAGAACGAGATCTCCCTGGCGCCCCGGAGCGGCATGCGCGCCGCCGACGAGCAGGTTCTCGTGCGGCAGACCCTCCGTCACGTGGCGCGGGCGCTGGGGATGGAGGCGTCGCTCGGGCCGATGCCGTTCCCGGGCCGGGCCGGCAACGGCGTCCACATCCACGTCTCCCTCGTGGACGGCGACGGGGCGAACGCGTTCGCCGACCGCCCCGCGCCGGGCGGCATCTCGCGTCTGGCACGGGCCTTCGTCGCGGGCCTGCTCGCCCACCTGCCCGCGGTGTGCGCGGTCACCGCCCCGAGCGCGGGCTCGTATCTGCGGCTGGCGCCGCGCGCGTGGGCCGGCGCGTGGCGGTGCTGGGGATACGACAACCGGGAGGCCGCCGTGCGGGCATGCTCGCCGCTGGGCGGCGGCCTCGAGGCCGCGTCGACGAACATCGAGTTCAAGCCCTGTGACGCCAGCGCGAGCCCTCATCTCGCGCTGGGCGTCGTGATCGCCGCCGGCCTGGACGGCATCGAGCGGGGGCTGGAGCCGGCGCCGCCCGTCGATGTCAACCCGGCGGCGCTGACCGAGCGGACCCGCGCCGAGCGGGGCATCACGCGGCTGCCGGCCGACCCGGGCGAGGCGCTCGACGCGCTCGAGGCCGACGCGGTCGTCGCCGGGGCCCTCGGCGAGGATCTCGCGCGCTCGTTCGTCGCCGTGCGGCGCTCGGAGTGGGCCGTCAACGCGGAGACGGACGCCGACGAGCGGTGCCGGGCTCACTTCCTGCGCTACTGAGGTGCCCCCGGGGAGGCGGCGCGGGTCACGCGCCGCGATGCGCGTCCCCGCCCGCCGGTGCGTGGACGGCGAGCCACAGGGTTTCCGGAGCGGTCTCGTGGAGCACGTGCGGCTCGCCCGCCGGGATCAGCACCCAGTCTCCGGCCTCGAGGCGGTGCACGACGCCCCCGAGCTCCAGCCGCGCCGCCCCGGCCACGACCACGACCCACTCGTCGTCGTCGCCGACGAAGGGCTGGGGGCCCTCGAGCCGGCCACTCAGGATCTGCTCCACGCGCACGCGGCCCAGGTCGGCGATCACCTCGTGCCGCTCGCCCGCCGCCGGAGCCGCGGACGGATCGGCCAGGCGGCCGCGCCGGATCTCAGCCACGGGCTGGCGACTGGCTCACGCGACGACCCTAGTGCGCGGCGCGGCGGCGCGAAAGTGGGCGCCGCCCGGCACGGACGCGCGATTCGCGCATGTTCCCCGCACCACCTCATTGCTTATTTACAACCACATGCCATTTAGTTATTTGCGGCACGCGTCGATAGTGGGGCATGCGCGAGGAACCGCAGCGGCACCGGGTGCCCGAATCGGGCCCGCTGGTCAACCCGATCCGGCTCGCGAGCCTCGACCAGCTGGAGATCCTGGACACGGGACCCGAGGAGGCGTTCGACCGCATCACCCGCCTCGCGTCACGGTGCCTGGGCGTCCCCATCTCGCTCCTGAGCCTGCTTGATCACGATCGCCAGTTCTTCAAGAGCGCGGTCGGCGCCCCGGCGGGCATGACGCAGATCCCCATCACCGGCTCGCTGTGCCGCTACGTCATCGAGGCGGGCGAGCCGCTGATCGTCAACGACGCCCGCGTCCATCCGGTGGCGCAGGGCATCTCCTCGATCGGGGCGTACGGTGTCATCGCCTACGCCGGGGCGCCCCTGGTGACGCCCGACGGGATGGCCGTGGGGACGCTGTGCGCGATCGACTCCGCGCCCCGGGAATGGACCGCGCACGAGACCTCGATCCTGACCGATCTCGCCGCGATCGCGGTGAGCGAGATCACGCTGCGGGAGCTGCGGGGCCGCGACGTGCGCGCCCGGGAGGACCTCGAGCGCAGGGTCGCCGCGGGCTCGGCGCGGCTGCGTGCGGTGAACGACGCGCTGGACCAGTCGCGGGCGAGCCTCGGGGTCGCCAGCGAGGAGGGCGTCCGCCGAATGGCGCGCGCGATCCAGGCACGCAGCGAGGAGACCGGCGCCCACATCGAGCGCATGAGCGCCCTGTGCGAGTTCATCGCCATCCAGCTCGGCTTCGGCGCCGCCGACAGCGCGCGCATCCGTCTGGCCAGCACGCTCCACGACGTCGGAAAGATCGCCGTCCCGGACGCGATTCTGAGGAAGCCCGGCGCCCTCAGCACGCCCGAGCGCGAGATCGTCCAGCGTCACGTGATGATCGGCTACGAGATGCTCAGCGGCTCGGACGACGCACTCCTCGACCTGGCCGCGACGATCGCGCTGACCCACCACGAGCGCCAGGACGGGAGCGGCTACCCGCAGGGGCTGGTGGGCGAGCAGATCCCGATCGAGGGCAGGATCGCGGCGGTCGCCGACGTGTTCGACGCGCTCACCAGCGATCGCGTGTACCGCGACGCGCTCTCTCCGTGCCGGGCGTTCGACACGCTGCAGCGCGGCCGGGGCAGCCTGTTCGATCCGCGCGTCCTCGACGCCCTGGCCGCGCACCGCGAGATCGAGCGCGCGCGCGAGGAGGCGGCCGCCGCGAGGGCGGACGGCATCGGGCCGTCGCCCCGGTAGCTCCGCCCGCCCGGCCGGGCGGGCGCGGTCCCGCGGTGACAGGAGACGAGCGTGCGCGCCGATGGCGTGCGTTAGGGTCGATTCGTCGCAACCTGCACATGTGGTGCGTTGGGCTCTCCCGTCACTCGCGCTGCGCCGACTTGGGGGGGAAACCATGGAGACGCTCACGCTCCGCAGGCGCGGGAAGAGAGCGGCACGGGGGCGGATGGTGGCGGGCATGCTGGTCGTCGCACTCGTGCTCGGCGCGGGGCTCGGAGCGGCGTCCGTCCAGGCGGCGCCGAGCACGAGGACCATCCAGGGCACCGTCGGCTCCGGGCCGGTCGTCGGCCCCGGCACCTCGACGCTGATCCGCGAGAACGCGCGGGTGGTGCTGTACGGCGCCGGCGCGCGCGGCGCGCGGCGCCTCGGCTCCACGGTCACGGACGCCACGGGCGCCTTCTCCATCGACTACCGCGCCGGGCGCGCGGGCGTCCTCTACGTCGTCAGCACCGGCGGCCGGCTCGTGGCGGCCGCCTCCAGGAGCCGGGAGCCGGTGGGCGGGTCCCGGAGCGCCGCCGGGTCGTCCCCGCCGGCGCGAGACGTCTCGTCCGCGCCGGCGCGGGCGGTGCGCCTGATGAGCGTCCTCGAGCGGCCGGTCCGCGACGGCGCGAAGGTCCACGTGAGCGAGCTCACGACCGTCGCGTCCGTCTACGCGCTCCAGCAGTTCATGGCGGGCCAGCGCATCAGCGGGCCGGCACCGGGCCTGCCCATCGCCGCCGACACGGCGCAGAGCCTCGCCGAGACGGCCACCGGCAAGCCCAGCCTCGTGATCGGCAACCCGCCCAACGGCAACGCCACCGAGGCCCTGCCCACCCTGAACACGCTCGCGAACGTCCTGGTCGCGTGCACGCGCGGCACCGCCGCCAGCTGCGCCCGGCTGTTCGCCGTCTCGCGCGCGCCGGGCCAGCGCCGCGCCCGCGACACGCTCCAGGCGACGCTCAACATCGCGAACCGCCCGACCCATGCCGTGGGCCGGCTGGTCCGCGGCCAGCGGCGCGCCTTCCGGCCCGCGCTCGGCACCCCGCCTCGGGCGCTGGTGATCGCGCTGGTGCACACCGACGGGGGCTTCAACGCCCCGGGCCGGATGGCCTTCGACTCCCGGGGCCGGATCTGGTCCAACAACAACTTCGCCCGCTCGGGCACCGAGCCGGGCCACCAGCTCACCGTGCTGAGCCCCACCGGCACCCCGGTCCTCTCGAGCCCACTGCGGGGGGGAGGCCTGGACGGATCGGGGTTCGGCGTCACCGTCGACCTCCGCGATCGCGTGTGGGTCTCCAACTGGGCCGGCAACAGCCTGTCGCTGTTCAACGCGAAGGGCCGGGCGCTGTCCCCTCCGTCCGGGTTCACGCAGGGCGACCCCGTGAAGCCCCAGGGCATGGCGGTGAGCCGTGACGGAAGCCTCTGGATCGCCAACTCACGGGCGGACTACGTGACCCTGTACCGGGGGGGCGATCCGCGCCGCTGGACGAAGATCGCCGGCGAAGGCATCGCCAACTCGTTCTCGATCGCGCTCGACGCGCGCGGAGATGCCTGGGTGACCAACGAGTCGCTCACGGCGGCGCCCGGATCGGTGACGAGGATCACCCGCGAGGGGACGGCCGACCTGGAGGTCACCGGCGGCGGACTCTCCTCCCCGATGGGCATCGCGGTCGACCGGGGCGGCAACAAGTGGGTGGCGAACTTCGCCTCCGACAGCGTGACCCGGATCGACGCGGCCGGCGTCGTATCGCGCCACTCGCCGATCCGCTCGGGCAGGAGCCTGCGCGGCCCGTGGGGGATCGCCGTCGACGGCGACGACAACGTCTGGGTCTCCGGCTTCCGCGGCCGCACCCTGACCGAGCTCTGCGGGCGGCTGACCTCCGCGTGTCCGCCGGGAAGCGCGACCGGCGAGGCGATCTCCCCGCGGGGCGGATACACCAGCCGCGGGATGCAGCACACGACGGCTGTTCAGATCGACTCGGCCGGCAACGTGTGGCTGGCCAACAACTGGAGCACCGCCACGCCGATCACGAACTTCCTGGGCGGCAACGGCCTGATCGAGTTCGTGGGGATGGCCGCGCCCGTCACGACGCCGATCCTGGGAGCGCCGCGGCCGGGGAGCTAGGAGGCGCCCCTCGCCACCGTGGCGGCGAGGGGCAAGGGTCGCGCCGACCCCCGGCGCATCGCGGGCCCTATGATCGCGAAGACGTGCCCCTCTCGAGACGCCGCACCAAGATCCTCGCGACCATCGGCCCGGCGTCGGACTCCGAGCACACGCTCCGGGGGATGATCCTCGCCGGCATGGACGCCGTGCGCCTCAACCTCTCCCACGGCACGGTGGAGGAGGCGCTCGTGGTCCATCGCCGCGTCCGCGCCCTGGCCGCCGAGCTGGGCCGCACCGTGGGGACCCTCGTCGACCTGCCCGGGCCCAAGCTCCGGGCGGCGAGCTTCCCGCGCGAGGGCGTCGATCTGCCCGACGGCCACCGGCTGAGCCTGGTGCCCGGCCGCGAGCGCTCCACCGCCGAGGTCGTGCAGGTGGACTACGACGGCCTTCTCGAGGGCATCGAGGTCGGCGACCGCATCAGCTTCGGCGACGGCGCGATCGACGTGGAGGTGACCGACGCCCGGGGGGACCGGCTCGAGGCGGTCGTCAGCCACGGAGGGCGCCTCGCCGGCCGGCCGGGCGTCCACATCCCGTCCGAGCGCCTGACCGTGAGCACGCCGACGCCCGACGACCTGCGGATCCTCGACGCGTTCATCGAGGCCGGGGTGGACATGGTCGCGATCTCCTTCGTGCGCTCCGCCCACGACGTGCGCCGGCTCGGGACGGCACCGGCCCCCGAGGGCCCCCTCGTGGTCGCCAAGATCGAGACGCGCAGCGCGATCGACAACCTCGCCGGGATCCTCGACGCCACCGGCGCGATCATGATCGCCCGCGGCGACCTGGGCATCGAGTGCTCTCTCGAGGACCTTCCGCACCTGCAGAAGCAGATCATCCGCGAGTGCATCGCCCAGGGCCGCCCGGCGATCACCGCGACGCAGATGCTCGAGTCGATGACCAGCGCCGCGACGCCCACGCGCGCCGAGGCCTCGGACGTCGCCAACGCGGTGTTCGACGGCTCCTCGGCGGTGATGCTCTCGGGGGAGACGGCCACCGGGCGCGATCCCGTGAACGTGGTCGCCACGATGGCCCGCCTCTGCGCGCGCGCCGACGCCAACTTCGACACCGACGGGTGGACGCGCCTCGTGGGCCGCCTGCGCGTCAACGACCCGGCGCGCCCCGACGGCCCCTACCGTCGCGTGACGGACACCATGACCGACGCCGCGTGGCGCGTGGCGGACGAGCTCGACGCCACCGCGATCCTCTGCCTGACCCGCTCGGGGGTCACCGTCCGGGCCATCGCCCGCTACCGGCCGCGCGCGCCCATCCTGGGCTTCACCCCCGACGAGCGGGTGCGCCAGCAGCTGTCGGTGAGCTGGGGCGCCACGCCGCTGCCCCTCACCGCCTTCGCCGACAACGAGGAGATGGTGCGCGAGGCCCTCCAGACCGCGCGCGCCGAGGGTCACGTGGCCCTGGGCGACATCGTCGTGGTGCTGTCGGGAATCGACGAGCGCTCCCGGGCGACCGACGTCCTGAGGGTGATCCAGATCACCTGAGGCGCCGCGCGCCCCGCGGGGGCCGTCGCGGTCGTGTACCCGGTCCGGCCGGGGATGACGCGGGCCATGTCGCGCCCGCCCCTCCCGGCTGGCCCCGCGGGCGGGCTGTGGTAGTCGTGTCGGTGGGGCGTCACCGCACGGACGCCCGCCCCCCCCGAGAGGAAGCTCTGAGCGACGCACTCCGCCAGAACGCCCTGCTCGGCCTCGGCGTGGTCCTCGCGGCCGTCGTGGCCGCGGTCGGATTGAACCTCGCGCTGATGGCCGTCCTGGTCCGCGTCCCCTCCCGCGCGGACGCCGGACGGGTGCTGGTGCGCCATTGCCGCCGGGCCTCGCTGCTGCTCGTCGCCGCCGTGACCGCCCTGATCGGGCTGCGCGTGGTCGAGCAGGTGAAGGACGGCACGGATCTGGCGCGCCAGGGGCTCGCCCTGGTGGTGATCGCGGCGGTCGCGTGGCTGCTCATCGGCCTGGTGGGAGCGGGCGCGGAGCTGGTCGCCGGCCGGTTCGACGTGAGCTCGCCGGACAACCTGCGGGCGCGCCGTATCCACACCCAGGCCACGATCCTGCGGCGCGTGGCCGCGGTGGTGATCGGCGTCGTCGCCGTGGCCGTGATGCTCACGACCTTCCCGTCGGTGCGGACCCTCGGCGCGAGCCTGCTGGCGTCGGCCGGGATCGCGGGCATCGTGATCGGGTTCGCCGCCCAGCAGACGCTCGGAAACCTCCTCGCGGGCATCCAGATCGCCATCACCGAGCCGATCCGCCTCGACGACGTCGTCGTCCTGGAGGCGGAGTACGGCCGCATCGACGAGATCACGTTCACCTACGTCGTCGTGGCCCTCTGGGACGAGCGCCGGCTGGTCCTGCCGATCTCCTACTTCACCACCACGCCGTTCGAGAACTGGACGCGCTCGCGCTCGCAGATCACCGGCAGCGTGCACCTGCACCTGGACCACTCGGTGCCGATGGACGACCTGCGCGAGGAGCTGGACCGCGTGCTGGCGGCCTCCCCCCTCTGGGACGGGCGCGCGGGGGAGGTCCAGCTGGTGGAGAGCCATCCCGCAGACGATCGAGGTGCGCGCCATCGTGAGCGCCCGCGACGCCCCGAGCGCGTGGGACCTGCGGTGCGAGGTGCGCGAGGCCCTGATCTCGTTCCTGCGCGAGCACCATCCGCACGGCCTGCCCCGGCTGCGGACCGAGGTCACCGCGGAGTCGGCGCTGCCGCTGTCGCCCTGAGGGCCGTCGGAACGCGCGCGCTTTGAGCCGCCCGCACCCTGGGCGAGGGTGAAGGCCCGGACCCGAACGAAGGAGCACACATGGCACTCCCGAAACTGTGGCTCGGCGTCACCTGCGGACTGGCGATGGGCCTCGGTGCCGTCGCCGTCGCGGGCGTCACCACCCAGAGCGCCAACGCCCAATCGACCTTCGCGGTCACCCCCGCGCAGCTCAAGATCAACCAGAACATCTCGTCCGCGGCGGTCAAGCGCAGCAACCGCGCGCTGAACTACCTCGCCCCGATCCGGACGACCCAGACCGACAACGCCGACACCGGCAGCAACGGCGTCAAGCCGCTCAACTCGATCCCCGGCTCCGGCAACGGCTGGACGGTGGGCCAGCTCGCCCCGGGGCAGAAGCAGTACTGGGTGAACGTCGGCCCCACGGGCGCGATCACCGCCCAGAGCGGCGCGCCCGGCAGCTTCACCGCGGCGAGGAACTCGGCGGGCAACTACACGGTCGACTTCAAGACGACGGTCACGTCGTGCTCGTGGGTCGCCAGCCCCTACTCGCCCACGCCGCCCGGAGCCCTCTCATTCGCCTACACCGCCGGCGTGGCCAACCAGCCGACCCAGGTGAACGTGAACACCGTGAACGCCGCGTCGCCCCCGGTGGCGACCGACAGCAACTTCACGCTGCAGGTGCTGTGCTGATCCTCGGCTAGCCCGCGCACGACCGCGCGCCGCCGCCCCCCGGTCGATCCCGGCGGGGCGGTGGGCGTGCGCCGGTCGATGCGACTAGAGAGAGGGCGCGGGCTCCTCGGGGGTCGTCGCAGGCGGGCTCGGAGGAGTCGGCGGGGCGGGCGTCCCGGTGGCGCAGCGCTTGGAGGGCCCGTGGTCGACGATCCTGAACGCCGCCGGAAGGTCGGTGGCGGCGGTCCCGCGGGGGGCACGGACGCGCACCGTGACCCGATCGCCGGCAGTAAGATCGGCGGACCCGCCGATCTTCGGCGCGCGCTTGGGGGTGCTGCCCGCCGGCAGGTGTCGCGCCCGGCCGACCAGGCGGATCGTCGTCGCCTCGTCGATCTTCACGGCGAGCGTCGGGGCGCCACCCAGCGCGTCGCGCATGTGGCGGTTGACGCTGAGCGGACGCACATCGACACCGGTGGCGGTCGCGTCGGCGACCACGCACGCCTGGGTCAGATGGTGGGCGCCCTTGTGGCCCTTGTGGCCCTTGTGGCCCCTATGGCCCGTGTCGCCCCTGTGGTCCTTTCCCTCCGTGCCGGAGGTGGCCCGGTCGGACGGTCCCGAGCCGGGGTGGGCGAGCGCCACCGGCGCGGCGACGAGCGCCACCGCCAGGGCGATTGTCAGCGGAGTCTTCCTCATGATCGATCCTCGTGTCGGGGCACCGGAGGCATCAGATTCATCGACGGTGGCGGCGCCCCGGGACACCCCGCCAACAATCTCCTTACACACGCCCGCCTCCCACCCGATTCACACGGGTGATCCGGGCGACGCCGCACGATCCGGGCGACCGGGGGGATAGCCTGCGCCCGCAGTCGACCGACCCGGGACCCGGAGGAGCGGCCATGGCGACATTCAAGGGCAGGATCTCCCTCGACATCCGCGACTCGGAGCCCGACTGGGAGCCCTACCTGGCGCCGACGGCGCCGGAGGGGTCGCCCAACGTGCTCTTCATCGCGTGGGACGACATCGGCTACGGGACCATGGACGTCTTCGGCGGGCCGGTGGAGACGCCGACCATGCGGCGCATCGCCGACATGGGCGTGCGCTACGCCAACTTCCACACCACGGCGCTGTGCTCGCCCACGCGCGCATCGCTGCTGACAGGCCGCAACGCGACCTCCAACGGGATGGCCACGATCGCCGAGTTCAGCGCCGGCTTCCCCGGCATCTCGACGCGCATCCCCTTCGAGAACGGGTTCATCTCGGAGGTGCTGGCCGAGCGCGGCTACAACACGTACTGCGTCGGCAAGTGGCACCTCACGCCGGGTGAGGAGACGGGGATGGCCGCCTTCAAGGGGCGCTGGCCCCTGGGGCGCGGCTTCGAGCGCTTCTACGGCTACCTGGGCGGCGAGTCGAGCTCGTGGTATCCGGACCTGATCCACGACAACCACCCCGTCGATCCCCCGGCGACGCCCGACGAGGGCTACCACCTGTCGAGGGACCTCTCGGACAAGGCGATCACGTTCATCCGCGACGCGAAGGTGGTGGACCCGGACAAGCCGTTCTTCATGTACCTGGCGCCCCAGGCCGGGCACGCCCCGCACCACGTCTTCGCCGAATGGGCCGACCGCTACAAGGGGCGGTTCGACGAGGGCTACGAGGCACTGCGCGAGACCATCCTGGCGCGCCAGGTGGAGCTGGGCCTGCTGCCCCCCGGCACCGAGCTGTCGGGCATCAACCCGCACGGCGAGCCGGCCGTGACCGGCCCGGACGGCACAGCCCTGGCCGCTGCTCGACACCGTCCGCCCCTGGGACTCGCTGAGCGACGACGAGAAGCGCCTGTTCGCGCGCATGGCCGAGGTCTTCGCGGGCTACATCTCGTACGCCGACGACCAGCTGGGCAGGGTGATCGACTTCCTCGAGAGCTCGGGCGAGCTGGACAACACCCTGATCGTGGTGATCTCCGACAACGGCGCCAGCGGAGAGGGCGGCCCCAACGGCAGCTTCAACGAGTGGCGCTTCTTCAACGGCGTGCCCGGACACCACCGCCGAGACGATGCCCCACATCGACGAGCTGGGCGGCCCCGACGTCGTACAACCACTACAACACCGGCTGGGCGTGGGCGTTCGACACGCCGTTCCCCTACTGGAAGCGCTGGGCCGGCTACGAGGGCGGCGTCGCGGACATGTGCCTGGTCGCGTGGCCGGCGAGGATCCCGGCCCAGACCGAGCCGCGCCAGCAGTACGTCCACGCCGTGGACGTCGTCCCGACGGTCTACGAGCTGCTCGGCATCACGCCGCCCGAGGTCATCAAGGGGCACCCGCAGAGCCCGATCGAGGGCGAGAGCTTCGCCGCCTCGCTCACCGACGCGAGCGTCGCGGGGAAGCGGACGCAGTTCTACGCGATGCTCGGCCAGCGCTCGATCTACCACGAGGGCTGGCTGGCCTGCACCGTGCATCCGCCGCTGGGCGGCTGGGGCGGCTTCGAGAAGGACGAGTGGGAGCTGTACGACCTCGAGCACGACCGCGCCCAGTCGACGAACCTCGCCGCCCGGGAGCCGGTGCGGCTGGAGACCCTCAAGAGCCTCTGGTTCTACTACGCCGGCATCAACAACGGGCTGCCGCTCGACGACCGCTCGGCGATCGAGCAGGTGCTGGCCGAGCGCCCCCACGGCACGCCGCCGCGCGACCGCTTCGTCTACTACCCCGACTGCGCCTCGGTGCCCGGAGCAGTCCGGGGTGGTCGATCAGCGGGCGCTCGTACACGATCGCCGCCGGGGTGGCGGTCGACTCGGCCGACGCCGCGGGCGTGCTCTACGCCCATGGCGGGATCGCCGGCGGCCACAGCCTGTACGTCAAGGACCGGCGCCTGCACTACGCCTTCAACTGGGTCGGCACCCACCTGCAGACGGTCGAGCGCCGATCGCGAGATCACGCCGGGCGCGCACGTGCTCACGGCCGAGTTCGCGGCCACCGGCCGCAGCGCCGACCCGCACATGCCCGGCGCCGCGGGGACGCTGACGCTCTACGTCGACGACCAGGCGGTGGGCGGCGGCGAGATCGTCACCCAGCCCGGCTACTTCTGCGTCGTGGGCGACGGCATCTGCGTGGGGCGCGACGACGCGTCGCCGGTCACCCCGGACTACCGGGCGCCCTTCCGCTTCACCGGCGGGACGATCGACAAGGTGGTCGTCGACGTCTCGGGCGAGCGCTACGTCGACCACGAGGCGCAGGTGCGCGCCTGGTTCAGCATCGACTAGGGCGTACCGCCATCCGGACCCGGGCGGGGCTCAGGTGGTGGCCGAGTCCCGCTCCTCGGCGAGGCTGCCGCCGTGGTCGTCCCAGACACGCCGGCGCAGCTCGGTCTTGAGCACCTTGCCGTAGGCGTTCTTGGGAAGCGCCCGGGCGAACTCGATCGACTTGGGCTTCTTGTAGCTGGCGAGCGAGCGCGTGCACTGGGCGACGATCTCGCCCGCGGTCACCCGGGCGCCCGGGCGCAGCACCACCACCGCGTGGACCGACTCGCCCCAGTAGGGGTCGGGCACGCCGACGACGGCCGCCTCCTCGACCGCCGGGAGTTCGAGGATGGCCTGCTCGACCTCGCTCGGATAGATGTTGTTGCCCCCGCTGATGATCATGTCCTTGGACCGGTTGACGATGTAGAGGAAGCCGTTCTCGTCCAGCCGTCCGACGTCCCCGGTGTGCAGCCAGCCGTTGCGCAGGGTCTGGGCGGTCGCGTCGGGCTGGTTCCAGTACCCGGGCATGACCACCTCGCCCCGGACCAGGATCTCGCCGACCTCGCCCGGCGGCAGGAGCGTGTCGTCGGCGTCGGCGACGGCCACCTCCACGTCGGTGCGCGGGATCCCCACCGAGGCCAGGCGCCGGTCGCCCGACCGCCAGAAGCGGTCGTGATCCCGGGGGCGCAGGTAGCTGATGGTCATCGGCGCCTCCCCCTGCCCGTAGATCTGAGCCAGGATCGGACCGAAGGCCTCCAGCGAGCGACGCACGTCCTCGACGAACATCGGCGCGCCGCCGTAGCAGACGCACCGCAGGCTGGACAGGTCGTGGCGGGCGGGATCGAAGTCGGCGAGTAGCTTGACGATCTGGGTCGGCGCGAGGAACGCCACGTTCGTGACCCGATGCCCGGCGATCAGGTCGAAGAACGCCCCCGTGTCGAAGCTCGGGGTGTCGAGGATGACGTTGGCGGCGCCCTTGGCAATGGCCGACAGCGACACCACGCCGCTGCCGTGCGACAGGGGCGCCGCGTGCAGGTACACGTCCTCGGGCTGCGCGCAGTACACGTCGGCCAGGTAGTTCATGACCGTCACCGCCACGGTCCGGTGGGTCCAGATGGCGCCCTTGGGCCGGCCGGTGGTGCCGGAGGTGTAGAAGAGCCAGGCGACGTCGCCGGGCGCCACGCCCGAGGGTCGGTGCACGGGCCGGGCGCTCGCCACGAGCGCCTCGTAGCCGTCGCCGCGCCCGTCGCCGACCGCCACCCGGTGCTCGAGGCCCGGGATCGGGGGCACGTCGTCCAGGGCGTCGGCGAGCGGGCCGTCGGCGATCAGGACCCGGGCGCCCGAGTCGGCCAGGATGTGGGCCACCTCGAGCGCGTGCAGGCGCACGTTGATGGGCACCACGACCATGCCCGCCATCAGGGTGCCGTGCACCGCCTCGATCAGCTCCGGCCGGTTGGCCTGCAGCACGGCGACCCGATCGCCCGGCCGCAGCCCGAGCTCCGCCAGAGCGGCGGCGAGCCGACGGCAGCGCTCGCCCAGCTCGCCGTAGGTCAGGGCGGTCTCGCCGTACCGGATGGCCGGCGCGTCCGGGCGGTGGAGGGCGGACTTCCAGAGGAAGAGGCCGGCGTTCACCGCGAGCTCCGCTCGCGGCGCGCGAGCACCGCCGCGACGAAGCCCTGGACCCGCTCCGGGAGCGTCCCGGCCGGGATGAGCGGCGCCACGACCCAGGGGGCGTCGAGGGGGATCGCCTCGATCTCCCGCGCGAGCAGGGCCGCGTGCTCCGCGGCACCGGCCGCCCACAGCCGGGACGGGGCGCCGCTGCCGGTGGCGCCCGCCAGGTCGCGGGCCGACGCGGCCGGCGTGTCGGCGAGCACGACCGCCGAGATCTGGGCGGGGGGAGGCCCGTCGCCGGAGCCACCGCGCACCACGAGCGGCGCGCGCGCGCCGTGGTGGTCGAGCAGCCGCCACAGGGGACCGTAGAGCCGGGTCGGGTCGGGGACCGGCGACGGCCCGCCGGCCGCGTCCTCGAGCAGGACCACTCCCTCCACTCCGGCGCGCAGCACCACCCGGACCGCGTTGACGACCGCGATCACGCAGGTGTCGAACAGCGCCGCCCGAGCGTCCTCGTCCCCGTCCTGCGGCCCCGCGCCGCCGGCCACGTGGCGCGCCAGGGTCGCGGGCGCCGCGAGCGGCACCGCGCACACCGACCCGAGGCCGCTCGCGGCGCGGGCCGCCTCCACGGCGGCCGTGATGGCCGCGGAGCCGCCGAGATCGGGGGGCTCGAGGTCCTCCCAGTCGCGGGGACCGAGGCCGGGAGGCGGCCCGCCCACGCTCCAGCGGTGGGCGCCGGCGGGCACGACCGGACAGCCGAACGCCTCGGGCAGCAGGGTGTCGTCGTCGCCCACGATCAGGAGGTCGGGCGAGAGCAGCTCGCGCTGGCGCCGGCCCGCCCGCGCGAGGGCGAGCCCGTCGAGGCGCAGGGCGTCGGGCGCGACGCCCGCCAGGGCGGCGCAGTAGCCGGTCGCGAAGGGCGCGAGGAGGGGACCTGGCGGAGGGGGCTCGCCCGGGGGTCCGAGCAGCGGGCGAGCCCGATCCGTCGCGGCTCCCACCTCAGCGACGGCGTCGGCCGTCACCGGTGGTCGCCGGCCCGAGGCGGTGTGCAGTCCGCCCGGTCACGCGATGTAGACGCCGTTGAGCTGCCCGTCCAGCATCTGCACCTCGCGGCTCCCGCCGTAGACCACATCGACGTCGTCCCAGCACCCGTAGTACGGGACGTCGTCGGGCGGCTCGGGACGGTTCCACGCCTCCACGAACTCGGGCACCGGGACGCCCCGCTCGAGGCGGGCGGCCCGCTCGGCGGCGCGCAGCCGCTCGGTCTCCTGCGTGTCCAGGGCGAGGCTCTCGGAATCGCACGCGACGCGGTAGATGTTGCGCGCCACCCAGTCGGAGATGAGCCCCTCGCGCAGGTCCTTCACCACCAGCTCGGGATCGCGCTCGAGCACGTCGCCGTAGCCGCCGCCGGTGCCCTGGGTCTGCATGTACAGTTCGCCGGGCCGGCGAACTCGAACTTGAGGCCGGTGTGGTGCGTCGAGTAGGTCGCGCCCTCGAACGGCCGCTCGTTCATGACCTCGACGAGGTCGTAGGCGCGCAGTCCCGGATCGGCCTGCATCGCCTCGAGGACGTTGACCCCCCGCACCTTGAGGAGCGGGTAGCAGTGCGAGGCGTAGCCGCCGAACAGGCCCAGCGCGCAGGGGAACTTGCTAGCCGATCGTGATGTTGGCGTACCCCCAGAGCGGGCTGTTCTGGTACGTGAGCACCTGCATGTGGCCGTGGCCGCCGCGGTACTTGCCGAAGCCCTGGTTGTCCCGCATCAGGCGCCGGTAGCTGAGCCCGATCATCGGCAGCTCGTCCTCGAGCAGCTCGATCTCGCCCAGGTCGGCCATGGCGCAGAAGATCGGCGCGATGGCGTGCTCGCCGTCGCGGTTGCCGCGGGCGGCGCCGCCCATGCCGTTGATGTCGGTCATGATGTTCCCGACGAAGTACCCGTGCTGCGTGTAGCCGCCGTACATGAAGGCGCTGATCATGTTCCACCACGGGCGTGGACCTCGGTGGCGCGCGCCGGGTTGCCGTGCTGGCGGTTGTTGAACAGCAGCTTCTGGAGGCAGTTCTCCACCATCGTGAAGCCCGGGAAGAAGGTCATCATGCTCACCGCGTTCGGGGCCTCGGGCGAGCAGTTGTAGGCCGAGTGCTCGTCGCTGATCAGCTTGACCGGCACGAACACCGCCTGGTTGCGGGGGAGGTCCGGCCACACGAAGTTGAGGAACACCTGGCAGATCATCCCCTTGAGGGATGCCAGCACCGTGTTGTTCGAACGGTTGAGGATCTCCGGCGACGAGCCCCGCAAGTCGATGATCATCTCGTCGTCGCGGATCTCGACGCGTGCAGTTCGACCTTGATCAGGGCGGGCTCGCGCAGGGTGCCGTCGGGGAAGAGCACGACGCGGACCTTGCCGTCGGGGAGCGCGGCCAGACGGCGGCGCACCTCCTTGGCGCTGTACTCGAGGGTCTCGCGCATCACGCCGACGACCGCGTCGCGGCCGTACTCGGCGATCGTGTCGAGGATGCGCGTCCGCATGCGCATGCGTCGCCGCGAGGCTTGGCGCGCATGTCCTCCAGCTGCAGCTTGGGGTCGCGCACCGAGTTCTGGAAGTAGGTGACCAGGTCCTCGCGCAGGCGTGAAGTTCTCGCCGATCTTCATCGGCGACGATCTTCAGGCCCTCGTCGAAGGGGCGCTCGGCCGACGACGGCATGCCGCCGGGCTCGCACGCGCCGTTCTCGCCCTCGTGGACGATCGCCCCCGCCCAGGCCACCAGCTCGCCCTCGTGGAACACCGGCATGAGGCAGCTCTGGTCGGTGTTGTGGACGTTGCCGTAGCGGGCGTCGTTGTGCATGAAGATGTCGCCGTCGCGGATGCCGACGGTCGGCTCGTCGCGTCCAGTACTTGAGGATGTACTTGATCGGGTGGTTGGCGAGCACCGAGAAGATCAGCACGCCGTTGGACGCCGCCATCGCGAGGTCGCCGCGTCGCGGTGAACATGCCGGAGATCAGGTCGCCCCACTTGGCCGCCGGCGCCGACGCGATGTGCGTCAGCATCTCCTTGGCCTCGTTGGAGCTCACCTGCAGCCGGTTGCGGATCACCGTCCGGGTGAGGTTGTCCACGTCCGCCTCCAGGGCCCGCTCCTCGAGCGCGGTCCGGGGGGCCAGCTTGTGGTTCTTCATGATCTCGGGATCGGGCCCGCGGAAGAGCACCGTTGAGCTGAGGAAGGAGCGGACCTCCTCCTCGACGGCGGCCTCGTCGTCCCCGGCCAGCGCAGCGCCGTTCGGGAGGGGGAGGTCGGGGTTGACCGCGGGAGCGCGCGACGTGTCGATGGACATGCTCTGGTCTCCTTTTCGGAGCGACCGGCTAGGCCGCCCGCCGCATCTCGACGAAGTGGTTGTTGAGGGTCCGCAGGGTCCAGCCGGGGTAGACGACGAAGGTGGTGTGCGGCGCCTCGGCGATCGCCGGGCCCTCCACCTCGCGGCCCACGGCCAGCGCGCCGGCGTCGTACACCGGCGCCTCCACGAAGGTGCCGAGCGACGGGAAGAACGCCCGCCGCGTCCCCTTCTCGGCGCCGGCGCCGGAGGCGCCGTTGTGGCCGTTGGCGCGGAACGACACCTTCTCCAGGGGGACGTACGAGATCACCCGGATCTGGTTGACCTTGATCCCGGTCTCGGGGGTCTGGGTGCCCTGCCCGAACCGCTCGCCGTACGACTCGTGGTAGCGCTTGATCATGTCCAGCACCTGGCGGGCCGTGGTGAAGCGCTCGTAGGGGGACACCATCGACGTCAGCTGGAGCTGGTCGCCGTAGCGCATGTCGAACTCGATCCGGAAGCGGACCTGCTCGGCCGCGTACCCCTGGCGCAGGATGTCCTTGACGCCCTTGGCCTTGAGCTCGTCGATGACGTCGTTGAGGAAGCCGAAGTCGTCGTACAGGCTGTTGGTCAGGGCGTCGTACAGCGAGACGTAGACCGAGCGCTCGTAGATGTGCAGCTGGTCCATGTTCCCCGCGCCGACCGCCGAGAAGATGGCGCTGTTCTGGGGCACCAGGATGCGGTTGACCCCGAGGCCCTCGGCGAAGCCGCAGGCGTGGGTGGCGCCGTTGCCCCCGTACGCGAGGATCGTGAACCGGCGCGGGTCGTAGCCCTTCAGGGCGACCTCCTTGAAGATCGCCTGGGCCATCTTGTGTCGACGATCTGGCGCACCGCCGCCGCGGTCTCCTCGGCGTCGATGTCCATGTGGCGGCCCACCCGCTGGCGCAGCGCCGAGCGCGCGCGGTCGCCGTTGAGGCTCAGGCGGCCCTCGTAGTAGTAGTCCGGGTTGAGGTAGCCCAGCACGAGGTCGGCGTCGGTGACCGTCGGCTCGCGGCCGCCCATGTCGAAGCAGGCCGGCCCGGGCTCGGAGCCCGCGCTCTGGGGCCCGACCTCGATGCCGTGGTGGGTGGAGTCGTACCGCGCGATCGATCCGCCGCCGGCGCCGATGGCCACCATCGAGACCATCGGGATGTCGACCCGCCAGCGGTCGATGATGGGGTCGAACTCGTAGAAGCGTGATGCCGCCGCCGGTGACCAGCCCGATGTCGAAGCTGGTGCCGCCCATGTCCACCGTGATCAGGTTGTCGACGTCCAGCTCGTTGCTCACCTGCTCGCCGGCGCTGAGCCCGGCCACCGGCCCCGCGTGCACGGTCTGGAGCGCGTGGGTCCGGTTCATGTGGGACATGCCGCCCGAGTTGTGCACGATCTGCATCGGGCGCCCGTAGCCGCGCCGGCGCAGGCCGAGCTCCAGGCTGCGCAGGCCGACTGCATCTCGCGGTGCAGGTAGGCGTCGAGGACGCTCGACATGGAGCCGCGTGTACTCGCCCTTCTTGAGCGAGACGTCGTGCGAGCAGACGACCGGGAACGCCCCGAGGTACGCGCTGGGGTACTCCTCGAGGATCACCCGCTCGACCAGGTCCTCGTGGGCCGGGTTGACCACCGAGTGCAGCAGCACACGACGAAGCCGCGCACGCCGCGCTCGACCAGGTGCTGCACCTGCCGGCGGATGTCGTCGGGGTCGGCCGCGAGCACGACCTGGCCCGCGTAGTCCATCCGCTCGCGCACCCCGACGATCAGGTCCCGCGGGATGAGGGGCACCGGCCGGTCGGCGCCGGGCAGGTCCGCCTGCTCCTCGTCGGTGAGGCCGTCGCCGTACTGGACGGCTGCGCCCGATGATGATGGTGTCCTCGAAGCCGGCCGTGGTGATCAGCCCCAGCCGCGGGCCGGAGCGCTGGATCAGGGCGTTGGTGCCGAGGGTCGTCGCGTAGCGGACCGATTCGACCTCGCCGAGGACGCCCTCGACCGACTCGCCGAGCTCCTGCGACGCGATCCCGAGGGCGCTCAGGAAGCCCTCGCTGAGGTTGTAGTGGGTGGTGAGCGCCTTGGCTTCGATCCGGTGCTCGTCCCACACCAGGAAGCAGTCCGTGAAGGTGCCGCCGATGTCCACGCTGATGCGTCTCACTGCTCGTCCCCCCGCGCCGCGCGCTCCTTGAGCCAGTCGATGTCCAGCTCGATGTCATGGGTGATCGGGTGGCCGGGCACGAGGTACTCGGCCTCGACCTGCACCGCGCAGCGCGGGCAGTAGTACTCGACGATCCGGCACCAGGCCGGGTCGGGCGCGAAGGTGAACTCGTACCGCTCCTCGTCCAGCAGCGGCCGGTGCACCTCGCGCGGATCGCGGTCGTATGCCAGCAGCCCGAGCTTGTAGTTCTGCCGGGCGTCGCCGAGCTCGGCCCCGCAGCGGTTGCACATCCACAGCTCGCGGTCGAGGTCGATGTCCAGGTACTCGGTGATGCGCTCCACTCCGCTCGCCATGTCAGTCCTTTCCGATCAGCCAGAACTGGCCGAACTCGTCGCGCCGCAGGATCCAGTCCGGGGGGACCGCGATGGTCGTGATCTCCCCCTCGACGATCGCGGGGCCGGTGATCTCGGGGCGCAGCGGCTCCAGCTCGGCCGCCGCGTACACCGGGGTCGAGACGGCGCCCGCGCCGTCCCAGTGCACCGGCCGCTGCGCGACCGGGTCGGGCGCGCCGGCCGGCCGGTCGTCGGCCTCGAGCCCCAGGTGCGGCAGCCGCGCCCGGGCGACGACGGAGACGTCGGCCCGCTCGGCCTTCTCGGGCGCACCCGACCGCGCCAGGCGGGCGGGGTCGTCGATGACGTCCATCGCGGCGCCGTCGGCACCCCGAAGCACGATCCGCCAGGTCAGCTCGACGTCGTCGGTGAAGCCCTCTCCGCGCATGTCGATCCGGGCGCGGTCGGCCAGGCGGGCGGCCGCCGACGCGACGGCGCCGTTGCCGTCCAGGGCGATCCCGCGGTCCTCGTAGCGGTGCTCGACGTCGCTGAAGCCGATGCCGAACGAGCTGAGGACGCTGGCCATCGCCGGGATCAGCACGCGATCGATGCCGACCCGCCGGGCCACGCCGGCCGCATGGAGCGGCCCCGCGCCGCCGAAGGCCCCCAGCACCATCCCCGAGGGGTCGAGGCCGCGCTCCGCGGCACCCGCCGCGATCGCGTCGGCGATCCTCTGCTCGAGTGCGTCGCGGACGGCCAGCGCCGCGGCCTCGGCCGTGAGGCCGAGCGGGGCTCCGAGGCGCTCCGAGACCGCCGCGCGGGCGCGCTCGGCGTCGAGGGGGATCTGCCCGGCGAGAACGGCGGCCGGGTTGAGCAACCCGAGCACGACGTTCGCGTCGGTCACGGTCGCCTCCTCGCCGCCCATGGCGAAGGCCGCCGGACCCGGCGCCGCCCCGGCGCTGTCGGGGCCGAGGAGGAGGGCGCCGTTGACGACCCGGGCGATCGTCCCGCCGCCGCCGCCGAGGGCCGACAGGCGGCGCATCGGCAGCGAGACCTCGGTGCCCTCGATGCTGCCGACGTCGTCCTGCTCGAGCAGGCGGCCGCTGAGGAACGCGAGGTCGGTGCTGGTGCCGCCGATGTCCACGGTCACCAGCCGCTCGAGGGCGTAGTGGCGGGCCAGGGCGAGGGCGCCCTCCAGGCCGCCCGACGGGCCGGAGTTGTACGTCTTGAGGGCGATGACCTTGGCCACGCGGTTGCTGGTGCCGTCGTTGCAGAAGATGAACAGCGGCCGGCCGTAGCCCCGGTCGCGGAGCCCGTCCTCGGCCTCGTAGAGGAAGCGCTCGAGGCCCGGGTGCAGGTAGGCGTTGAGCAGGGCGGTCGCCAGGCGCCGCATGAGGTCGGGGTCCGAGGTCAGCTCGGTCGAGAACAGCACCGGCAGGGAGCCCAGGATGTGCCGGGGGTACTCGTCGAGGAGCACCCGCTGCAGCGCGGCCTCGGCGGCCGGCGCGTCGCCCGAGAGGGCCACCACCAGCCGCTCGGCGCCCGCGTCGAGGAGGTCCTCGACCGCCGCCAGCACGGCCTCGCCGTCGGCCCGCCCGTCCGCGATGGGCACCCCGCGCACCGAGTCCTCGACCGGCGCGAGCAGGGCGCCCATCAGGGACGCCTGCTCGAGGGCGCGGACCGCCGCGACATCGGAATCGGCGACCAGGACCCCCACCCGCGGCCCGTTGCGCTGGATCACCGTGTTGGTGCCGAGCGTGGTCGAGTAGCGGATCGAATCGACGCGTCGCAGCAGCTGCGGGACGTCTCCGCCGAAGTGCTCGGCGGCCCTCTCGATCAGCTGAGAGAAGCAGACCGTCAGATCGTGGGGCGTCGTCAGGACCTTGAACGGGATCGCCCCCTCCGAGGTGCTGACGGTGCCGTCCGTGAAGGTGCCACCGGTGTCCACGTCGATGGTGATCCGGTCGGTGGCCGCGCTCATGTGTGCTCCTCCCTGTTCCCCACCCGCGGTGCGGGCATGGCCGACTTCTTGTGCGCATCGGCACGTTATGCAGTCCCACCAGGCGAGCGATAGGTCCCCTCCGGTCGAAGAGGGGCCCTGTTCGTCAGCTCAGCGAGACGAGGGCAGGACGGGCGGCGGGGCGGCGGCCCCGCCCGAGACGCCGCGGGACTCGAGGAGGTCGATCAGCCGGAAGGCCAGCCGGAGCTCGAACTTGACGTCGGGCTGCGACGGCTGGACGCCCAGGATCTCGCGCACCCGGGCCATCCGGTACTTGAGGGTGCTGACGTGGATGAAGCAGGCGCCCGCGGCGGTCGGCTGGTGGCCGTCCGCCTCGACGAAGGCCCGCAGGGTGGGAAGCAGCGGAACGCGGTGCGCCCGGTCGTAGTCGATGAGCGGCTGGAGCCGTTCCTCCACCACCGCCGCGGCGTGCCCGAGGTCCTCGGCGTCCAGGAGGAAGCGGAGCGAGCCGAGGTCCCCGTAGTTGACGATCGCGCCCTCCCGGCCCGAGGCGCGGGCGAAGTGGACGCAGGCGAGCGCCTCGCGCAGCGCGGCCGGGAAGTCGGGCGTCATCCGGCTGACGCCCGCCCAGGCCGTGAGGCCGGCGTCCCCCGCGGTGGCCGTGACGGCCTCGGCCACGGCGCGCGACCGGGAGCCGTCGGGGTCGCGGAGGGCGAGCACGGCGCGCTCGCCCCGGCGCGCGCTGAGGACGTACGCGTCGCGACCGAGCCGGGCGTGGCCGATCGCCGCGCGCGCCAGGCCGATCAGCCCGCCCTCGGGCGGCGCGTCGCCGGCCGCCGCCTCGACGACGATCGTGCGGTGCGGCGCCGAGGCCTCGACCCCGAAGCGCGCCGCCCGCTGCGACAGCGCGTCGCCCACCGGCGGCGCCGCCTCGAGCAGCTCCTCCAGCAGCTCCGCGCGCAGGCGCGACTCCACCTCCTGGGCCGCGCGGTGCTTGACCAGCTCCAGCGTGAGGACCGTGCCCCCGTGCTCCAGGGCGCGCCGCTGCAGCTCGGTGAGGGGCTCGTCGCCCACGGCGGTGATCCGGCCGAGGTCGTCCCCGCCGGCGACGAGCGGCAGCGACGTGCCCGTCGCCTCCGCCCGATCGACGCCGTCGTCGAACACCTGCGAGGAGCCGTCGGGGTCGTGGCGCACGACGAAGGGCGCGACGAGGCGCTGCTCCACATCGACCGGCCGGCCCATGAGGCGCGCGAGCGCGGCCCCGACCTCCGCCATGCCGGCGCCGGCCAGGCCCGCGGCGGTCAGCTCGCGGTGGATGGCGAACGAGTGCTCGAGCAGGTCGTTCTGGCGGCGCAGGCGGCGCAGCAGGCGCGCGTTGACGATCGCCACCGACGCCTGGGCGGCGAGGGCGGACATCAGGTCGGCGGTCGACGACGAGAACTCGGTGCGGCGGCGGTTGCCGACGTAGAGGGCGCCGACCATCCGCGACGATCGCATCATCGGCGCGCACACCACCGAGACGACCCCCTCCTCGAGGACGGTGTCGCGCACGAAGCTGGGCGTCGCGTGGGAGTACTCGGCGTAGTCGTGCACGACCAGGGTTCGCTGGCGGGCGATCGCGAGGCCGCCCAGGCCCTCCCCGACCTCGACCGCCATGCGCGAGAAGTCCGGCGTCCGGATGCCGCTCGTCACCGCCATCTCCACGCGCCCGCTCTCCTCGTTGACCAGGGCGAGCCATCCGACGTCGGTCCCCACCAGCTGGCACGCCTTGTTGACGATCAGGCGCAGGACGCTGTCGAGGTTCTCCTCCTCGGCCTGGATCTGGGTCCCGATCTCGACGAGCGCGCGGAAGGCCCCGTCGGGCGCCGCGAGGCCGGATCGCGTCCATCGGTCCTGCTGCTGCGATGCGGCAGCCGCGCGCACGTCTCCTCCTGGTCGCGGCACGAGCACAACCGGCGCCGAGCTTCGTCTCTTCGAGCCGTATCGGTCAAGCGGCCGCGGGCCTACGGTGGTCCGACGAATGCGCGCGACGTCGATCACCGGCGCGGGGCTGACCCGCTTCGGCCGCGGGGGGACGGCTCGCTCGCCGACCTGGCCGTCGCCGCGTGCGAGGAGGCCCTCGCCGACGCCGGGATCGGGATCGACCGCGTGGACGCGCTCTACTTGGGCAACTACGGCTCGGGCGTGCTGACGGGCCAGAAGCTCACGGCGCCGGTGATCGCCAACCGGCTCGGGGCGACCGGGGCCGCGTCCACCACCGTCGAGGGCGCGTGCGCCTCGGGCGGGATCGCGGTCCGCCACGGGTGGATGGCCGTCGCGGCCGGCTTCGCGGAGACCGCGCTGGTGGTGGGCGCGGAGAAGATGTCCGGGGTGCCCGGCGAGGCGGTCACCGACGCCCTGTGCATGGCCACCGACGTCGAGTCGGACGACGCGCGCAGCGGGCTGACCTTCCCCGGCTTCTTCGGCCTGGTGGCCAGCCGCCACATGCACGAGCGCGGCACGACCCGGGCACAGCTCGCGGCCGTCGCGATGAAGAACCGGGAGAACGCGCAGCACAACCCGGCGGCCCACTTCCACGGGCGCCCGATCGACGACATCGGCACGATCCTCGCGTCCCGCCCGATCGCCGACCCGCTGTGCCTCTACGACTGCAGCCCGATCAGCGACGGCGCCGCCGCGGTCGTGATCTCGTCCGCGCGCCCCGGTCCGGACGCCGTGCGCATCCGGGCGTGCGCGCAGGCGACCGGGGCCACCGTGCCGAGCCGGATGGAGTCGCTCACCAGCTTCCCCGCGACCGTGCGGGCGGCGGCGGAGGCGTACCGCATGGCCGACGTGGAGCCGGGCGACATCGACGTCGCCGAGGTCCACGACTGCTTCACGATCGCGGAGATCGTGGCCCTCGAGGACCTCGGGCTGGTGGCCCCCGGCCAGGGGGCCCGGGCGGCGCAGGAGGGCCTGACGCGCGCCGACGGAGCCATGCCGGTCAACCTGAGCGGCGGCCTCCTCTCCAAGGGGCACCCGGTGGGCGCGACGGGCGTCGCGCAGTGCGTCGAGATCGTGCGCCAGCTTCGCGGGCGGGCCGGCCGACAGCTGCCGGGGGCGCGACTGGGCATGGCCCACAACCTGGGCGGCAGCGGCGGCGCCGCCACGGTGACGATCCTGGAGGCGGGCGCATGATCGGTGGAGATGCGGGCGTCGTGATCGCCGTCACCGTCATCCGGGTGCCGCCGGCACGCGCGCGCGCCGACGCGCCGTATCCGGTCGTCGCGGCGCGGTTCGGCGACACCATGGTGGTTGGCCGAATCGAGTCCGCCGGCGGCGATGGGTCGGCGCCGGCGATCGGCGCGCGGGTCGCGATCGCGGGTCGCGACGAGGCGGGGGTGCGCCTGCGCCCCCTGGACGACGGAGCCGCGGGGGCGGCCTAGTAGGTGATCCGGGCCTCGATGGCGCGGCGGGCCATCTCGAAGACCCTGCGATCGCCGCTCAGCAGGAAGATGCCGTTGGCCTCGGCGAGCATGGCGTTGACCTCGAAGACGAGCTGCTCGGGGTCGAGCGAGGCGTCGAGCTCGCCCAGCTCCTGGGCACGCCGGACGCACGCGTCGAGGAGACCGACCCAGCCGGCGTAGACCTCGGCGACGCGATCGCGCAACGGGCCGGGCCGGGTGTCGAGCTCGGCGGCGGCCGAGGCGAAGAAGCAGCCGCCCGGGAAGACGCGGCGCTCGACGTGGCTGAGGAAGCCCTCGCTCAGGGCGCGCAGCCGGGGGACGCCGTCGGGCGCGGCCATGGCCGGCGCCAGCACCTCGGCCTCGAAGACGACCTCGGCGGCGGCGATCGTCGCCAGCTGCAGCTCCTCCTTGGAGCCGAAGTGGGCGAACAGGCCGCTCTTGCTCATCCCGGTCTCCCGGGCCAGTCGCCCGAGCGACAGGCCGTCGAGCCCCTCGACCGTCGCCAGCCGCGTGGCGGCCTCGAGGATGGCGCCGCGGGAGCGCTCGCCGTCGGCGCGCCGCCTGCGCTCCACACCCTCGACCCGTGCCATCCCGGCCCCCTCTCAATTGCCTGTTGACAACTTAGCACGACCGTGCGTACTCTCTCGCCCACTTGTAGCACGACCGATCGTGCTATCTATTCACGGAGGGTGCGCATGTCCAGCATCGTCACGGCCCCGGACCTCGGGGCGATCAAGGCCCGGCAACAGAAGACCTGGGCGAGTGGCGACTACTCGGCCGTCGCCGCGACCATCCCCATCATCTCCGAGGAGCTCTGCGCCGCCGCGGACCTGCGCGCCGGCTGGCGCGTTCTGGACATCGCCGGGGGCAGTGGCAACACGGCCCTGGCGGCCGCGCGCTGTGGCTGCGAGGTGGTCTCGCTCGACTACGTGCCGTCGCTGCTGGAGCGCGCCCGGCTGCGGGCCGCCGCCGAGGGCCTGGAGATTGAGACGGTGGAGGGCGACGCCGAGGCCCTGCCCTTCCCCGACGCCTCCTTCGACGCCGTTGTCTCGGCCGTGGGCGTCATGTTCGCACCCGATCACGACCGGGCCGCCGACGAGATGCTGCGCGTCTGCCGCTCCGGCGGCACCATCGCCCTGGCGAACTGGACGCCCGACGGCTTCATCGGCGGGCTCTTGGCCGCCACCGGGGCACACGTGCCGCCGCCGGCCGGGCTGCGCCCGCCGCCCCTGTGGGGCACCGAGGACCACCTGCGCGCGCTGACGGGCGACCGGCTCACCCAGATGCGCGTGGCGCGGCGGACCTACACCTTCCGCAACCGCTCGCCGGAGCACTTCGTGGAGTTCTTCCGCACCCACTACGGCCCGACCCACATGGCCTTCGCCGCCCTCGACCCCAAGGGGCAGGCCGCCCTGGCCGAGGACATGGCCGCGCTGGTGCGCCGCTTCGACCGGCTCGGCGGGGACGGCCCGGTGGCGATCCCGGCCGACTACCTCGAGGTGGTCGCGACCCGCGTGTGAGCGCCGCGACGCCGGCATCCGGGCCGGGCGCAGCCCCGGCCCGGATGCCTGGCGCGGCCGCCGGGGCGGTCAACCACGCGCGACGCCCGCCGCGTCGCACGGCGGCGTGACACCGCCCGCCACCGTCAGCTGCTGCCCCATGATCACCAGAGTCCGCTCCATGGCCACCGGCTGGAGCCCGCCCACCCCCCGGTGGTACGGGTTGTCCATGAACCAGAGCAGCAGCATCGTCGACGTGATCACCACCGCGACGCCGCCGATCATGATCGCCTGGACGAAAGCGCGCTCGGCGCTGTCGGCGAACAGCAGCATGAACACGAAGATGATCGCGGCGCTGACGAAGAGGACGATCCAGATCGGCGTGGGGATCACGCCCGCCGCGCCGTGGATGCGGTCGGCGCGCCCGGCCTCTCGGTCGCTGACCTGGTCGAACCACTTGTCGTAGGCCGTCTGCTCGGCGGCGCTCGCCGGCTCGACCGCCTTGATGGTGCGGAACATGGCGGCCGACCAAGGGTTGATCGACTCCCCGAGGGTGCCGTCCTGCAGCTTCGGCCACTCGCCGTTCACGACCTCACGGGCGTAGCAGACCAGCTCTCCCGACAGGCGCGCCCGCGCCGCCGGGGGCATGAACTGGGCCGTCTCGAGCTGCTGGTTGACCACCCGCGCCTCGGCCTCGGCGCCGCTGCGGGAGGTGTCGAAGCTCTCGAACGAGAGGAACACGACGAAGCCGATCAGCACGGCGAATCCGGTCGCCAGCACGCCGAACACCGCCGAGGCCCGGTCGCCGTCCGCGAAGTAGCTCCCCTCGGGGGCCGTGCGCCGGACGAAGAGCATGACGCCCACCGCCGCCGCGGCCACCACGACCACGATCAGCGCCGCCCACAGCACGTTCATCCGAGGATCCTCTCCGCCTCGACCACGCCCGCCTCCGGGGCCGCCCCCAGGCCTCGCCGCGGCAAACCTAGCGGCCGCCCGGACGGCGGCGCACCCCGGACCGGGTGAACGGTGAGGTGAACCCGCCGGATGCGAACGCGCGTGGCTCCGGCGGCACCCGGCCACGGCCCTACGCCCGCAGCTCCCGCTCGACGGGGCTCCACCCGCGGGCCCGGGCCTTGAGGACGGCGCCGTCCAGCCGCGCCTGGAGCCGGGCGGCGCGCTCGTCAACCATCGCCCGCGCCTCGGCGCCCACGTCCTCGAGCAGCCTCGTGACCACCTCGCCGTCGTCGCGGATCGCCCATCCGCCGACGATGCGGCCGTCGGCCCACACCGTGGGCCCGGCGTTGCCGTTGAGGTCGTAGACGCTCGCCGCGTGCGGCCCGAGCAGCCAGTCGCGGTGCCGCCATCCCATCGCGCTCGGATCGAGCGCCGGCAGCAGCGCGACCCACGGCGCGGGCGGGGCGACCGGCGCCCGGTCGTCGGCGAGCAGCAGGCCGGGGGCGCCGTCGAGGTCGACCGCGATCGTGTCGAGCCGGGCGAGCGCGGCCGCGGTGAGCCGCTTGGTCCAGCCGGTCCACCACTGGAGGTCGGCCGCGAGGGCCGGCCCGTAGGCGCGCAGCCAGCGCCGCGCGATCTCGGCGGCCCCTTCCTCGGCGCCGGGGCGCTCCCCCAGGTCGTCCCGCCAGCGATCGAGGGCGGCCCAGCGGAACTGGGTCGAGGTCCAGCTCCCGGCCGGGCGCGCCCTGACGACCACGCCCTCGCTCGACAGCAGGGTCAGCAGGCGGCTCGCCACGGTCTGGCGGGTCGCGTACGCCGTGCCGGCGCCCACCTCGATGCGGGTGGCCAGCAGGGGGTCGGACGCCGCGAGGTCCCGGCTGGTGAACTCGCCGGTGGCCTCGACGTACTCCACCGCGACGGCCCGGGCGCGGGCGAGCCAGGCGGGGCCGTCCTCGGTCACCCCCGCGGCGACCAGCAGCTTCTCGAGCTGGCGGCGCTGCGGGCCGGCAACCGAGTCGGCGGTCGCGGCCAGGCATGCCTGGACCAGGTCGTGCGGCACCGCGAAGACCGTCCGCCGCATCGCCAGCACGCGGATGAGCGACCGCTCCTCGTAGAGCGCGCGCTCGACATCGGCCGGGCCGGCGTCCGGCGTGCGCGCGAGCACCGACACGACCATGGCGGCGGGGTCGGTGCCGTGCAGGGCGACGACGGCGTGCGCCGCGTCGACCGGGTGGCCGCCCGCGTGGGCGCCGGCGAGCAGGTGGCGGCGGCCGAGGCGGGCCCTGCGCTCGGCGACGGCGATCGTGCGGCCCATGCGGCCACCGTACCGGCCCGGCCCCGCTCCGGCTCAGAGCTCGGCGTCCGCCGGGGCCTCGATCAGGGCGCAGGCCCGCGACAGGGCCTCCTCGAGCGTGGCCGCCGAGGCGCGCACGCGTCGCGCACGCGGGCCGATGGCCGCACACTCCCAGCGGGCCCCGTCGGAGGCGCCCGCCACCAGCGAGAAGGACACGGTCCAGCCGGCGGCGTGGTGCTCCTCGAGCCGCGCGAGCGCGGACGAGAGCGGATCGCTCATCCGCCGGGCGGGTGGCTCAGGACGTTGACGATCGCGCCGGTCGGGTCGCGCACGAAGAAGCGACGCACGCCCCAGGGCTCGTCGGTGAGGGGGTGGACGATCTCGTAGCCCAGGCGCGCCGCGGACGCGTGGGCGGCGTCCACGTCGTCAACCTCCACCGAGACGTCCGGGCGCACGGGGGCGCTCGCGTCCTCGCTCATCACGCTCAGCTGGGCGGCCGGGGCCCCCGGGGCGCGGTACGTGACGATCCAGCCCAGGTCCATCGCGAGCTCCAGGCCGAGCACGCCCTCGTAGAACTCCCGCCCGGCGGCCGCCTCGTCGGCGTGCAGGTCGGGGACGATCCGCCTCACCGCCATGGACCCCTCCCCCGCGTGGCTCAGCCCTCCATGGGGTCGCGCATCGCCGCGCGGCGCGCCGACTCGCTGTCCTCCAGCAGGAGGCCGCGCGCCTCGTCGCCGAACAGAAGGGTCGCGTGGTCCCTGATGACCCCCGCGGCGATGCGGATGCGGCCGGCACGCTCGGACGCCCCGGGTCCGGTCTGGGCGATGAGCTCCTCGATCAGGTCGGCCTGCTCCACGATGCGGCCGAGCGCGTCATCGGGGGACAGGTGCGTGCTGAAGGTGGTCATGTCGCCTCCGTGGGGCTGGGTGGACCGGTCACGGAACGCGCGCCCCGGTGGCCGGGTCTCGCGACGACGTCACTCCGAACGATGACCGTAGCGCAGCCCGCGTGCGCGGGCGCCGCGCGGGCCGCGCATCGTCAGGGCCGGCCGCCGGCCTCGGCGTGGGCCCACTCCAGCCAGGGCAGCAGCGCCTCGACGTCGCCGGTCTCGACGGTGGCTCCGCACCAGATGCGCAGGCCCGGCGGCGCGTCGCGGTAGGCGCCGATGTCGTATGCCGCGCCCTCGGCCTCGAGGAGCTTGCCCATCGCCTTGGGCGCGCCCTCGTCGCCGTCCAGGGTGAGGCACACCGAGGTGTTGGAGCGGGTCTCGGGCACGCGGGCCAGGTGGTGCGCCCACGGGGTCCTGCCCACCCAGGCGTCGATCACCGCCGCGTTGGCGTCGGCGCGGGCACGGAGCCCCGCCAGCCCGCCCACCCCGCGCGCCCACTCCAGGGAGACGAGCCAGTCCTCCACGCACAGCATCGAGGGCGTGTTGATCGTCTCGCCCTCGAAGATGCCGCCGATCAGCGCGCCGCCCTTGGTGAGGCGGAAGATCTTGGGCAGCGGCCACGGGGGCGCGTAGGTCTCCAGGCGCTCGACGGCGCGCGGACCCAGGATCAGGACGCCGTGGGCGCCCTCGCCGCCCATCACCTTCTGCCAGGAGAAGGTCACGACGTCGAGCTTGGCGTAGTCGAGGTCCTGGGCGAAGACGGCCGAGGTGGCGTCGCAGATGCTGAGGCCCTCGCGGCCGGCCGGGATCCACTCCGCGTCGGGGACGCGCACCCCGGAGGTGGTGCCGTTCCAGGTGAAGACCACGTCGCGGCCGAAGTCGACCTGCCCCAGATCGGGGAGCTCGCCGTACGGCGCCCGCAGGGTGCGCACGTCCTCCAGCCGCAGCTGGGCGACGACGTCCGTGACCCAGCCCTCGCCGAAGCTCTCCCACGCCAGCACGTCGACGCCGCGCTGCCCGAGCACCGACCACAGGATCATCTCGACGGCGCCCGTGTCGGAGGCCGGGACGATCCCGATCAGGTGGGAGTCCGGCACCTCGAGCACCTCGCGGGTGAGCTCGATCGCGCCCTTCAGGCGGGCCTTGCCGGGGCCCGAGCGGTGGGAGCGCCCGACCAGGGCGTCCTCCAGGAGCCGCGGGGACCAGCCCGGGACCTTGGCGCACGGGCCCGATGAGAAGTGCGGCCTCGCCGGTCGCACCGGCGGTTTGGTGAGGGTCGTCATGTTCCTCCTGCGTCGTCGGCGGCGCCCGGCATCCTGGCAGACGCCGCCCCGGCCTCGGGGGGCACCAGGCGGCGGTCGCGGACGGTGAATCCGGCCGCCCGCAGGAAGGGCCGCAGCACCTCGATCGCGCGGACGAAGTTCGCCGCCATCCAGAAGCACAGGATGGCCAGCGGGATCTCGACGAGGACGGCCCCGACGACCGCCTGGGCGACATCGCGCGTTCCCCGCGAGGTGAGCACGTCGAACCAGACGTCGCACACGAGCAGCGTGCCGGTGATGGTGGCCGCCATCGCGACGTATGCGGACCGCCGCACCACGGCCGCGGCGGTGGCGATCAACGCCAGGACCAGCGCGACGTCGAACCCGCCCCAGGCGAGCCACCAGTGGTTGGCGGTGTAGTCGGGCGGAAGCGTCACGAACAGGTAGGTCGCCCAGGGCACGAGCAGGACGCCCACCACGGCGAGGACGCCCGCGATCCACAGGGGGATCAGCCAGGGCGCGCGGACCGGGGCGCCGGTTCGCGTCGTGGTGTCCACGGGATCGGCGATACCGCCAGGATGACCGCTCGGGCGGACGCCCGCCCCGCGCTCAGCAGATGACCGGTCCGACCGTGGCGACGTTGTTGGTCTCGTCCGACTCGGCCACCTGGCTCGCGGAGTCGACCGTCACCGAGTAGGTCGTGCCCCCGAAGCACGACTGGGGGGCCGACTGCACGATGGACGCGCCCGCCGCCAGTCCGGGGTATGCGAAGTTGCCGGCGTAGTTGACCGAGACCACGAACGGGCCGGCGGGGCCGGGACCCGCGTTGGTGACGGTGAACCCGGTCTGGAACTGGAAGGCCGCGACGCGCAGGTCGGGCGGCAGCGGCGGCGGCGGGGGCGGAGGCGGCGTGGTCGTCGGTGTGGTCGTGGTCGGGGGCGGCGGGAACTGCTGGGTCGCGAGCACCGGCGTGATCGTGCTCGCGCGCCACCCGAGCCGCGCCCGGTCGCCGTCGCCGAGGCGGCCCCCGTACCGGTTGCCGCCGGAGTTGAGCCCCGGGCGCGCCGGGGATCCCGGCACGTAGGTGGCCACGGAGTCCCGGCGCGAGGCGGCCGGATTGGTGTCGGTGTGGTCGTTGTCGCCCCGGATGGCCGCGTCCATCTCCCACAGCGCCAGGAACAGCGGCACCCCCGGGCCGGTGGCCGCCGGCAGGCGCGGGCGACCGAGGCGGTGCACCCGGTGGGAGTCCTCCAGCCAGCGGTCGATGGAGTCGTCCCGGGCGACCCGGAGGTCGTTGATCCACACGGTCGCGCCGGCCAGGCGCCAGCCCCCGGCCACGCCGTCGCGCGACTTCTCGATCTGCAGGTAGCGGATGTCGCCGACGCGCAGGCCGGCGGCGGTCGCGGCGTCGATGGGCACGCTGTAGGTGTCGTCGTCGCCGCGCTCGAAGTCGTCGTAGAGCGTCTTGTCCAGCCGGAAGCGCGCGGTGCCGCTCACGCGCAGGTACACGTCGTCGTCGGTGCCGGCGAAGCGAACGTCGCCGGTGCGGATGCGCACCCGGATCGACGTGACCGGGGTGGCGAACGCGGCGCGCGCGGCGGGGACCGACTTGATGAAGGTGTACGGGGCGTGGGGGCGTGGGAAGCGGAAGGTGTCGCGGTCGTTGATCACGCCCGACACGTAGTCCTGCCCGGCGACCGCGGCGCGCACGAACATGTCGGCCCGGCCGGGGATGTCGAGGTTGTCGATCTCGCTCATCGACGTCGCCTCGAGCTTGACGAAGCGGGTGGTCGCCTGCAGGTCGCGGCTCGAGGGCACCTCGAACGCCGGCCCGGCGGCCTCGCCGTGCACGCGCACGACGTTGCGCTCGAACAGGGTGCGCATCCTGCTCTTCACGAAGACCGGCTCGAAGTAGTCCTTGATCGCGCCGCGCAGGTCGAGCAGGTTCCCGCCCGGCCCGTTGCGGTCGCCGCAGCTGAGGGTGGAGAAGCTCGGATTGCACGGCTCGCCCTGGCCCTGCCAGTGGCCGGAGGCGACCGACACGTTGAGCGCGCCCCGCTGGTCCTTGGCGAGCAGCGGGGGGGTGCCGGCCAGCCTCGCCGCGCGCGTCCAGAAGCGCTCGTCGCCGACGTACGCGCGGATCGCGTGCACCCACTGGCGGGTGGCGAAGTAGGCCGCCGTGTGGGCCTCGGCGTACAGCGGGCGGCCGGCCCAGTCCTTGGCGTTGTAGTGGCTGAGGTCGCGATTGCCGTCGGCGTTCCACCCGCCGTGGTTGCGCCCGATGCCGGTGCTGCCGCCCGCGTAGACGTATTCGGCGTCGCGCACCGTCGCCGGCAGGTCGAACCAGGTGGGGGTGGCGCCGAAGCCCTTGCCCGCCCAGTCGGGCCCCTGGCCGCCGGGCACGCCGCCCGGCTCGAGCCAGTTGGTGTGCGAGTAGAAGTCCTGCACCTGGTGGAGGCTGATGCCGAGCACGCTGATGAGCTGGACGGGGTCGTTGCGGTCACGGGCCTCGATCGCCATGGCGCCCACCGCGCGGCGCAGGCGATCCCATTCGGCGGTGACCTGGGCCGTGTTGGAGAAGCCGCCCCCGCTCGCGTCGAAGTGCGACCGGTCGGCGGCCTCCACGACCGACGGGGGCCACCTCCAGAAGCGCGACAGCGGCGAGGCCCCGCCGATGAGCTCCTTGAAGAAGCCGGCGTGGCCCGAGAAGGGCACGTCGCCGGCGTTCTCGTAGAGGTTGACGAACCAGTTGCTGACCTGGGCGCTGCGGATCGCCCGGTCGTTGAAGCCCTCGGCCGCCAGCGCGTCGCGGGTGATGTCGAAGTGGGGGCCCGTGTCGAACGCGGACGCCGACGGCGCGGAGGCGAGGCCCCCCAGGACGGCCACCAGGAGCGCGGCGCACAGCACCACGGCGCGAAGCGGGGTCTCGCGCACCCTGCGCACGGCAGCCCCTCCGAGGCGACGATGCGCCCACCCTAACCCGGCGTGGGGAGCGCGGTCGATGGGGGCTGCGGCAACGCCGCAGGCGCCGCGCGTGCAACCACCCTTTCGGGGCGGCGGGCATCCGGGGTAGCGTCCGGCCCGCAGCCCCCGACAAGGAGTGCCGGTGCCATGACGCGGATCGCCGAACCCACCCCCCGGACGGACCGCCGATGAGCGGCGGCCGCATCGTCCTGATAGTGGTCGGCTGCCTGCTGGGCCTGATCGGGCTCGGCATCGCGGTCGGAGGGGGCGTCCTGGTGTGGGCGCACGAGACCCAGCGCGACCGCGACGGCTACTTCACCACCTCCGCGGAGCGCTTCCGCACGCCCACGTTCGCGCTCACCTCCGACGAGGTGGACCTGGGCGCCGAGGGCAACGCCGGCTGGGGAAGCGACATCGGGGACCTGGCGCGGGTGCGCGTGCGCGCCACCAGCGCCGGCGCGCGGGCCGTGTTCGTGGGCATCGGCCCCCGGCGCGACGTCGAGGCCTACCTCGCGCGGGTGCCGCACGACCAGGTGTCGGACGTCGAGTTCGACCCCTTCCGCGCGACGTACGAGCTGCAGCCCGGGACCCTCGCCCCGACGCCCCCCGGCCGGGAGTCCTTCTGGGTCGCCCGCGCGGAGGGCCGGGGCACCCAGACGCTCGAGTGGGACCTGGAGGGCGGCAATTGGGCGGTCGTGGTGATGAACGCCGACGGCTCGCGCGGCGTCGACGCCGACGTCGCGCTCGGGGTGAAGGTCAACATCCTCTTCCCGCTCGGGATCGGCCTCCTGATCGGCGGGCTTGTGCTGCTGGGGGCGGGCATCACGATGATCGTCTTCGGCGTGCGGGGTCGTGGCGACGGAGGCGAGGGCGGCGCGGCGGCCCAGACCCGGCCGGCGGCCGACGACGGGGGTGACGGGAGCGCCGGGCCGCCCTACCCGCTGCGCCTGGAGGGCGCGCTCGACCCCGGGGTGAGCCGCTGGCTGTGGCTGGTCAAGTGGCTGCTGGCCATCCCCCACTACATCGTGCTCGTCTTCCTGTGGATCGCGTTCGGCGTGGTCACCGTGATCGCGTTCTTCGCGATCCTGTTCACCGGCCGCTACCCGCGCGGGATGTTCGACTTCAACGTGGGCGTGATGCGCTGGAGCTGGCGCGTGGCCTTCTACTCGTACAGCGCCCTCGCGACCGACCGCTACCCGCCCTTCAGCCTGGACCCGGAGGACTACCCGGCGACCCTCGACGTCGCCTACCCCGAGCAGCTCTCGCGCGGGCTGGTGCTGGTCAAGTGGTGGCTGCTGGCCATCCCCCAGTACATCGTGGTCGGGATCATCGGCTCGGGCCTGTGGTGGTCGGGCGGCTGGGCCGGGCGCGGCGAGTGGCAGCACTGGGGCTGGGGGACCTCCTGGGGCGGGGGCCTGCTGGGCGTGCTGGTGCTGTTCGCGGCCGTCTGGCTCCTGTTCACGAACCGCTACCCGCGGGACCTGTTCCGGCTGGTGATGGGGCTCAACCGCTGGGTGTTCCGCGTGTGGGCCTACTCGGCGCTGCTGCGCGACGAGTACCCGCCCTTCCGCCTGGACGTCGGCGGGCACGAGCCGCCGTCAGAGCCGGCGGAGGCCCCGGCTCAGGGGGTGAGCCAGTAGAGCCGCAGGAACTCGTTGCCGCCCTCGAGCACCCGCGCGCCCGAGAACCCGGCCCGGCGGGCCAGGTCCCTCATCACGTCCGCGCGCAGCACGGTGCCCAGGGCCTCCGAGGGCTGCTCGTGGCGCGAGCTCGGCAGGCAGTGGGCGACGCTCCAGCCGAACATCATCCGCTCGATCGGATCGCCCGGGGCGGTGAACGCGTCCGCCACGCGCTCGTCGGCCACCAGCACGCCGCCCCCGGGCGCGAGCGCGGCGCGCGCCCCGGCGAGCGCGTCCACCGGCCGGGCCATGTCGTGCAGCGCCTCCAGGATGCAGACGAGGTCGTAGGGCCCGTCCTCGGCGACCGCGGCCGCGTCGCGGCGCGCGAAGGTGACGCGGTCGGAGACCCCGGCCAGCTCGGCCCGGGCCCGCGCGTCGTCGACCGAGGCCGCGTCGGCGTCGAGGCCGTCGACCCGGACCGCCGGGAAGGCGCGCGCGATGGCCACGGTCGAATGCCCCTGGCCGCAGCCGACGTCGGCGGCCCGCAGGGGCAGGCCGGCGCGCAGCGCCTCGCCGACGCCGGGGATGCCCTCCAGCCAGCGCGGCAGCTCGTGCGTGAAGGCGGGCCGGTTGATCTCGCCCTGTCCGTCGCGCATGTCGGCCCCGTAGCGCGCGAACGGCACGCCCTCGCCGGTCCGGTACGCCGCCACCACATCCGGGAGCGCCCCGCCGATGCCGGCCAGCATGGGTCCGAACGGGGCGGCGTACGACGGGCTGTCCGGGTCGGCGAGCACCTCGGCGTGCTCGGTCGGCAGGCGGTAGACGCGCTCGTCGGCGGCGAGGGCCGCATCCACCTCGAGCAGCCCGGCCACGGCCTGCTGCTCGAGCCACTCGCGGGCGTAGCGCTCGTCGATCTCGGCCCGGCGGGCGAGGTCGGCCGGGGTCGCCGGACCCCAGTCGGCCAGCTCGGCGTACAGGCCGAGCCTCCATCCGATGTGCACGCTGAACAGCTCGAGGGCGCCGAGGGCGGCCTCGAAGAGCCGCTGCGCCAGGGCGTCTCTGCGACCCTCGTCCGGGATCCTCTCCGTGGCCATCCGCCACCCCCTCCGGTCTGTTGGGCCCATTCGACCAGAGCGGCGCCGTGCGGGAAAGACCGCCGGCGCGGGTTCACCAGCCGCGCGTGCCCGCCCCGCCCTTGAAGGGGCCGACCACCTCCGCCGTGATCCACCCGCCGTAGAAGTCGCCCTCCTGGGCGCGCACCCGCTCGTCGCCGACGAAGCAGGCGTCCATCGCGCCCGGGTACACCGCGACGTGGCCGCGCAGGGCCGGGTACCGCGGGCTCGGCTCCGGGTACCACCAGGCGGCGCGCGCGGCGACCCGGCCGCCGCCGACCACGTCGAGGTAGGAGGCGGCGCCCTTCCACTCGCAGAACGTCGATCCCGCCGCGGCGACCAGGGCCCCGGGCGCGATGTCGGCGCGGGGGAGGTAGAACGTCGGGGGGTGGCTGGTCTCGAGCATCCGCAGCGCCCGCACGGTGTCCGCCACGGTCTCGCCGCCGAGGATCACGCGCACGCGGCGCGGGTCGGCCTCCAGGCGCGGAGGCCTCGGGTAGTCCCAGACCGACTCCTGTCCGGGCCCGACCGGGTCCCGGGTGCCGCGCGCCATCTCGCCCTCCCGCGTGCCGGCGGTGCCCCACGGACCCTAGACCGGCGGAGCGGCGCGCCGACCCCCATCGGACGACTACCGCGCGACGGCCGTCACCGCGGTTCCGTAGGCGCAGATCTCCGTGCCCTGATCCATGAACTCCGACGTGTCGAAGCGCATCGCGACGATCGCGTTGCCCCCGGCCGCCTCGGCCTCCTCCCTGAGGCGCTCGATGGCCTCGGCGCGGCCCTCGTGGAGCATCTTCGTCATCCCCTTGAGCTCGCCCCCCACCATCGACTTGAAGCCGGCTGCCATCTGGGAGCCCAGGTGGCGGGAGCGCACCGTGAGGCCGAACACCTCGCCGTGCACCTCGGTGATCTCGTAGCCGGGCAGGTCGTCGGCGGTGCTGATGATCATCTCGTCTCCTTGGTCGTTGCCGGGGGATGGCCGTCCCGCCGGTCAGCTCACGTCGTCGAGGACGTCCGCCACCGACTCCACCACGCGCGAGGGGCGGTACGGGAAGCGGTCGATCTGGTCGGCGCTCGTGACGCCGGTCAGGACGAGGATCGTCTCGAGCCCGGCCTCGAGCCCGGCGACGATGTCGGTGTCCATGCGGTCGCCGATCATCACCGTCGTCTCCGAATGGGCGTCGATCTGCGTTGAGGGCCGAGCGCATCATCAGCGGGTTGGGCTTGCCCACGTAGTAGGGCTCCACGCCGGTCGCGCGGCTGATCAGCGCGGCGACCGACCCGGTCGCCGGCAGGATGCCGGCGGGGGTGAGCCCGATGGGGTCGGGGTTGGTGGCGATGAAGCGGGCCCCGCGGGCGATGAGCCGGATGGCGCGGGTGATCTGCTCGAGGCTGAACGTGCGGACCTCGCCGAGCACCACGTAGTCGGGGCTGCGCTCGGTGAGCGTGTAGCCCACGTCGTGCAGGGCGGTGGTGAGCCCGGCCTCGCCGAGCACGAAGGCGGTGCCGCCGGGGCGCTGGTCCTCGAGGAAGCGCGCCGTGGCCAGCGCCGAGGTCCAGATCGCGGCCTCCGGCACGTCGATGCCGCTCCCCCGCAAGCGGGCCGCCAGGTCGCGCGGCGTGTAGATCGAGTTGTTCGTGAGCAGCAGGAACGGGGTGCCCCGCTCCTGCAGCCGGGCGAGGAGGCGGTCGGCCCCCGGGATGGCGTCCTCCTCGTGGACGAGGACGCCGTCCATGTCCATCAGCCAGGAGCGGATCTCGCGCGGCATCGCCGCGAGCATACGCCGGGTCCGGCCGGCCGGCTCAGGGGCGGCGGGCCAACGCGATCATCCGGGCGACCGCGGGCGACGGCCGGCCCGCGGGCCGCACCGCGACGAGGGGTAGCGCGACGTCGCCCCTCAGGGCGACGGCGGTGGTCTCGGCGTCCGTGGTCGGTCCGGCGGGGACGACGGCCACCGCGCCCAGGCGCGTCAGCTCGCTGAAGGCCGCGGCGCCGGTGACGGCCGACTCGGCCGGGGTGACCGTGGCCCCCGCGCGGGCGCACAGCGCCACCAGGAGCGCGCTGTAGGGGGTGTCGGGCGCGCTCCAGGTGAGGAGCCGCTCGCCGTCGAGCGCCGCCAGGTTGACCGACGCCTCGGCCGCGAGGGGGTGGTTGACCGGCACCACCAGCACCGCCGGGGTCGGCGGCAGCTCGGTCACCTCCAGGCCCTGGCCGTCGCGCACGGTGCGCGCGAGCACCACGTCCACCCGGCGCTCGGCGAGGGCGGGCCGCACCTCGGCCGGGCGCAGATCGCGCACGGCCACCGACAGGTCGGGCGCCGCGCGGCGCAGCCGGCGCACCACCAGCCCCACCACCCAGGACCCCACGGGCGGCGTGACCCCGATGGTGATCGCCCCCGACAGCCCCTCTCCCGCCGCGGACGCGCGCGCGAACGCGGCGTCGGCGGCGGCGATGATCGCCTCGGCGTCCTCGGCCAGGCCACGTCCCGCCTCCGTGAGCCGCACCTCGCGGGTGGTGCGCTCCAGGAGCGTCACCCCCAGCTCGTGCTCGAGTTGCCGCACCGACTTCGAGACCGCCTGCTGGGCCATGTGCAGCCGCTCGGCCGCCCGCGTGAAGTTGCGGGCCCGCGCCACGGCCGCGAAGGCCCTCAGGTGGCGGAGCTCGGGCACCCGGGCCGCCCACAACCATCGGTGGTCACTCCACGCTCGATCGGTGTTTCCCTCTCGCCGACGGGGCGCACATCATCTCAGGGAACCCCGAGGGCGGAGACGACGATGAAGGCACGACGACTGGGAGCGACCGGCCCGCGCGTCTCGGCGCTCGGCCTGGGCTGCATGGGCATGTCCGATCTCTACGGCCCGGCGGACCGGCGGGAGAGCATCGCCACCATCCACGCCGCCCTGGACGCCGGCATCGACCTGCTCGACACCGGCGACTTCTACGGCATGGGTCACAACGAGATGCTGATCCGCGACGCGCTGGCCGCCGCCGGTCGCGACGGCGTGCGCATCAGCGTCAAGTTCGGCGCCCTGCGCGACCCGGCCGGCACGTGGGCGGGCATCGACGGCCGCCCGGCCGCCGTCAAGAACTTCGCCGCCTACTCCCTGCGCCGCCTGGGGGTCGAGGCGATCGACGTCTACCGGCCCACCCGGGTGGACCCCGACGTCCCGATCGAGGAGACCGTCGGCGCGATCGCCGACCTGGTCGAGGCCGGGCACGTCCGCCACATCGGCCTCTCGGAGGCCGGGGCCGAGACGATCCGGCGCGCCGCCGCGGTGCACCCGATCTCCGACCTCCAGATCGAGTACTCGCTCGTGTCGCGGGGCATCGAGGACGCGATCCTGCCGGCCTGCCGGGAGCTCGGCATCGGCGTCACCGCGTACGGCGTGCTCTCGCGCGGGCTGATCAGCGGCAACTGGTCGCGCCGGCGCGTGCTGCCGCCCGGCGACTTCCGCGCCCACGTCCCGCGCTTCCAGGGCGAGGCGCTCGAGCGCAACCTCGCGCTGGTGGACGCGCTCGCGGAGGTGGCGTCCGCGCGCGGCGCGACCGTGGCCCAGACCGCCATCGCGTGGGTGCTGGCGCGGGGAGACGACATCGTGCCGCTGGTCGGCGCGCGCACCCGCGAGCGGCTGGCGGAGGCCCTCGGGGCCCTCGACGTGGCCCTCGACGCCGACGACGTGGCGAGCATCGAGCGGGCGGTCCCCGCCGAGGCGGTGGCGGGCACCCGGTACCCGGGCGCGGCGATGGCGGAGCTCGACAGCGAGTAGCCTCGCGGTGGCGGGGCGACTGGTATCCTTCGCCGTCGCCGTGCGCGGTGCGGGCGGTTAGCTCAGCGGTAGAGCACCTGCTTTACACGCAGGTGGCCGGCGGTTCAAATCCGTCACCGCCCACTTCCGTCCCTCCCGTGGTGCGCGTCGCTGGGGGTGTAGCTCAGATTGGTTAGAGCACCGGACTGTCAATCCGGAGGCCGCGGGTTCGAGTCCCGTCACTCCCGTCGAAAGCGAGGCCCTGCTCCGGCGGGGTCCTCGCCGTGACCGACGACGGGCGGCGTCCATGAGCGACCCGGCGAGCCGGGACCCGGCGCCCCCGCCGGCGGGGGTGACGATCGGGCCGCTGAGCCGGCGCGTGTTCGCGCTGGAGTTCGGCGACCCCCGCCAGTTCGACGATCCCCGCCGCGAGTGGCGGCGGCTGTTCTCGGAGCTGCTGGGCACGTTCGCGCTGGTGCTCGCGGCCGCGGGCGGGGCGATGCTCTACGGCGAGGGCCGGATCGGGCTCGCGTCGGCGGTCACCGCGCCGGGCCTGATGGTGATGGCGGTCATCCTGTTCATGGGCGCCGTCTCGGGCGCGCACCTCAACCCGGCCGTGTCGCTGGCCTTCGCGCTGCGCGGCGACTTCCCCTGGCGGCGCCTGCCCGGCTATGTCGTCATCCAGCTCGTGGGCGCGGCGCTCGCCTGCCTGTTCCTCCGCGCGGTGCTCGGCGACATCGAGGGGCTGGGCGCGACCCGTCCCGGTCCGGACTACGCGAACTGGCAGGCCCTGCTGATGGAGATCGTCCTGACGATGCTGCTGGTGAGCGTGATCCTGGGGACGGCGTCGGCGGCGCAGAACGTGGGCGCGATCGCCGCGATCGGCGTCGGCGGCTACATCGCCCTCGCGGGCCTGTGGTCGGCGCCGGTGAGCGGCGCGTCGATGAACCCCGCGCGCTCGTTCGGGCCGGACCTGGTGGGCAGGGACTTCTCCTCGTACTGGGTCTACGTCGCCGGCCCGATCGCCGGCGCGCTGATCGCGGTCGCCTTCGCGCAGATCCTGCGCGGCCCCGGCGGCAGCGTCATCTCGCGGGCCGCGGGCTCGGGGGTGCTCGACGCCGGCAGCCTCGAGGCCAAGCAGCGTCTGGCGCAGGACATCGCGCACGGCCGGGTCACGCCCCCGGGCATCGCCGACCCGCACGAGGGCCCGGCCGGCGGCCCCGATCGCCCCGACTAGCCGAGCGGCGCGCGCGCTTGGCGCGCGCCGGCGAGGGGAGGAGGATCGCCGGGGGCGACCGTGCGATCCGAGACCGGAGGGAGCGACATGACACGCGACGAGGCCACGCAGGCGATCCGAGAGGCGCGCGAGGCGAGGGGGCTCACCTGGCGCGCGCTGGCCGAGACGGTGGGCCGGAGCCCCGAGTGGACCACCGCGGCGCTGCTCGGACAGGGAGCCATGTCGACCGACGAGGCGGCGCGCGCGACCGAGGCGCTCGGCCTCGGCGACGACGTGGCGGCCGCGCTCGGGCGGCCGCCGCACAAGGGCTCCCTCGACGGACCGGTGCCGGTCGATCCCCTCATCTACCGGTTCCACGAGATCACCCAGGTCTACGGCACGACCCTGAAGGAGCTGATCCACGAGGAGTTCGGCGACGGGATCATGAGCGCGATCGACTTCGAGATGCACGTCGAGCGGCGGGAGGACCCGAAGGGCGACCGGGTGGTCGTGACCTTCGACGGGAAGTTCCTGCCCTACCGGGTCTGGTGAGCGCCGGGGCGGGTCGCCTCCGCCCCCGCATCGTGCAATAGTTGCACGATGCATGCGTCCGCGAGGAAGGATCCCGTCTCCGCGGACGAGGTCGTCGAACGCGGTGCTCACCGCCAGCCGGGTGCTCGTCGCGGTGGCGGCCCGCTCCCTGCAGGCCGCCGAGCGACACGACGTCAGCCTGTCGCAGTACCGGGTGCTCGTGCTCGTGGCCTCGCGCGGACCCCAGCGGATCGCCGACCTGGCCCAGGCGCTCGACGTCAATCCCTCCAGCGCGACGCGGGTGTGCGACCGGCTCCACGCCAAGGGCCTGATCCGCCGCCGCCGCCCGGCCGGGCAGCGGCGCGAGGTGAGGGTCAGCCTGAGCGAGGAGGGCCGCGGCCTGGTCGAGGAGGTCACGCGGCGCCGGCGCGCGGAGATCGCCCGGCTGCTGGAGGCGGTCCCCGACGACGCGCGCGCCGGGCTGGTGGAGCCGCTGCGCACCCTCGCCGAGGCCGGCGGCGAGGTGCCCGATCCCGACTGGGCGCTCGGATGGACCTGAGGCGCGCGCGGGTGCGGCTCGACCGCCTCGCCGGACGGCCCGGGGGCCTCGTCGCCCTGGCCCTGGCGGTCGGCGTGGGCGCCGGGCTCGGGCGCGATCGCGTTCCGCGAGCTGATCATCGGGCTCACGTACCTGTTCACCGGCTACGAGGACTACGGCGCCGACGGCCGCCAGGGCAACGCCCTGCTGGACATCGGCCCCTGGTTCCTGCTCATCGTGCCCGTCGCCGGCGGCCTGCTCTACGGACCGCTGCTGAGCCGCTTCGCGCCCGAGGCGCGCGGGCACGGGGTGCCCGAGGTGATGCTCGCGGTCGCCCGCGGCGGCGGGCGCATCCGCCCGCGGGTCGCCGTCGTGAAGTCGCTGGCCTCCGGACTCTGCATCGGCTCGGGCGGATCGGTCGGACGCGAGGGGCCGATCGTGCAGATCGGATCGGCCCTCGGCTCGGCCGCGCGGGCAGATCGCGCGCGTCCCCGAGTCGAGGATGCGCCTGCTGGTCGCCTGCGGCGCGGCGGGCGGCATCTCGGCGACCTTCAACGCGCCCATCGCCGGCGTCTTCTTCGCGCTCGAGGTGATCCTGCGCGACTGGGCCGCCGCCTCGTTCGGCATCGTGGTGGTGAGCTCGATCACCGCCAACGCGATCTCGCGCGCCGCGTTCGGAGAGGCGGCGTTCCTCAGCCTGCCGGCGTTCCACGTCACCTCGCCGTGGCAGTACGCGCTCTTCGCGGGCCTCGGCCTGGCAGGCGTGGCGGTCGGCCTGTCCTTCACCAAGGTCCTCTACGCGATGGAGGACCTCGCCGACCGCGTCTGGCACGGCCCGCAATGGCTGCGGCCCGCCGTGGGCGGGCTCGCGCTCGGAGCGCTGCTGTTCGTGATGCCGGAGCTCTACGGCGTGGGCTACGGCGTGCTGGAGCAGGGGGTCGCGGGCCAGTACGCCACCGCCTTCCTCCTGGCGCTGCTCGTGGGCAAGATCGTCGCCACCAGCCTGACGATCGCCATCGGCGGGTCGGGCGGCGTCTTCGCGCCCTCGCTGTTCATGGGGGCGATGGTCGGCACCGCGTACGGCGACGGCGCCCACGCCCTCCTTCCGGGGGTCGCGGGGCCGGCCGGGGCCTACGGGCTCGTGGGGATGGCGGCCGTGTTCGCCGCGGCGGCGGGCGCGCCGATCACGGCGATCATGGTGATCATCGAGCTCACCGGCGAGTACGCGCTCGTCCTGCCGCTGATGCTCGCGGTGGTGGTGGCCTACGGGATCGCCCGCCTGGTCAGCGACGACACCATCTACACGCTCAAGCTGCGCCGGCGCGGCATCGACCTCGACGCCGCGCAGGCGCCGGTCGGAGGGCTCACGGTGGCCGACGCGATGTCCGCCTGCCCCCACCCGGAGCCCGCCGACGCCTCGGCCGAGGGGCTGGTCCACCGCCTCGCGCGGGAGGGTCTCGACGCCATCCCGGTGGTCGACGGCTCCGGGCGCTACCTGGGGATCGTCGGCGGCCTGCAGGCGGAGCGGGCGCTGGCGGACGGCGACGGCGCGGCCGCCCGGGCGGGCGACCTGGTGCGCGAGGCCGAGCCCCTGCGGGCCGACGACGACCTGGGGCACGCCGCGCGTCACCTCGCGGGGGCCGACGGCGGGATGGCGGTGCTCGACCCGGCCGGCGAGCGGCTCGTCGGCTGGCTCGACCACCGCGCCGTCGTGCGCGCCTACGCCGCCCGGCTCGACCCGGCGCCGGGTCGGCCCCGGGACCCCTGAGCGGGCGGCCCGGCGGCCGGCCGCTCAGGCGGCGGGCGCGTCCACCCGGGTGATCGGCGGGAGCACGTACCGGCCGTCGAAGACCGCGTCGTCGGGCTCGTAGAGGCGCAGGATGGGCCGGAAGAGCCCCGCGGGGGTGGGCAGCCAGTTGGCGCGGCTGGCCGGGTCGGCGGGGGCCTCGCGGCTCATCGTGATCGTGAGCGATCCGTCGGGCCCGTAGGCCAGGCCGGGGGTGCGGTCGCCGACCGAGTAGCGCCCGATGGGGTTGGCGACCAGGAAGTAGTCGGGGACGTCGTACATGGTCACCGACCAGAAGGCCCCGACCGGCGGCAGGGTGTCGAAGTGGAGCCGGTAGGCGTGGTCTCCGTGCAGGGGCGCGCCGTCGCCGTCCTCGAAGACCATCGCGTAGGCGGCCTCGTAGCCGTGGTTGCCCCACAGCCCGGCGCGCGCCGCCAGCGCCCGCTGGATGTAGCGCAGCGTGGGGTCCTCGATCTTCCAGGCCATCTCGTCGAGGGCGCCCACCTCGAAGAAGTCGAGGTTGTAGTCGAACAGGTGGTAGGTGAGCTTCCAGCCGTTGACGGCGGGGCTCGAATCGTTGTGGAGGGCGGTCTCCATGGACTCGCGGTTGGCGGCCAGGCCGGCGCGCAGCGCCTCGGCCAGCGCGGGGTCCGGATCGACGTACGGCGATTGCGGATCCAGCAGGCCGAGCGGCCGCAGGCGCTCCTGCACGGGCAGGTCGCGCTCGGCGGGCGGGAAGGCCGCCATCGCCACGCGCAGGCGCTCGAAGAAGGCGAGGTCGTCGGCCACGCGCGGGTCGGTGGCCGGCAGCCCGGCGCCGGGCCCGCTGGGCGTGAGCGCCGTCGCGGCCTGCAGGGCCGCGACGGCCGGCAGGTCGTCCTCGTCGGCGACGGCCCAGCGGCCGACGATCGAGGCGATCCGCGTGGGCAAGTGGATGACCGTGAGCCCGTCCGGCTCCTCGCCCTCCCATCCGGGCGGCACCAGCAGGAAGCTCGCGGCGTCGGTGCCGGTGGCCCGGTGCCCGACGTACGCGAAGTTGTTGGTCCAGGCGTTGACGAACTGGAGGACGTAGTAGCGCCCGTCGGCATCCGGCACGTCGAGGCGCACCGGGCCGCCGCCGGCGTTGACCTGGGCGATCGAGTACACGGTGTCGTTGTTGACCGACACGAAGGTGTCCTCGGGACCGGCCAGCGCGGCGGCGTGGGCGAACGCGTTGGGCGGCGCGGCGGCCAGGGCGCCGATGCCCGTGGTGAGGAAGCGCTCGACCTGCTCGAGGTTGAAGACGAGGGGGAAGCCGTAGAAGAAGGCCTCCGCGACCAGGTCCTCGGTGGTCGGCTCGGTCACGCGCGAACCCTAGCTGAGGGGAGCCGGGGGGCGACCGGGGGATATGCTGGCCGCGTGCGATCCGGGCCGATGAATGCTCCGCTCTGGCTGACCTCGGTGCGGATCCTGCTGATCCCGCCCCTGATGGTGCTGCTGCTGGTCGACAGCATCCCCGGCGGGCAGTGGTGGGCGCTGGCGGTGTTCGTGCTCGCGTGCGCCACCGATTCGCTCGACGGCTGGCTGGCCCGCTCGCGCGGCATGGTGACCGTCGCCGGGGCCTTCCTCGACCCCCTCGCCGACAAGCTGCTGATCTCCGCCGTGCTCGTGTCGCTGGTGGAGACCGGCGCGGTCGCGGCGTGGGTGGCGATGGTGATCATCGCGCGCGAGTTCGCCGTTACCGGCCTGCGCCTGGTGGCGGCGGCCGAGAACGTGATCATCTCGGCCGGGCGCTTCGGCAAGGCCAAGGCCCTGAGCCAGAACGTGGCCCTGGCGCTGATCATCTGCTCCCGGCGTCTCGGATGTCGTGCGCGACACCTTCCTCGGCATCGCCCTCGTGCTGACGGTGCTGAGCGGGGCGCACTACTTCCTGGTGGCGCGCTGGCGCATCTTCTCCGGCAAGGCGATGTCGCACCCGGATACGATCAGCGAGCGATGAACCAGGCGCTGGCGATCGCGATCGCCTACCTGCTGGGCTCCATCCCCTTCTCGTTCCTCGCCGGCAGGGCGAAGGGCATCGACCTGCGCACGGTCGGCAGCGGCAACCTGGGCGCGGCCAACGCCTTCCGCGCCCTCGGGCGCACCGACCGGCATCGCCGTGCTGGTGGCCGACGTCGGCAAGGGCGTGCTGGCGGTGGTCGATCGCGCGCGCGCTCACCGACGACCCCTGGCCGGCGATCGCGGCCGGCGCGGCGATGGCCGGGCACGTGTTCCCGGTGTGGCTGCGCTTCAAGGGCGGCAAGGGCGTCGCGGTGGGCGGCGGGGCCGTGATCGCCCTCATGCCGCTGGCGAGCGTCTTCCTGCTGGCGCTCTGGCTCGTCGTGGCCGTCGTCTCGCGTTACACCTCCCTCGCGAGCGTCACATCGGCGGTGGTGGCGACTCCGCTGGTGTGGCTGATGGGATACCCGGCTGCCGACATCGTGTTCACCGCGGTTGCCGCGATCGCGGTCCTGGTTTTGCATCGCGGCAACATCGAGCGGCTCGCCCGGGGCACCGAGCGCCGCATCACGCTGTCGGGCCGCCGAAGTCCCCGGGGAGCATGATTCGGCGGATTCGGCTCCGCCACCTGGGGTTTTCCCGCCCGCCCCGCCGGGGAGATACTCGTGGCGATCGATACAACCGACTTGGGGGGGCTCATGGCGGCGGAGGGTTCGACATGGAGCACGACGGTCGGCCACCAGGCCAAGTGGCGCACGACGCAGTGGGGCGAGCTGCTCTCGGAGTTCCTGGGCACCTTCGTCCTCATCGTGTTCGGCACCGGCGTGGTCGCGATGGCGGTGGCCGCATTGCCGGAATCGGGTCGCGGTGACGGGATCACGTCCGACTCGGACTGGCTGCTCATCACCTGGGGCTGGGGCATGGCCGTCGTCGTTCGGCGTCTACGTGGCCGGTGGCATCAGCGGGGCCCACATCAACCCGGCGGTGACGCTGGCGTTCGCGCTGCGGCGCAAGTTCCCGTGGAGAAGGTCCCCGGCTACGTCGACCGCGCAGGTGCTCGGCGCATTCGCCGGCGCCTCCCTGGTGTACCTCAACTACTACCGGGCGATCGACGCCCTGGCGGGCGACACCCCGCGCAGCGGTGACACCGGCGACATCGGGCATCTTCGCCACCGGGCCGGCGCAGTACTTCGACAACTACTGGGGCCCGCTGGTCAGCGAGATCACCGGCACGGCCCTGCTGATCATCATCGTGTTCGCGGTCGTGGACCTGCTGAACACGCCCGTCAGGGCCAACCTCGGACCGCTGATCGATCGGCCTCGGCGTGTTCGCCATCGGCATGTCGTTCGGCGCCAACAGCCGGCTACGCGATCAACCCCGCCCGCGACTTCGGCCCGCGGGTGTTCACCTGGTTCGAGGGGTGGGGCTCGGCGGCGTTCCCCGGCGACTACGGCGACGCTCCAGGGCCTACTGGTGGGTGCCCGATCGTCGGCGCCCCTCATCGGGGCGGCGATCGGCGCGGTGATCTACGACTTCTTCATCAACGACGTGCTGCGCGCGCGCCACCGCCCGGAGGCCGAGGGCCTGGAGCGGCGCGGAGAAGTGGTGGAGGAGGATCTGATGAAGAAGCTGCTGAACGACCCGGCGGACCTGGTCAAGGAGTCGCTCGACGGCTTCGCGGCCGCCCACCCCGACCTGGTGCGGGTGAGCCACGAGCCGGCCTACATCGTCCGCGCCGACGCGCCGGTCAAGGGCAAGGTCGGGGTCCTCTCCGGCGGCGGCTCGGGTCACGAGCCGATGCACGGCGGGTTCGTCGGCCTCGGGCATGCTCGACGCGGCCTGCCCGGGGGAGGTGTTCACCTCCCCGACCCCGGACCAGATGTACGAGGCCACCAAGGCGGTCGACGGCGGCGCCGGCGTGCTCCACATCGTCAAGAACTACACCGGCGACGTGCTCAACTTCGAGATGGCCGCCGACCTGGCGCGCGCCGACGGCATCGAGGTGGAGGCCGTCGTCATCAACGACGACGTGGCCGTGCAGGACAGCCTGTACACCGCCGGACGCCGCGGCGTGGGCGTCACGGTCCTCGCCGAGAAGATCGTGCGGCGCGGCCGCCGAGGAGGGCAAGGACCTCGCGGCGGTCACCGAGCTCTGCCGCCGGTCAACGCCGAGGGCCGCAGCATGGGCATGGCGCTCACCTCCTGCACCGTGCCGGCCGCCGGCAAGCCCACGTTCGAGCTGGGCGAGGACGAGATGGAGATCGGCATCGGCATCCACGGCGAGCCCGGGCCGCGAGCGGATGACGCTCTAGCACCCGCGACGGAGATCGTCGAGCTGCTCGCCGAGCCGATCCTCGACGACCTGCCCTTCGCCTCGGGCGACGGGTGCTCGCCTTCGTCAACGGCATGGGCGGCACGCCGCTGATCGAGCTCTACCTTGTCTTCAACAGCTGCGCGAAGCTGCTCGACGGAGCGCGGCGTGACGATCGCGCGCAACCTGGTCGGCCCGTACATCACCTCGCTCGAGATGGCCGGGTACGTCGATCACCCTGCTCGCTGGACGACGAGCTGACCCAGCTTTGGGACGCCCGGTGAAAACCGCCGGACTGCGCTGGGGCGATGAGCGAGGCGCCCGACACCGCTCCGGAGGAGGCTGACCGTCGGCCGACATCGGCCGCTGGCTGCGTCGCCTGACGCCGGCGCTGGTGTCGCGAGCACAAGGACGCAGCTCGACCCAGCTCGACGCGGCGATCGGCGACGCCGACCACGGCATCAACATGGACCGCGGCATGAGCGGTCCGTCATAGAACGCCCGACGCGGCAGAGCCGCGGAGATCCCGGCGCTGATGCAAGACCGTCGGCATGACCCTGATCTCCAAGGTGGGCGGGGCCGGCGGGCCCCTCTACGGGACCTTCTTCCTCCAGTTCGGGTCGGCGGCGCGGGCGAGGTGCGACCTCAGCCCGGAGGGCTGGGCGTCCGTGCCTCGACGCGGCCGTCGCCGGCGTGCAGTCGCGCGGCAAGGCCGAGCTCGGGGACAAGACCATGGTGGACGCGCTCCTGCCGGCCGCTGGCGCGCTGCAGCGCGCGCGCTCGACGAGGGGACGCCTTCGCGGACGGCGCTCGCCCGGGCCGCCGACGCCGCCGAGCAGGGGGCACGGAGCACCATCCCGCTGGTCGCGCGCAAGGGGCGCGCGAGCTACCTGGGCGAGCGCAGCGCGGGCCACCAGGACCCCGGCGCGACATCCAGTGCCCTACCTGCTGCGGTGCGCAGCGCGACGTGTGGGCCGTGTATGACGACCGATAGGAGGCGATGAACGTGGCTAAGTACGTCGGCGCAATCGACCAGGGGACCACCAGCACCCGCTTCATGGTCTTCGACCACGGCGGCACGGTGGTCTCGATCGCCCAGAAGGAGCACGAGCAGATCTATCCCAAGCCCGGCTGGGTGGAGCACGACCCGGCCGAGGTCTGGAGCCGCACCGAGGAGGTGATCGGCGAGGCGCTCGACGGCGACCGGCATCGCCAAGGACGATCTCGCCGCGATCGGCATCACCAACCAGCGCGAGACCACCGTGGTCTGGGACCGCACCACCGGCAAGCCGGTCTACAACGCCATCGTCTGGCAGGACACGCGCACCGACAAGATCTGCAACGGCTGATGGCCGACGGCGGCCAGGACCGCTTCCGCGCGAAGACCGGGCCTGCCGCTCGCGACCTACTTCTCCGGGCCCAAGGTCCGCTGGATCCTCGACAACGTCGAGGGCGTCGCGCGATCAGGGCCGACGCGGGCGAGCTGCTGTTCGGCAACATGGACACCTGGGTGATCTGGAACCTCACCGGCGGCGTGGACGGCGGCGCTCCACGTCACCGACGTCACCAACGCCAGCCGCACCCTGCTGATGGACCTGGCAGACCCTCGACTGGGACGACGAGCTGCTCGCCGGCGATCGGCGTCCCGCGCGCGATGCTGCCCGAGATCCACGCCTCGAGCGAGGTCTACGGCGAGGCCACGACCGCGGCGGTCGAGGGCGTCCCGGTCGCCGGCGACCTGGGCGACCAGCAGGCGGCCCTGTTCGGCCAGACCTGCTTCGCCGTCGGCGAGGCCAAGAACACCTACGGCACCGGCAACTTCCTGCTGCTCAACACCGGCACCGAAGCCGTCCGTCCAACAACGGCCTGCATCACCACGGCGGGCTACCGGATCGGCGACAAGCCGACCGTCTACGCGCTGGAGGGCTCGATCGCCATCACCGGCGCGCTCGTGCAGTGGCTGCGCGACAACCTCAGCTGATCAAGCCGCCCCCGAGGTCGAGGAGCTGGCGATGACCGTCGAGAACAACGGCGGCGTCTACTTCGTGCCGGCGTTCTCGGGCCTGTTCGCTCCCTACTGGCGCAGCGACGCCCGCGGCGTGATCGCCGGGCTGACGCGCTACGTCAACGCGGGGCACATCGCCCGCGCCACCCTGGAGGCCACCGCCTACCAGAGCCGCGAGGTGGTCGACGCCATGAACGCCGACTCCGGCGTGGACCTCGAGTCGCTCAAGGTCGACGGCGGCATGGTGCAGAACGACCTGCTGATGCAGTTCCAGGCCGACCTGCTCGACGTGGACGTCATCCGGCCCGCCGTGGCCGAGACCACCGCCCTCGGGCGCGGCCTACGCCGCCGGCCTCGCGGTCGGCTTCTGGGCGGAGCAGGAGGACCTGCGCGAGAACTGGGTCGAGGACAAGCGCTGGAAGCCCGACGATGGACCCGAAGCAGCGCGAGACCGAGTACCGCCACTGGAAGAAGGCGGTCACGCGCACCTTCGACTGGGTGGAGGAGGAGGAATAGCCGCCCCGCCCATCGCATGTGACGTCCTGGTCATCGGCGGCGGCGCGACCGGCCTCGGGGTCGTTCGCGACGCCGCCATGCGCGGCTACCGGGCCGTGCTGGTGGAGCGCGTCGACCTCGGCCAGGGCACCACCGGCCGCTTCCACGGCCTGCTGCACTCCGGCGGCCGCTACGTCATGTCCGATCCGCAGTCGGCCACCGAGTGCGCCGAGGAGAACGCGATCCTGCGCCGGATCGCCGCGGAGGCCGTCGAGGACACCGGCGGGCTGTTCGTCGACCACGCCCGGCCGACGACCCGGACTACGCCGACCGCGTTCCTGGCCGGCTGCCACGGCGACCGGGGTGCCGGTGCAGGAGATCCCGCGCCGCCCAGGCCCTGCGCGCGCGAGCCGCGGCTCAACCCCGGCATCACCCGCGCCTTCGAGGTGGAGGACGCCGCGGTTGACGGGTGGAAGCTGCTGTGGGGCACCGCCCGCTCGGCGCAGCGAGCACGGCGCGCAGCATCCTCACCTACCACTGGGTCACCGAAGTGCATGCGCGAGGGCGACCGCGTGCGTCGGGCGTCGTCGCGCCGCGACGACCGCGGCGGCGAGGACGTGCGCATCGACGCCACGTTCGTGATCAACGCCGGCGGCGTCTGGGCCGGCCAGATCGCCGACATGGCCGGCTGCCACGGGGTCACGGTGGTGCCCGGGCAAGGGGATCATGATCGCGATGAACCACCGGCTGGTGAACACGGTGGTCAACCGCTGCGACCCGCCCGGCGACGGCGACATCCTCGTCCCCATCCGCACCGTCTGCGTCATCGGCACCACCGACGTGAAGGCCGACAGCCCCGACGACCTCACCATCGGGCACGCCGAGGTGCAGCAGATGCTCGACGCCGGGCGAGGTGATCGTCCCCGGCTTCCGCCAGGCGCGCGCGCTGCACGCCTGGACCGGCGCGCGGCCGCTGTTCAAGGACGAGCGGGCCTCCGAGGACGACGGCGACACGCGGCACATGAGCCGCGGCCTGGCATCGTCGACCACGCCGCGCGCGACGGCGTCAAGGGCCTCCTCACCATCACCGGCGGCAAGCTGACCACCTACCGCCTGATGGCCCAGAACGTCGTCGACGCGATGTGCGAGCAGCTCGGCGACGAGCGGCGCTGCCGCACCGCCGACGAGGTGCTGCCCGGATCCGAGAGCGGCGACCACTACGGCTCGGCTCGCGCCTGGCGGCGCGCGAGAGGACCGCCTCGACGACCAGATCATCTGCGAGTGCGAGCTGATGCCGCGGCGCGCGCTGACCGAGGCGGCCGAGCGGCGCCCCGGCCTCAACCTCGACGACGTGCGCCGCATCCTGCGGCTGGGGATGGGCCCGTGCCAGGGCGGCTTCTGCACGTACCGGGCGGCGGGCATCCTGCACGACCTGGGCGACGCCGACGCCGAGCGCGCGGACGAGCTGCTGCTCATGTTCCTGCAGCACCGCTGGCAGCGGGCTGGAGCCGATCCTCTACGGCGACCAGATGCGCCAGGCGTGCCTGGACGACTGGATCTTCCAGGGCACGCTCGACGTCGAGCACCTGCCCGCGACGACGCCCGAGCGCCCGGTATGAGCCGCGTCGTCGTGGTGGGCGCGGGGCTCGCGGGGCTCGTGGCCGGCGTCCGGCTGGCGCAGGGGGGCGACCGGGTGACGGTGGTCGCCACCGGGGCCGGGGGCCTGCACCTGTCGCCCGGCACCATCGACGTGCTCGGGTACGCCCCCGAGCGCGTGGACGAGACCGGGCCGGCGCTGGCGCGCCTGGCGGCCGACCGCCCCGACCACCCCTACGCCGCCCTCGCTCCGGAGCCGCTCGGCGAGGCGCTCGCCTGGTTCCGCGCGGCGACCGGCGCCCTCGTCCACGAGGGCGATTCCGCCCGCAACATGCTGCTGGCCACCGCCGCCGGCGCGGCCCGGCCCACCGCGCTCGCGCCCGCCGGGATCGCGGCCGGCCGGCTGACCGGCGCGATGCGGGTGGTCGCGGTGGGGCTGCGCTCGCTGAAGGACTTCTATCCCGCGTTCCTCGCCGAGAACCTGGGGCGCGCGACGCTGCCCGAGGGGACCTCGGTCGCGGCGCGCGCGCGTCGAGGTCGGCTGGTCGGCCCGTCCCGACTGGGCCGACGTGGCGACCCCGGTGCACGCCCGGGCCCTCGACCTTCCCGAGGAGCGGGCGCGCCTGGCGGCCGAGCTGCGCCCGCTGGTCGAGCCTGGCGAGCTCGTCGCGCTGCCGGCCGTGCTGGGCATGGCGCGGCCGGTGGAGGCCTGGAGCGACCTGCAGGACCGGCTGGGCGCGCCGGTGGCCGAGGTGCCGACCATCCCCCCCTCGGTCCCGGGGATGCGGCTGCAGGCCGCGCTCGTCGCCCTGCTGCGCGACGCCGGCGGCGACCTGGTGCTGGGCCCCACGGCCGAGGGCGTCGAGAGCGCCGGCGGCCGGGTGACCGGGGTGCGCGTGCGGACGGCGCAGCGGGGCCGCACGCTGCCCGCCGACGCCGTCGTGCTCGCCACCGGGGGCTTCGCCGCGGGGGGCATCGTGCTCGACTCGCACGGCGGCCTGCTGCGAGCCCGTCGCTCGGCCTTCCGGTGACCGGCGAGCACGGGCTCAGCCCGCGCTACCTCGACGAGCAGCCGCTGCTGCGCGCCGGGGTGCGCGGTGGACGCGCGCATGCGCCCGCTCGACGACGACGGCCGGGTGGTGTGGGACAACCTGCACGCCGCGGGCGGGCTGGTGGCCGGCGCCGAGCCCTGGCGCGAGAAGTCCGGCGAGGGCATCGCGATCGCGGGCGGGTACCGCGCCGCATCCGCAATCCTGGAGGGGTCATGACCAGAGCTGATGCGCGACTCGCTGGACCACTGCGTCAAGTGCACGATCTGCGAGACGTACTGCCCGGTGTCGGCGGTCACGCCGCTCTTTCCGGGGCCCAAGTACGAGGGCCCGCAGGCCGAGCGCTACCGCGGCACCGGAGCGGTGGCGGACGCGTCGGTCGACTACTGCTCGAGCTGCGGCATCTGCACCCAGGTGTGCCCCCAGGGGGTCCACATCGCCGAGATCAACTCGCAGGCGCGGGCCGCGCTCAAGGAGGAGAAGGGCATCCCGCTGCGCGACCAGCTGCTCGCCCGGCCGGTGCTGGCGGGCCGGCTGGGGGCCCCGGTCGCGCCCATCGCCAACGCGACCATGTCCAACGGCCTCGTGCGCCGCCTGCTGGAGCGGGTGATCGGCATCCACCGCGAGGCCCCGATGCCGACCTGGGCCGGGCGCACCTTCCAGGTGCGCAACCGCCGGCGCCGGCGCGCCCCCGACCCGGCCCGCGCCGCCCGCAGCGTCGTCTACTTCCACGGCTGCGGCGCCAACTACTACGAGCCGCTCACGGCCGAGCGCGCGGTGGCCGTGCTGGAGCACAACGGGCTCGAGGTGATCGTGCCGCGCCAGGGCTGCTGCGGCCTGCCGCTGCAGAGCAACGGCAACTTCCCCACCGCCCGCGCCTACGTGCGCAAGCTCGCCGCCCAGCTGGCGCCCTACGCCCGCGCCGGTCACGACATCGTGGCCACCTCCACCAGCTGCGGGCTGATGCTCAAGCGCGAGGCGCGGGAGATCCTGGGGGTGGAGGACGACGACCTGGAGGTGGTCGGCTCGCGGCTGTACGACATCTGCGAGTACCTGGAGATGCTGCACGAGCGCGGCGAGCTGGCGACCGACTTCTCGCCGGTGGAGATGGAGGTGCCCTACCACGCCCCCTGCCAGCAGCGCGGGCACGGCATCGGCACGCCGGCGATGGGACTGATGCGCCTGATCCCCGGGCTGGAGCCGCGCCAGGTGGACGCCGTCTGCTGCGGGGTCGCCGGCACCTACGGCCTCAAGCGCGAGAAGTACGACATCGCGATGGCCGTGGGCGAGCCGGTCTTCCGCGCGGTGCGCGACTCGGGCGCGCCGGAATCGGTGTGCGACTCCGAGACCTGCCGCTGGCAGATCGCCAAGGCGACCGGCGTGCCGTCGGTGCACCCGGTGGAGATGCTCCACCGCGCCTACGGGCTCGGGTAGCACGACCGGCCGGACCATGGTCGGGATCGTCATCGTCTCCGCACAGCGCCCGGCTCGCCGAGGGCGCGGCCGAGCTGGCGCGCGAGATGGGCGGCTCCGAGGTCCCCATCGCGCGCGGCGGGGGGCACCGACGAGCCCGGGGCCCTGGGCACCGACGCCGTGCGCGTGATGCAGGCGATCGAGGAGGTGGGCGAGGGCGGCGCCCTGGTGCTGATGGATCTGGGCTCGGCGGTGCTCAGCGCCGAGACCGCCCTCGACCTGCTGCCCGACGAGACGCGCGAGCGCGTGCTGCTGTGCGAGGCGCCCGTCGTGGAGGGAGCCGTGGCGGCCGCGGCGGCGGCGCGCGCCGGCGGCACCCTGGAGGAGGTCGCGGCCGAGGCCCGGGGCGGCCTGGCCGCCAAGCAGGCCCACCTCGGCGCCGCCCCCGCGCCGTCCGCGCCCGAGCCGGCGGGCGGCAGCGGCGACGAGGGCGATTGGCGCTCGGCGGAGGCCGTGGTCGCCGGACGGCACGGCCTGCACGCGCGGCCGGCCGCCGCGGTGGTGCGCGCGGCCGCCGACCTCGATGCCGAGGTGCGCCTCGAGCACCCCCGAGGGCGCGGGGCCCGCGTCGGCCCGCAGCCTCACCGCGCTGAGCGCGCTGGGCGTGCGCCAGGGCGGGCGCGTGGTCATCGAGGCGCGCGGGCCCGACGCCGAGGCGGCCCTGGCCGCGGTCCAGGAGGCCGTCGGCACGGACGACGGCCCGCCGGCGCCCGCCGCGGCGCCGGATTCGGCGGAGGACGAGCGGCCGCCCGAGCCGCCCCCGGACGCCGGCGAGACGCTGGCCGGCGTGGCCGCCGCCGCCCGGACGCGGGCTGGGCGCGGCGCGCCTCGTGGAAGGCCCTGCCGACCCCGGCGATGCCGCGCCGGGCGACGCCCGACGAGGAGCGCGCGGCCCTGGCCGAGGCCCGCGCGGGCGCCCGGACCGACCTGGAAGCGGTGGCGGCGGCGGCCGAGCCCGGCGCGCGCGGCATCCTCGAGGCGCAGGTGCTGCTGCTCGACGACGAGGGCATCGTGGGGCCCGCCGAGGCCGCCGTGGCCGCCGGCGCCCCGGCGGCGCGGGCGTGGAGCGACGCGGCGCGGGCGGCCGCGGACGCGCTCACCGCGCTCGACGACCCCTACATGCGCGAGCGCGGCGCCGACGTGCTGGAGGTGGGGCGCCGGGTGGCGGCGCACCTGGGAGCGGGCGGCGCGGAGGGGCCCCTGGAGGGTGTGGTGGTCGCCTCCGAGCTGGGCGCGGCCGAGGTGGCCGGCATCGACCCCGCGCGCGTCACCGGCATCGCCACGGCGGCGGGCGGGCCCACCTCCCACGCCTCCATCATCGCCCGCGCGCTCGGCATCCCCGCGGTGGCCGGCCTGGGCGACCGGGTGCTCGCCGTCGCCGAGGGCACCGCGCTTCTCGTGGACGGGGACGCCGGCACCGTGCTGGTCGACCCCGGGCCCGAGGCGATCATCCGCCACGCCCAGCGCGCCCAGGAGGAGCAGCAGCGGGCCGCCCGGGCCCGCGAGCGGGCCCACGAGCCCGCGGTCACCTCCGACGGCGTCGCGATCGAGGTGGCCGGCAACATCGGCGCGGCCGAGGAGGCCGTCGCGCGTGCGCGAGGAGGGCGGCGAGGGCGTGGGCCTCATGCGCAGCGAGTTCCTCTTCCTGGGCCGGCCCGACGCCCCCGACGAGGAGGAGCAGCTTGCCGCCTACTCCGCCGCCCTCGCGGCGCTCGAGGGCGGCCGGCTCGTCATCCGCACCCTGGACGCCGGCGCCGACAAGCCGCTGCCCTACCTCGGGCTGGCGGCCGAGGCCAACCCGTTCCTGGGCGTCCGCGGCCTGCGCCTGTGCCTGGCCCGCCCCGAGCTCTTCCGGGTCCAGCTGCGCGCGACGCTGCGCGCGGCGGCCGCCGGCCCGGTGGGCGTGATGTTCCCGATGGTCAGCGAGATCGGGGAGCTGCGCGAGGCCCGGCGCCTGCTCGACGAGGCCCGCGCCTCCCTCGAGGCCGACGGCCTGCCCGCCGGGCCGGTGGAGGTGGGCTCGATGGTGGAGGTGCCGGCGGCGGCGCTGCTGGCCGACGCCCTGGCGGCCGAGACCGACTTCCTGTCGATCGGCACCAACGACCTGGTGCAGTACACGATGGCCGCCGAGCGGGGCAACGCCGGCGTGGCCCGCCTCTCCGACGCCGCCCACCCCGCCGTGCTGCGCCTGATCGCCGACGTGGCCGAGGCCGCCGCCCCGCACGGCTGCCGCGTGGCCGTGTGCGGCGAGGCCGGCGCGGACCCGGTCCTCATCCCCCTGCTGCTGGGCCTGGGCGTGCAGGAGCTGAGCGTGGCGGCGCCGCGCATCGCGGCGGTCAAGCAGCGGGTGCGCGAGCTGTCGCGCGCCGACTGCCGGGCGCTGGCGACCGAGGCCCTTGGGCTGCACGACGCGGCCGCGGTGCGAGGACTGGCGGGCGCCGGCGCCTGAGCGGGAGCCTCTGGTCAACGGGCCGGATCTTTGCCGTTCCTTTCCCTGACAATGCTCCAAGGAAAGGATCCGCCTTTGCCTTTCCTCCCAGCGGCGGCGATCGAACGGTGGATGCCCACGTTCAGCACGGGTCCGCGAGGTCTCGAGCAGCCGGCATCACGAGCCCGACGAAGAAGTCGGCGTCTTCCGGGCGCTCGTCCCACTCGTCCTCGGCGTAGACGAAGGGCTGGAGCTCGAGGGGGTACCCATGGTGGAACACGAGATAGGAAAGCCCGGCAATCTCCGCTGTGCCGTCGTAGGGAGATGTCTCACCGCGGACCATCTCGGTCGCGATCGCTCGCGCGAGCCGCATGACCGCCTCGGGTCGGGAGGGGATGGCGATCCCCAGCTCCTCGAGCGCGGCGACGAAGAGGTCGCCGGCGTCGCGGAACTCGACCGGCTGGAGCAATGCGAGCAGGTCGAGCGAGGGGGATGAGAGGTCGTTCCAGAGCGCTTCCCTCGCGAACGCGACAAGCTCGGTGGCGGCCATGAGGTCCAGGGCATAGTTCGCGGCCACGAGTTCCGGTGTCGATCGCATCGGCTGACTCTCCCATCGGCCGCCGGCGCCGTCCCCCAAAGCGCGGCGTGAACCGGTGGCCGCCCCGGGATGGACCCGCGCCGCAGAGGCGCCGGCCGCCCCGGATCCCTACGGTTCCGGGGCGATGGCCGACGGGACGATCCTCATCACCGGTGCGAGCGGGTTCGTGGGACGGGCCGTCCTGGCTCGGCTGGTGGCGGACGGGCGCGAGGTGCGCGCCCTCACCCGCTCCGACGCCTCCGCCGAAGCGCTGGTGGCGGCCGGCGCGGAGCCGGTGCGCGGCGACATCATGGACCCGGCCTCCCTCGCTCCGGCGATGGAGGGATGCGAGGTCGTGTACCACGTGGCCGGGCTCAACGGCTTCTGCCTTCCCGACCCCCACGAGCTGACGCGGGTCAACGTGTGGGGCACACGCTCGGTGGTGAGCGCGGCCGGCGCCGCCGGCGTGCGGCGGGTGGTGCTGACCTCGTCGGCGGCGACCATCGGCGAGGCCAAGGGCACGGTGGCGACCGAGGACTCGCCCCACCGGGGGAGCTTCCTGTCGCACTACGAGCGCTCCAAGTTCGAGGCCGAGCGGGTCGCGTTCGAGACCGCGGAGCGGGTGGGCGTGGAGCTGGTGAGCGTCAACCCCGCCTCGGTCCAGGGGCCGGGGCGCGTGCGCGGCACGGCGAAGATCCTGATCGACGCCCTCAACGGGCGCCTGAAGATGGTGGTCAACTCGCGCCTGTCCCTGGTGGACGTCAACGACTGCGCCCGCGGCCACCTGCTGGCCGAGGCCAACGGCGTACCCGGCCAGCGCTACCTGCTGTCGGGGGTGACCATGTCGCTGGGCGAGGCCCTCGACATCCTGGGGCGCATCAGCGGCCGGCCCCAGGACCCGCGCAGGCTGCCGCCGGTCGTGGCCATGACGATGGCCACCGGCGTCGCCGCGATCGGCTGGGCGCGCCACCGGCGCCCCCCGGTGTGCCGGGAGATGGTGCGCACGCTGCTGCACGGCCACGCCTACGACGGATCGCGCGCGACCCGCGAGCTGGGCCTGGACTACACGCCCATCGAGGAGTCGCTGCGGCGCACGATCGACTGGTACGTGGCCGAGGGGATCGTCAGCCTGCCGGCCTGACCCGGGTGGCCGCGAGGATCGGGCGGAGCAGGGGAATGCGCTCGGCCCTGATGCCCGCGGGGCCGATCTCGATGACGCCGACCGCCGGGACGCGGGCCGAGGGCGGCAGGCGCGCCCGGAAGTGGCGGAAGGCCCGCCCGCGCGCGCCGCTCCAGTCGAAGCCCGGGTCGTGCTCGGGCACGTAGACGGCCCCCGGCGAGAACACGAGCACGCCGTTCACGACCCGGTGGATGGGCATGTGCAGGTGCCCGGTCACGACGCAGTCGACGTCGCCGAAGCGACGCCGCATGGCGCCCTCGAAGTCGAGCAGCACCGGGCGCCCGCTCACCAGCGACAGCACGGCCGCGGGCAGCTCGACGCCGGCGGTGCGGTGGCCGTGGGTCAGGCCGATGCGGGCCGCTCCGGCCCGCACCAGCAGGTCGCGCGGCAGCTCCAGCCGGGCCCGCTCGTCGTGGTTGCCGCGCACCGCCACGACCGGGGCCAGCTCGCCCAGATCCTCCAGCACCGACAGGTCGGTGAGGTCGCCCGCGTGCAGGATGAGGTCGACCCCGTCCAGCGCCTCGAGCACCTCCGGGGGCAGCCCGGGCAGGTGCTCGCCGACGTGGGTGTCGGTCACCACCCCCACCCGGGTGGTCACCCGATCGCGCCCGAGCCCGAGCTCAGAAGCCCATGGCGTGGAAGCCGGCGTTGACGAACATGGTCTCGCCGGTCACGCTGGCCGAGAGCGGGGAGGCGAGGAAGAGGGCGGCGTCGCCGACCTCGTCCTGGGTGATCTCGCGCCGCAGGGGCGTGCGCTCGGCCGCCTTGTCGGCCATCGTGCCGAAGCCCGGGATGCCGCGGGCCGCGAGCGTGCGCACGGGGCCGGCCGAGATGGCGTTGACCCGGATGCCGCCGTCGCCCAGGTCCCACGCCAGGTAGCGGACGATCGACTCGAGGGCGGCCTTGGCGACCCCCATCACGTTGTAGCCCGGCACCGCGCGGTCGGAGGCGATGTACGACAGGGCCATGATCGAGCCGCCGCCGCGCGCGCGCATGTGGGGCTCCACCTCGCGCGCCAGCGCCGCGAGCGAGTACGACGAGACGTCGAGCGCCAGGTGGAAGCCCTCGCGGGAGGTGTTGACGAAGCGGCCACCCAGGTCCTCGGGCCGCGCGTAGGCGACGGCGTGCACCAGGATGTCGATGCCCCCCAGAGACTCGGCCGCCGCGTCCACCGGCGGCCGTGATCTGGCCGTCGTCCTGCACGTCGAGCGGAACCACCTCGGCGGGCTGCGAGAGCGTCGCCGCCAGCTTGCGCACGTCGCCCTCGGTGCGCTCGCCCTGGTAGGTCAGCACCAGCCGGGCCCCGGCCTCGTCGAGCTTGCGGGCGATGGCCCAGGCGATGCTGCGCTTGTTGGCCACGCCGACGACGAGGCCGGTCCTGCCCTCCAGAAGCTCGGGCACTCGCCCCCCTCCCTCTCACACGGCACGATCGGCGGGCGCCGGTGCGCCCCGGAACGGGGGCACGGTAGCACCGACCCGCGCGCTTGCACCGGGGCCCCCGGAACGCCAGCATCGCCTGGTGCGCCGCGCCCTCATCGCCCTCGCCACCGTGGCGATCCTGCTCGCGAGCGCGACGACCGCCCTGGGGCACGCGTACCTGACCTCCTCGTCTCCCGAGAAGGACGCCAAGGTGAGCGCCTCGCCCCCGGTGGTGAGCCTCACGTTCAACGAGCCGATCCAGCTGCTGCGCAGCACGGACGCCTCGGTCGTCGACGAGCAGGGCAACGATGTCACCGCCGGGCCCGCCGACAACGGCCGCGACAAGCGGGTGCTCGAGATACCGCTGCGCCCGGGCCTGCCCGACGGCACCTACACCGTGCGGTACCTGATCATCGGCGCCGACTCGCACATCATCCCGGGCGTCTTCGTCTTCGGCGTGGGCCCGGGTGAGCTGGCCGACCCGTTCTTCGGAGGGGCCGGCGGGGGGCCCTCCGAAACCGGTCCGTGGGGCACCAGCTCGCGCTTCTTCGAGATCATCGGGCTGGGCGGCCTCATCGGCCTGCTCGGCTTCCGCTGGCTGGTGTGGGCCCCGGCGGTGGGCCGGATGGCCGGGGTGCGCGCGGCCGAGCGGGAGGCGGTGCTCAACTGGGGTCGCGACACCTTCTGGGTGGGCTTCGGCGTCTTCGCGATCGGGGCGATGCTCGCCGAGGGCTACCTGCTGGTGGTGCAGAGCGCGAGCGCCCTGGGCACGGGGGTGTGGACCGCCCTGCGCGACACCAACGGCATCAGCCAGGTGCTCAGCGACACGCGCTTCGGCTCGCTCGTGCAGCTGCGCGGCGCGCTGCTGTTCGTGCTGTTCGCGATCGGCGCGATCCTGTTCATCCGCGAGTACGGCAGCTCGGGCGCGCCCAAGCCGGCGACGGTCACCGGCTCCAAGACCGCCGGCGCCCTCATGGCCGTGCTGCTGGTCGTGGTGCTCGGCGGCATCGCCAGCCAGGGGCACGCCAGCGTCGCCGAGCATGTCCAACCTGCAGGTGGCGGCGCAGGCGCTCCACATCGTGGCCGTGGCCGTCTGGATCGTCGGCCTGGCCATGGTCGCGATCGTGATGGTGCGCCTGCCGAAGGTGGCCGCGGTCGCGGGGCCCGGGCTCGCCGCGCGGATCCTCAGCCGCTTCTCGGCGGTCGCCCTGGTCGCGGTGGGGGTCGCGATCCTGACCGGCGTCGTGCGCTCGGTCGGCGAGCTGTCGGACCCGGCCCAGCTCTGGGACACCGGCTACGGCCGCAGCATCCTCTACAAGATCGCGCTGCTCATCCCGATCGGCGTGATCGCGCTCTACAACCGCCGGATCGTGGCCGCGCTGGCGCGCGTGAAGCGGCCCAACGCCCCGACGCTGCGCCTGGTGCGCCGCACCGCCAGCACCGAGCTGGTGCTCTCGCTGGTGATCGTCCTGATCGCCTCCATCCTCTCGGCCCAGGTCCCCGGCGGGGCCTGAGGTTTCGCTCGCGGGCTCGGCCGGATAGTCTCCGGGGCCCGCTCGGGCCCGGCCGACAACGCCGTTCGACGACGCTCGCGGTCGCCCCCTCCGGGGCGCTCGGTGCGTCGGCCCGGGACGATGACGCATCCAGAAAGGTGTCCCGCGAACCATGAGCACCATCACTCTCCCGGACGGAGTCCAGATCACCGCGCAGGTCACCGCCGACCAGGCGGAGATCCTCACGCCCGACGCGCTCGCGCTGGTGGCCACGCTGCACCGGGCGTTCGAGCCCCGGCGCCAGGAGCTGCTGGCCAAGCGGGTGGAGCGGGCCGCCGCGCTCGACGCCGGCGCGGTACCGGACTTCCTCCCCGAGACCGCTCACATCCGGGACGACCCGCAGCTGGAAGGTCGCGCCGGCGCCGGCCGACCTGCAGGACCGTCGCGCGGAGATCACCGGGCCGGTCGACCGCAAGATGATCATCAACGCGCTCAACTCGGGCGCGAAGGTGTTCATGTCCGACTTCGAGGACTCCAACACGCCCGACCTGGGAGAACACGATCGGGGGCCAGATCAACCTGCGCGACGCGGTCGAGGGCACGATCACGTTCAGCGGGGGCGGCAAGGAGTACCGCCTGGGCGACGATCTGGCCACGCTGCTGGTGCGCCCGCGCGGCTGGCACATGGAGGAGAAGCACGTGCTGGTGGACGGCGCGCCGGTCTCGGCGGGCATCTTCGACCTCGCGCTCTACATCTTCCACAACGCCAAGCCGGCGCTCGCCAAGGGCTCGGGTCCGTACTTCTACCTGCCCAAGATGGAGAGCCACCTCGAGGCGCGCCTCTGGAACGACATCTTCATCCTGCTGCAGGACGAGATCGGCGTGCCCCAGGGCACGATCCGCGCGACGGTCCTCATCGAGACGATCCTCGCCGCGTTCGAGATGGAGGAGATCCTCTACGAGCTGCGCGACCACTCGGCCGGGCTCAACTGCGGTCGCTGGGACTACATCTTCAGCTGCATCAAGAAGTTCCGCAGCCGCCCCGACTTCGTGCTGGCCGACCGCGCCCTGGTCACCATGACCACGCACTTCATGAACTCGTACTCGCTGCTGGCGATCAAGACCTGCCACCGGCGCGGCGCGCACGCGATCGGCGGCATGGCGGCCCAGATCCCGATCAAGAACGACCCGGTGGCCAACGAGGAGGCGCTCGCCAAGGTGCGCGCCGACAAGGAGCGCGAGGCCGGCAACGGCCACGACGGCACCTGGGTCGCCCACCCGGGCCTGGTGCCGATCGCCGTCGAGGCCTTCGACGCGGTCGATGCCGGGCCCCAACCAGATCGACCGCCTGCGTGACGACGTCGACGATCACGGCGCAGGACCTGCTCGACCTTCGAGCCCGAGGGCCCGATCACCGAGGGCGGCCTGCGCACTCAACATCAGCGTCGGCGTCCAGTACCTGGGCGCCTGGCTCAACGGCATCGGCTGCGTGCCCGATCAACAACCTGATGGAGGACGCCGCCACCGCCGAGATCTCGCGCAGCCAGGTCTGGCAGTGGATCCACAGCGACAAGGGCGTGCTGGACGACGGCCGCAAGGTCGACACGGAGCTCTTCCGCGCGATCCTGGCCGAGGAGCTGGACAAGATCCACGGCGCAGTACCCGGAGAACCTGCACTGCTACTTCGACCGCGCCGCGGTGCTCTTCGACGAGATCTCCACCTCGGACGACTTCGTCGAGTTCCTGACGCTGCCGGCGTACGAGCTGATCGACTGATCGGCCATCCCGCTCCCCGGCCGCGCGGCCGGAAGCGGGCTGCTCCACCGGCATGACGCCGCCTCTCCTGCTCTGCGCCACGGCATCGCCGAGGACGCCGGCCCCGCCACCGGGGTACGACGACGAGCCGCGAGCGCTGACCGAGCGGCGGCATCGCCCGCATGCGCGCGGCCGCGGCCGCGGCATGGCGGCGCTCGGCCTCGGCGTCGACGCCGTCGTCTCCAGCCCGCTCGTGCGCTGCCGCCAGACGGGCGAGATCGTGGCTGCGCGCACATCGGGCTGGCGCCCCGGCCCAGGATCAGCGCCTGCGGCCCGGGCATCGACATCGACGGCGCTCGACGACCTGCTGCTCGAGCGCCCCGACGCCGCACCGTGCTGCTCTGCGGGCACGCAGCCCGACCTCTCGATCTGGTCGCCGTCCTCACCGCGGGGCGGGCGCTGCGACTTCCGCAAGGGCTCGCTCGCCGTGCTGGCGTCGAGGCCCGCCGGCCGCGGCGGCGCGCGGCTGCGCGCCCTCTACGACCGCCGGCGCTCGCCTCAGCGGGCGCTCGGCGGCCGCCGGCGGGCTGAGTCGCTACAGGCGAGGCGGCGAACACGATCAGGCCGCGGCGCACCTCGACCACCATCGCGCCGCGCGCGCCGTCGCCGCCGCTCCAGCGCAGCGCCGCCCGCGCGCCGCGCTGCTGGGGCGGATCCCACGCCATCGCCCGCGCGGCGATCTCCATGTGCCGAGCGCGGCCGCCGCGGGGCCCTCGACGTCGCGCCGTCGGCGAGCCACGAGACCTCGTCGCCGGTAGAGCGCGGCCAGCGCGGCGGCGTCGCGTGCCCGCGACGCGTCCGCAGCGCGGTCGAGCCGGCCGGGAGGCGTCGCTCGCGATCGGCGTCGCTCGGGTGGCCGCCGGCCACCCGGTCACATCCCCGGCGGCGCCGGCTCGATCGAGCGCTCGAACAGGGCCAGAGCTCCGGCGACAGCAGCGCCCGGACGCGTCCACCAGCCCGGCGACCAGCTCCATCCGCTCGGTCTGCGCGCTCTCGCGGATCGCCTCCCAGCCCTCGGCGCTCCGACTCGCGGTCGACGGCGAGGTCGGCCATCGTCATCGCGACCTTCTCGGAGACGCGCGGGGTCGAGAGCTGGTGGTGGGCGTCGACCAGCAGGATCAGCCGGATCCAGCGCTGGCTCGCCGTGCTCCTGGGCGTTCTTGCGTCCACTCGGGCGAGACGTGCGGCTCGAGCCGCTCCAGCAGCTCGGCCCAGCCCTCGGGCGCGCTCATAGCCGAGCCCAGCAGGTCGGCCTTCTTGGTCTGGAACTCTTCTTCGGTGATGAGGCCCTCGTCGCGTAGTCGTCCGAGGTCCCGGATCACGTCGGCCGGGGACTCGGATCGTGGTTTGGCAGACGGCGGGGCGGTGCGGGCGTCGCCCATCAGGCGGGCGAGGTCCTCGCCGGCCTGGCGCGCGAGCTTCGCGGCCTGCTCGACAGCGCGGGCGAGCTCGTTGCCCACCTCGCGCGCCGCGTTGCGCATCTGCTCCTGGGGATCGGACACCGCGGCATCCTACCGCGACCGCGCGCTTGACGAGCCTCCCGCGGTGGGTGGTACCGTCCGAGATGATGAACCGGGAAACGACCGAGGGGCAGACGGCCCGCTCGGAGCTCGCGCGCCGCGCGACGGACGCGCTCGAGCGGCTCGCCTGCTCCGCAGGCCGCGAGCTCGACCGCCACGCCGGCGGCTACGGCCTCTCCGACGCGAAGCTCGAGGTGCTCGAGGTGCTGTGCTGCCGCGACGAGCGCCGGGCCTGCCTGCACGCGCTCGGCGACGAGCTCGGGCGTGACGCGCCCCAATGTGACCAAGCTGGTCGACGGCCTGGAGCGCGGCGGGCTGGTGGAGCGCCTGCCCCACCCGAGCGACGGGCGCATGGTGCACGCGCACCTCACGCCGGAGGGCGTCGAGCTGGCCGGCGAGGCGCTTCCCGGCCGGCACGAGCTGATGCTGCGCCTGTGGGACGCGCTGGACGACGACCAGCTCGCGCAGCTGGTCGGCCTGCTCGACCTGGTCGCCGAGCGCGCCGCGCGCGCCGCGACCCCGTAGGACCGGACACGCCCGCGGGGGTGCCCGGCCTCGGCCCGGACACGCCCCGCGACGAGCTCCAGCGGCTGCCGATCTCCACGTAGTCGCGCTCGTCCGAGCCGATGTAGATCTGGCGCGGACGCGAGATCTTCTGGTCCTTGTCGTCGATCAGCTCCCGCCACTGGGCGACCCAGCCCGGCGTGCGGCCGATGGCGAACAGCACCGTGAACATGTCGGCCGGCATGCCGAGGGCCTCGTAGATCAGGCCCGAGTAGAAGTCCACGTTCGGGTACAGCTTGCGCTTGACGAAGTACTCGTCCTGGAGCGCGATCTTCTCCAGCTCCACCGCGATGGCCAGCAGCGGGTTGACCCCGGTGACCTCGAAGACGTCGTCGCAGGCCTTCTTGATGATCGTCGCCCGCGGGTCGAAGTTCTTGTAGACCCGGTGGCCGAAGCCCATGAGCCGCTCGTTGCCCGCCTTGACGCCCTCGATGAAGGCCGGGATGTTCTCGACCTTCCCGATGCGGCGCAGCATCCGCAGCACGGCCTCGTTGGCGCCGCCGTGCAGCGGGCCGTAGAGGGCGCCGATGCCGGCCGACACGGCCGAGTACGGGTCCACCTGCGAGGAGCCGACGCTGCGCACCGCGCTGGTCGAGCAGTTCTGCTCGTGGTCGGCGTGCAGGATGAAGAGCACGTCGAGCGCCTTCACGATCCGCGGGTCCGGGCTCGTACGTCGCCGCCGATGGTGAAGAGCATCGAGAGGAAGTTCGCCGAGTACGAGAGCTCGTTGTTCGGGTAGACGAACGGCTTGCCCTCGGAGTGGCGGAAGGCCCAGGCGCCGAGCGTCGGCATCTTGGCGATCAGGCGGACGATCTGGAGGTAGCGGTTCTCCTCGTCCTGGATGTCCTTCGCCTCGGGGTAGAACGTGCTGAGCGCGCGCGATGCCCGACTGGAGCATCCCCATCGGGTGGGCGTCGTAGCGGAAGCCCTCGAGGAACTGTGCGCACGTTCTCGTGGACGAAGGTGTGGTGGGTGATGTCGTGCACCCAGGAGTCGAGCTGCGCCTGCGTGGGCAGCTCGCCGAATACCAGCAGGTACGACGACCTCGAGGAAGCTGCGACTTGTCGGCCAGCTGCTCGATCGGATAACCGCGGTACCGCAGGATCCCGGCGTCGCCGTCGAGGTAGGTCACCGCGCTTCGACACGACGCCGTGTTCATGAACGCCGGGTCGTAGGTCATGAGGCCGAAGTCGTCCTCGCTGACCTTGATCTGCCGGAGATCGGTGGCCCGGATGGTGCCTTCCGCGATGGGCAGCTCGTAGCTCGTGCCGGTGCGGTTGTCGATCACCGTGAGGGTCTCGGCTCCGGAGCTCCCTGGAGCCTCGGTGGTCGCCGTCGGCTGCTGAGTCGTCATGCACGCTTTCCCTTGACGCGGATGTCGCACCTACCGGTGCCCGAGAGTGTGTGTCCGCCTGATTCTAATGACCGAGGGCGCCTCGTGGGCCGCCGGCGGGGGCTTCTTCGGGGCATTCGACCGGGCTGTTACCATCCGGACCGTCCTGCGCACGCGCGGGATCCGGCGATTCGCCGCATGACTCGCCGCCGCACCGGCGGCCCACCCAAAAGATCTGGAGGACCATTGGCCGAGCGCGAGAGCTCTCTTGCCGTGCTGGTCGATTTCGAGAACATGGCCCGTCCCGGCGCCAAGGGACGCGCCGACTTCGACATCCACCTTGTACTGAACCGCCTGGCCGAGAAGGGCCGGGTCATCGTGAAGCGCGCCTACGCGGACTGGAGCCGCTACCGCGACGCCCGCCACGAGCTGATGAACGCCGGTCTCGGCCTCATCGAGATGCCCTCCGCACGCGAGGGCGCCAAGAACCGCGCCGACATCCAGATGGCCGTGGACGCCATGGAGCTGGCCTACAGCCGCGAGCACGTCAACGCGTTCGTGATCGTCTCCGGCGACAGCGACTTCACGCCGCTCGTCGGCAAGCTGCGCGAGCTGGACAAGCGCGTGATCGGCGTCGGCAACCGCGAGTCGGCCAGCGAGCTGCTGATCGCCAACTGCGACGAGTTCATCTTCTACGACATCCTGGCCGCGCAGGCCGGCGGCAGCGTCCCGCGCCGCGCGAGCGGCAGCGGGCAGAACCTCAACCCGGTCCAGCTGCTCCAGGAGACCCTGACCGCCCTCCAGCGCGAGGGCATCGAGTGGCCGCTGGCGAGCATCGTGAAGGACTCGATGCGCCGCAAGTACCCGGCCTTCGACGAGAACGAGCACGGGTACTCCACCTTCTCGAAGTTCCTCGAGGAGGCCGGCAGCACCGGGCATGGTGCGCCTGGAGACCGACCCGCGCAGCGGCACCTACCGGGTGGAGCTGGGCGAGGGCGCGCGCGACCGCCGTGCCGCCCGTGCCCGTGTCGGCGCCCGCCGCCTCCGAGCGCGGCGGCGAGGAGGGCGACGGCCGCCGCAGGCGCCGCCGCGGGGGACGCCGCTCCGAGTCGAGCGCGGCCGCCCCTCCCGCCCCGGCCGAGGCGCCCGCGCCCGGCGCGGAGGTGTTCGAGGTGGTCGTCACGCCCACGCCGGACCCCGACCTGGGCACCCTGCCGCCGCTCGACGAGCCGATCTCCTACGAGGACATGATCATGCTCGGCCCGGAGGTCGAGGGCGAGCTCCCCGAGCTCGTCGAGGCCAGCGAGACGGCCCCGGGCGAGCCGCCGGCGCGCAGCACCCGGCGCCGCCGGCGCCGCGGCGCCGGGGTCGACCCCGAGCCGACGGTGGCGGACCTCGAGCCGGTGCCCCCCGACGAGACGGTCGAGCTGGCCGAGGTCGTGGACGTGGCCGAGGCCGCCGCGCCGAGGACGACGGAGGGCCCCGCCCGCCGTCGCCGTCGCCGTCGCGCGTCGGCACCCGAGGACGAGGCCGTCGCCACGCCCGGCGAGCCCTCGGCGCAGGACCTCGCCGCCGCGGAGCCGGTCGCGGTAGGCCGCGCCGTCGGAGACCGCGGCCGACGAGGAGGCCCGCGCCGGCGCGCCGGCGCGTGCGGCGCCGCTCGACGCCGGCCGACGCCGAGGCGGCTCCGGCCGAGGCCGCGGCCGAGCCGGTGGCCGAGGAGGCCCCCAAGCCCAAGCGCCGCACGCGCAAGAAGGCCGAGCCGGCCGCCGATGAGGCCCCGGCCGAGGCGCCGGCCGAGCCGGTGGCCGAGGAGGCCCCCAAGCCCAAGCGCCGGACGCGCAAGAAGGCCGAGCCGGCCGCCGACGAGGCCCCGGCCGAGGCTGCGGCCGAGCCGGTGGCCGAGGAGGCCCCCAAGCCCAAGCGCCGGACGCGCAAGAAGGCCGAGCCGGCCGCCGATCGAGGCCCCGGCCGAGGCGCCGGTGCGCCGAGGAGGCCCCCAAGCCCAAGCGGCGCACGCGCAAGAAGGCCGAGGAAGTCCCGGCCTAGACGATCGCACGGGGCGGCCGTGACCCTCTCGTAGAGGTCGCGCGCCGCCCCGACGATCTCGTCCTGGGGCATCGGCGGCATCGCCCTGGCTGACGCCCTGCAGGCCGTAGACGTTCGCGCCGGCGGCGAAGGTGACGAACAGCGATCGTCCCGCGCGTGCCGGCCTGGTCGATGTCGACGCGCAGGCCGCGCGCGCCGGGCACCCCGGCGACCGGCGACGTCGGTGATCGTGGCGGGCGTGGTGCGGCGCACCTCGTCCACCCCCGCGGCGACCTCCCGCCGGGCGGCCGCCTCGTCGCGCAGCGCGATCGCGTAGGAGCGCAGCAGCGCCAGGCCGGCGGAGGTGTCCCGGCCGGGCTGATCGCGCACGATGGCCCCCGCGTAGCCGGCGTCCTCGAAGCGGCTGATGCCCGCCGGCTTGTTGGGATCGCCCTCGGCGTAGAGCTTGTCCACCAGGGCGCTCGCGGTCGCGAGGGTCACCGGCGACGCGGGACGGACGCCGGCGACCGCGTCCTCGGGCGGCAGGTCGTCGGCGCCGAGGGCCGCCGAGGGCGCCGTGGCGGTGGTGGGCGGCGCGGGCGCGGCGCTCACCACCGATTCGATGCCGGTGGTCACGGTCTCGGTGACCGTGGCGTCGGAGCCGCCGCAGCCCGCCGCGCGCCGACCGCCAGCGCGAGGGACGCGGCGATCGCGGACAGCGGCCAGGCCGGCGCCGCGCCTCACAGGATCTCCACCGGCTCCTCGTGGATCTGCTCGCCCTCGGGGGCGGTGCGGCTCAGTCGGAACGCCCGGATCTCGGGCGCCTCGCGATCGGCGATCGAGACGATCAGGTAGAGCGTGTCCGGGGAAGAACGCCAGCTCGACGTCGGTGCGCGAGGGGTATGCCGCCGAGCGGGTGTGCGAGTGGTAGATCGCGAGCAGGTCCTGGCCAGCCTCGTCGATCTCCTCCATGATGCGCATCTGCTCGCGCGGGTCCATCACGTACATGAACGGGCTGCCCTCGGAGTTGGCGGCGCGGAACACGCGCCGTCGCCGTGCCGTCCTCGCCCGAGACCATCCCGCAGCACTCGTTGGGGAGATCGGCGATCGCGTGATCGACGAGTTCCTCGCGCCATGGCCGACGGGATCCTCAGCGGCATCTACCAGAAGAGCCCGTGGTCGAGGCGTGTCCTCGACCTCGTCGAGGTCGTCGGTCCAGAGGCCCGACGACAGGTACTTCCAGCCGCCGTCGCAGACGATGCCGACGATCGTGCCGCGGGTCATCTTCGCGGCGACGCGCATGCAGGTGTGGATGACCGCCCCCGAGGAGACGCCCGCGAAGATGCCCTCCTCGGCGGCCAGCCGACGGGTCATGACCAGGGCGTCGCGGTTGGGGACCAGCAGCTTCCGGTCGAGCCGCGAGAGCTCGAGGATCGGCGGGATGAAGCCGTCATCGAGGCTGCGCAGCCCGCTCACCGGATCGCCCTGCAGGGGCTCGCAGGCGATGACCTGGATGTCGGGCGGTGCTCCTTAAGCCGCTGCGACGAGCCCATCAGGGTGCCGCCGGTCCCGAGCCCGGCCACGAAGACGTCGATCTCGGGGCAGTCGCGCACGATCTCCTCGGCGGTGCCCTCGTAGTGCGCGCGCGGGTTGGCCGGGTTGCCGTACTGGAAGGGCATGAAGAGCCCGTTCTCCGCCGACAGGCGCTGCGCGACCTCGACCGCGCCGTTGGAGCCGAACTCGCCGTCGGTCGCCACGATCTCGGCGCCGTACAGGGTGAGCAGCTGGCGCCGCTCGGCGGTGACGTTCTCGGGCATCACGGCGACGAGCCGGTAGCCGCGCACGCGGCAGATCATCGCGAGCGAGATGCCGGTGTTGCCGGAGGTGGGCTCCATGATCGTGTCGCCCGGCCGGATGGCCCCGCGCCGCTCGGCGTCGTCGATCATCGAGAGGGCCGTGCGGTCCTTGATCGAGCCCGGTCGGGTTGTGGCTCTCGAGCTTGGCGAGGATGCGCACGTCCGGGTTGGGCGAGATGTGGTTGAGCTGCACCAGCGGCGTGTCGCCGATGGTGTCCGTGCAGGTCGGCCGAGATCGTCGTCGGCGGCGGGGCCGAGGCCCGTCGCGCTCCGCCGGCCATGGCCGGAAGGATCAGGAGGGTGTCGCCGTCGGCCACCGCCGTGTCGAGCCACGCCCAGCAGCCGCACGTCCTCGTCGTTGAGGTAGATGTTGACGAAGCGGTGCAGCTCCCCCTCGGGCGTCTGCAGCTGCGCGCGCACGGCGGGGTGACTGCTCGTACAGCGCGTCGAGCACCTCGCTGACCGTGGCGCCGGAGACCGCGACTCCGCGCTCGCCCCCGGTGGCCTGACGCAGCACCGGAGGGATCCGCACCATGCTCATGCGCCCGCGACCGCCAGCGGGTGGGCGCCGACGCCCGCGCACCAGGCCTCGTAGTCGCGGAACTCGAGCTCGCGCGTTCGGGCCCGCAGGCCGGGCAGTCCGGGTCGCGGCGGATCTTGAGCTCGGTGAACGCCATGTCGAGGGCGTCGTAGATCATCAGGCGGCCCGAGAGCGTGTCGCCGATGCCCAGCAGCACCTTGATCGCCTCGGTGGCCATGATGTTGCCCATCACGCCGCAGAGCACGCCCAGCACGCCGGCCTCGCCGCACGAGGGCGCCATGTCCGGCGGCGGCGGCTCCGGGAACAGGCAGCGGTAGCACGGGCCGTCGTAGGGCAGGAACGTCGAGGCGTGGCCCTCGAAGCGCAGGATGCTGGCGTGGACCAGGGGCTTGCGGGCCATCAGCGACGCGTCGTTCATCAGGTAGCGGGTCGGGAAGTTGTCGGTGCCGTCGATGATCACGTCGTAGTCGGCGATCAGGTTGAGGACGTTGTCCTTGCTCACCCGGAACGGGATGGACGTTGACCTGTGACGTCGGGGTTGAGCGCCTCGATCGCCACGCGGGCCGACTCGCCCTTGTTCATCCCGACCCGGTCGGTGGTGTGGATGATCTGGCGCTGGAGGTTGCTGGCGTCCACGACGTCGTCGTCCACCAGGCCCATGGTGCCGACCCCGGCCGCCGCCAGGTAGAAGGCCGCCGGGGCGCCGAGGCCACCCGCGCCGATCAGCAGCGCCTTCGAGTCGAGCAGCTTGAGCTGGCCCGCCTCGCCGACCTCGGGGATCAGCACGTGGCGGCTGTAGCGCGAGCGCTGCTCCGGGCGTGAGCGTCTGCGGGACGTCGAACTCGCTGGCCGCTCTGCTTCCAGCGCTGGAAGCCGCCGGCGAGGCTCGCCACCTTGTCGAAGCCCATCTCGCCGCAGCGTGGTGCCCGCCAGCAGCGAGCGCTGGCCGGACGCGCAGCTGAGGATGACCTCCTGGTCCGGCCTGGCCACCCCGGCGATCCGGCTCTCGAGGAAGCTCGCGCGGGATGTGGATCGAGCCGGGGATGTGCCCCTCGTCCCATTCGCTCTGCTCGCGGACGTCGATCACCAGCGGGGCGTCGCCCGCCTCGCGGCGCGTCCGCCAGGTCGGGGACCTGGACTTCCGGCACTTGCTCGCGAGCGGACGCGAGGAGATCCTGGTAGCTACGCGCCATGCTGTCTCCCGTGTGCGGCGGTCATAACCGGCGATTCTACCCGGTGATTCTACCCTTTTGCCCTCGAATCGGGCAGATCGGCCCGGGTCACGGTCGTTTGCTTCACCAAATGTAGTGACCAGCAGGAGCGACGCCCTCCCCATGACCGACCGCCGCAGACCCTCCCGAAGAGCGGGTTCGCCAACGTCGACGGCCGCGTCCGCTGCCCCACGCCGGACTGCTGGGGCGACCTGCTGCTGATCCCGACCGGCGCGGCCGATCGCGACGGGATACCGGCCTTCCAGCCCTTCACCGCCTGCCCGCTGTGCGGCACCGGCTTCGCGCTCGAGCACGACATCGACGACCGCGACCTGTTCCTGCGCATCTCCTGGCTGCGCGCCAACCCGCACGAGGAGGAGCCGCCGCCATGAGCATGGACGGCCGGAGCCTCGCCGCCCGCGCCACGCGCGAGATCACCGCGGTCGTCGTCGGCGGCCTGGTGGCGGGCACCTGCTTCCTGATCGTGATCCAGGACGCCAACCGCCGCGGCCACACCGACCTCGACTTCAACCACACCCTGGGGACGATCGTGGAGGGGCACCAGGCCACCGACCAGACCACGCGCGCAGCGCTGGGCGTGGTGGGCGACTCGGCGGCGCCCACCGGGCTGGTGGCGACGCTCCTGCTCTCGATCGCGCTCCTGGCCATCTACGCGCTGGCCGTCGTCCCGCTCGTGCGCCGCGGCTGGATCGTGCGGGGGCTGGTGCTCGGGGGGGTCGCGCTGCTGGCCGTGGGCCTCGCGTATCCGCCCCTGGCCGACGACTACCTCGAGGAGTCGCTCGGGGCGTTCGGCACCGGCTACGGCACCGGCACGACGATCGCCATGATCCTGGCGAGCCTCGCCTTCGGGATCGCGGGCTCGCGCTGCCACTCCCTCGTGGCCAGCGCCGGCTGGTGGACGCCCCGCGGCGAGGAGTTCGAGGAGGCGCTGGAGAACGTTCGACATGGGCCGGCGGGCACCGGCGTCACTCGAACTCCCCGAACAGCGGGGAGAAGACGGCGGCGTGCGCACCTGAGCTGAGCCCGACGGCCTCGGGCGGGCACGCCCCGACGAGTCCTCGTAGCTCGCGAAGGCGTCGTCGGGCGCCACGGCCGCCCGCAGCGCGTCCTCGTCGCCCGCGCCGCCCCCGAACGCGCGCAGCGCCGCGTGGACGTCACGACCGCTGATCTCTCGTCCCCCGGGCATCTGCAGCCCCAGGGTAGTGGAGTATCCGGGCGATGACCGCGACCGCACGCACGCACACCCTGCGGCCGCCGTCCTCCGCGGACATGGACCGCGCCGGCATCGCGCGTCTCGCCGGCGGCCACTTCATGATCGACGCCACGGTCGGCGCCGTGCCGGCGCTGCTGCCGGTGTTCACCGCGATCTACGGGCTCTCGGACCTCGCCGCCAGCATGATCCTGGCACCTCCCTGCTGGTCTCGTCGGCGACCCAGCCGCTGTTCGGCCTGGTCGCCGACCGGCGCGCGACCCCGGTGTTCCTCTGGGGCGGCGTCGCCGTCGGCCAGCGCCGGCCTGGCGCTCGCGGGCCTGGCCGCCGGGTACGCGGGCATCCTCGCCTGCATCGCCGGCTCCGGCCTCGGCGTCGCCGCCTTCCACCCCGAGGCGGCCCGCGATCGCCAACCGGCTGTCGGCCGACCGCCCCGCCACGGGGCTGGCCTGGTTCATGGTCGGCGGCAACGGGGGCTTCGCCGTGGGCCCGCTGCTGGTGGCCCTCGCGATCCCGTTCCTCGACGCGCGCGCCACCCTGCGTGTTCCTGGTGCCCGGGCTCGCGGTGGCCCTGTGGCTGCGCCACGCGCGCCGGGGGCTGACGGTGCCGGTGCCGGCCGCCGATCCGGCGGCGCCCCCGCCGCCGCCGGCCGACACCCGGGGCATCGGACTCCTGCTGGTCGTCACCAGCCTGCGCACCTGGACCCAGTTCGGGCTGCTGGCGCTGTTCCCGCTGCTGCTCGTCGACGACCGGGGGCTCAGCGACCAGCAGGCCGGCCTGACCGTGGCGGCCTTCTCGGGCGGCGGGCGCCGTGGGGACCGTCGCCGGGGCCATGCTCGCCGACCGCATGGGCGGGCGGCGCCTGCTGCTGCGCAGCCTGCCGCTGGCCACCCCGCTCGACGGCGGTCTTCGCTGGTGACCGGCGGGGCGGGCCTCGACGGTCGCCTTCGCGCTCGTCGGCTTCGTGTTGCTGTCATCCTTCTCGGTGACCGTGATGATGGGCCAGGACTACCTCCCCGGCCGGCTCGCCCTCGCGGCCGGCCTGATGATCGGCTTCGGCGCGATCGGCTCGGCGCCGCGCCGGGGCTGGCGCTGTTCGGCGCGCTCGCCGACTCGGCCGGGCCGCGACACCGCCCTGTGGTGCGTCGCCGCGCCTGCCGGTCGTCGCGGGCCGCTGGCCCTGGTGCTGCCCGAGGCCCGCGCGCGACGCGAGGCGGCCTGATGGCGCAAGGGCCCGCCCCAGGGCGACCTCTTCGGCGACGTCGTCGAGTCGCGGCTGCAGCGCTCGCGGCCGCTGGCGGCGCGCATGCGCCCCGAGGGACTCGACGACGTCGTGGGCCAGCCGGCGCTGCTCGGACCGGACGGGGCGCTGCGGGCGGCCATCGAGGGCGACCGCGTCCCGTCGATGATCCTGTACGGCCCGCCGGGCAGCGGCAAGACGACCCTGGCGCGGGTCGTCGCCAGCAGCACGTCCGCCGCGTTCGAGGAGCTGCTCGGCGGTCTCGGCCACGGTCGCCGACGTGCGGGCGGTGATGGCGCGGGCGCGCGACCGCCTTGCGGCCGGAACGGCCACGGTGCTCTTCCTGGACGAGATCCACCGCTTCAACCGGGCCCAGCAGGACGCGCTGCTGCCGGCGGTGGAGGACGGCCTGCTGACGCTGATCGGCGCCACGACCCAGAACCCCTGGTACGAGGTCAACGCGGCCCTGGTCTCCCGCATGCGCGTCTGGGTGCTCGAGCCCCTGGGCGCGGAGCGAGGTCGGCGTCCTGCTCGACCGGGCCGTGGCCCACCCGCGACGGGCTGGCGGGCCGCGTGCGCCTGGGGGAGGAGGCGCGCACGGCCATCGCCCGCGCGCCGGCGGCGACGCGCGCGGCGCCCTCAACCTGCTCGAGGCCGCGGCGGCCGGCACCGCCGACGGCCAGGAGGTCCCCCTCGAGGCCGTGCAGTCGGCGGCCGGCGGGCGGGCCGTGGTCTACGACCGAGTCGGCGACGCCCACTACGACACGATCTCGGCCTTCATCAAGAGCCTGCGCGGGAGCGACCCGGACGCGGCGATCTACTACCTGGCCGTGATGCTGAAGGGCGGCGAGGACCCCAAGTTCATCGCCCGCCGGCTGATCGTGGCCGCGAGCGAGGACATCGGCAACGCCGACCCGCGGGCCCTCGCGGTGGCCGTCGCGGCGGGGCGGGCGGTCGAGTTCGTGGGCCTCCCCGAGGCGCGCATCGCCCTGGCCCAGGCGACCACGTACATCGCGCTGGCGCCCAAGTCCAACGCGGCCTACCGCGCGATCGACGCCGCCCTCGAGCGTGGTGGAGCGCGAGGGCGCGCGGCGCCCGCCGCTGGCGCTGCGCGACAGCAGCGCGGCCAACGCGCGCGGCCTCGGCAACGGCGAGGGCTACCACTACCCGCACGACTTCCCGGACGCCGTGCTCGACGAGTCGCTGCTGCCCGAGGGCATGGAGGGGACGGTCTTCTACGCCCCCACCGACCGCGGGGCGGAGGCCGAGCTGGCCGGGCGCCTGCGCCGCCTGCGGACCGGCCTGCAGGAGGACGAGCAGCCCTTCTGAGACCTGCCGGGCCGGGTTCGTGGAAGGATGTGGCGATGGGCGACACCACCACCGCGCTCGCCGCGCGGCTCGACGACGACCTCAAGCACGCCATGCGGTCGGGCGACAAGGTCCGGCTCGACACCATCCGCCGGGCACGCTCGGCGATCAAGAACGCCGAGATCGAGGCCCGCGGGCCGCTCGACGACGACGCGCAGGTCAAGGTGCTGCGCGGCATCGTGAAGCAGCACAGGGAGTCGATCGCGCAGTTCCGGCCGGGCGGCCGCGACGACCTGGTCGCGCGGGAGACGCAGGAGATGGGCCGTGCTCGAGGGCTACCTGCCCGCCCAGATGGACGCCGCGGCGATCGAGGCCGTCGTGAGCCGAGGTCATCGCCGCTGAGGGGGCCTCGGGCCCGGCCGACATGGGCCGGGTGATGAAGGCCGTGATGTCGCGCGTCGGCGGGATCCGCCGACGGGAAGGATGTCCGAGTGACCGTGCAACGCCTACTGGGGGGAGATCGATGAGCACCATGCCGCCGCTACCGCCGGGCGCCGGCGGGCCGCCCCGGACGACGCGCCGGAGACGCCCGCGTCGGCGATCGGGGCCGGCACCCACACGCCGGCCGACTCGATGACGCGGTACGACGCCGAGAAGGACGTCTACCACTGCTCCTACGGCATCCCGAGCCCCGCGCTCGCGGTGCTCGACCCCGAGCGCGAGCTGGTCGTGCGCGTGGACCGCCACAGCTTCCGCGTCGTGGGCTTCTCGATCCCGAACTTCACCGAGTGGCACAAGACGCACGCCGACGAGGAGGGCAACTTCGACGTCGACCTCCCCGAGGTGTGGCCGATGGACCAGACCGACACGCGGGGCGGCTCGAACTCCTGGTGAGCCTCCGGGTCAGGCGGTCCTGACCCGCGGCGCCCCGCGCGCCGGCACCGTGACCGTGAAGCGCACCGGGCGGTATGTGCGCCCGGCGCGGGGCGGGGCGGTCACGCGCACCAGGTAGGTCCGCGTGCGCACCTTGGTGAGCACGACGACCCCCCGCTTCGGGTGGACGCGCCTGCCGTTGACCGTGACCCGCGCGCGCGGGGCCAGCCCGCGCATGGAGAGCCTGAGGCGGGCGGCGCGGCGGGCGAGCCGCGCGCGGGGAGCGCGCGCCGCGGCCGCGATCGGACGCGGCGCGGGCCGGCTGGCGGGCGAGACCGGCGCCGGGGTCGTGGCGACCGGCGCGGCGGGCGCCGGCACCCCGGAGGCCGGAGCGACCGGAGTCGGGACGGGGGCCGCCGGGGGCGTGGGGGTCGCCGGCGTGGGTGCGGGCGCGGGCGGGCGCCCGCGCACGCCCTCGAGACCCTCGAGGGCGGCGGCGACCTGCGGCCGGGGGCCGATGTTGCCGTCCCCCGCGGCGCCCATCACCTGGGGGAGCCCGGTCTCGACGAGCAGCGTCCGCACCTCGTACGGGGTGAGGGGCGCGCCCAACCGGGCGAGCGCCTCGCCCTGGATCACGGCGACGGCGCCCGCCACGGTGGCGCTGGCGCTGGAGGTGCCGTCGAAGCAGGCGGTGTAGGCGCGTGTCGTCGTCGCCGCCGGGCAGGTCGGAGTAGCCGCCGGTCACCACGCCGGCGCCGAAGCCCTGCAGGTCGACCCGCGCGCCGAAGTTGGACTCCGGGGTCCGGCGGAGGTCGCCGATCGTGGCGACGTTGAGCAGCGCGCTGCCCGATCCGCCGGCGCCGACGAGCAGCGCGCCGCTGTCGTCCTCACCGGCGCCGCCGGGCACCCACGGGTTGGCGCCGAGCGTGCCCAGGTCGATCGAGGCGAGGTCGCGTCCGCTGTTGGCCGCCGGCTCCACCACGACGATGCCCCGGTCGACCGCGGCGGCGATCTCCTTGCGCACCTCGGGATACGCCTCGATCGGGACCATCGTGCCGGTCGCGGGGACCGTCGCCTGGAGCTCCACCAGCAGCACGTCGCCGGGGTCCAGGTCGGCGGCGGCCTTCGCGATGGCCGCCGCCGGGCGGTACACGCCGGACATGAACGGCGACACCGGCTCCAGGGTCGCGGCCGGGGCGATGCCGGTGATCCCCCGCCCGTCGGCGGTGCCGCCCAGCACGCCCAGCACGGCGGTGCCGTGGTCGCGCACCTGGTAGTCGGCGGGCAGGCCCGTCGGGGTGGAGGCCGGCAGGCCCTTGGCCGCCAGCTCGACGTGGCTCGCGAGCCACTCGTACTCGACGTCGGCGATGCGGACACCGGACCCGAGGGCCCCGTCGGCCAGGGCGAGCCCGGCGCGGTAGTCCTGGTACGCGACGAGATCCGGGACGGTGCCCGCCGCGATCAGGGCGGGCCAGCTCGCGGTCGGCTCGGTGCGGCAGGATGCCGGCGGGGGCGCCGGCTCGCGCGCGGGCGCCGCGTTCGCGGTGGCCGACGCCATGGCGGCCAGCGCGATGGCGACGACGAGCAGGGCGACGTGGGCAGCGGAGCACGCATCTAGGATGGCGGACGTGACGAACGATGGAACCGCACCGAATGGCATGAATTGACCAACGTCGACCTGGCCGAACGAGAGCGCGAACGGGTGGCCCCGTACGTCTCCAACACGTCCCGGCCGGTCTTCGCCCTCACCGGGCTGCCCGAGGTCGTGAAGGGCGCGCTGTTCGCGCGCTACTCGCGCAGCCCCAAGTCGCTGCGGCGGCTGCTCGTGGACGAGTTCCTGCCCGACGAGGCTGGCGGGGCGGCGCCCCACGTGCGCCGAGGGGCCCGGAGCGGAGCGCGCGGAGGCGCTCTACGGGCGCGTGCTGGCCGAGTACGGCGACGACTCCGTCGCCCAGCTCGGGCGGCGCCCACATCGCCGTGGAGGGCGCCTCCAACCTGCTCACCAAGATCCTCCAGTGGGGCCGCCTGGCGAGCTACCTCGAGCAGTCAACGCGCTACATCGCCTTCACCGACCGGCCGGGGGGCCACTACCGCTACCACCGCCCCGCCGGCGATCCTGGCGCATCCGGAGCTGGGCCCCGCCTACACCCGGGCCCTCGACGGGGCCTTCGAGGGCTACGCGCGCCTGCTGCCGGTGCTCGTGGCCCACGTGGGCGCGGGCGTGCCCGAGGACCCCGACACCCCCGCCGCGGCCCGCGAGCGGGCCGTTCGCGCCCGCGCCCTCGACCTGCTGCGCGGCCTGCTGCCGGCCGCGACCACCGCGAACGTGGGCATCTACGCCTCCGGGCAGGCCTACGAGGCGATGCTCATCCGCATGGGCGCCCACCCGCTGCCGGAGGCGCGCGAGTGCGCCCGGGCGATGCTGGCCGAGCTGCGCACCGTCATCCCCGCCTTCCTCACGCGCGTCGATCGCCCCGACCGCGGGGTGGCGACCGGCGAGTACCTGGCCGAGGCGGAGCGCACCGCCGCCGACCTGTCGGCGCGCCTGGGCCTCCAGGCGTCGCCGGGCGCCGCCGAGCCGGGCGTGCGCCTGATCGACTTCGACCCCGACGGCGAGGCGCGGGTGCTGGCCCACGCCCTGTGGCCGTCGCGGCGGGGGCAGCCTGGCCGACGCGCGCAGCCGGGTGGCGGGGCTGTCGGAGGGACGCCGGGCCGAGGCGCTGCGCGAGTGGGCGGGCGCCCGCGGCGACCGGCGCCAGCGGCCGGGGCGCGCGCTGGAGGCGACGACCTACACCTTCGAGGTCGTCTGCGACTACGGCGCGTACCGCGACCTGCAGCGCCACCGCCTGCTGACGCTCCAGGCCCAGCCCCTCGGCACGCGCCTCGGCTACGCGATCCCCGACGAGGTGCTCGCCGCCGGCGCCGGGGACGACTACGCGGCCGTCCAGGCCGCCTGCGTGGCGCTGCACGACGCGCTGGCGCCGGAGTTCCCCGCCGAGGCGCCGTACGCGGTCACCCTGGCCCACCGCATCCGCTTCACGATGACCATGAACGCCCGCGAGGCGATGCACCTGATCGAGCTGCGCAGCCAGCCCCAGGGGCACGAGTCGTACCGGGCGGTGGCGCGCGAGATGCACCGCCAGATCGCGGAGACCGCGGGCCATCGGGCGATCGCCGGGATGATGGCCTTCGTGGACGTCAGCGACCCCGCCGCCGGCCGCATGGCGGCCGAGCGGCGGCTGGAGGCCCGCCGGGCGGGTCGCTGAGCGGCCGGGGCGGGGTCGCGCCGCGGCTCCCGCTACGCTGGAGTCCATGGCCGAGCCCCCGACCAGCAACCGCCTCGGCGGGATGGCCCTCGCGAACGGCCTCCTGGTGCACGGGCCGCGCCACTGGGCGGCGGCGGTGCGCGACGACGACGGCAAGCTGGTGGTGGCCTCGGGGCGCAAGCACCTGTTCCGCGCCGGCCCGATCACCGAGATGCCGCTGGCCCGCGGGCTGGTGCGGCTGGGCGAGGCGTTCGCGGTGCTGCCCCAGGTGCGCAAGGGCCTGCCCCAGGCGCGCTTCGCGATGGAGGACCGGCGCTCGATCGGCGCGGCCGTGGGCGCGACGGTCGTGGCCGCCATCGCCCGGCGGCGCGTCAAGTCGGTGCTGGCGCAGGAGGCGATCGGCGCGGTCGCCGGGCTGGCCCCGGCGATCATCACCCTGCGCGGGTCGCAGGCCGCCATCTGGCACGCGGTGGAGCACAAGAGCATCGCGGCGTACGAGGCCGGCGGCGCCGACGAGGTCGCCCACGCCGACGCCCACGCCAAGGAGCACGAGCGCTGCGGCAGCAACCTGATCCTGCCGCTGCTGGTCTCGACGACCATCGGCAACACGATCGCGCGCAAGATGCTGCGGCGGCGGGCCTTCGGCGCCCGCACGGCCATCGCGGCCGTGAGCGTCGGCGCGGCCGTCGAGGTGTTCTCGTTCTCGGCGCGCCGGCCGGAGCATCCCCTGTCGCGCGTCGTCCACGGCGTCGGCCACTCGATGCAGTCGGGCTTCGCGACGCGCGAGCCCAGCGAGAGCGACCTGCTCGTCGGCCGCGCCGCGATGGAGGCCCTGCTGCGGGCCGAGACGGCCGACGCCCCGGGCTAGGCCCGGGCCGGATGAGCATCACGGTGACGGTCGTCGCCCCGGCGGCGGCCGATCGGGTGTGGGAGCGGTGGACCGACTTCTCCGCCTGGCCGGGCTGGAACCCCCACTGCATCGAGGCCGAGCTGGACGGGCCGGTGGAGCCGGGAACCCGCCTGCGCCTGCACATGCGCGATCAGAACGGGCGCGACTTCTACACCCGGCCGTCGCTGACGACGGTGGACCCCGACCGGGAGATCGTGTGGGAGGCCCGCGGGCTCGGCCTGCGCGCGCGGACCCGCACCGCGCTGGCGCCCGAGCCCGACGGCACGCGCGTCACCGTCGAGACCCTCACGCTCGGCCCGCTGGCCTTCGCGTACCGGATGGCGATGACCGACAGGAGCGAGGCACTAATCTACGTCGCCGTGCTCGACGCGCTCACCGACACCCTGCGGCCATGAGGCGCCTCCCGCTCCTCGCCGCCGCCCTGGCCGCCCTGGCGCTCGCCGCGTCGCCGGCGCTGGCGCACGTCGAGGTGCTCCCCGCCGAGGTCGCCCAGGGCGAGTCGGTGCAGTTCACGGTCAGGGTGCCGACCGAACGGCAGATCCCCACCACCCGGGTCCAGGTGGACTTCCCGCAGCAGGTGACCGTGTACAGCTTCGCCGACCCCCCGCCGGGGTGGACGGTGACGCCGTTGCGCGCCCCGGACGGGCGCTTCCGCGGGGTTGTGTACGCCGGCGGGGAGATCGGCGTGGACCGCTACGTGGACTTCCAGGTGCTGGGCACCCCCTTCGAGTCGGGCACCGCCACCTGGAAGGCCCGCCAGACCTACGCCGACGGCAAGGTCAAGCCCTGGACCGGCCCGCCCGAGAAGGAGGGCGAGGAGGCCCCCGAGAGCGGGCCCACCGCCCGGGGGCCGGCGGCGGTCGTGACGGTCCTCGAGCCCGGGCAGGCGTCGACGGGCGCGGCGGCGTCCGCCACCGGACGCGACGACTCCGATTCGGGCGCGGGCATCTGGCTCGGAGTGATCGCGATCGTGATCTCGGGCCTGTGCCTGCTGGCGCTCGGCTTCCTGTGGTCGACGCGCCCGGCCCGGCTGCCCCCGGACGACGAGGCCGCGTGACCACCGCCCGGCGCACCCGGCTCCATCCGGCGACCTTCCAGCTGCCGGTGGAGAAGATGCGCGACGGCTACTACAGCGACGCGTACTTCACCTTCACGCGCGACGTGCTCGAGCTCGACGACCACCGCCCCGACGTGGTGATGCAGGTCTTCCAGCGCGAGCGCTCCGTGCTGGGCGGCGTGGACGAGGCCCTCGCCATCCTGCGGCTGTGCTCGGGCCGCCGGCGCGAGGACGGCGCCTGGGAGGACGGCTGGGACCGGCTGGAGGTGAGCGCGCTCTACGACGGCGACGAGGTCGAGCCGTGGGAGACGGTGCTCACGATCGCGGGCGACTACAGCCTGTTCGCGCACCTCGAGACGCTGTACCTCGGGGTGCTGGCCCGCCGCACCCTCATCAGCCGCAACGTCCGCGACGTCGTGGCGGCGGCGGGTGGCAAGCCGATCCTGTACTTCCCCGCGCGCTTCGACCACTGGCAGGTGCAGACCGGCGACGGCTGGGCGGCGCACACCGGAGGGGCGATCGGGGTGTCCACCGACGCGCAGGCCTCCTGGTGGGGCGGCAAGGGCATGGGCACCGTGCCGCACGGGCTGATCGCCGCGTACGGCGGCGACACCGTGAGGGCGGCCCGGATGTTCGCCGACCGCTTCGCCGACGAGCTGAGCGTGACCGTCCTGGTCGACTTCGAGAACGACTCGGTGCGCACCGCCCTCGAGGTGGCCGACGCGCTCGGGCCGCGCCTGTGGGGGGTGCGCCTGGACACCTCGAGCACCATGGTTGACCGCTCCCTGTGGCACGAGATGGGGCGCTTCACACCGACCGGCGTCGTTCCGGAGCTGGTGTGGAAGGTGCGCCGGGCGCTGGACGGCGCCGGGCACGCGGGCGTGCAGATCGTCGCCTCGGGCGGCTTCGACGCCGGGCGCATCCGCCGCTTCGAGGAGGCCGGCGTGCCGGTGGACGCCTACGGCGTGGGCAGCTCCCTGCTGCAGGGGACCAACGACTTCACGGCCGACGTGGTGCGGGTGAACGGGGTGCCCTGCGCGAAGGTCGGGCGCGAGGAGCGCCCCAACCCGCGCCTCGAGAGGGTCGCGTGAGCGCCGCCGCGTCCCTCGGGCCGATCCACCACGTGGGCTACGTGGTCGCCGACCTCGACGCCGGCATCGCCGCCTTCGGCCAGGCGTTCGCGGGGACGGTGACCCATCGCGAGCTGATGGCGGGCCAGGGCGTCGAGGCGGTGATGATCGAGGGCGCCGGCGGCGGCGCGGTGGAGCTGATCCGGCCGCTCGACGCGGAGGGCGCGATCGCCCGCTTCATGGCCGCGCGCGGCGAGGGATTCCATCACGTGGCCTTCGAGGTGGCCGACGTCGACGCGACCCTGGCCGGGCTCGCCGGCCGCGGCGTCGAGCTCATCGACCAGCGCGGCCGCGTCGGCCTCGGCGGCCACCGGGTGGCCTTCCTGCACCCCCGCGCGACCCTGGGCGTGCTGACCGAGCTCGTCCAGGCCGGCCACGGCGCCGACGGGTAGACTCGCCCGCGATGGCGACGCGACGACTCGAGCTGGGATTCGAAGGCGGCACGGTGCTGAGGCTGACGGTCGACGCGGCCGTCGCCGACGACGTCACCGCCGGCCTGACCGGCAACGGCGGCGGCGGATGGCGGTCGGTCGAGGCCGAGGAGGGGACCTTCTGGTTCGACCAGGCGGAGCTCGTCTACGTCCGCCTGCCCCCCGGCGAGGTCTCGGGCCGCGTCGGCTTCGGGGGCTCCTGACCCCCCTCGGGAGGTAGGGCGCCGTGGACCTCGGCCTGGTGGGCCGTGCGAACGCGGGCAAGACGGCCCTCTTCACGCTGGTCACGGGGGTCGAGGCCGAGATCGCCCCCTACCCGTACACCACGCGCGAGCCCCACCGCGCGATGGCCGACGTCCCCGACCCGCGCCTGCAGGCGATCGCCGACGCGCAGGACATCCCCAAGCGCGTGCCCGCGCAGGTGCAGCTGGTGGACATCGCCGGGCTCGCGGCGGGCGCCGGGCAGGGCGAGGGCCTGGGCGGGGCCGCGCTGGGCCAGCTGCGCCAGGCCGACGCCCTGGTGCACGTCGTGCGGGCCTTCGCCAACGCCGAGGTGCCCCACCCCGAGGAGCGCGTCGATCCGGTGGCGGACGCGGAGGCCGTCGACCTGGAGCTGACGATCGCCGACCGCGATCAGACCGCCCGGCGCGTGGAGCGCGTGCGCAAGGGCGCCCGCGCCGGCGAGGCCGGGGCAGCCGGCGAGCTGGCCGCGCTCGAGCTGCTGCTCGCCGAGCTCGACGCGGGCCGGCCCGCGCGCTTGGTGGCCGACGAGGCCGCCCAGGCGCTGGCGGCTGACATGGGTCTCCTGACCGCCAAGCCGGTGCTGTACATCGCCAACACCGACGAGGAGCTGGAGCCCCCCGAGGGGCTGGTGGCCCACGCCGCGGCGCAGGGCGCCCAGGCGCTCGCGCTGCCGGTGGGGATGGAGCTCGAGCTCGCCGTCATGGAGCCCGAGGAGGCCGCCGAGCTGGCCGCCGAGCTGGAGCTGGGCGAGGTGCGCGGCGCCGACGCGGTCGTGGCGGCCGCGTACCGCCTGCTCGACCTGGTGACCTTCTTCACCGGCTCCGGCCCGCCGGAGGCCCGCGCGTGGCCCATCCGGCGGGGCACCACGGCCGCGGGCGCGGCGGGCCGGATCCACTCCGACCTGGAGCGCGGCTTCATCCGCGCCGAGGTGATCGGCTGGGAGGACCTGGTGGGCGCCGGCTCGTGGAGCAGGGCGCGCGAGGCGGCCCTGCTGCGGATGGAGGGCAAGGACTACGTGGTGCGGGAGGGCGACGTGATCCAGGTGCGCTTCAACGTCTGACCACTCGTGTTCCGTATTCGAACTCGGACACGGCGGTGTTGGACAGCTTGCGGGTGCGGTCGTTGGCCTTGCGGTAGGCGTCGCCACCGCGGGTGGCGAGCGAAGCGGCTAGTTCGAGGATCTCCTGCTGCTCGGTGAGGTTCGCGTCCAGTTCGGCCAAGCGGTCCTTGGCCTTAGCTGAGCAGCGGACCTGGACGATCGGTGAGCTGAGACGCGTCACCGGCATCACCGTCCGGACGCTCCACCATTACGACCGCCTGGGCCTGCTCCGAGCCTCGGGGCGCACCGAGGCCGGTCATCGTCGCTTCGACGCCGGCGACGTTGCCCGGCTCTACCGGGTCCTTGCGCTGCGACGCCTCGGACCGAGGCTCGACGATCTCGGCCCGCTCTCGACGCCCACGATTCCGAACGACTGCGGGCGACGGTCCAGCTCCAGCGAGAGCGGGTCGGCGAACAGCTCGACCACCTCGGCCGGCTCCACAGCCGGCTCTTGGCTGGAGCAGATTTGCGACGAGGCGAACGCCGGGCTCCCGGCTCTCCCGTCTTTCGTCCTGCCCGGCGGGACGCCGTTGGCGGCACAGCCCCATACCCGTCGGGCCGTGTGCCGTTGGGCGGAGCGGCGCGCGCTGGCGGTGCCCGACGCGCCCTCTGGCCGACGCGGTACTTGAACCGATTGTCCGGCGTGCTGTTCGTCCTCAGCCGACTGGTCAACAGCGAAGCCGGTGAGGTCCTGTGGCATCCGAAGACCACACGGTCAGTCTGAGGTCAGCAGGGGGGACTCGACACCGGGCCGATCGATCTTGCCTCATCGGACCGAGCCCTCGTGGAGTTGGCGCGCGCCGTAAGCTCGTCTTTTCTCAAGGGTCCAGCAGAGGAGGTAGTGCCGGATGCCGACCCGAGCGGTGGCGTTCCACTGGAGCGGTGGCAAGGACTCGGCGCTTGCGCTGAGCAGGTTGCTGGCGCAGGGCGACGTCGTGGTGGACCGCCTCGTGACCACCACCCATCCCGAGCGCGGCGAGTTGACCGTTCATGGGCTCCCCGTGGCGCTACTCGAAGCCCAAGCTCGCAGCGTCGGGATCAGATTGCAGACGATCCCGTTGCCCGGAGCCGGTCTGGACGGATACGTCGAGACGATGCGGGCGGCAGCGATGGAGATGCGCAGCGAAGGCATCGACGCGTTCGCCTTCGGTGATCTGACTTGCTCGGGTGTACGTCGCTCGAAGGAGGAACAGTTCGGCCCGCTGGGTATCGAGGTTCTCGAACCGCTGTGGGGGATGACGACGAGCGAGTGCATCGAGACGTTCTTGCGCTCGGGCCTTCAGGCGGTCACCGTCGTTGTTGACGCGAGCGTTCTCGACAAGGATGACGTCGGTGTTCGGCTAGACCGACAATTCATCGGGCGGCTACCTGCCGGCGCTGACCCGTCTGGCGAGTTCGGCGAATATCACACGTTCGTGTACGACGGACCGTTATTCCAGTGGCCGGTCACATTTTCTCTCTCGGCACCACGCCATCTTGAGCGTGAGATCAGGACCACGGAGGGCATCCGCCGTTACGCGTACTGGCTAGCGACGCCGCAGCCGGCCAAGAGGGCTCTTGCGTTGGCCTGACGCCCAATCCGGCCGGCGCCGTCTCCCCCCCGCTCGGACAGGCGGGATCCCGGTGGGAGGCCATCATGATTGGGTCGAAGTCAGCAGCTGGACGAGCAGGTCCCGCAGGTCGCCCGAGTTCGAGGAGCGACAACGCAACACCGGCCCACGGAGGGCGGCCGCTGCCGCCCTCCGTGGGCCGGTGTGCCTACCTGCGGCGCTGCACCGTCACCGTCGTGGTGGCCCTGTCGGTCACCCCGCCGGTCTTGAGGCGCGTCACCCGCACGCGCCACAGGCCCGCCTTCGGGTTCCGGACCTGGAAGAACTGCGAGGTCTTGCCGCTCACGAAGCGCACCCTCTTGCCGACGCTGCGGCGGTACACCTTGCCGCCGGGCTGGACCAGCTGCACCCGGTAGCGGCCGACGCCCCACGAGACGAAGAACGTGGCCGCGCGCTGGCGCTTCTTGACCCGCTTCGCGTAGGTGCGGGCCTGGCCGATCCGGAAGGTGTTGGTCCGCTTGAGGAGGATCGAGGCGCCGGAGCTGCGCCCGCGGCACTGGAAGTAGAGGCTCTCCAGCTGGGCGTTGTTGGGGGCCTTCGCGAAGGTGCCGCCGGTCTCCCGGGCGATCCGCTTCAGCCGGACGGTGTCGGAGGCGTTGAAGGTCCGCCCGAGCTGCACGACGCAGATCGGCCACGCGGTCCCGGTGCCGTTGAAGGCGAACCGCAGGTGGGAGTTGTCGTAGGTGCCGCCGTGCGCCCCGTCGGTGAGGAAGATCGCCGACTTCGGGACGGTGGGGTTGAGCGGATCGGCCGACAGGGCGTCGAAGGCGCTGCCCAGGCCCACGTTGTAGTCGGTGCCGCCGAAGTTGCCGATCTTCTTCTTGGCCGCCCGCTTCAGGGCCGCCTTGGTGGCGTTGCCGGCGATCGTCGTCCGCGGGAAGATCTCGCGGAAGCCGTTGTCGAAGCCGGTCCCCACCAGGCGATCGCCCTGGCCGGCGAGGTCGATGAGCAGGTTGACCGCGTCCTTGCGCCGGTTGGTCGGATCGCTGCCCGACATGCTGCCCGACACGTCCACGATCGCCGCGAGGTCGCTCGGGCCCACGGGCGGGGTGGGCTTCGTCGCGGAGCCGGAGATCAGCGTCCCGAGCGGCACCGTGACGGCGATGCCGTCGGCGGTGTAGCTCAGGTTGAGGGGGCCGCTGTAGGGGGCCGCCGGCGCCGTGAGCGCCACCTGGGTCCGGTCCGTGCCCGAGCCCACGACGGTCCCATCGGCGAGGCTGAGCTGGTAGCCGCTCGCGCCCGAGGCCGCCAGCACGCGCAGGTAGGTCACGCCCCCGGGCGGGGAGAGCACCTGGCCCCGCTCGGGCCAGGCGTTGCCGGTCGCCGCCGGCATGCCGGTCGGCGTGAACGTGGCGCCGCAGAACGGGAGCGCGTCGAGCGTCAGGTTCTGCACCGCCCCGTCGGGGACGGCGCCGGAGGTCGCCTCGAGGCTCGACGAACCGAAGGGACGGCAGCTGTCGGTGATGCTCGCCTTGACCACGAACGGCGGGGTGTCCCCGGTCGTGGAGATCGAGTAGTCGCCGTTGGCGTCGGTGAGGTCGAAGCCCGCCGAGCTGCCGTCGGCCTCGGTGGCCGAGACGCCGGCGCCGGGGACGGGCGTACCGGCGGCATTGGTGACCTTTCCGGTGACGTCCGCCAGCGCGGGCGATGCCGCGCAGAGGACCATCAGCCCCGCGAGCGCCGCCGAGCGGCGCACGCGGCGCCCGGGCGCGGTGGTGGGTCTCATTCGCGCTCTCTCCTGGGTCGGTGAACGAGCATCTGCCATGTATCGGACGATGCGCGCGCCAACCGTACCCCGGCCCTCAGGCGGAGTCCCACCCCCGACGCGCCCTCCGCGGGCGGGGCGGGCGCGCACATCTCGCTCCGACCGGACGATGCCGGCTCAGTCGACCGGCCCACCGCCCTCGAGACGCGCCTTGACCGCGGTCTCGAGCCGGTTCGCCCGCCACAGGGCGAGCGCCTCGGGGCTCGCGGAGGCGGGTCCCTGGCCGGGCGGAGGCCCGTGGTGCCAGTCGATGGCGTGCAGCAGCTCGGCGCGGCGCGCAGAGGGCAGCCCGACGCCGCGCGCGACGTCGCCGACGATCTCGTGGCCGATCGCGATGTGCCCCAGCAGCCGGCCCTCGTCGGTGAGCTCGAAGGTGGCGCCCAGGCGGAAGGCGCGCGCGTGCCCGATGTCGTGGACCAGCGCGGCGCACAGCAGCAGGTCGGCGTCGATGCGCGGATGCCAGGTGGCCAGGGTCTGGACCAGGGCGCCGGTGCCCACCGTGTGCTCCACCAGCCCGCCCATGTAGGCGTGGTGGCCCGAGCGCGTGCAGGGCATCGTGCGCCAGGCCCGGGCCAGGTCGTCGTCGCCGGTCAGCGCGTCGAGGAGCCGCCGCAGCGCCGGGTCGGCCACCTCGTCGGCCAGGTGGAGGACGAAGCCCCACAGCTCGTCCGGATCGCGGTGGCTGCGCGGCAGGAGGTCCTCCGCCCGGGCCTCGTCGGCGGCCGGACGCAGGTGGCCCACCACCACCCGGGGGCGGCCGTCGCGCTCGCTGACCCTGCCCGACACCTGGATCCGGTCGCCCTCCTCGAACTGGGCGCCGAAGTAGTCGGCCTCGTCGAACACGACGGCCGCCACCGAGCCGGTGGCGTCGGCGAGGGTGAGCGCCAGGAAGGGCCGGCCCTGGCGCGAGAGCCGCCGCTCCTTGCGCCGCACCGCATACACGCCCTCGACGGCCGTGCCCGCCTCCATCGACGAGACCGGCGTCATCGGTCCTGGGCCGGGCAGATCCCGGCGAAGTCGCAGGTGCGGCAGTCCCACGAGACCCGCGGCGCGAACTCGCCCGCGGCGATGCCCTCGGCGGCGTCGCGGACCGCCTCGATCGCCTGGGCGTCGTCGGTCGCGTCCGGGTGCACGCCGCGGGTGTCGCCGTCCAGGATGTGCACCACGGTGGCGCCGCGCGGCTCGATCCCCCACGCCTCGCGCGCGCCCAGCAGGTACAGCCGCAGCACGAGGTCGTCGGCGCTCGAGCGGCCGCCCGCCGAGGGGGGCTTGCCGGTCTTGTAGTCGACCAGCTGGTGGCCGCCCGCCGGGTGGGCGTCGATGCGGTCGATGCGCCCGTGGACGCGGTGCGGACCGACCGTGAGGGTGAAATCGCGCTCCACGGCCACCGGCCGCGTACGGCTGCGCACGTGGCGATCGTGGTAGTCGGGCAGCCGCTCGCGCGCGCGCGCCAGGGCCTGGCGGCCCTCGGCCGAGTCGGCGACGCGCTCGCGGCGCAGGCCCGCCTCGAAGCGCCGCACCAGGGCGTCGCCGTCGCCGCCGGTCCCGTCGGGCCGGTAGTGGGCCTCCAGCGCCGAGTGGGCCGCGATGCCGATCGCCCGGGCGACGCTGGGCGGCGACGGGACGCGATCGACGACGGCGAAGCGATAGCGCAGGGGGCAGCCGCGATACATCTCGATCGCGCTCGGGGTGAGCTCGAGGCCCGGGCGCGCCGGGCGCGGCGGCGCGGGGACCGGCGGCGGCGGGGCGGGGCGCATGGCGGAGGCCCGGGCGGCCACCAGCGCGGCGGCGGCCTCGGCGGCGGCCGCGCACAGCGCCGGGGCGTCGCCGGCGCCCTCGGCCGTCGCCCGCGCCGCGCGCATCGACGCGCGCTCGGCCGCGTCGCGCGCCGCGCCGACGGCCGCCAGCAGGGCGCGCTCGGGCGCCTCGCCGACCTCGGCGACCTCGGCCTCGAGCGCCTCGCGGGCCTCCTCGAAGAACGGCGAGGGCACCTGGGCCACGCCGCTCGCGCCGGCTGCCAGGGTGCACAGCACCAGGTGACGGCGCGCGCGGGTCATGGCGACGTATGCCAGCCGGCGCGCCTCGGCCACGTTCGCGTCGCGGGCGCGGGGCAGCACCTCGGGCAGGAGCTGGTCCGGGATGTCGATCTCGCCGCGGTCCTTGCCCGGGAAGTTGCCACGGGTCATCCCGACGACGAAGACGGCGTCGAACTCGAGGCCCTTGGCCTGGTGGATCGTCATGACCTGCACGCCCATCCGCTCGCGGGGGGCGATGCCCTCGCCGCGATAGCCGATGGCCGCAAGCCCGGCCAGGGTCGCGCCAAGGGCGGGGGCGTCCAGGGCGGGGTCGCGCTCGGCGATCTCGCGGCCGAGGCGCTCGAGCGCGGCCAACCCGGCCAGCCGCGCCGCCCCCTCCGCGCCCCCGGTGGCGATGGCCGCCGAGCGCAGGCCCGAGCGGTCGATCGCGCAGCGCAGGGCGTCGGCCGGGGGCAGCTGGGCCGCGGCCCGCCCGATGTCGGCGAGCGCCGCGGCGAGCTCCTCGCCGCCGTGGGCGCGGGCCACGTCGAAGAGGGCGCCCGTGACCGCTCCGCGCCCGGCCGAGGCCGCGGTCACCGCGTCGGCCAGCTCGCCCCACGGCAGGTCGTAGCGCGGGTCGGCGCCCACGCGCAGGTGGTCCTGGACCAGCGAGGGGTCGCACGCGGCGCGCAGCCAGGCCACCGCGGCGCGCACCTCGCGCCGCTCGAAGAGGCCGATGCCGCCGCGCACCTGGTGGGGCACCCCGGCGCGCTCCAGCGCCTCGACCAGCGGACGCGACTCCAGGCGCACCGCGCGCATCAGCACCGCCTGCTCCTCCAGCGGCGTCCCGCCCTCGGCCAGGGCCACGATGCGCTGGACGACCGCCCGGGCCTGGCCGTCGGGGTCGGGCGCGCGCCAGAACACGCGGGTCCGGGCCCGAGGCCCCCGGCAGGGCGATGCTGGTCTTGGGCGCCCGGTCGGCGATGGGCGCCACCACGGCCGACGCCGCGTCGAGGATCGCCTGCGTCGAGCGGTGATTGATCTCGAGGCGCAGGTCGGCCGCCGCGGGGAAGCGGCGGCGGAAGTCGGTGATGTTCTTCGACGAGGCGCCGCGGAAGCGGTAGATGCCCTGGTCGTCGTCGCCGACCACCATCAGGCTGTCGGAGCGCCCGGCGACGACGTAGAGCAGCTCCGCCTGGGCGTGGTTGGTGTCCTGGAACTCGTCGACCAGCACGTGGCGCGCGGCCTCCTGAACCGCGTCGCGGCGGTCCGGATGGGTCCGCAGCAGGTCGAGCACCCGGACGATCGAGAGCCCGAAGTCCTCCCGGCCGTCCTCGGCCAGCCATCGGTCGTGGGCCTCGTAGACGCGCGCGAACTCGAGCTGGCGGCGCGCGCGGTGGGCGGCGGCGCCCGAGCCGGCGCCCGCGACCGCCGCCTCGGCCCACCCGCGGTAGGCCTCGGCGGTGACCAGCTGGTCGCGGCAGGCGTCGATGCGCCGCACGAGGTCGTCCACCACCCCGACCCGGTCGCCGCGCAGGTCGTACATCCGCAGGTCGAGCTCGCCCAGCCGGTCGAGCATCATCAGCATCCGGTCCTCGGAGCGGGCGACCGTGGTGTCGGGGAGCAGCCCGCGCTCGCTGCCGTGCACGCGGGCGACGTCCAGCGCGTAGGCGTGGAAGGTCGTGACCCGGAGCGTCTCGTGCGAGGTGCCGAGGATCTCCTCGGCGCGCGCGCGCAGCTCGACGGCCGCCTCGCGCGTGAACGTGAGGGCGAGGATCTGGTCCGGTGACGCCCCCTGCTCGACGAGCCACGCCAGGCGGCGGCAGAGCACCCGCGTCTTGCCCGAGCCGGCGCCCGCGAGCACGATGGCGGGCCCGCCCGGGTGGGTGACCGCGTCGCGCTGCTCGGGGGTGAGTTCGTCCATCACGGACAGGTCATGCTAGCCCTCGCGCCGGACGTCCAGAGGGTTGGTAGCATCGCGCCCCGTGGCTGACGTCCGTGCCTTCCGCGCCCTCCGGTACGCCGAGCCGGCCGGACCCCTGGGAGACCTGGTCGCCCCGCCCGTACGACGTGATCTCGCCCGACGAGCGGCGCCAGCTGCTCGCCGTGAGCCCCTACAACGCGGTGCGCCTGATCCTGCCCGAGGTGGGCTACGAGGAGGTGGCCGGGCTCATCGAGTCGTGGCGCGACCAGGGGGCCCTGGCCGTGAGCGACGCGCCCTGCCTGATCGCCTGGACGCAGAGCTTCACCCTGGACGACGGGGTGCCCCGCGAGCGCCGCACGCTCCTGGCGGCGGTGGGCATCGAGCCCTACGAGGCCCGGGTGGTCCGCCCGCACGAGCGCACCCACGCCGGGCCGAAGGAGGACCGCCTGCGGCTGACGCGGGCGGTGCGCACCAACCTGTCGCCGGTGTTCGGCCTGTACCCCGACGCCGAGGGCGCCGCGTGGGCGGCGGCGGCGCCGAGCGGGCCCCCCGAGGCCGAGCTGACCGACCGCGAGGGCACCGTCCACCGGTTCTGGCGCATCACCGACCCCGCGGTGATCGCCGCCGTGGGCGAGGCGATGCGCGACCGCTGGATCCTGATCGCCGACGGACACCACCGCTACGAGACCGCCCTCGCCTACCGCGACGAGCGGCGCGCGGCCGAGGGGTCCGACGGCGACGCCCCCTACGACCGCGTGCTGATGGGCCTGACCGCGCTCGACGACCCCGGCCTCGTCGTGCTCCCCACCCATCGCCTGCTGAGCCGCTGGCCCGCGGGGGCCACCGAGCGCTTCGCGAGCCGCGAGGTGGGCGGCCTCGACGAGCTGCTCGCGGCGCTGGCCGAGGCGCCCGAGGACGCGCCCGCCCTGGGCGTGCTGGTGCCCGGGGGGGCGACGCTGCTCACCGGGCACCGCCCTGCCGGGCCAGTCGGCCGGCGAGCGCCTGGACGTGGCCGCCATCGAGCGCGACATCCTGATCCCGCACCTGGGCGCCGACCAGGCCGCGCTCGCCCACGACGAGCTGCTCAGCTACACCAAGGACGCCTCCGAGGCGCGGGCGCTGGTGGACTCGGGACGCGTCGCCGCGGCCCTCATCCTGCGCGGGATCCCGAAGTCGGCGATCGCGGAGGTCGCCGAGGCGGGCGAGACGATGCCCCAGAAGTCCACGTACTTCTTCCCCAAGCTGCTCACCGGCGTGGCCTTCCACTCGCTGGTCGATGCCTGAGGCGGGGGCACCGAGCCCGGACGCCGAGGTCTGGCTCGCCGCCTTCCGGCGGGCCTGCGACCGCATATCCACCACGATCGCCCCCCTCTCGCCCGCCGAGCGCGCCCGGACGCGCGGACGCGGCGCCGGGGGCGACATCACGGTCGCGGTCGACCGGCTCGCCGAGGACATCGTCCTCGAGGAGCTGGCGGCGCTCGGCACGCCGGTGAGCGTGATCAGCGAGGAGGTCGGCGAGGTCGACCTGGGCGGCGGCAGCGCCGGCGCCGTCGCGGTGGTCGACCCGATCGACGGCAGCCTCAACGCCAAGCGCGGCCTGCCGATCTTCTCCACCTCGATCGCCCTCGCGCGCGGCCGCACGATGGGCGAGGTCACGATCGGGCTCGTGCGCGACCACGGCACGGGCGAGGAGTGGGTGGCCGAGCGCGGCCGCGGCGCGTGGCTCGACGGCGCGCGCCTGTCGGCGTCCACCCCCTCGCCCAGCGGCATCCTCGACCTGGTCCTGGTGGAGGGCGCGTACCCGGCGCGCGTGTCGCGCATGGCCGCGTTCCTCGAGGGGCGCGTGGGGCGCATGCGCGCGCTGGGGTCGCTGGCCCTGTCGATCTGCCAGACCGCGGCCGGCCGGGGCGACGCGATGGTCGGCCTGGGCCCCGCGCGGGCGGTCGACGTCGCCGCGGCCCAGCTGGTGGCGGTGGAGGCGGGCCTGGCCGTCGGGGTGCCCGACAGGGCGGACCTCGCGGGGACCCCCCTCGACCTGGCGGGCCGCTTCCACTTCGCCGCGGCCCACGACGACGCCGGCCTCGCCCTGATGGGGCGGGCGTCGCGCGAGTGAGCGCCGGCCTGGCGTACCATGGCCGGGTCGGGAGCGGGCCGATCGGGAGGGCGTGTTGGGGCTGCTGCGCAATCGCGGGCTGAGCGACGAGGAGCGTCGCCGGGTGGCCCCGGGGCAGCACGTGGTGTCGCGACTTCCCGGTGCTCCACGCGGGCTCGGTGCCCTATGCGGCGGCGCCCCCCGACTGGGACTTCACGATCACCGGGCTCGTCGACCGGCCGCTGCGCTGGACCCTCGAGGAGCTGCGGTCGCAGCCCATCACGCGGGTCACCTGCGACATCCACTGCGTGACCAGCTGGACCAAGCTCGGCACGGTGTGGGAGGGGGTGGCGCTGGCGCCCCTGCTGCGCGGCCTGGGGCTCCAGGAGGGCGCCTCCCACGTGGTCGCGCGCTCGGAGGAGGACTACACGGCCAACGTGCCCCTCGAGCGGCTGATGGCCGACGACGTGCTGCTGGCCTACCGCTTCGACGGCCTCGAGCTCGAGCCGGTCCACGGCGGCCCGCTGCGGCTGCTGGTGCCGAGCCTGTACTTCTGGAAGAGCGCCAAGTGGCTGCGCGGCCTGGAGGTGCTCGACCACGACGAGCCCGGGTTCTGGGAGCGCCTGGGCTACTCCAACTCGGCCGACCCGTGGAAGGAGGAGCGCTATGCCTTCTGACCTCGAGCCGCTGGACGAGTTCGACCAGATCGAGCGCGTCACCCGGCGCGTGGTGCGCGGTGCCCTCATCGGCTTCCCGACGTGGATCCTCCTGCTCTGGCTGCTCCCGCTCACGGGCCTCGGCGTGCTGCCGTGCTTCTTCGGCGCCACCCTGCTGGCGGCGATCGTGGTGGTGGTGGCCGAGCGGCGCCACCGCCGCCGCCACGGCCGCGCCCCCGGGCCCGCCGAGCCGCGCCGGCGGCGGCCGATGAGCCCCCTGGCCGCCGCCGCGCTGACGCTCGGCGCGGTGGCCCTGCTCGCCTACGTCCTCTTCGTCATCAGCGCCTCGTGACGCCCTCCTACGACCAGGCCCGCCAGTTCGGCAAGACCTACGTGGGCGCCCTCAACACGGGCACCGAGGCCTTCGCCGCGCTGTTCGCCCCGGGCGCCGAGGTGAGCGTGGGCGGCGCTCCGTCGGATCCGCAGGGCGTCCGCGACGCGACGCCGGCCGGACGCTCCGGCTTCCGGGGCGCCCGCCTCGAGCCGCCCCAGGTGGTGCTCACGGTGAGGGTCATCGACGCCGCCTCGCAGAGCGTCGACGACCGGCCCCACCGGCTCACCTTCGACGAGGCCGGGCGCATCGCGCGCCTGGAAGCGTAGTCTCCCCCGCGTGAGTCCCCTGATACCGATGGTCGTGGAGCAGACCTCGCGCGGCGAGCGCTCCTTCGACATCTACTCGCGCCTGCTCAACGAGCGCATCGTCTTCCTGGGGACGCCGATCGACGATCAGATCGCCAACCTGATCGTGGCCCAGCTCCTGCACCTGGAGAGCGAGGACCCCGACAAGGACATCTCGATCTACATCAACTCGCCCGGCGGGTCGGTGTACGCGGGCATGGCGATCTACGACACGATGCAGTTCATCAAGCCGGAGGTCTCGACCATCTGCGTCGGCGTCGCGATGAGCATGGGCGCGCTGCTGCTGGCGGCCGGCGCGCCGGGCAAGCGCATGGCGCTGCCCAACGCGAAGGTCATGATCCACCAGCTCTCGGGCGGGTTCAGCGGCCAGTCGAGCGACATCGAGATCCACGCCCGCGAGGCGCTGGCGATGCGCAAGCAGCTCGACGAGATCATCGCCAAGCACACCGGCCAGCCCATCGAGAAGGTGAGCGCCGACACCGAGCGCGACTACTTCCTCGACAGCGAGGCGGCGCGCGAGTACGGCATCGTCGACCGGGTGATCGAGTCGCACTGACCCGGGCGGTGGCGGGGCGGCGGGTCGTGACCAGCCATCGGTCATGAGTTCGAGACCGCCCGGGATCACCCGGCGGCGTGATCGTTCGATGGGCTGGGGGCCTTGACCGCCCGGCTCATCGAATGCAACGATCGTTGCACGGGATGAGCCGTCGTCGGCTCCGGTTGCGGATCCGAGGCCCTATATCCCGGACCTGCACGACGATCGAACCGTGGACCGCATGCACCGCCGCCAGACGCAGGTGAGCGCCGCACCCAACGTCCCAGCCCCCGGTCGCGCGCGGCCGGACCTGGACCACCACGCGCGTGAGCGCGACGGGCGGACGCCTCCTGGAGGACGGGACGGTCGGCACCTCCGCGGATCGCATCCTCGCACTGCCCTGGACCGCACAACGGGGCGCGTGGGCCCCACGTGCGACGCGGGGCGGCGAACACGCTCGCACGGCCGATGGACGCCTGCCGGCACGGGCAGGCGGGCCGGCGGGAGGTGACGCCTTTGGATGCGGCGATCGAGGGCGGCTCCACCGGCTGACGCCGGGGGTCGCCCGTCTTCCGAAGAACCCACAGCCGGCCCGCGCGGCGCGCTCGTCAGAGCGGGCCGGGCGGGCCGGCACTTCGATGGGCCGCGCCGCGCCGCCGCTAGGCCGGCAGCGCGTGCACCTCGACGGTGACGTCCATCTTCTCGGTCGCCGGCCCGAGGTAGCTGCCGCGCAGCGGGGGCACGTCGGCGTAGTCGCGACCGACGGCCAGGCGGACGTAGTGCTCGGTGTCGGGCGAGGGGTGGGTGGGGTCGAACTCGACCCAGCCCAGGCCGGGCACCGCGATCTCGACCCACGCGTGGCTCTCGCCGGGGCCCTCGAGCCCGGGCAGGTAGAGCCAGCCGCTGACGTAGCGCGCCGCCACCCCGCGGCGGCGGGCGACCGCGATCATGAGGTGGGCCATGTCCTGGCAGACGCCCCGGCCGACCCGCACCACCTCCTCCACCGGCGTGTCGACCTCGGTGACGCCGGGCGTGTAGACGATGGCCGCGTTGATCTGGGCCTCGAGGGTGGCGCCCCAGTTCACGAGGGTCCCGGACTCGTCGAGGGCGAGGCTCTGCGCGAATCCCTCGACCGGCTCCACCCAGCGGATGTGCGTGGACCCGGAGAGGAACTCGGCGAAGTCGTCGATGTAGGAGGGCTCGGCGATGGCGGCGATGCCGGGGTCGGCGTCGTGCGGCCGCCCCAGCCCGGGCCGGGTGGTCACCACGGCCTCGGCCTCCACCACCAGCAGGCCGTGCGGCTCGATGAGCTGGAACCAGCGCACCTCGTTGCCGTACGCGTCGCGGTGCCCGAGCAGCTCGGCCGCCGGCTCGGTGCGCACGTGGGACCACTCCACCTGCTGGCGCCCGTTGCCCGAGGGCACCAGGCGGATCTCGTTGACGCTCTCGCCGACCGAGCCGGCGTAGCGGATCTCAGTTCTGTGCTTGGCGTGAAGCCTGGGCATGCTGTCCGATCGGTGTGCGTTCGTAGGATGCGAGGAAGCAGGACTCGCCGAGCGCCACGTCGATCGACGTGCACCGGGCCAGCAGACGCTCGATGAGGTCGCCCACCTCGAGCCCGCCCCACGGCTTGCGCGCGGCCGCCTCGACCATGTCGCGCGCGGTGCGCGCCAGCACCAGGGGGGCGGGGTTGGCCGCGATCGCGTCCATCGAGATGAGGTCCTCGATGGCCGACTCGACCTCGCCCAGGCAGAAGGCGACCGAGCGCGGGAACCGCGGGTCCAGCAGCAGGAAGCGGCTGATCGACTCGGGCGACAGCGCGGCGGCGTCCACCTGGAGGTAGGCCTCGTGGGCCGCGGCGTCGCCGAGCAGCGCCCGCCAGCCGTGCAGGTCGAAGACGTCGTCCTCGTCGGGCAGCGCCGCGCGCGAGGCCTGGTGGGCCTGGACGAGCCGGGTGGAGCGGCCCGCGCGCTCCAGGAAGCGGCCCAGGCGCATGAACTGCCAGCCCTCGTCGCGGCGCATCGTCTGCTCGACCAGGCCGAGGATCAGATAGGACGAGCGGCGGATGCCCTGGCAGAAGGGGTAGACCCCGTCGCGCGTGATGCGCTCCGGCGGCCACTCCACCAGCTCCAGCCACGCGTCGTTGATGCCCTCCCACACCTCGGTGGGCAGCCGGTCGCGCACGCTGCGCGCGTTCTCGCGGGCGCGCTTGACGCACGCCACGATGCTGTCGGGGTTGTCGCGCCCGAAGGTGAGGAACCACGGCACGCTGCGCTCGTCGGCGCGGCGGTGCGTGAGCAGGAAGCTCTCGTAGTCGCCGGCGATGCGCACCAGCGGCTCCCACACCAGGCGGCCGCCCGCGCCGTTGGAGGAGTCGCCCTCCAGCGCCGCCGCCTGGCCCACCTCGAGCAGGCGCGCGAAGTTCTCGGCGCGCTCGAGATCGCGCGCCGTCCAGTAGAGCGTCTCGGCGACCCGGGCCAGCATCAGTTGCTGAGGACCCAGGTGTCCTTGCTGCCCCCGCCCTGAGAGGAGTTGACCACCAGCGAGCCGTCGCGCAGCGCGACCCGGGTGAGCCCGCCGGGGACCACCACGGGCCGCTCCCCGTAGACGACGAAGGGGCGCAGGTCCACGTGGCGGGCCTGGAAGCGGTCGCCCACCAGCACGGGCGCGCGCGAGAGCTTGATGGTCTCCTGGGCGACGTAGCCGCGCGGGTTCTCGGTCACGCGGCGGGCGAACGCCTGGCGCTCGCCGGGGCTGGCGTGGGGACCGATCAGCATGCCGTAGCCGCCGGCTCCGTCCACGGCCTTCACGACCAGGCGGTCGAGGTTCTCGAGCGCGTAGGTGCGCTCGGCCTCGCGCTCCATCAGGTAGGTGGGGACCTGCTCGAGGATCGGCTCCTCGCCGAGGAAGTACCGGATCAGGTCGGGCACGTAGGCGTAGACGGCCTTGTCGTCGGCGACGCCCGTCCCGACCGCGTTGCACACCGCGACGCGGCCCTCGCGGAACGACTGCATCAGCCCGGCGACGCCCAGCAGCGAGTCGGCCTTGAGGCTGGCGGGGTCGAGGAAGCCGTCGTCGATGCGCCGGTAGATGACGTCGACGGGCTCGCGCCCCGTGGTGGTGCGCAGGTACACGCGCCGGTCGCGCACGGTCAGGTCGCGTCCCTCCACCAGCGGCACGCCCATCTGCTGCGCGAGGAAGGCGTGCTCGTAGTAGGCCGGGTTGGCCGGGCCGGGCGTGAGCACCACGACCCGCGGGGAGTCGCGCCCCTCGGGAGCCGCGGCCATCAGGGCCGACAGCAGCAGGAACGGGGCGTGGCCCACCGGCTCGACGTGATGATCGGCGAAGGCCTCGGGGAAGGCGCGGCGCATGAAGGCGCGGTTCTGGATGACGTAGGACAGGCCCGACGGGCAGCGCAGGTTGTCCTCCAGCACGCGCCAGGTGCCGTCGTCGTCGCGCACCAGGTCGATGCCGGCCACGTGCACGAAACGTCCCAGGGGGGGCTCGATGCCGACCATCTCGCGCTCGTAGCCCTCGCAGGTGGTCACGAGGGCGTTCGGCACGACGCCGTCGGCCACCGCCCTGCGCGCCCCGTAGATGTCGCCGATGAAGCGGTCCAGGGCCACCACCCGCTGGGCGAGCCCGGCGTCGAGGTGGGTCCACTCGTCCGCCGGGATCAGGCGCGGCAGCAGGTCGAACGGGAAGGGCTGCTCGCGTCCGCCGTGGGCGAAGGTGATGCCCTGGGTCAGGTAGGCGCGGTCGACCAGCGCGCTGCGCGCCGCGAAGGTCGCCGGGCGCAGCGACTTGAGCCCGGAGAAGAGCCGGGAATAGGCATCACGAGGCCGATCCGGCTCCTCGAACATCTCGTCGAAGAAACCGTCGGTCGTGTAGTCGGTGAACAGCGGCACGCGGTACCCCTTCACGCAACTCCGGGACCGGGGAGGCTAGCAGCGGGTGGACGCTCAACCCCTTGGCCCCGCGGCCAAAGCCTCCTGCGGCCGCTGTTCCCTGGGGAGGGTGCGCGCCACCCAGGCGGCGACCAGCGCGATGCCGATGGCCGCGAGGATCATGGTCGCGAGGAACGGCATGACGGCGCTGGCCCCGGCGCCCAGCAGCGGGCCGACCGCGTAGCCCACGGCGAACACCACGGTCAGCATGGCCGCGCTGAGCCCGTACTGGCCGGCCATCCCCGCCTCGTTGACGGCCTCCACCATCAGGGGCCCGGTGGGCGCGCTCATCGCGGCCATGCCGGCGCCGACGACGGCGAAGGCGATCGCCACGGCGGCCGCGGGCCCGACCGCGATGAAGGGGAGCCCGACGGCCATCAGCGCGCCGCCCACGACCAGCGGGGCCCGCCGCCCGCGCCGGTCCGACCAGCGCCCGCCCACCGGCACGAGCGCGAAGTAGGAGATCAGGCCCACGCCGAACACGATCCCGATGCCGAGCGACGACAGGTCGAGGCGGTCGGCCAGGTCGAGCGGCAGCAGCGGCTCGACCAGCGCCAGGACGGCCGCCACGCCGGCCAGGGCCCAGAAGGCGACGCGGGCCTTGGGCACGCGCACCAGCGAGCGCAGCGCGGGCGCCAGCCGCTGGGCCGACCCCGGGCCGCTGCGGGTCTCGGGGATGGCGAACACCGGGATCATGGCCAGCGCGGGCAGGATCGCGGCCAGCGCGAACGTGGCGTCCAGGCCCACGAGCACGATCAGCCCGCCGCCCAGGATCGGGCCCAGCAGGCCCATGGCGCCGCCGGCGGTCTCCGCCAGGCCGAGGCGGAAGCCGAGCTGGTTGACCGGGTACACGTCGCTGATCGCCGCGAGCCCGGCGGTCCACACCAGACCCGCCGCCGTCCCCTGCATGAAGCGCGCGAGCGCCAGCAGCTCCGGGCCGGTGGCGGCGGCGAAGCCCAGGGTCGCCGCCAGCAGCACGACGGCCGCGATCATCATCACCGGCCGGCGCCCCCACCGCTCGACCCAGCCGGCGGCCACCAGCGCGGCGAGGAGCTGCCCCACCGGGAACGCCGCGAAGATCAGGGCCGCGACCGACGCCGAGAAGTCGTAGCGGTCTGCGAAGTCCGGCAGGGCCGGCGCGACCATCGAGAACAGCACCGTGTCGACGCCGATGAGGAGCGTCACGGTCCAGAAGACCAGGGTCCGTCGGGGGATGTCGGGAGGGCTGCTCACGGACGCGGAGACGACGAAGGGGGCCCGTGAGGGCCCCCTTCTCGCACGGATGGTCGGCTGTTCGGCCGAGGTTACATGCCCATCCCCATGCCGCCCATGCCGCCCATGCCGCCCATGTCGGGCATCCCGCCGCCGCCGCCCTCCTCGGGCTTGTCGGCGACCACGGCCTCGGTGGTGATGATGTTCTTGGCGATCGAGGCCGCGTTCTGGAGCGCCGAGCGGGTGACCATGGCCGGGTCGATGATGCCGGCCTTGACCAGGTCGACGTACTCGCCGGTGTCCACGTTGAGGCCGATGCCGGCCTTCTTGGACTTGACCTCGCCCACGACCACCGAGCCCTCGAGGCCCGCGTTCTCGGCCAGCTGGCGAAGCGGCTCCTCCAGGGCGCGGCGCACGATGTTGGCACCGGTGGCCTCGTCACCGCTCAGCTTGAGCGTGTCGAGGGCCTTGATCGAGTTGATCAGGACCACGCCCCCACCGGGCACGATGCCCTCCTCGAGGGCGGCGCGGGTGGCCTGCAGGGCGTCCTCGACGCGGTGCTTTCTCTCCTTGAGCTCGGTCTCGGTGGCCGCGCCGACCTTGACCACGGCCACGCCGCCGGCCAGCTTGGCCAGGCGCTCCTGGAGCTTCTCGCGGTCGAAGTCCGAGTCGGTGGTCTCGATCTCGGCCTTGATCTGCTTGATCCGGCCCTTGATCTCGTCGGTGTCGCCGGCGCCGTCGATGATGGTGGTGGCGTCCTTGCCGATCACGATCTTGCGGGCCCGCCCGAGCTGGGAGATCTGGGTGTTGGCCAGCTTGAGGCCCATCTCCTCGGCGACCACCTCGCCGCCGGTGAGGATGGCGATGTCCTCGAGCATGCGCTTGCGGCGGTCACCGAAGCCCGGCGCCTTGACGGCGATGCCGGTGAAGGTGCCGCGCAGCTTGTTGACGATCAGGGTGGCAAGGGCCTCGCCCTCGACGTCCTCGGCGATGATCAGAAGCGGCCGGCCCTGGCCGATCACCTGCTCGAGCAGCGGCAGCACGTCCTGGACCGAGGAGATCTTGCCGCCGTGGATGAGCAGGAACGGGTCATCGAGGACGGCCTCCATGCGGTCCTGGTCGGTGACCATGTAGGGGCTCATGTAGCCGCGGTCGAACTGCATGCCCTCGGTGAACTCGAGGTCCATGCCGAAGGTCTGGCCCTCCTCGACGTTGACCACGCCGTCCTTGCCGACCTTCTCGATGGCGTCCGAGATGACATCGCCGATGGCGCGGTCGCGGCTGGAGATCGAGGCGACCCGGGCGATGTCCTCCTTGCCCGAGACGGCCTTGGCCTGCTTGGCGATCTCGCCCACGACCACGTCGACGGCGGCCTCGATGCCGCGCTTGAGGCCCATCGGGTTGGCGCCGGCGGCCACGTTCTTGAGGCCCTCGCGCACGATCGCCTGGGCCAGCACGGTGGCGGTGGTGGTGCCGTCGCCGGCGACGTCGTTGGTGGCGGTGGCCACCTCGCGCACCAGCTGGGCGCCCTGGTTCTCGAAGACGTCCTCGACCTCGATCTCACGCGCGATCGTGACGCCGTCGTTGGTGATGGTGGGCGCGCCGAACTTCTTGTCGAGCACGACGTAGCGCCCCTTGGGGCCGAGGGTGACCTTGACCGCGTCGGCCAGGGTGTTCACGCCGCGCTCCAGCGAGCGGCGGGCGTCCTCGTTGAACTTGATCAGCTTGGGCACGTTCAGACCGCCTTCGCGAGGATGTCGGACTCGCGAAGGATCAGGTAGTCCTCGCCGTCCACCTTGATCTCGGTGCCGCCGTACTTGGAGTAGATGACCTCGTCACCCTCCGCGACCTGGATCGGCACGCGCTTACCGTCCTCGTACCGCCCCGCGCCGACGGCGATGACCTTGCCGCGCTGCGGCTTCTCGGCTGCGGTGTCCGGGAGGACGATGCCGCTGGCGGTGACCTGCTCCGCCTCGATCGACTGGACGACGACGCGGTCGCCCAAGGGCTGCAAGCTCATGCACTTCCCCCATTGGCACTCGATGACTGTGAGTGCCAAAGGTTGCCACCGGCGCCCGCGCGAATCAAGGCGCGGGAGCGTCACATGGCGTTCACTTGAGCGAGGGGAACTCGATGACCTCGGAGAAGTGGATCACCGAGACGGCGTCGTCCAGGGCCACCTCGCGCGAGTAGATGTGCGAGAGGAAGTGGAGGGTGTCCTCCACGAGGCGGAACTCGGGGTTGTCGCGCTCGATCTCGCGCTGGGTGAGCTCGCGCACCGGCTTGACCGAGACGTCGTCGATGATCGCCGTGAAGATCCGCTGGCGCGGGCCGTGACGGTGGCCCACCGTCACCCACACGAGCTGCCCCTTGCGGTACTTGTGGGACTTGTCGCCCAGGCGGATGGTCGCGGTCTTGCGCCCCTTGCGGAGCTGGTCGATGAACAGCGGGGAGTAGAAGTTCAGGGCGTACACGGAAGTCCTCGGCAGCGGGTGGACGGGGGCCGGGGCTCACGGCGACCGGTCGCGGCCTTCCTTCGCCCACTGGCCACCGTAACCTGCCGCCCTCACCCAGGCGAGGGCTTCTCCCATCACGGCGCGCTCTCCCGGGTACGCCAGGGACTCCTGGGCGCGCTCGATCGGCACCAGCCGCACGCCGTCAACCTCGCCGTCGTGGCGCGCGGGCGACCCCGAGCGGTAGGCCATGAGGAAGAAGTCGACCCGCTTGGCCACGCGGGCCGCCGTGAAAGCGCGACCGGAAGACGTAGGAGATCTGGTTGAGCGGCGTGAGCGGCGCCGCCCGCCATCCCCGTCTCCTCGCGGGTCTCGCGAATCGCGGCCTGCTCACGCGACTCGCCGTCCTCGATGTGCCCCTTCGGCAGAGCGAGGATCTCGCCGCGCCGCAGGCAGATCAGCGCGACCATGAGCGCCGGCCCGATCGGGAGCAGCAGCACGCCGCCGCGCGGACCGCTCGTTGATGACACGTGTCACCGCGCGAACCCGGCGCCGCCACGACGGCGGCGCCGGGGAGGACCGGGACGGCTACTTGCCGCCGAACAGGCGCTTGAGGAAGCCGACGAAGCCCGCCCGAGGACGCGGCCTCCGCCGCCGGGGCCGAGGCCTCGGCCGCCGCCGCCCCGTTGCCCGCGCTCGCCTGGGCCGAGGGCGCCGATGCGCCGCTGCCGACCCACTTGTCGAGGGCCTCCCAGCCGGTGGTGCCCGAGGGCCCGCCCGCCGGGGCGGCGGAGCCGCCCCGCCTCCGCCGACCCACTTGTCGAGGGCCTCCCAGCCGGTCTTGCCCGAGGGGCGCGCCGCGGCGGGCGCGGCCGAGCCGCCACCGGGGCCGACCCACTTGTCGAGGGCCTCCCAGCCGGTCTTGCCCGAGGGCGCCGCCGCGGGCGCGGCCGAGCCGCCGCCCGAGCCGCCGACCCACTTGTCGAGGGCCTCCCAGCCGGTCTTGCCCGAGGGGCCGCGGCGGCGGCGGGCCGCCGCCGCCGAGCGCGCCGACCCACTTGTCGAGGGCCTCCCAGCCGGTCTTGCCCGAGGGCGCCGCCGCGGGGCGCGGCCGAGCCGCCGCCGAGCCGCCGACCCACTTGTCGAGGGCCTCCCAGCCGGTCTTGCCCGAGGGCGCGCGCCGCGGCGGGCCGCGGCCGGAGCCGCCACCGGGCCGACCCACTTCTCGAGGGCCTCCCAGCCGGTCTTGCCCGAGGGCGCCGCGGCGGGCGCGGCCGAGCCGCCACCGGGGCCGACCCACTTCTCGAGGGCCTCCCAGCCGGTCTTGCCCGAGGTCGCGGCGGGCGCGTCCGAGCCACCAGAGCCGGAGCTACCGCCCACCCACTTGTCGAGGGCCTCCCAGCCTGTCGTCTGGGCGCCTCCTGCAATCGGGGGCAGGAAACGGCGTGGACGGTTCATGAACTCCTCCAGCACGGTGTCGTCGTTCGCCTAGGCGCGGTTCGTGCCGCGTCGCACAAACTTACGGCCTGGCCCGAGGCCGGGTCAAGCACGAACGGGTTCCGGCGACGCGGGCTCAACGCATCTCCGCCAGCATCCGCCGATAGCTCTCCAGACGGCGCGGCCGGGACGGCGCCGACGACCGCGCAGCCGGCGTCCCCGTCGTGCGCGCAGCCCGGAAGCGGCAGCCCTCGGCGGCGCGCGCGATCTCGGGGAAGCCCGCCTCGAGGCGGGCGCGGTCCAGCCTCGGCAGGTGAAACGTGCGCACGCCGGCGGTGTCCACCACGGCGCCGCCGCCGGGAAGGGGGATGAGGCGCGGATCGCTGGTCGTGTGGCGCCCGGTGCGCACCTTCTCGCTGACCGCGCCCACGGCGCGCTCGACCCCGGTCAGCGCCGCGGTGAGGGTCGACTTGCCCACCCCCGAGTGGCCGGCGAGGATCGCCACGCGCCCGTCGATGAGCGCCCGCACGTCCTCGGCGAGCCCGGCGGTGCGCGCGTCGCCGGTCAGGGTGGGGTAGCCGAGCTGCCGGTAGGGCTCCAGCAGGTCGTCCAGCGCGACGGCGTCGTGCGGGAGGTCGGTCTTCGTGATGACCAGCGCGGGCTCGAGACCGCCCAGGGCCGCGGCCACCAGGTAGCGGTCGATGAGCCGGTCGCGCAGCGGGGGATCGACCACCGCGGCGACCACCAGCAGGAGGTCGGCGTTGGCCACGATGGGCCGGGCGCGCTTGTCGCCTCCGTCGCCTCGCTCGAGCACCGTCGTGCGCTCGAGCACCTCCTCGATGACCGGCGGATCGGTGCCGGCACGCAGGCGGACCCGGTCGCCCGCCACCGCCGGGCCGCCCGGCACCCGCGGGGTCAGGCGCGCCTCCCGCTCCCCGCCGGGGGTGGCGATCGTCGCCGTGGGACCCGACACCCTGACGACGACCGCGTCGCCCGGGGCCGCCCGCCCGGCCCGGGTCACGCCGCGGGCCGCTCCGGATCGAGGAGCTCCTGCGCCGTGTACAGCGCGATGAGGGGCGCGCCCGCGAGCGCGTCCTCGGCCACCTCGTGGCCGCCCTCCCCACGATCCACGACGACGGCGGCGGCCGACCACCACGCCTCCGGCCTGGCGGGCCTTCTCGATGGCGAGCGACGCAGCGAGCCGCCGCTGGTCAGCACGTCATCGACCACGGCGACCGGCGTGCCCTCCTCGATGAAGGGGCCCTCGATCCACTGCTGGAGGCCGTGCTTCTTGGCCTCCTTGCGCACGAAGAAGCCGGTGACCCGCGTGCCCTGCGCCCAGGCCGTGGCGCTCACGGCGCAGACGAGGGGGTCGGCGCCGAGGGTCAGGCCGCCGACCGCCGCCGGTGCGCTGGGGCCGATGTGCGACCACAGCAGCTGCCCCGCGAGCGCCGCCCCCTCGGGGTCCAAGAGCACCTGGCGCGCGTCGAAGTAGTAGGAGGAGCGGCGACCCGAGGCGAGCACGACGGACTCGCGCACCAGGGCGTGCTCGCGCAGGAGCGTGGCGAGGCGGGCGCGAGGGTCGGCGGCGGCGGCGGGCACCGCGGCATCCTACGCGCCCGGCGGCTCAGCGGGAGGGGCGGTGTCCGGTCCCGTCGCAGGCCTGGCAGACGACGGGCAGGTACGTGTGCGCCACGCCGCAGTCGAGGGCCTCGAGGTACTTGCCGCTGCCGAGACACCATCCGCACAGGCGCGGCGACGCGGTGGGCGTCGTCTTGGCGACGGCCTGGGCGCGCGAGGTGAAGTCGATCGGGGCAGCCATATCGCTACCTTTCAGACGGGGCCGAGAGAGGGCCCTGTGAGGACCCATCGGCCCGCGTGGGCGAAATACCAAGGCCCGCGACATCACCCCGATCGAGTGATTCGCGCGCCGCGACGAGAGGCTCAGACGACGATGGAAGTGATCCCGGAGGCCACTCCGAACCCCAACGCGGTCAAGTTCACGCTGGACCGGCCCTCCACCCCGGGCGGGGCCCAGACGGTCCGCGAGGGAACCGACCCGTCCGAGTCGCCGCTCGGGGCGCGGCTGTTCGCGCTCGAGGGCGTCACCAACGTGTTCCTGGTCTCGAACTTCGTCAGCGTCACCAAGGACGAGGCGACCGACTGGCAGGACCTGGCCCCCGAGGTGATCGCGCAGATCGAGGCGCACTTCGGGGAGGCCTGATGAGCCCCACCGCGGTCCTCTTCTCGTACGCGATCGGCCTGATCTTCGCCGTCGGCGGGGTGGTGTTCCTGATCGGCCTGGACAACAACCGCTACCTCTACGGCATCCCCTACCTCGTGCTCGGGCTGGCCATCATCGGCGGCGTGGCGGCCAGCCAGCGGCGCCTGCGCCGCAAGGCCGAGGCCGAGGCCGAGCGCAAGGACGGACCCGGCCCCTCCTCGCGGAGCCCCTACTAGGCTGGGGGCGTCATGCCCCGCCTCCCCCTCCTCGGAGCGCTGGTCGCGGTCGGCGTCACCGCCGCGATGATGGCGGCGTCCCCGGCCGGCGCGGCCATCCCGGCGTCGGGGAGGGTCGCCGCGGGCATCGGGCCGGCCTTCGGCCCGATCGGAAGCTCCGGCGCGAAGGCCGTCGCGCGCCTGCACCTGCGATGCGGGCGACCCGCGGCCGGGACCGGGACCCGGAGGTGCCGGGACGACCCGCGCCGTGCGCAGGGCGGCGTGCTGGAGCTCGACGGCGCCGGCCGGGTGCAGGGGTGGACGTTCCGCGGCGGGCGCTGGACCACCGAGCGGGGGGTGGGACGCGGGTTCGAACGATCGCCGCCGTGCGCGGGGCCTACGGGTCGAGCCTGCGCGTGCGCCGCAACCGGACCTGGACCTACCTGGACCTCGGCCAGACCGTCGCCGGCCAGCGCCGCGTGACCCGCTTCGTGGGGCGCACGAGCGGGGGCGCGATCGTGGCCCTCTCGGTCGCGCGCGTGCGGCGCGACATCATCCGCCCGGCCCAGCCCCTGACCGACGCCGGCCAGGACCCGGTGCTGCGGTTCATCGACTTCGCGCCGCGCGCGACGCTCCGCCCCGAGGTGCGCGCGCCCTGGCTGGCCCGGCCCCTGGAGCTGGGCGCCCTGCGCACCGACGCGCGCGGCGCGGCGACCCTCGTCCTGGCGCGTGGCGGCGTCCTGACCGAGGTCCTCGGCGGACGTCCGGCCGGGACCGCCTCGCCGGTGACCCTGACCTTCGCGGTCGCCGGCGTGCGCCGGACGGCCACGGCCCAGGTCGCGCTGCCGCCGCCCCCGACGCTCGCCTACGACCTGCCGGTGATGTCCGAGGAGAGCCCCGGCACGATCACGGTCCGCAACCCCGAGCCGCGCACCGGCTACCGCCTCACCGCGGCGTGGACGTGCCTGGACGGCACGCCCGACCAGGTCGCCGACGCGTCGATCGACCCGATCCACTCGGACACCGGCGCCGACACCACGGCCGTCGCGGACGTGGGGGCGATCCGCGGCGGGCTCTTCAACGCCGACTGCACCGGGGAGGAGAGCCCGGCCACCCACCCCGTCACCTTCGTGCTCTCGCGCGACCCCGGCGACCCCGACAGCGAGGAGCCGGGTCCGCTCGAGGCCGTGGCGCGGATCACCGTCCCGCTGTCGAGCGCCGAGCCGCCGGACTCCTTCTAGATCGTCGGCAGCCCCTCCAGCTCGGACGCCGCGGCGTCGAGCTCGGCCTGCGGCAGCGGCAGGTCCACGAGCTCGCCCGCGAGGTAGGCGTCGTAGGCGGCCATGTCGAAGTTGCCGTGGCCGCACAGGTTGAAGAGGATCGTGCGCTCGACGCCCTCCTCCTCGGCGCGCGCCGACCTCCTCGGCGACCGCCCGCAGGGCGTGGGAGGGCTCGGGCGCGGGGATGATCCCCTCCGCGCGGGCGAAGCGGACCGCCTCGGCGAAGCACTCGCTCTGGTCGTAGGCGCGGGCCTCGACCAGGCCGGTGTGCACGACGTGCGAGACGAGCGGGGCCATGCCGTGGTAGCGCAGGCCGCCGGAGTGGATGGCCGGCGGCACGAAGCCGTGGCCGAGCGTGTGCATCGGCAGCAGCGGCGCCATCTTGGCCGTGTCGCCGAAGTCGTAGCCGTAGTGGCCGCGCGTGAGCGTGGGGCAGGCGGCCGGCTCGGCCGCGATGATGCGGATGTCCTTGCCGGCGGCCTTGTCGGCCAGGAAGGGGAACGCGAGGCCGGCGAAGTTCGATCCCCCGCCCACGCACCCGACGATGACGTCCGGATCGGCGCCGGCCATCGCCAGCTGCTCCTTCGCCTCCTGGCCGACGATCGTCTGGTGCAGCAGCACGTGGTTCAGCACGCTCCCCAGCGCGTACTTGGTGTCGTCGCGCGTGGCGGCGTCCTCCACCGCCTCGCTGATCGCGATGCCGAGGCTGCCCGTGCTGTCGGGGGTGGCCTCGAGGATGCCGCGCCCGGCCGCGGTGTCGGGCGACGGGCTCGGGACGACCTCGCCGCCCCAGGTGCGGATCATCGAGCGCCGGTAGGGCTTCTGGTCGTACGAGGCGCGCACCATGTAGACCTTGGCCTCGAGGTCGAAGAACTGGCACGCGAAGGCGAGGGCCGAGCCCCACTGGCCGGCGCCGGTCTCGGTGGCGATGCGGCTGACGCCCTCCTGGGCGTTGTAGTACGCCTGGGGCACCGAGGTGTTGGTCTTGTGGCTGCCCGAGGGGCTGACGCCCTCGTACTTGTAGAAGATGCGGCTGCGCGTCCCGAGCGCGCGCTCCAGGCCCAGGGCGCGGTACAGGGGCGTGGGCCGCCACATCGAGTAGATCTCGCGCACCGGGTCGGGGATGGCGATCCAGCGGCTCGGCGCGACCTCCTGCATGATCAGCGCCATCGGGAAGAGCGGGATCAGGTCGTCGGGGCCGACGGGCGCGCCGGTGCCCGGGTGCAGCGGCGGCGGTGGCAGCGACGGCAGGTCGGCCGCGAGGTTGTACCACTGACGCGGGATCGCGTCCTCGTCGAGCAGGTACCGACGCTGCGTCATGCGCTTGCCCCCTGGGATCGCGGCGCAACATCCGCCCGAGCCTATCCGCGGCGCTGGGGTAGCGCGACCCGGGCTCGCGACGGCGCGACGGCGCGGGCGGGCAGCCAGAGCGTGAAGGTCGAGCCCTCGCCCACGCGGCTCGAGACCGTCACGCGGCCCGCCGAGCAGCGTGGCCAGGCGGCGGACGATGGACAGGCCGAGGCCCGAGCCGCCGGCGCGCCGGTCGCGGCCCGGCTGCACGCGGTAGAGCCGGTCGAAGATGAAGGGCAGGTGCTCGGGGGGATGCCCGCGCCCGGTGTCGCGTGACCGCGATGCCCGGCCTCGCCGGGCCCGGCGACGGTCGCGAGGGTGACCGATCCGCCCTCGGCGGGTGGCGGCGATCGCGTTGGAGATCAGGTTGGCGAGGATCGTGTCCACGTGCGCGGGGTCGCCGACCGCCGGGCCGGCCCCCTGGGGCGGGCCGAGGGTCGACCCCCTTGACGCCGGGCGTCGAGCGCCGAGCCGGGTCACCGCCGCGCGGCCCAGCTCGCCGAGGTCGATCGCGCGCGCCTCCACCGGCGGGTCGAGGTCGAGCCAGGTCAGCTCCTGGAGGTCGTCGACCAGCGCGCGCAGGCGGGCGGCCTCGGCGCGGATGAACTCCGCCGACTCGGCGCGCCGCTCGGCGTGCTGGCCGTGCCGTCCTCCAGGGCGGTGGCGAAGCCCTCGATCGAGGTGACCGGCGTGCGCAGCTCGTGGGCGACGTCGGCCAGGAACTCGCGCTGGCGCGCGTCGGCCAGCTCGAGCCGGGCGGTCATGCGGTTGAAGGCCAGCGACAGGCGCCCGAGCTCGTCGTCGGTGACCGGCGCGCGCACGTCGAGGCGCCCCTGGGTGACCGCCTCGGCGCTGTCGGCGAGCGCGCTCACCGAGGCGCGCAGGCGCGCCCCGACGCTGGACGCGAGCACCCAGATCAGCGCGCCCGTGCCGGCCAGGCTAGCAGCACCAGCGACACGAAGCCCCAGTCGGAGAGGAGCCCGGCGTCCGGGTCGCTGCGCTGCATGAGCACCTCGACGTCGCCGCGCCGGACCGTGGCCGAGGCCTCCAGGTCCGCCACCGGCTCGTTCCAGTGCACGACCTCGCCGTCCACGCTCACCACGAGCCGGGCGTCGCCGATGAAGCGCCCGGCGTCGCGGGCCGTGGCGGCGGCGTTGGCGAGGCCACCGCGATCCACCGGCGCGCGCGATCGAGTCGGCCTGCTGGCGCAGCGTGGCCTCGACGCCCTCGCGCTGGCGCTCCTGCACGATCGAGACGAACACCAGCTGGATGACCACGAACACGACGATCAGGGCGATCGCGATCGCGATCGCCACACGCGCCTGGAAGCTGTGGGGGCGCAGGCGGTCGAGCAGGGCCCTCACGGCCCCGGCTCCAGGCGGTAGCCGACCCCCCGCACGGCGACGATGCCGATGTCGTCGCCGAGCTTCTTGCGCAGGTTGGCGACGTGCACGTCCACGGTCTTGCCGCCCACCGGCGACTGGTAGCCCCACACCTTCTCGAGCAGGCGATCGCGCGTGTAGACGACGCGCGGGTGGGCGGCGAGCTCGGCGAGCAGGTCGAACTCCAGCCGCGTGAGGTCCACCTCCACCCCGTCAACCGTCGCCCGGCGGCTGAGCGGCTCCAGCTGAGCGCTGCCGGCGCGCAGCACGCGGTTCGGGTCGGGCGGCGCGCTCACGCGGCGCAGCACCGCCTTGACGCGCGCGACGACCTCGACCGGGGAGAACGGCTTGACCACGTAGTCGTCGGCCCCCAGCTCCAGGCCGGTGATGCGGTTGGCCTCGTCCGTGCGCGCCGTGACCATGATCACCGGCACCGACCCGATCTCGCGCAGGCGCCGGCAGACCTCGTAGCCGTCCATCCCGGGGAGCATCAGGTCCAGCAGCACGAGGTCGATGCCCCCCATGCGCACCTGGTCGACGGCGGCCTCGCCGTCGGCCGCCTCGGCCACCGTGAATCCGGCGTCGGTGAGGTACATCCTCAGCAGGCGGCGGATCGCGCGCTCGTCGTCAACGACGAGGATGTGGCCGCGGCTCTCCACGCGTCGATGATAGTCGGCGGCAGGTAAAGCCCCGGTTCAGGGTGCGACCGGCCCCGACGCGGGCCGAACGGGCCCGCCCCCCGGGGTTGAATCGGCCCCGGGGGGGCCCTAGCGTTCGCGGACCCTCCGCGTGGCGGAGGGCGCGGCGGGATAGCTCAGTTGGTAGAGCACACGACTGAAAATCGTGGTGTCCCCAGTTCGAATCTGGGTCCCGCCATCGGCAGATCCCGCATCACGTAGCCTCTTTCGGCCCTCTCTGCATTGAGCGCGCTCGGGGGCCGAAGTGCCTTTCGGGGCGTTGGGGGGCGTCGGGGGAGCGTCTGACACGTTGGGGGGGAGCCGCGCACGCCCAGCGGCCTGAGGTGCGGCAGCCGGCGTAGATGCCGCCCTAGCTCGGCGGCGTTGGCGCACTACGCCAAGGGCACGAGCGGCCGTCCCGGCCTCCGGGACCCCAACGGGACCCCGGCCGACAGCTACTTGATAGCCGTTGAGCCTCGGGGCGGCCGGATCACACAGCCTGAGTGGCTGTTAGGGCACCCGAAACATGAGGACGGACTCCGTGCGCATGCGCATCGAGAGCGACGAACCGTCGTTAGGCGTCGGCAGACCATTGGGGCCACGCGGCTCGGGACCGGTCCTCGGGCACAGTGGCGCATCCCGCGCTGCGAACTCGATCGCTGGTGTGGCCCCGCCCCGGCACCGGCACCGGCACCTCGCGCTCTCCCCGACACCTCGGCGCTTCGCAGTGGTGGCGGGCTCAGCGCAGCGGCGGTCCGCGAGCGAGCCGGCCTCGATCCCGAGCCCGGGCCGTCCGCGTCCATGCCCTTCGGCTTCGACGACACCGTGCTCAGCGATGCCCCGACGGGCACCGTCGTCCCGCTCCACCCGGTGCAGGCCCGCGAGCCGGTCACCAACGTCTCCAACACCCGCCTCTCCACCGGCCCCGGGCCTCGGCCAACGCACCCGAGCCCAGCGAGAACCGGCCGGGTGCCATCCCGCCCTCGGGCGTCTCCTACGACCCCGACAAGGAGCGGTTCCGGGGCGAGCCCCTGGTGCGCTACGAGGGCCGCCAGCCCTTCCCGACGGATGGCTCCACGTTCGGCGGCGGGCCGGTCGGGGACGGTGCCGAGTGAGCACGGCCTCCACACCGCAGGTCCCCCCGCTTCCGCCGCTCGACGAGAACCTCTGCGACTGCCCCGCTGCTCGGCGCTCATCGAGCCCGTGGTGGTGGCCGCCAACGCCGGGCGCGGGGGCACCTCGGGGGAAACCCCGCGGTCAGGCCGCGAGGGCCCTCCCGAAATGCTGTAGCGGTCTCGAGCATCAGAATGGACCGAAGGTCCCGCGTCGGTTGGCCAAGCCTGATACCAGATCGCCTATAGGGCGCAGCGACGGAGTCAGCAGGGCCACGGCTGTATCAGGGGCTCTCGACCGGGCCATGTCCTACCTCGTCCTCGCCCCGAACGACCCGGTCCTGCGCGATGCGAGTCGCCGTGAACGACGAGGACGCGCTGAGGCACGACCTCCCTGATCACCGCGCCCCCTCCGTCCGGGCCACCTCCGCACAGCCCCTAGGCGGCCCGTCGAGACGGGGCGATTGCACCGGGCGGGGTCGTGGGATCACTGGCCGCCGCCCGACCCGGAGGCCCCCCGGACCAGGGATTGGCACTTCTCCAGCGCTGCGGCCGTCGTCGGATCGCTCGGGTCGATCCGGCTGGGCATGCCGGTACCGGGATTCGCGCCGGGCTGTCGGTCCGGAAGCTCCACGCCCTCGTCCCGCAGGCAGGAGGTGAACGACTCCAGCGCCGCCGGGTCGCCGACACCCCGCTGACCGCCGCCGGCGGGACGGTACTTCTGGCACGCCTGGATGGCCTCCTGATCGGGCTGGGCCTCGCCGCCGCCCGGATTCGGAGCCGGAGGACTCCCCTCGGAACCGGCGCCCGGCTGGATCTCGACCCCGTGACGACGCATGCACGCGATGAAGTCGTCCTGTCCCGACGCGGCGGCAACCGTCGAGGTCGTCGCCGCGTCGCTCCCGGCACCGCCACCGCAACCGGCGACGATCCCGGCCACGACGAGCGCGGCCAGCAGGAGAACCCCCGCCGCGGCGCCCCGTCGGAGAGCCGCGCGTGCGCGGACCGGCTTCGTGTGCGCTCGCCGACGGCGGTCCATCCGGAGACTCCTTCGCGCGGGAATGGACGCGTCGGGTCCGCGTGACGCGGCGCGCCGACGCGCCAGGACATGGAAGCCGCTCTCCATAAGGGCCCCGTGAGGATTCGCTCGGCAAAGGCTGAGACGCAGCCGTCCCGTGGGACCGGCCGGGGGCGGGCCGGTCCGAGGGCGCGCGGTCTGCGTCGCGGCGGTTTGCCCGACAACGAGCGCGGGAAACGCCATGGGCATCCCGTCCGTCGCCCGAGGAGCATGGATGTTGACCCAGTCGGTCGCCGAGAACGCCCAGGCACAGGCCCAACAGCCCTGGTTCCGGGGGCTGGCGCGCGCCGGGATGGTGGCCCGCGGCGGGATCTTCCTCATCATCGGCCTGCTCGCCCTCCAGGTGGCCGCCGACTCGGGCGGGGCGACCACCGACCAGAAGGGCGCTCTGGCCGTGCTGGCGCAGGAGCGCTACGGCAAGATCCTGCTCGTGGCCCTCGCCTTCGGCCTCGCCGCCTATGCGCTGTGGCGGTTCGCCCAGAGCGTGCTCGACACGGACGACAAGGGCGACGACGGTGCGGGCTGGGCCGTTCGCGCGAGCAAGCTCGGCAGCGGCGTCGCCTACGCGATCCTCTGCGCCACGGCGATCGCGATCCTGGCGGGCTCGGGAGGCGGCGGGTCGGGCTCGGGCGGCGCCAAGAGCACCACCGCCGGCGTCCTCGGCTGGCCGGGCGGGCGGGCGCTGGTGCTGCTCGCCGCCGCGGTCATCCTGGGCGTCGCCGTCTGGAACCTCTACCGGGGCCTGGGGAGGAAGTTCATGAAGCGCATGCACCCCTCGGCGCGCATGCGCCGTCCGGTCGAATGGGTGGGGGTGGTCGGCATCTCGGCCCGGGGCGTCGTCTACGGCCTGATCGCGTTCTTTCTCGCGAAGGCGGCCGTGGAGTTCGACCCTTCGGAGGCGGTAGGGCTGGACGGCGCGCTTGCGCGCCTCGCCGCCCAGCCCTACGGGACGGCCCTTCTCGGGTTCGTGGCCGCCGGGCTGGTCGTCTTCGCGCTCTACTGCTTCGCCGAGGGCCGCTACCGCGAGGTCTGAACCCGTGGCCCGGGGCCGCCTGCGGACCGGCGCCCTCGCGGTTGCGGCCCTCTGCGCGCTGGGCACGCTGGTCCTGGCCGTGCGCGTGGGGAGCGCGTCGTCGCCCCCGGCGATCGACGGTCAGACCGCCGACTGGCTCCACGAGCATCGCCTCTACTCGCTGGACGCGGCATCGCGGACCGTGGCGCTCCTCGGGGGCAGCGCGACCCTGGGCGTCCTGGTGCTGGTGAGCTGCGTCGTGGTGGGACGCCGCTGCGGTTCCCGGTGGCTGGCCTTCGTGATCGCCTCGTACGTCGGCGTGGAGCTGCTGTTCTGGCTGATGAAGCTCGCCGTCGATCGGCCCCGTCCCCCCGAGTCCCTGCGCGTCGCCACGGCCGCCAGCGCGAGCTATCCCAGCGGACACACGGCCGTGGCGACGGCGGTGGGGGCGTCGCTCCTGATCGCGGCCCGGGGGATCGGCCGCGCGCCGTGGCGACGGCTCGCCGTCGCCGCCCTGGTCGTCCTTCCGTTCGTGGTCGGCCTGAGCCGTCTGGCGCTCGGGGTCCACTGGCTCACGGACGTCGTCGGCGGGTTCCTGCTGGGCCTCGGCTGGGTGCTCCTGTGCCTCGCGATCGTGCTGCGCGACGACCGCGCGGCGTGGCCGCCCGGCTCCGGATCGCGGTCCCGGCGGCCTATGCTCAGCAGCAGCCGGGTCGGGCAGCGGCCTCCGGAGCGATCGCCGGAGCGGAGGCCGCCTCGAGCGGCCTGACCGCCGCGACGATGGCGCCGCGACCTCCGTCACACCTGCGCCTCGATCCTGCTCTCGAAGGGCGTTCCGCTGATCGTGGGGTCCCCAGTTCGAATCTGGGTCCCGCCATCAGCAGGCCCCGCATCACCAGCCTCCTCGGCCCTCGCGCAACGACCCGACGGCATGGGTCCGTGATTCGCTCGTGGCCGACTACCTCGTAGCGGTCCCACCGGTGAAGGAGACGGTGTAGTCGGTGGTCCCGTGGTGGATGTGGATCGGCAAGTGTTCTCCCTCGTGCAGTCGCGTGACGGCGATGTCGCTCCCCGCCGGCACCGGGAACGCGCGCTGCCCGACCCTTCCGGTCGCGGCCCGAGTATCCGTGACGAAGGCGACGACCTGGCTCCCATCGGCGTCATCGCGCGCCCACACCAGCCCGCCGGGCGTCAGCCGCCCGTCCCAGCAGCCCCGCGTGACGGCCCCGGAAGCCGTTGCGATGACCACGCATCTCTTTCCTGGCGCGGCCCCACCTTGCTCCGCGGCGACGATCCCGTCCGCCTCGGCGAGGGTTGTGTAGCTGTCGGGCGACGCGCCGCCAAGCGCTGCGATGGGGACGTCGTACGTGCCCGTGGCACCCGGGAAGTGAACGCCCATCCGCTCAGGGGGGGCGGCGCCGGGGAGGTTGCCGGTGCCCCAGGCCGCCGCGAAGGCGCTTCCACCGAGCAGGACGAGGGCAACGACGACGGCCCCCGTGGATCGACGCCCGAAGCGCCTGCGCCGGGTCGGCGTGCAGGTGGCAGGATCGCTGGCCGTGATCCTCGCGAGGAGATCCTCGGGAGGCATCGGCCGCGGCCCATCGTGCGGTCGCGGGTTCGTCGCCCGCAAAACGTCCATGACGGTCGCCGGTCGCTTCATGACGTCTCCTCCATCTTCCGGCTGCGGCGAGGCAGAACGCGGTCTTCCTCCTCCATGAGGCGCTGCAGTCGCCGTCGTGCGCGATGGAGCCGTGCGGCGAACGCGGGAATCGAGCAGCCCATCGCTCGAGCGGCTTCGGTGCGGTTCAGGCCTTCCCACGCGATCAGGAGCAGCGCCTCGCGGTCCGGCTCGGCGAGCCGCGCGAGTGCCGTGATGACCCTGCCGCCCTGAGGCTCTTCGACGAAGGCGGGCGTTGACTCCGCGGCGATCCGCTCGGCGAGGGCGTCGCGGCGCAGAGCCGCCCGGCGCTGGTTCGCGAGGACCCGGCGTGCCGTCCCATACAGCCAGGGGGCCGGGTCGTCGGGTAGCTCCTCGAGCCGGCGCCAGGCCACCGTGAACGTCTCCGCCAGAGCGTCGTGCGCGTCGTCGGCACTCACCCTGCGCTCGAGGTAGCGCAACACGCGCCCGTAGTGGCCCTCGAAGATCCGCTCGAATCGAGCTCGTCGCGTTTCGCTCATGTCGCTGGCCCGCACCGGTCCATTGTCCGGTATGTGTCCGGATCGCCCGGGAACGGTGCGGCGGGCCGTCTGACTCGTCCTTGGTCGAGGCACACGTGCGACCCCCGCAACGGCACGCCGCTACGGCCCCCATGCTCGGCCCGGTGGGGGCTCTCGCGCTCAACGGCTACTTCGAGCGCGCGGATTCCTCGGTCAGGCGCACGGACGCGTGAACTGGAAGGACTCGTGCGTGTAGGGAGAGCTCACGCGCATCAGGACATGGCTTCCCCGGGAACGGTCACGCCCGCGGCCGGACGCTGGGATTCGACGGGACGATGGGCGTCGTTCCAGGGTGTGAAGGTTGTCCAGCCGCCCCCCCCTCTGTGGGACGCGGAGTTGGGACGAGACCGGCGTCACAGATGCGTCCGATCGCCTCGTCGCCCCGGAGCCCCACCACGTCGGGGACCGCGACCGACTGCTCGGAGACGAAGCCGCCGCCGCAGCCACCCGCCAGCGATGCCAGAACGGTGGTGGCGAGGATGGCGGCGACCCGGCCGCGTGATCGGCCTAGCGCTGGCACGGGTCGCTGCTCGCATCGTCCACGTCGGATGTATCGGCGCCGGCCGGGGGTTGCTGAGCACAGGCCGAGGCCGATGACGACGTCACCAGGGCCGGCGGTGGAACCGCCCGGCTCAGGACTTTCCGTCTTGGTGACGATTGGTAAACGATGCGACCGGCGCCCGCGCCATGACCCGGATCAGGCTCCGCGCCTGGCCCGCATGGGTCGCGCCGGTCCTGGCGATCGCGGTCGTGGCGGTCGCCACCCTCGGGGTGCTGCGGCTCGTGCAGCGGGCCGACCAGGCGCGCCAGGCGGAGGTGCTGCTCACCCAGATCGAGGCCTCCGCCAACCGGGCGAGCGCGATCGAGTGGCGGGCCGCCGCCCAGGGAGAGCTGTCGGTGCAGCTGGGCGCGGCCGCCCAGGGCGCGCTGGCCGAGGCGACCCGGCGGCAGGATCGGCTGATGGCGTTGTCGAGCACCGGATCGGACATCGAGCCGATCGCCCCGGCGCTGGCCGAGAACGCCGCCGCCGTGCGGCAACAGCTGGCGCTCATCGAGTCGGGGCGGCCGGCCGCCGGGAGCGAGGTTGACGAGACCCAGGTGGATCCCGCCTACACGGCCCTCGTCAGCCTGCTGAGGGACGCCCGGGAGCGGTACGAGGCCACCGCGACGCGCGTGTGGCGCACCACCACGATCGGCATCCTGCTCGTCCTGGGGGTGGCGACGGCGATCGCGGGCGTGCTGCTGTGGCGCTTCGCCGCGATCCGCAGGGCCGCGGCGATCGCGGTGGGAGGCCAGCGCGCGCTGCGAGCGAGCGAGCAGCGGTATCGCGCCCTGGTCCAGCGATCGAGCGACGTGGTCTCGGTGGTGGACTCGGGCGGGACCATCCGGTACCAGAGCGCGGCCCTGCGGGGGGTGCTCGGCCACGAGCCGGCGCGCTGGACCGGCCGCCCGGTGGCCGACCTCGTCCACCCCGACGACGCCCCGGCGCTGGCGGGGGCCCTGGCCGAGGCGGCCGCGACCGGCGCGGGCCCGACCGTCGAGTGCCGCATGCTGCACGACGACGGCTCGTGGCACGACACCGAGACCAGCCTCAGCGACCTGCGGTACGAGCCCGAGGTCGGCGGCATCGTCCTCAACACACGGGACATCACCGAGCGCAAGGCGCTGGAGCGCGAGCTCACCCACCAGGCCTTCCACGACTCGCTGACCGGCCTGGCGAACCGTGCCCTGTTCGGCGACCGGGTCGCGCACGCGCTGCGCCGCAGGACCGAGGAGGGCCACGTGGCGGCGCTCTTCATCGACCTCGACGACTTCAAGAACGTCAACGACAGCCTCGGCCACCCCACCGGCGACGCGCTGCTGGTGCGCGTGGGCGAGATCCTGCGCGGCTGCGTGCGCCCCTCCGACACGGTCGCGCGACTGGGCGGCGACGAGTTCGCCGTCCTGCTCGAGGGCTTCGAGCCCGACGAGCGCGACACCATCAGCCGCCGCATCCTGCGCGCCCTGGAGCAGCCGATCCGGGTGGGCGACGAGGAGGTCACCGCCCGGGCCAGCCTCGGCGTGGCGACGCACGCCGACGCGGCCTCCGAGGAGGAGCTCCTGCGCAACGCCGACGTGGCCATGTACATGGCCAAGGCGCAGGGGAAGGGGCGGCGCGTGGTGTTCGAGCCCTCGATGCACGAGGCGCTCGTCGCGCGCATGCGGCTCGCGGGCGACCTGCGCCGGGCGACGGCGCGCGGCGAGTTGGTGCTGCACTACCAGCCGCTCGTGGACCTCGCCACCGGCGAGATCGGCGGCGTCGAGGCGCTCGCGCGCTGGCAGCACCCCGAGCTCGGCCTCCTGGGCCCGGCCGAGTTCATCCCCCTCGCCGAGCAGGCGGGCCTGATCGTGCCGATCGGGGGCGCCCTGCTGCGGCAGGCGTGCGGGGAGGCGCGCGACTGGCAGAGGCGATTCCCCGGCAGGCCGCCGACGCGGGTGGCCGTGAACCTCTCCGAGCGCCAGCTCCGCGATCCCGACCTGATCGCATCCGTGCGCCGCGCCCTTGACGACACCGGCCTCGACCCGGCGCTGCTGGTGCTGGAGCTGACCGAGGGGATGCTGATCGACGAGGCGGAGGCGACCCTCGCGCGACTGCGCGAGCTGCGTGAGCTCGGGGTGAGGCTCGCGATCGACGACTTCGGCATGGGGTACTCGTCGCTGGGATACCTGCGGCGCCTGCCGGTGGACGCCCTCAAGATCGACAAGTCCTTCGTTCGACGCGGTCGACGAGGGCGGCCAGCCGGCGGCCCTGGTCGCGACGATCGTCGAGCTGGCGGGGATGTTCGAGCTGGAAACGGTGGCGGAGGGGGTCGAGCGCGAGGCGCAGGCCGATGCCCTCGGCGGACTGGGGTGCCGGTTCGGTCAGGGCTACCACTTCGGGGGCCCCGTCGACGCGCGGGCCATCAGGACGATCCTGTCCGGAGACCGCCCGCCGTGGCCGGGCAGCGGCGCCACCGCCCCGGCGCCGCTGCGCCCCGCCGCCGGCTGAGGGCGCGGGCGCTGGAGCCGATCGATGGCACCGGTTCGGTCCGCCCGGCCCCGGAGGAGTACCGTCCACCGCATGGACGAAGGCGAGATCCGCGATCTGGTCAAGAGACTCTCGCGGCCCCACTCCTCCGGCGGCGACGTGATCGAGCGCGCCGCCATCCTCGCGGCGGGCGGCGACTACCAGGCCATCATGGCGTGGATCACCGACCACGACGGCAAGGGCGAGGAGGCCGCCCCGGCGGTCCGCGCCGGGGGCTGCACGGTTCGCGGTCGTCGTACGGATCGGCGCCGCCCCCGGCCGCACCGGCCCGCTTCGTGCTGCCGGCCGACGCCTTCGCCTGACCCGCGCGGGCGGCGCCCCGGGACTGTGCGCCGGCCGGGGCGAGTAGTTGAATGACGCGGAGCCCGGTTGGAGGCGATCGTGATCTTCCGCCAGTTCATCAACGACGACCTGGGGTGCGCGTCGTACCTCGTGGGCGACGAGCGCGCCGGGGTGGCGGCGGTGGTCGACCCCCGCCTCGAGGTTGACGAGTACCTGCACCTGGCGCGGTTCGCGGGCGTGGAGATCGCCCACATCCTGGAGACCCACACCCACGCCGACCACGTCTCCGGGCACGGCCGCCTGGCCGAGGCGACGGGCGCGACCATCCACGTCAACCGGATCGCGCAGGCGGACCATCCGCACGAGCCGATCGACGACGGCTGGGAGCTCGCTCTCGGGCAGGTTCGCGTCCGCGCGCTCCACACGCCCGGCCACCGCCCCGAGCACACCTGCTTCTGCCTCATCGACGCCTCGCGCGGCTCCGAGCCGTGGGCGATCCTCACCGGCGACTCGCTGTTCGTGGGCGGCGTGGCGCGCCCAGACCTCGCGGTCGAGCCCCGCGAGGGCGCCCGAGAGATCTTCCGGAGCCTCCACGGGGCGCTGCTGGACCTGCCGCCCGAGGTGGAGGTGTGGCCGGGCCACCTGGGCGGCTCGATGTGCGGCGGGCCCGGCATGAGCCAGAAGATCAGCTCGACGATCGGGTACGAGCGATCTCACAACGCGCTGCTGGGAGACATCTCCGAGAACGCCTTCGTCGCGCGCTCCCTGGCCGAGATCGGCCCCCAACCGCCCAACTTCCGCGAGATCGTCGCGATCAACCGGGGGCCGCTCATGGCCCTGGACGTGCACGACCGGCCGCTGACCGCCGGCCAGCTGTCGGCCCGCCAGGCGGCCGGGGCGCTGGTGGTGGACGTGCGCACGGACCTGCTGTTCGACGACGCCCACATCCCGGGCGCGATCTCGGTGACCGCGCAGCGCGCCGGGTTCGGGACGCGGCTGGCCTGGCTGGTGGGACCCGGCCGCGAGGTGCTGTTCGTGGGCCGCGACGACGAGGAGGCGCGCGCCGCGGCCCGGCTCGCCGCCGCGGTCGGCGTGCGCGGCAGGGGCGGCCACCTGTCCGGGGGCATGAGCGCGTGGCGCAACGAGCGCCGGCCGGTGGAGCGCATCGCCCGGGTCACCGTGCCCGAGCTGGCCCGGCGCCGCGCCACCGATCCCGACCTCCAGGTGCTCGACGTCCGCGAGCCGGGCGACTGGAGCGCGAGCCGCATCCCGGGCTCGGTCAACGTCCCCTACCACCAGCTGGAGGAGACCCCGCTGGACCTCGACCTGGAGCGCCCGATCGCGGTCATCTGCGGGGCCGGCCACCGCAGCGCCGTCGGCGCGAGCCTGCTCCAGCGCCGGGGGGCGGTCGCGGCCCTCCACGTCATCGACGGCGGCGTGGCCACGTGGGGCGACCTGGGCCACCCCCTGGCCCCGGACGGCGGCTAGCGGCGGCTCAGGGCAGGGTCCAGAAGCCGTCGGCGCCCACGTGCTCCTCGTGCGCGATCCGGCCGAGCTCCTCCCGCGCGGCGTCCGAGGGCACGTCGAGGACGACGGCGACCTCCTTGGTGGCGAGCGGGGTGCCGGTCCAGCGCAGCACCTCCTCTGCCGAGGAGGGCGGATCGGCGCGGCGGATGCCCGGCACCAGGTTGGCCGTCACGACGTCGTAGACGGCGAAGGGCTGGAAGCCGGGGATCGAGATGCGCACGCCGTCGGACAGGCGCTCCATCTCGTACGAGGGGCACGTGTAGCGCCGGCCGCCCGACCAGTTGGCCAGGCGATCGTCGAGCACCAGGGCGGCGGGCATCGGCCGCCGCGCGGCGGCCATGTCCGCGGCGAGGCCCTCCTCGGTGGCGGCTTCCAGCATCCAGCCGTGGAGGTCGGCGACGTCGATGCCGGCGTCGAGGGCCGCCCCCTCGATCGTCGCCGACTCGTCCAGGAGCTCGCCGCGGAAGTGCCGCACCCGCAGGCGGCGCAGCAGCCGGCGCGTGAGGTCGGGGGCGTTGAGGCGCGCGGCCACGACCGCGCGGCATGCCGGCAGCGACGCCTCCATGCGGGGCCGCACGCTCGTGTCGATGGGCATCCCGTGGTCGTGCGCGATGCGGCGGAGCGCCGCCGACTGGCGCTCCGGGGTGAAGCCCATCTCGAGGTAGTGCTCGGGCGAGTCGCTGAGGCCCACCATCGCCACCTCCCACTCCAGGGCGTCGCCGTAGAGCCAGTCGAGGCGGCGCCGGAAGGGCTCGGCGCTGTAGGCCCAGGGGCAGGCCGGGGTCGGTGAACTCGGTGATGCGGACGGCGGCGGGCAGGCGATCGACGCTAGCAAGGGACGGGCGCGGCCCGCCCGGGTGGAGTACAAAGCACTGGCCGATGTCCCGCGCGCCCTCCACCACGCCGCCGCCCCGCGAGGCCAAGCCCGTGATGATCAGCGTCGACGACGACCCGGGCGTGTCGCGGGCGGTGCAGCGCGACCTGCGCCGCCGCTACGGCGAGCGCTTCCGGGTGCTGCGGGCGGAGTCGGGATCGGAGGGCGCTCGAGCTGCTGTCGCAGGTGCACCTGCGCGAGGAGGACGTGGCCCTGCTGGTGGCCGACCAGCGGATGCCGCGGATGAACGGCGTCGAGTTCCTGGAGAGGGCGCGGGAGATCGTGCCCGACGCCAAGCGCGTGCTGCTGACGGCCTACGCCGACACCCAGGCGGCCATCGACGCCATCAACGGGTGCGCCTCGACCACTACCTGATGAAGCCGTGGGATCCGCCCGAGGAGCGGCTCTACCCGGTCTCGACGACCTGCTCGTCGGACTGGCAGGCCGGGCAGTCGCTCGGGCGAGCGACGGCATCCGGGTGGTGGGCCACCGCTTCTCGGCCGCCAGTCGCACGAGCTGAAGGACTTCCTGGCGCGCAACAACGTGCCCTACCGCTGGTTCGACCTGGAGAACGAGCCCCGAGGCCGGCATCCTGATCGAGGCCGCCGGCGCCGACCCGGAGCGGCTGCCGCTGCTGGTCTTCCCCGACGGGGAGGTGCTGGTGCGCGCCCACCGACCGGGAGGTCGCCGAGCGGGTCGGCCTGCACGACGCGGGCGGACCGCCCCTTCTACGACCTGATCGTGGTGGGCGGCGGCCCGGCCGGGCTCGCGGCCGCCGTCTACGGCGCCTCCGAGGGGCTGCGCACCGTGATGGTGGAGCGCGACGCCCCGGGCGGGCAGGCCGGCCAGAGCTCGCGCATCGAGAACTACCTGGGCTTTCCCGTCGGCCTGTCGCGGCGGCGACCTGGCGCGGCGCGCGACCGCGCAGGCGCAGCGCTTCGGCGCCCAGCTGCTGTCGGTGCGCGACGCCGTGGCGCTGGAGGCGCGCGGCCCCGCCCGCGTGCTGCACCTGGCCGGCGGCGACGAGATCGCCGCCCACGCGGTCGTGATCGCGACCGGCGTCCAGTACCGCAGCCTCGCGGCCCAGGGCGTGGCCGAGCTGACCGGGCGGGGCGTCTACTACGGCGGCTCGCGGGCCGAGGCGCTGGCGTGCCGCGGAGAGCGGGTCTTCGTCGTCGGGGGCGCCAACTCGGCCGGCCAGGCGGCGCTGCACTTCGCGGGCTTCGCGCGAGCGGGTCACGATCGTCCACCGCGGCACCGACCTGCGCCAGGGGATGTCGCGCTACCTCACCGACCGCATCGACGACGCGCCCAACATCGACGTGCTGCTGGGCGCGGAGATCGCCGAGGCCCACGGCGCGACCTCGCTGGAGGCCCTCACGATCGCCGATCGGGCGAGCGGCGAGCGCGAGCGGGTCGCGGCCGGTGCGGTCTTCATCTTCATCGGGGCGCAGCCCAACACCGAGTGGCTGGCCGACGCGCTGGCCCGCGACGAGCACGGCTTCATCGTCGCCGGGCCGGACCTGCGCGCGCCCGGCGTGCGGCCGCCGTGGCCGCTCGAGCGGCCGCCCCTGCTGCTCGAGTCCAGCCTGCCGGGGGTGTTCGTGGCGGGCGACGTGCGCCACCAGTCGATCAAGCGGGTGGCCGGGGCGGTGGGCGACGGATCGATGGCCGTCCAGTTCGTCCACCAGTACATCGGAACGCTCGCGTGATCGAGGTGCTGCGGCAGGTTGACCTGTTCTCGGAGCTGGGGGAGGACTGCCTGCGGCGCCTCGAGGCCGCCGCCCGCGAGGAGACCCGGCCCGAGGGCGACATGGTCGTGCGCGAGGGCCAGAAGGCGACCTACTTCGGCATCGTCACCGAGGGCACGCTGGAGTGGCAGCGCGACATCGGCGGCGAGAGCGTCGTGATGGCCACCCGCTCGGCGCTCACCTACTTCGGGGCGATGAACCTCCTCACCAAGGAGCCGAGCGCCGGGAGCGCCCGCGTGGTCGGGGGGCCGGCCCGCCTGATCGTGATCCCCGGCGACGAGTTCCACCGCCTGCTGCGCGACGAGCCCAGCGTGCTCCACGGCGCCCTCCGGCTGATCGCCCCGATCCACCAGGGCGCCGAGGCGATGATGCGCGAGCGCGAGAAGCTGGTCGCCCTCGGGACCCTGTCGGCCGGGCTCGCCCACGAGCTCAACAACCCGGCGGCCGCCGCCCGCCGCAGCGCCTCCGACCTGGCCGCCGCCGTTGACGTGCTCCAGAACACGGTGTCCGAGTTCGTGTCGAGCGGGGTCGAGCGGGCCGAGGCGCAGGCGCTGGTGGCGCTGCAGCGCGAGGCGATGGCCCGCGCCGCCGAGGCCGGTCCGGCGACCGGCCTCGACGACGCCGACCGCGAGGACGCGCTGATGGACCTGCTCGACGCCCGCGGCCTGGAGGGCTGGCGCCTGGCGCCGTCACTGGCCGAGGCCGGGCTCGACGAGGACTGGCTGGGGCGCGTCGAGGGGCCGGCCGGAGCGGCGTTCGCCGCGGCGATCGAGTGGGTGGTGGCCTCGCTGAGCGCGCGCGGCCTGGTGAGCGACCTCCACGACAGCACCGCCCACATCTCGTCGATCGTCGCCGCCGTGAAGGACTACACCTACATGGACCAGGCGCAGACCCAGCGGATCGACGTGCACGACGGCCTCGAGAGCACGCTCACGATGCTGTCCCACAAGCTCAAGCGGGGCGACGTGTCGCTCGAGCGCGACTACGACCGCGAGCTGCCGCGCATCACGGCGCACCCCTCCCAGCTCAACCAGGTCTGGACCAACCTGATCGACAACGCCATCGACGCCGTGGACGGCCAGGGCACCATCGGCGTCCGCACCTGCCGCGCGGGCGACGAGCTGGTCGTGGAGGTGATCGACGACGGTCCCGGCGTCCCCCCCGAGCTGCAGAGCCGGCTGTTCGAGCCCTTCTTCACGACCAAGGAGGTCGGCCGGGGGACGGGGCTGGGCCTCGACATCGTGCGCCGCATCGTCGAGAACCACCACGGCCAGGTGCGCGTCATGTCGACCCCGCCGGACACCCGGTTCCAGGTGCGCCTCCCGATCGCGTGAGGGTCGCCCTGGTGACCGCGGCCGTGGCCCGCGGCCTCGACGACGACCTGCCGGCGCTCACGGCCGCCCTGTCGGCCGCCGGGCTCTCCCACGCGGTGGTCGACTGGGACGATCCCGGGGTCGACTGGGCGGCCTTCGAGCTGGTGGTGGTGCGGTCGGTGTGGGACTACACGCGCCGGCGCGAGGAGCTGCTCGCCTGGGCCGAGCGCGTGGGCGCGCTCACGCGCCTGGCCAACCCGGCGGCCGTGCTGCGCTGGAACAGCGACAAGCGCTACCTGGGCGATCTCGACCGGGCGGGCGTCCCGGTGGTGCCCACGGCCTTCGCCGCCCCGGGCGAGGCGGTCGCCTGGCCGGACGCCGACGAGGTCGTGGTGAAGCCCGCCGTGTCGGCGGGCGCCCTCGACACGGAGCGCTATCCGGCCTCCCGGCGCGCCGATGCCCAGGCCCACGTGGCGCGCCTGCACGCGGAGGGCCGCACCGCCCTGGTCCAGCCCTACCTGAGCGCGGTCGAGGGCGAGCGGGCCGAGACGCTCCTCGTGATGCTCGGCGGCGCCTTCAGCCATGCCCTGCGCAAGGGCCCGCTGCTGATCCCCGGGCTGGAGCTGGTGGGCGGGCTGTACGTCGAGGAGGACATCCGCCCGGCGATGCCGACCGACGCCGAGCTGCGGGCGGCCGAGGCGGCGCTCGCGGCCGTGCCCGGCGGCGCCGGCGACCTGCTGTACGCCCGCGTGGACCTCGTCGGCGGCGAGCACGGACCGGTGCTGATGGAGCTCGAGCTGGTGGAGCCGTCGCTCTTTCTGGCCCACGCGCCCGGGGGAGCCGAGCGCGTGGCGGCGGCGATCACGAACCTGCTGGGGGCCACCGGCCCAGGGTGACGCGGTCGCCGACGGCGGCGCCGATGCGCCGCGCGGCGCTGCCGCCGTTGACCGCCAGGGCGACCAGGCCGTGGGAGTCGACGTGCACGAGCATGCCCTTGCGGGCCGCGTCCTCGAACGTGCGCGCGACGGTCGCCGGATGGCGGCGGTCGGTGATGGCGGCGAAGATCCGGTCGCCGCGGGTGAAGCCGGCGGCGGCGAGGTCGGCCCGGCTCGCGAGCAGCTCCACGTTGCCGAAGGCGTCGATCGCGACCACCCGCGCGGTCAGCCCTCCGGGGGCGGCCTCCGCGGGGGGCAGCTCGGGCCGGACGAGGCTCGCGGGGTCGACCGGGGTCCCCAGCCCGGACAGCGGCGCCCCCGCCGCCAGGCGGGCCGCGGCGGGGGCGAAGAGATCGCGGCCGTGGAAGGTCGCGGGCACGTCCTCGTCCGGGGGCGCCAGCGCGACGGCGCCCGTCGCGCCCAGCGCCTCCGCCGCCGGCGCCAGCAGGCCGTTGTCGGGACCGACCAGGGCCCCGCCGCCCGCGAGGGCCACCGCCAGCGCCCGCCGCGGCGTGCCCACGCCGGGATCGACCACGGCCACGTGGACGGCCGCCGGCAGCAGCGGGGCGAGCCGGGCCAGCACCAGGGCCCCGCCCGGCACGTCGCCGGGCGGGATGTCGTGGGCCAGGTCGATGCGGTCGGCCTCGGGGCAGCGCCGGGCCACCACCGCGTGGAGGGCCCCCGCGTACTCGCTGCCGGCGCCGAAGTCGGTGAGGAACGCGACCACGGGACGCTGCCGGCTCACGGCGCGGCGTCCGCCAGCAGCGCGTCGATCAGCCCCGGGATCGTGTGCTCGGTCGCCTCGGCGTGCACGACCAGGCCCTCCTCGCGCGCGGTGGCGCTGGTGATGGGGCCGATGGAGACGACGCGCGGCCCCGAGGCGAGCCGGGCGCGCGCCGGCGCGTCCAGCAGGCCCATGAAGCTGCGCACGGTCGAGGAGGCGGTGAAGGTGAGATGGCCCGCGGCGAGGGCGGCCTCGCGGGTGTCCGCGTCGACCGGCTCGGGCACCGCCTCGTAGAGCTCGACCTCGTCCACGCGCGCGCCGCGGGCCTCGAGCCCGTCGATCAGCAGGTGGCGGGAGCCGCGGGCGCGCGCCACGAGCGCGGAGACGCCCTCCAGGGGGTGGTCGGCGAGGGCCTCGAGGATGCCCTCGGCCACGAACCGCTCGGGCACGACGTCGGCGCGCACGCCGAACGCGGCGAGCCGGGCGGCCGTCGCGGGACCGATGGCGACCACGGTGGCGTCGGCCGACAGGGCGCGCGCGTCGCGGCCGCGCTCGGCCAGCGCGGCGAAGAGCGCCTCGACCCCGTTCACGCTCGTGAGCACCACCAGGCGGTAGTCGCCGATCGCGTCGAGGGCGGCGGCCAGGGCCGGGGTGGCGGGCAGCGGGGCGATCCGGATCACCGGCAGCTCCACGACGTCCGCCCCGAGCTCGCGCAGGCGGTCCGACAGGTCGCTCGCCTGGGCCCGGGCCCGCGTGACGACGACGGTGCGCCCGAGCAGCGGCCGCCGCCCGATCCAGCCCACGGTGCCGGCCAGCCCGGCGACCGGGCCCACGACCACGACGGCGGGCGAGCCGAGGCCCTCGCGGCGCACCCGCTCGGCGATGTCGCCGAGGGTGCCGACCGTGCTGCGCTGGCGGGGGGTGGTGCCCCACTGCACGACGCCGACCGGCTCGTCGGCGGGGCGCCCGCCCTCGACGAGGGCGGCGGTGATGGCCGCCAGGCGCCCCATGCCCATCAGGATCACCAGGGTCCCGGGCACCCGCGCCAGCGCCGCCCAGTCGGTCTGCTCGGAGGGCTTGGCCGGATCCTCGTGGCCGGTGACGACCGTGAACGAGGTGGCCAGGCCGCGGTGGGTGACCGGGATGCCGGCGTAGGCCGGCGCCGAGATGGCGCTGGTGATGCCCGGGACCACCGCGTAGGCCACCCCGGCTCCGGCGCAGGGCCTCGGCCTCCTCCCCGCCGCGTCCGAACACGAACGGGTCGCCGCCCTTGAGGCGCACGACCCGGCGGCCGGCCAGGCCGTGCTCCACCAGGGTCGCGTTGATCTCGTCCTGGGTCAGGGCCGCGCGCCCCGGCGCCTTGCCGGCGTCGATGAGCACCGCGTCGGGACGGCACAGGGGCAGCAGCGCGGCGGTGCCCAGGCGATCGTGCACCACCACCTCGGCCGCCTCGAGCGCCCGGCGGCCGGCGACGGTCAGCAGGCCGGGATCGCCGGGGCCGGCGCCGACCAGGTGGACGAAGCCGCTCACCCGCGGATGTCCGCGAGCTCGCCGGCCGCGGCGGCCCCGAGCCCCTCGGGATCGTCGAGGGGTCCCTCGCGCACCACCCGCCCCGAGCGCGAGCCGTCCTCCGACTGGGCGAAGGCGGTCAGGCGCAGTCCGCCTCGGACGGCCTCGCAGAAGCCGCCGACCGGCTGCTGGCAGCCGCCCCCCAGCGCGGCGAGCAGCGCCCGCTCGGCGCGCAGGCACGCGTGGGCGCCGGCGTCGTCGAGGGGCTCGACGGCGGCGGCGAGGGCAGCGTCGTCGTCGCGGCCCTCGATGGCCAGCAGGCCCTGGCCGGGCGCCGGTGTGGAGACGTCCACCGGCAGCGGGGTGGCGCCCTCGGGCTCCAGGCCCAGGCGCCGCAGCCCGGCGGCGGCCAGGATGACCGCGTCGGCGTGTCCGGCATCCAGCTTCTCGAGGCGGGTGCCCACGTTGCCGCGGATCGGGACGATGTCGAGGTCGGGCCGCGCCGCCAGGATCTGGGCCGAGCGGCGCGCGCTGCCCGTCGCCACCGTGGCGCCGGCGGTGAGGCCGCCCAGTCCTCCGAAGGGCCCCACGACGACGTCGCGGGGATCCTCCCGCGCGGGGACCGCCAGCACGGTCAGGCCCGCGGGCAGCTCACCGGGCAGGTCCTTGGCCGAGTGCACCGCGAGGTGGGCCCGGCCGTCGCGCAGGGCCTCCTCGAGCTCCTTGACGAACAGGCCCTTGTCGGCCGTCTGGGCGCCGCCCTCGGCGCTCCAGCGGTCGCCGGTGGTCGTGAGCGGCAGCAGCTCGGGCGCGTGGCCGGCGGCGCGCAGGGCCGAGGCGACCTGCTCGCTCTGGGCGAGGGCCAGCGGCGAGCGCCGGGTGGCGAGGACGAGACGGACGGGCTAGGAGTTGGCCGGCGCCTCGAAGTTCGCCTTGGCCTCCAGGGCGGCCGGCGCCTCGAGGTCGAAGAGGTGGCGGAGGCTCTCGAGGTGGCGCAGCGCCTCCCCGTCGCCCTCCTCGGCGGCCGCGCGCGCGCGGATCGTGGGCTCGTGGAGGAGCTTGTTGACGATGCCCTTGGTGAGGGCCTCGACGCGGGCGCGGTCGGCCTCGGACATGCCCTCCCACTGGCCCTCGAGGCGCGAGACCTCGGCCTGGCGGATGGCCTCGGCGCGCGCGCGCAGCGAGGTGATCGCCGGCGTGGCCGACAGCCCCCGGCGCCAGGCCGAGAAGTCCCTGACGGCCGAGACGACCAGCTCCTCGCCGCGCGCGGCCTCCAGGCGGCGGCCGTTGAGGTTGGCCTCCACCACGCGCTCGAGGTCGTCGATGTCGAAGAGGGCGACGCCCTGCAGGCCGGCGACCGCCGTGTCGACGTCGCGCGGCACCGAGATGTTGACGATCACCATCGGGCGGCCGGCGCGCTGGGCCATGACCGGCTCGAGCTCGCCGCGGCGCAGGATGGCGTGGGGCGCGTCCGTGGACGAGATGACGATGTCCGCCTCCTCGAGCTCGGCCCGCAGGCCGTCGAAGCCGACCCCCCGCCCGCCGAAGCGCTCGGCCAGCTCGCGGGCTGTCCCGACGGTGCGGTTGGCCACGACGATCTCGCCGACGCCGTGCTGCATGAGCGACAGGGTGGTCGCCTCGGCCATGCGCCCGGCGCCGATCACCAGCACGCGCCGGTCGGGGAGGTCGTCGAGCACGTCCTCGGCGAGATCGAGGGCCACGGCGGGCACCGACGACGATCCGGTCCCGATGGTGGTGCGCGAGCGCACGCTCTTGCCCACCTCGAGCGCCTGGCGGAAGAGGCGGTTGAGGATGGTGCCGGTGGCGCCCTCCTCGGTGGCGAGGTCCCACGCGGCCAGCACCTGGCCCTGGATCTCGCTCTCGCCCACCACCATCGAGTCGAGGCTGGAGGCCACCCGGAAGAGCTGGGCCGCCGCGCGGTCGTCGCGCAGCACGTAGCGCGCACAGGCGAGCTCGTCGGCCGAGATGCGGCTGTGGGCGACGATCGCGTCGGTCACCGCGTCCTCGGCCAGGCCGATGTCGGGGACGGCGGCGTAGATCTCGGTGCGGTTGCACGTGAAGAGGGCGGCGACCTCGGAGACGGCCCCGCCCGCGAGCAGGTCTCGCAGCAGCAGCCGCGCCTCGCCCTGGGTGAGCGACGCCTTCTCGCGCTGCTCGACCGGCGCGGTCTTGTGGGAGAGGCCGAGCATCAGCAGCGTCATACGTGCACCCCGATGTCCAGGACCTGGCGCGCCATGCGGCGGGCGCTCTCGTCGTCGCCCTCGGCGAGCCTGCGGACGACGTCGGTCTCCATCAGCCGCTCGACGGCGTCGCGGCGGCTGGGCATGTCGAGGTAGCGCAGCTTGAGCTCCTCGCGGACATCGCGCAGCAGGGCCACGAGCGCCTCCCATTCGTCGCCGTAGGTCTCCTCGAGCTGGAGGCGGATGTGCTTGGCGACCACCGGGCTCGCCCCGCCGGTCGAGACGGCGATCGCGAGCTCGCCCCGGCGCACGATCGAGGGGACGATGAAGTTGCACAGCGGGGGGACGTCCACCACGTTGCAGAGCATGTTCAGCGCCTCGGAGTCCTGCCACACCATGCGGTTGACGGCGTCCAGGTTGGTGGCCGCGATCACCAGGAAGCAGTCGCGCAGGTCGCCCGGCTCGTAGGGGCGCGGGTGGTACTCGGCCACCGCGCCGTCGGCCACGAGGGCGGCCAGCTCCCGGGTGATCGCCGGGCTCACCAGCCGCACCACGGCGCCGTGGTCGAGCAGCTTCTCGGCCTTCTCGGTCGCGACCGGCCCGCCCCCGACGACCAGGCAGCGCCGGCCCTCGAGGTTGACGAACATCGGGTAGAAGACCTTGTCGTGGCCGGGGGGCCGGCTCGGGCCGACGCGGTTGCCGCTCACGCGTCCGCCGATTCGAGCTCGGGGACCGACTCGTCCGCCTCGGCGCCCTCGCGGCGCTCCACGAGGAGGGCGAGCAGCTCGGCCTCGCGCGCGAGCCGCGCCGAGCGCAGCCCGACGACGACCGCGTACATGATGAGCGCGAAGAGCACGACCGCGTAGGCCGCGACCACGTACTGGGCGCCGGTGCTCACGCGGCCGCCTCGAGGTGGCGCTTGACGCGGCGCAGGGCGCGGTCGGTGCGGCGCTGGATCAGCTCGATCTGGAGGATCGTGAGGCAGACCCCGATCACCGCCAGCTGGGAGACGACGAACCAGCCGAGCATCGAGCTCGACATGTTCGCGCCGTCCTGCGTGAAGACCACCGGGTGCACGAACGAGCGGGCCACCCGCACCGAGTAGAAGGAGAGCGGGACCGAGGCGAAGGCGGCGACCGAGTAGACCGCCGAGTAGCGCATCCGGCGCTCGCCCTCCACGGACGAGCGCAGCACGAAGTAGGCGGCGTAGAGCAGCAGCACGATGACGAAGGTCACGAGGCGCGGGTCGGTCCACACCCACCAGGTGCCCCACGAGGCCTTGGCCCAGATCGATCCGGTGACCACCACCAGCGCCGCGCAGGCCCAGCCCGATGCCCACGCAGATCGACGAGATCTCGTCGAAGCGCGCGTTGCGCGAGTGGCAGGTAGCGGACGCCGTAGACGCAGGCCACGCCGAACGCCAGCAGCCCGGCGAGCGCGATGGCCACGTGGAAGTAGAAGATCTTCTGGATGATCCCCTGGTCCGCGTCCTCGGGCGCGATCGAAGAAGACGCCGAAGACCGCCAGCCCGGCGAGGGCCGCGGAGAGCGTCCCGGTGATCGCGAGACGCCGCGCCGAGCCCTCGTCAGTCATCGAAGACGTGCTCGTACGTCGCGTAGGCCACAAGCCCGAAGATTACCGCATAGACCCCGAGAAACACGCAGTAGCCACGGTATTCGGCCAGGTCGTTCGTCCCCGCTGAGACCGCGTGCGTCGCCCCCGCCGCCGCGATCACGACCGGCAGCAGGGAGGGCAGGAACAGCACCGGCAGCAGCAGCTCGCGGGCGCGGGCGAAGAGCGCGAGGCACGCCAGCAGCGAGCCGAGGATCGAGATCCCGAGGTTGGCGAGCAGGCACACGACCATGATGAGCACGAAGTCGACCGGCTCCGGATGGCTGCACGAAGAAGAGCGCCGTGAGGGGCACCGACGACCACCTCGACGGCCAGCAGGTAGGCGTAGATCGCGCCCGCCTTGGCCACCAGCAGCACCAGGCGCGGGGATCGGCGCGACCAGGATCCCGTCGAGCACCCGCTGCTCGCGCTCGGGCACCCACGAGCGCCCGACGCCCAGCACCGCCGTCAGGGCGAGGGTGGCCCACATGATGCCGCCCGAGATCGCCGAGAGGTCGTCGCCGCGCGCGCCGAAGGCGAACTGGAAGATCAGCATCGCCACCACGGCGAAGAGCACCATCGCCACGATGGTGTCGCGCGTGCGCAGCTCGAGCCGCAGGTCCTTGAGCAACAGGGCGCGCAGCTGGCGCGCCGCGGAGGGGCGGCCGCGGGGCTCACGCCACCAGCTCCTCGTAGCGGCGGCGGAAGGCCCGGCCGAGTCCCGCGGCGGTCCCTCCTGCAGCACCGGGCGGCCCGCGCGCAGCACCATCACCCGCCCGGCCAGGGCCACGCCGCGCTCCACCTCGTGGGTCACCATCACCGCCCCGCGGCCCGGGCCCAGCTGGCCAGCACGCCGTCCAGCAGGCTTGGCCCCGGCCGCGTCGAGGCCGGCGTAGGGCTCGTCGAGCAGCAGCAGCCGGGGTGCGTGCAGCAGGGCGCGCGCCAGGCCCAGGCGCTGGGCCATGCCGCGGCTGAAGGTGCGCACGGGTCGAACGAGCGCGCGAGCAGGCCCGACCCGGTCGAGGCCGGCGTCGATCGCGCTCGCGCGGCGTCGGCGAGGCCGTAGAGGTCGGCGTAGAGCTCCAGGTTCTGGCGGGCGTGAGGTCCAGGTAGACCAGCGGGTCGTGACCGAGGTAGCCGATCTGCGCCCGGGCCCGCATCGCGCCCGCCGGCAGCTCGGCGCCGCAGACCGACAGGTCCCCGGCCTCGGAGCGCAGGAGGGTCGCGAGCATCCGCAGCAGGGTGCTCTTGCCGGCGCCGTTGGGCCCGAGCAGGGCCAGGCACTCCCCCGCCGCCAGGTCGACGTCCACGCGGTCGACGGCCCGGCGATCGCCGAAGCGCCTTCACCAGGCCCGCGGCCACGGACCAGGACGGCGGCGCGCTACAGCGTCACCGCGGCGAGGGTGAACAGCAGGAACACGCACGGGAGCAGGCCGTTCGACTGGCGAAGGCCGCCTGGATGCGGCCGACGTCGCCCGGGCCGGACGATCGCGTTCTCGCACAGCAGCACCGCGGCGCACACGGCGACGCCGGCCATGTAGAGCGGCCCGGCGTCCGCCACGACCCCGGTCCCGCCAGCAGCGCCGACGGCCGCACGTGCAGGACGCGCGTGAACCAGAGCGCACGGGCCTCGCCGAAGCGCGCCGGGACCGAGTGGATCGCCGTGGCGCGGTCGAACTCCACGTCCAGCAGCGCGTAGATGATGTCGAAGCCGGCGATCCAGAGCGGCGACGCCAGGCCCAGCATGACCGGCGCCCGGCCGAGCCCGCCGGTGACCGCGAGCCACGCCCCCATCGGGGCCATGCCGATCGTGAGGCCGAGCGCGAGGTGGCACGCCCACGTCACGCGCTTGGCGAGCGGGTAGAGCACGAACGCCGCCACCGGGACGGGCCACAGCACCCAGGTCATCCCGGGGCAGCTGCGACACGGCCACCAGCAGCACCGCCAGGCTGACGCGCGCAGAAGCCGGCGACCTGGGCCACGCGAGAGGCGGCCGGAGGGGAGCTCGCGCGCGGCCGTGCGCGGGTTGCTGCGCGTCGATGTCGGCGTCGATCAGGCGGTTGAGCGCCATCGCCAGGCTGCGCGCGCCGACCATCGCGAGCAGGATCCAGCCGAGCGTCGCCGCCGGGGGGATCTCCATGCGGGCGAGGCAGCGCCGCGCGACAGGCGAAGGGGAGGGCGAAGATCGTGTGCGAGAAGCGCACGAGGCCGAGCAGGGCGGGCACGAGCCCCAGCCCCGCCGCCTGCGGCGCCGCCCCCGAGGAGGTGGTCACGGGGCGATGTTACCGGCGGACACCGGGATGCGGGTCCGCTACTCCGGGGCGTCGGCGGCGCCGTAGATCGCGGCGCGCCCGGTCACCAGCCCCCAGAACTGGTCTCCGTAGTCGAAGTGCCACCACTCCTCGTGGTAGCTGGTGAAGCCCTCCGCGTTCATGGCCCAGAAGAGGATGCGGCGCAGGTCGCGCGCGCGGCCGGGGGTCTCCTCGAGGCCCCGGGTGGCCGCCTCGGGGACGAAGGCGTCGAAGTCGGTGCCCAGGGGATGGGCCGCCCGTCGCCGTCGGCGAGCGTGAGGTCCACCGCGCCACCGGTGAGGTGGGGCGGCGGGGCCACGAGGCGACCGCGAGGGCGGGGTCACGTAGCGGGCGGCGGCCTCCTCCAGCGCGTCGGCCGGCCAGTCCGGGTGGACCATCGTCAGCTCCTCCAGGTAGGAGCCGTAGAGGGCCGCCTGGGTCGCGATCGGCCGGTAGCCGTCCCACACCACCAGCCCGAGCCCGTCGGGCAGCCCCGTCCGCGACGCGCGGCGAGCCGGTCGGCCACCCCCTCGCGCAGCCAGCCCGCGCGGCAGGGCGCCCGGCAGGGCGTCGGCGTGGTAGCGGGGATCGTCGCGCACGCGCGGATGGATGTCGGCGACCGCGCACCAGGGGCTCGTCCACGGGGTCCAGGTCGACGGCGCGCCAGCCCTCGGTGGAGGCGAGCGGCGGAATCGGCCTCACCGGCCGCCCCACTGGGCGGCGTCCACGCGGGGCCCGGGGTCGGCGCCCTCGGCGATCGCCAGGAAGACCTCCACGACGCTCGACGGATGCGGCACGGTCGCCGGGTCCTCGGCGGGATAGGCCGCGGCGCGCATCGTCGGTGCGCAGCGGGCCCGGGTTGACCGCGACGCAGCGGATGCGCCGGTCGGCCAGCTCCTCGCGGAGCATCGCGGTCACGCCCTCGAGGGCGAGCTTCGACACCGCGTAGGCGCCCCAGCCGGGCCGCCCGGCGGCGCCCGAGGTGACGTTGACGATGGCTGCCGCCCGTCGGACATGCCCGGCAGCAGGCGCCGCGTGAGCGCGACGTGCCGGTGAGGTTGACCTCCAGCACCTCGTCGCCAGACGTCCATCGGATAGTCGGCCAGCGGCACGCGCACGCCGAGCAGGCTGGCGTTGTTCACGAGCGCGTCCACCCGCCCCAGCACGGCCAGGGCCTCGGCGCCGCGGCCTCGACGGAGCGCGGGGTCGGACAGGTCGAGGGCGATCGCCGTGGGCCTCGGCGCCGCGCGCGCGCAGGCGGCGAGCGTCGCCGTCGAGCCGCGGCGCAGCGCGGTCGCCGTCACGACCAGGCGGGCGCCCTCGTCGCGCGAAGCCCTCGGCCAGGGCGCGCCCCAGCCCGCGGGACGCGCCGGTGACCACGACCGCATGCCCGCGAGCCGTCACCCATGCCGGCCTACCGCCCGGGGCGGCCGCGAGTCGCTTGGGCTGCTGGTCTGCTGGCCGCGGCGGGTCCGGGACGGCGGGCGTCGCTCTGGCACGGGGACGGCGCGCTCTCGGGGCTCGTGCCGGCGACCGAGGCGACGTAGGCCGCCACGTTGCGGCGTCCTCGCCCTGGACCAGGTTCGCGCGGCATCGGCTGCTGGGCGATCTCGATCCAGCGGTCGACCACGCCCGCGAACTGCGAGTCGCTCATGCCGACCTCGCGCGCGGCGCGGAAGGAGTCGTCCAGGTTCGGGCCGATCGTTGGCCGGCGGCGTGCCGGCCTCCTCGAGCGTGTGGCAGCTGGCGCAGAGGTTCGTGAAGGTCTGCTTGCCGGCGGCGAGGTCGGCGCTCGCCGCTGTCGGCGCTGCCGCACCCCGCCGAGCGCGAGCCCGCGAGGGCGATGGCGACCGCCGCCAGGCGGCCGGCGCCGCAGCGCATCGTGCGGGCGCTCATAGCGATGTAGACCAGGACGTACAGGAGCACCCAGACCACGTCGACGAAGTGCCAGTAGAGGCTCCCGGCTCCCAGTGGGGTGAACCACGTGGGCGGAAATCGTGCGCCGTCTTCACCCGGATGCAGCAGAGCGTCAGGATCGTCAGCCCGACGAAGACGTGGAGGCCGTGCAGGCCGGTCAGCGAGTAGAAGGCCGAGCCGAAGCGCCGTGCCTGGGGCGTGAAGCCGAGGTGCGCGTACTCGTTGATCTGGATGATCAGGAACGTCGCGCCCAGCAGGAGCATCACGACCAGCAGGCCCCGCTCGCAGGCCCTTGCGGTCGCCGTAGTGGCTTGAACCGGTGCTCGCCCCAGTGCAGCGTGAAGCTCGACGCGACCAGGATCGGCGTGTTGATGCCCGGTGATGACCTTCGGCAGCTCGAACGGCTCGCCCGTCGGCGTTCAGCGGCGGCCACTGGTCGGCGACGTTGAAGCGGACGAAGAAGTAGGCGGTGAAGAAGGAGGCGAAGAGCATCGCCTCCGAGCCGAGGAAGAACATCATCGCGAGCATGCCCATGCTCATCTGGCTGCCCCGCGAGACCGGGGGGTCGCGCCCGGGCGGGACGCGCTCACGTGCGGATCGACGGTGGCCATGGCCGGCTAGCTCCCGGAGGGGGAGGCCGGCGCCTCCGCATCGACGACGATCTCTCGGCCGGCACGGCGCCCACGGCGGCCGGACCTTCTCGAGCGTGTCCACCGAGTCCAGGCGCCCGCCGCGGGTGGCCACGACCAGGATCTCGTCCGCGCCGTGCTCGGCGACGGCGACCGCGCGCGGCCGTGGCCGGCGTCGCCGTCGAGCACCTCGCCGCGGGCTGCACGCCCGCTCTCTGCAGGGCGTCGATGGTGGCGCGCACCCGGTCGAAGGCGCGCGTTGCGCAGCTCCTCGGCCTCGTCGGTCCACCCGGGCCACCTCGAGGGCCATCGGGTTCAGCAGGACCACGCCGATCGGCCGCTCGTCGGAGCGCTGGCGCAGCGCGTCCACCAGGCCCTCGGCGCCGAGCGCCTCGTCGGCGAGGACCGCGACCTGCGTGACGCCGGGCTGGGCGAGGGGCTCGCGGGCCTCCTCCCTGCTGACGACGACCCGCGTGATGCCCAGGCCGCTGCTCTTGCGCAGGCGGTCGACCATGTCGGCCCGCATCCAGGCCGACTGCCCGGTGGGGTAGGTCGCCAGCAGGATCTCGTGGACGTCCTCCTCGGACGTGACGAGCTCGGTCGCGGCGAAGGGGTCGCCCTCGACCACGGTTCCGCTGGCGTCGATGCCGGCCTCGGCCAGCACGGAGAGGGTCGCCTGGAGCCGGCGGTCGGCCGCCTTGGAGTCGCCGCCCTCGTTGGGGACCGCGATCGTGAAGCGCCACAGACCCGACGCGGCGCGCTCGCGGATCTCGGCGACCAGCGCGTCGGCGGCGACGGTCTCGTCGGCGAGCACCAGGATCGTGCGCTTCTCGGTCTCGGTGAGCTCTCCGCCGATCTCCTCGGGGGCGAACACGACCGCGTGGCGCGCGCCCGGCATCGCCGTACTGGTACGGGCCGCCCACGACCTGGGGCGTCGCCTCGAAGTTGAAGAGCGACGGCGGCGAGGAGACGAGCCACTCGAGCGTGCGCCCGCGCCAGGGGTTCCACGGGGCCGCCGGGCCCCTCCGCCCACGAGTGGATCATGTTGAAGAAGAAGATCAGGATGCCCACGGTCATCACCATCGAGGCGACCCCGATGAACTGGTTCAGGCCCTCGAAGCGGGAGTCGTACGTCGAGACGCGCCGGGGCATGCCCTGCAGGCCGAGCCAGTGCATCGGCATGAAGGTCGCGTTGAAGCCGATGAAGATGATCCAGAAGCTGATCTGGCCCAGGCGCTCGTTGTACATCTTCCCGGTCATCTTCGGGAACCAGTAGTGGACGCCCGCGAAGATCGTGAAGAGGCTGCCGCCGACGAACACGTAGTGGATGTGGGCCACCACGAAGTAGGTGTCCGTCACGTGGATGTCGACCGGGATCGTGCCGCAGCATGACCCCGGACAGTCCGCCGATCACGAACGTGCAGATGAAGCCCATCGCGTAGAGCATGGGCGTCTTCAGGTGGATCTTGCCGTTCCACAGCGTGCCCAGCCAGGAGAACACCTTGACGCCGGTGGGCACCGCGATGATGACCGTGGTGATCATCATCGGCACGCGCAGCCAGGGCGCCATGCCGCTGACGAACATGTGGTGGGCCCAGACGCCGAAGCCGAGCACCGCGATCGCGACGGTCGAGAAGGCGATGGCGCGGTAGCCGAAGATCGGCTTGCGCGAGAAGGTCGCCACCACCTCGCTGATGATCCCGAAGCCGGGCAGGATCATGATGTAGACGGCCGGGTGCGAATAGAACCAGAAGACGTGCTGGTACATGATCACGTCGCCGCCGCCGAGCGGGTTGAAGAAGCTCGTGCCCATCACGCGGTCGAACAGGGTCATGAACTGCGAGCCGGCGATGAACGGCGTGCCGAAGACGACCAGCGCGGACGTCGTGGCGTTCGCCCACACCAGCAGCGGCATGCGCCACACGGTCATGCCGGGGGCGCGCATGGTGAAGATCGTGACCAGGAAGTTCAGGGCGGTGGCGATCGAGCTGGAGCCGACCAGCTGGACGCCGATCTCGAAGAGGGTGGTGCCGGTGCCGCCCTGGGTCGCGAGCGGCGTGTACGCGGTCCAACCCGCCGAGAAGGCGCCGAAGACCGGGCTGATCGCCATCATCAGGCCGCCCGGGATGAGCATCCACAGCGACAGGGCGTTGAGCCGCGGGAACGCCATGTCCTTGGCGCCGATCATGATCGGCAGCACGTAGTTCGCCAGGCCCGCGAACGCGGGGATGACGAACAGGAAGATCATCAGGGTGGCGTGGACGCTGAAGAGGCCGTTGTAGGTCTCGCCGTCGCCGATGGTCTGGCCGGGGGTCGCGAGCTCGGTGCGGACCAGCTCGGCGAAGATCCCCCCGATCACCAGGAAGGCGAAGACCACCACCAGGTACTGGATCCCGATGACCTTGTGGTCGGTGTTGACCTTGAAGTAGTCCTTCCAACTCGACGCGCCGTGCATCGAGTGGTCGTCCGGGTCGAGGCGGCTTGCCCTTGATGTACCCCCACCAGTAGTCGAAGCAGCCGATCCCGATCAGGAAGCAGATCGAGGTCAGCGAGGCGGCGACCGTGTAGTAGACCTGCGGGTTCCAGTACGGCTCCATCCCGAAGACGAGCCGCGCCAGGTAGACGATCAGGAACGAGCCCGCGAAACCGCCGATCGACCACAGCACGGCGCGCTTCCACCAGTAGGAGAGCGGGCGCGGGTCGCCGTGGTGGTGACCGTGAGACGGGTGCGAGTGGGTGGGTGCGTGGGTGGCCATGGGTCCTCGGTTACCGGGTCACGGAGCGGTGGTGGTGCCCTCGGCGGGCGCGGTCGTGGAGCCCTCGGCGGGCGCGGGCGCCGAACCGGCGCCCTGCGAGTTCTTCGCCGCGGCGGCCTTCACCTTCGCGGCGGACGTCGCGAGCCAGGCGTCGTAGTCCTCCTGCGACTGCACGATCACGCGCGAGCGCATGATGCCGTGGCCGACGCCGCAGAGCTCGGCGCAGATGACCTGGTAGGTCCCGATCTTGTCCGGGTTGATGATCAGGTTCGTGGTGATGCCCGGGACGACGTCCTCCTTGACCCGGAACTGCACGACGTAGAAGTCGTGGATGACGTCCTTGGAGCGCATCTTGAGCTCCACCTGGCGGTCGACCGGCAGGTGGAGGTCGCCGGATCCGATCTCGGCGCCGGGGTAGTAGAACTCCCACGCGAACTGCTGGGCGGTGACGTTGATGACCACGCGGTCCTTTGCGAGGGCCTCGTTGTCCGACAGCACCAGGTAGGCCCACACGGCGACGACCGCCAGCAGGACGGTCGGCACCACGGTCCACACGACCTCGAGGGTGGTGTTTCCGTGGGTGGGCGGGCCGTCGCTCTCGTCGCCCGGCTTGGCGCGGAAGCGGAGGGCCGCGTACAGCACGACCGTGGCCACCAGCGTGAAGATGACGACCGACGACCAGATGACGAACCACATCAGATGGTCGACCCGGGTCGCCTGCTCGGACGCCTCGTTGGGAACCCAGTCGATGAAGAGGGCGACCGCCGCGGTGATTCCGCCGATGACGATGGCGATGATCAGCAGCGGGATCGTGTGGCGACTCCTCAGCACGGGCGGGAAGCTATCACGCGTTTCCCGGGCCGGGAGGGCGATCGAAGCGGGTCAGACGTCCCTTCGCGAGCGACCCTCGGCCCGGCTCCGGCCGCGGCGCCGCGCCCGCTCACGACGCGAGCGCCGGTCGCCCGACCACCCGGATCGCGCCCGCCGCGCACAGGCCGAAGAGCACGGCGCCGACCAGCAGGGGGACCTCGATGCCCGCGTGCTGGAACAGCAGGGTGGCCACGACCGGCCCGGCGATGCGCCCGGCGCCCGAGATGGAGGCGTTGAGCCCCAGCAGCGCCCCCTGGTCGGCGTCGCCGGCCGCGAGCGAGATCAGCGCGGTGGTCGTGGCGAACACGAACCCCGACGCGACGGCGAGGGCCGCCAGGCCCACCAGGAGCAGCCACAGGTCGTGCGCGAGGGCGACCACCAGGAGCCCGGCGGCGGTGCCCGCGAGTCCGCCGATCATCACCCGCGTCTCCCCCCAGCGCTCCACCACCCGGCCCACCAGGTAGCCCTGCGAGAGGGCCGCCATGGCCCCGATGTAGACGAACAGCAGGCCCATCTGGACCGTGTCGTAGTCGAAGCGGCGCTCGCCGAAGAGGGCGAAGGTCGACTCCATCCCGATGAAGGCGAAGGTGGCCACGAACGACAGCCACACCAGGGGCGCGACGTCTCCGCTCGACAGCGCCCGGCGCACCAGCGCGAGCCGCGGCACGGGCGCCCGGCGGCTGTCGGGGCGCAGGGACTCGGGCAGGCGGCGGTAGGCGATCGCCAGGTTGAGCGCGGCCAGGCCGGCGGCCACGAAGAAGGGCAGGCGGGCGTCGATGCCCGAGAAAAGCGCGCCGATCGCCGGGCCCATGATGAAGCCCAGCCCGAAGGCGGCGCCGATCATGCCCATCCCCCTGGCCCGCTCCTTGGCCGTGGTGATGTCGGCCACGTACGCCTGGGCGGCGGCGTACGAGGCGCCGGCGATGCCCTGGAGCACCCGGGCCAACAAGAGCACGAGCAGGGTCCCCGCGACGCCGATCAGCAGCGAGGCGACGACGCTCCCCGCGAGCGAGACGAGGATCACCGGGCGGCGGCCGTGACGGTCGGAGAGCCGGCCCCACACCGGGGCGAAGATGAGCTGCATCACCGCGTACGAGGCGGTGATCAGCCCGATCTGCACCGGCGAGGCGCCGAAGTCCTCCGCCCACAGGGGGAGGATCGGCAGCACGATGCCGAACCCGATCAGGTCGATCAGGACGGTGGTGAAGACGATCCCGAGCGGGGAGACGAAGAACGACAGCCCCTGTCCGTCCCGAGCCCCGCGACGCATGGGTCAGGCCGCGTCGATGACGAGGGCGACGAAGATCAGGGCCAGGTAGAGCAGCGAGTAGTGGAAGGTGGCGCGCGCCCAGCCGATGCCCGGATCCCGGTCCAGGCGCCAGGCCAGGTAGCCGAACACGCCGCCCAGCACCAGCGCCGAGACGAGGTAGAGGACGCCGGCGGCGCCCGAGACCACCGGCAGCAGCGTCACGGCGATCATCACCAGCGTCCACAGCAGGATCTGCCGCTTGGTCTCGGCCTCGCCGCGCACCACCGGCAGCATCGGGACCCCCGCGGCGGCGTAGTCGCGCTTGAGCATCAGCGCAAGCGCCCAGAAGTGCGGGGGCGTCCAGTAGAAAATGATCGCGAAGAGGATCCACGCCGACAGGCTGAGGTTGCCGGTGACCGCGGCCCAGCCGACCAGCGGGGGCACGGCGCCGGCCGATCCGCCGATGACGATGTTGTGCACCGACGTGCGCTTGAGCCAGAGCGTGTAGACGCCCACGTACAGCGCCAGCCCGAGCAGCGCGAGGGCGGCGGCCAGCCAGTTGGCGAACGTGCCCAGCACCAGCGCGCTGAGGACGCCCAGGGCGATGCCGAACGCCAGCGCGCGGCCCGGGGTCACGCGCCCGGCCACGACCGGCCGCTCCGTGGTGCGGCTCATGCGCTCGTCGATGTCGCGGTCGACGTACTGGTTGATCGCGTTCGCGCCGCCCGCGGCGAGGTAGCCGCCGACCATGGTCCACAGCAGCAGCCAGCCGTCGGGGACGCCTCCGGCGGCGACGAACATGGCGCCCGCGGTCGTGAGCAGCAGGAGCGAGATGATCCGGGGCTTGGTGAGCCGGACGTAGTCGCCCACCACGGCGAGGGGGCGGCCGGCGAGCCCGGCCGGGACGGCGCGCGTCGTCATGCGGCGACGGAGAGGGCGACCAGCGCCGCGAGCAGCACGACCGGCACGGCGAGCCACACGGCGTCCAGGCGCGTCGTCGAGGCGGGCTCGTCCTCGCCGGACGGGGCACCGCGCCGCAGGAGCAGCACGACCGCCGGCAGCGCGAGCACGATGACCATCGCGAGTGCCACCAGCCTCAGCGTCATGTCGCCCATTTCCGCACCGCACCCGAGCATAGCCCAGGCCATGGGGCGGGCGGCGATGACGGTCGTCCCGCGCGGCCCGTGTTGACGGCGCCCGCCCCCAGGACGGAGGTTGTGCCGATGCGCGAGCCGGAGGCCATGGTCCTGGGCGCGGGCCCGGCCGGGCTCGGGGCTGCGCTCGCCCTGGCACGCGGCGGCGCGCGGGTGGTGCTGGTCAACGCGGCGGCCGAGCCCGGGGGGCTGTGCGTGACCCGGCGGCGCGCCGGCTTCGCGTACGACATCGGCGGGCACATCCCGTTCGTGCGCGACGCGCGGCGGCGCGCCTGGCTCGAGGAGCTGCTGGGGCCCTCCCTGCGGTGGGTCGACCGCCCCGTGAGCTGCGTGCGCGACGGGGCGATCGTGCGCGGCCGCTACCTCGACCAGCGCCCCGAGCGCCCGGGCCCGGTGGCGGTGCGCGACGGGTCGGCGCGCGGCGAGCTGGCCGCGCGGGTCGGCGCGCCCTTCGTGGACGCGGTGATGCGCGCGTACCTGGAGAAGGTCGACGGGGTCCCGCTCGAGCGCATCCCCGGCGAGCGGGCGCGTCGCCTGCTCGAGGACCAGGCCGCCCCCGAGGGCTTCCCCTTCCCCGCCCAGGGGATCGGCCAGCTGATGGACGCGATGGCGGACGCGGCGCGCCGGGCGGGCGCCGACGTGCGCCTGGGGACGGCGGTGCGGTCGGTCGAGGTCGGAGGCGGCGGCCTCGAGGCGGTGACGCTGGCGGGCGAGGGTGGGCGCACGGAGCGGGTGCCGGTGCTCGAGGCGGTCGTCGCCATGCCGGCGGGCGCCGCCGCGCGGCTGCTCGAGCCGGCCGCGCCCGCCGCGGTCACGCGGCCGGTGCGGATGCGGGCGGTGTGCATCGTGTACGCCGAGATCGCCCGGGAGCGGCTGACCGACGAGCCCTGGATCCAGATCGACGACCCCCGGGTCCCCTTCGCCCGGATGTTCGAGCCGGTCAACTGGAGCCCCGAGCTGGCGCCGCCGGGCCGGACGGTGGTGGGCATGGAGTGCTACTGCCAGGCGGCCGCGGACGACCCGGTGTGGGGCCTCGACGACCCCGAGCTGACGGCGGCCTGCGCGGCGGCCCTCGCCGGTCCGCTCGGGCTGCTCGACGACGCCGCGGGCGCCCGCGGCGTCGAGGTGCTGCGCCTGCCGGCCGCGTACCCGCTGCCCGACGCCGGCCAGGTGGACGCGGCCATGGCCCCGGCGCGGTGGATCGCCGGCATCGGGGGCCTGCGGCTGGCCCCCGGCGCGGCGGTGATCGAGGCGATCGAGGCGGGCGAGGGCGCCGCCGCCGACATCCTGCGGTAGCCTCGGCCTGGTGGCCACGACCCAGGCACCCACGTTGCGGGAGCGGTTCGCCGCTCTGCTCGATCCCGGGCGGGTGATCGATCATCCCCTCGAGCGGCGCCTGTACGCGCGCGACGGCTCGATCGCCCAGGGCGACTGCGGGCTGGTCGTGCTGCCCGAGACCACCGCCGAGGTGGCGGCCTGCGTGCGCCTCGCCCGCGAGCTCGACATCCCCGTGGTGCCGCGCGGCTCGGGCACCGGCCTGTGCGGGGGAGCCGTGCCCCTCGAGGGCGCGATCGTGATCTCGGTGGCGCGCATGACGCGCATCCTCGAGGTCGACCCGACGGTGCCCTGCGCCCGGGTGGAGCCGGGCGTGCTGAACCTCGACCTGTCGACGGCCGTGCGCCACCTGGGCCTGCACTACGCGCCCGACCCCTCCAGCCAGCAGGCGTGCTCGATCGGCGGCAACGTGGCCACCAACGCCGGCGGGCCGCACTGCCTGGCCTCCGGGGTGACCGCCCAGCACGTGCTGGGGATGGAGATCGTGCTCGCCGACGGCGAGGTGCTGCGCCTCGGGGGCACCGCGCCGGATCCGCCCGGCTACGACCTGCGCGGCTTCGTCGTGGGCGGCGAGGGCACGCTCGGGGTGGTGACCGAGGTGACCGTGCGCCTGATGCGCAACCCCCCCGAGGTGCGCACCATGCTGCTGGACTTCCCCACCGTGAGCGCGGCCGGCGAGGCCGTCGGGGCGATCATCGCCGGGGGCGTGATCCCGGCGGCGATGGAGATGATGGACCGGCTGATGACCGTCGCCGTCGAGGCCTTCGTCCACGCCGACCTGCCGGTGGACGCGGCCGCGATGCTGCTGGTCGAGGTCGACGGCACGCCCGCCGAGGTGGCCTCCCACACCGCCGTCGTGGAGCGCGTCGGCGCCGAGCACGGCGCCGGGCGGGTGCGCGTGGCGAGCGACGAGGCCGAGCGGGCGCTGTTCTGGAAGGCGCGCAAGAGCGCCTTCGGCGCCGTCGCCCGGATCGCGCCCAACTACTACCTGCACGACTGCGTGGTGCCGCGGACCCGGCTGGTCGAGGTGCTCGAGCGCATCGGCGAGATCGGGGCCGCGCACGAGCTGGTGATCATGAACGTCTTCCACGCGGGCGACGGCAACCTGCACCCGCTGATCGCCTTCGACCGCCGCGACGCCGAGCAGGTCGAGCGCGTGCACGCTGCGGGCGCCGAGATCATCTCCGCGTGCGTGGCGGTGGGCGGGGTCCTCTCGGGCGAGCACGGCATCGGGCTGGAGAAGCGCGACTTCATGCCGCTCACGTTCTCCGCCGTCGACCTGGACGCCCAGGCGCGGGCGCGGGAGGCGTTCGATCCCGAGGGCCGGATGAACCCGGCCAAGGTCCTGCCCATCGGCAGCCGCTGCGGCGAGCTGGTCCTCGACGCCGGCTCGCTGCCGCCGGGGACCTGGCTGTGAGCGCGCTCACCCCGGCCTCGCCGGCCGAGGCGGCCGAGCAGCTGCGCGCCGCGAGCGCGGCCGGGCAGGCGGTGGACGTGGTGGGCGGCGGCACCCGCTCGCGGCGGGGGCGCCCCGCCCCGGTCGCCGGCCGCGAGCTCCACACCTCGGGGCTGGCGCGCGTGGTGGCGCACGAGCCGGCCGACCTGACCCTGACCGTCGAGGCCGGCATCGCCGCCACCGAGGTGGCGCGCATCGCCGCCGGCGCCGGGCAGTGCTGGCCCCAGGCCGACATCCGGCCGGGATCGACCCTCGGCGGGGTGCTTGCCACGGCGGCCAGCGGGCGCGAGCGCCTGCGCATGGGCGCGGTGCGCGACTCGTTGCTCGAGGTGGTGATCGCCACCGGCGACGGGCGCCTGGTCACCGCCGGCGGGCGCACCGTGAAGGGCGTCTCGGGCTACGACATCCCGCGCCTGGCCGTGGGCTCGCTCGGAACGCTGGGCGTGATCGTGCAGGCGACCATCAAGCTGTGGCCGCTGCCCGCCGGCCCGCGGCTGGTTCGCCGCCGAGGGCCCGCTCGCCGAGCGCTGGGCGGCCGGCGAGCGCATGCTCGCCGGCCCGGCGCGGCCGAGTCTCCGTGCTGCTCGACGCCGGCCATGGTGGCCGTGGAGCTGGCCGGGCCGCACGAGGACGTGCGTCGCGCCCGAGGGCTTCGCGCCGCTCGCCGCAGGCGCCGGCCGAGCTGGCCGGCGACGGGCCTGGTGGAGGCCGGGGTCTCGCCCCCGCGCGCCTCGGCCGCCCTGGCACGGCCGCTCGAGGACGCCGGGCTGCGCCTACGAGGCGCGGCGTCGGCGTCGGCACCTGCCCGGTCGCGGTCGCGCGCGACGAGGACGTCGCGCGGTGCGGACGGCGGCCGTCGGCCTGGGCGGGCACGCCGTGGTGATCGACGCCCCCGACGCCCTGCGCGCGGACCCGTGGGGCGCGCCGCCGCCGGGCCTGCACCTGATGCGCCGCCTGCGCGACGCGTTCGACCCGGCGGGGATCCTCAACCGGAGGCAGCTGCTGTGGGCGTGAACGCCGGGCTGGGACCCGTCGCGGCCCGCGCCGCTCGAGGAGGACGTGGTCAAGTGCGTGTCGTGCGGGCTCTGCCTGCCGCACTGCCCCACCTTCCGCCTGACCGGGCTCGAGACGGCCTCGCCGCGCGGGCGCATCGCCGCGATGCGCGCGGTGGAGGAGGGCGAGGCCGCCGTGGACGCGCTCGTTCACGCGCATGATGGACGAGTGCCTGGCGTGCCGGGCCTGCGAGGCGGCGTGCCCCAGCGGCGTGCCCTTCGGGCGCATGATCGAGGCCGCCCGCGCCCAGGCCGAGCCCACGCGCACCGCGCGCGCCCGCGGCATCCGCCGCCTCGGCCTGACCGGCGTGCTGCCGCGGCGCCGGCTGGTGCTGGCCGCGGGCTGGGCGCTGGCGGCCGCGCGCGCGCTGCGGCTCGACCGGCTGGCCCCCGCCGCGCAGCGCGCCGCGACGCCGCCCGCGAGCCTGGCGCAGATGCGCACCCCGATCCCCGACGCGCTGGGCGTCGGCCCGGTGGCCAAGGTGCTCTCGGGCTGCGTGATGGACGTGGCCTTCCGACCCACCCAGCGCGCGACCATGCGGCTGGTGGCCGGCGCCGGCTACCGGGCGATCCGCACGCCGGCGGGCGCCTGTTGCGGCGCGCTCGCCATGCACTACGGCCAACCCGAGGCGGCCCGCGCCATGGCGCGGGCGCGTGTCGCCGAGCTCGACGGCGCGGAGCTGGTGGTCGTCAACGCGTCGGGATGCAGCGCGCACGTGAAGGCCTACGGCGAGCTGCTCGCCGACGACCCCGCGTGGGCCGAGCGCGCCGCGCGCGTCGCCGCGCGCACGAGGGACCTGATCGAGCTGGTGCCCCCGCCGCGCGACGCGGCGCTCGGCGCGCGTGGCCGTGCACGACGCCTGCCACCACATCCACGCCCAGGGCATCGGACCCCGCGACATGCTGAGCGCCGCCGGCGCGGACTGCGTCGACCTCGGCGACGGGGGCCGCTGCTGCGGGGCCGCCGGCCTCTACAGCGTGCTCCAGCCCGAGCTCGCGAGCCGCCTGCGACGCGAGAAGGCGGCGGCCATCGCCGAGACCGGCGCGGGCGTCGTGGCGGTGGCCAACCCCGGCTGCGCCATCCAGATCGCCGCCGGCCTGCGCGAGATGGGCTCGGCGGTCAGGGTCGCCCACCCCGCCGAGCTGCTGTCCCCCGAGGCCTAGGCGGAGCGGCCGAGCGACGGCGCCGCGCGCCGGCGGGGCGGTCGCGGCCGCGACAGCCCGAGGGCCAGCGCGGCGAGGGCCAGCAGGGCGATCGCCAGGCCGGCGAACCACACGGTCAGCTCGCGCAGCACATCGACGGGCGCCACCACCGAGCCGATGTCGGCGAAGACGGCCTGCAGGTCGGCCGTGGTGGTCGTCTGGGCGAAGATCCCGCCGGTGCTCGACGACATCGCCGCGAGGGTCTCGCTCGGCAGGGGCTGGTCGGGACGGCCGGGGTCGTCGCCGAGCAGGATCGCGTAGATCGGGACGCCGTCGGCCGCGGCGCGCTGGGCGGCGGCCTCCGGGCTGGTGGACTTGGCGATCGAGTTGGCACCGTCGGTGAGCAGCAGGATGCGCCCGGGCGAGTCGGAGGGGTTCGCAGGCGGCGGGTCGGCGATCGCGCCGGCCGCCTGGAGCGCGGCGAGCGAGGTCGTCACGCCCTCGCCGAGGGCGGTGCCCACGCGCAGGTCCCCGATGCCCTCGAGGGCGCGGTGCACGGCGTCGCGGTCGGTCGTCGGGGCGAGGATCACCGCCGTGCGATCGGCGAAGGTCGTGATGCCGATGGCCGTCCCCTTGGGCGCCTGGTCGGCGAAGCGCTCGGCGGCGTCCACCGCGGCGGCGATGCGGCTGGGCTCGAGGTCGGTCTTCTTCATCGACTCGGAGATGTCGATGGTCAGCATGACGCTGCTGCGGTTCTCCTGCCCGGTGGTCTCCACCGAGGGGCGGGCCAGGGCGACGATGCCGACGGTGACGGCGAGCAGTGCGATCACGGCCGCCGCCGCCCGCCACCCGCGGGTGCGGCGCGAGGGGCGCACGTCCAGCACCTGGGGATCCGCCCACGCGGCGCCGGCCCGGCGCGACCCGCGGGCCCAGGCGACCAGACCCGCCGCGAGCAGGGGCACGAAAAGGAGGGCCCACAGCCAGCCGGAGGCCTGGAAGGTCATGAGAGCCTCGGCCCCACGCGCCAGGCGGCCACGCCGGCCAGCACGAGCAGCAGGGCCCCGAGGCCGGCGGGCCAGGCGGTGACCTCGGTCAGCACGCGCTCGGTGCCGACGAAGGAGCCGAGGCGCGCGTACACCTCGCGGACGGAGTCGGCGTCCTGGCTCTCGAAGGCGTCGCCGCCGGTGATCTCGGCGATGCGCTTCATGCCGTCGGGATCGGGCGGCACCGGCTGGCCGTTGGACAGCACGCCCTCCTCGGTCCCCAGGGCGACCGTGTAGATCGGCACGCCGGCCGCCTTGGCGTCCCCGGCCGCGCTGTCGGGGTCCGTCCCCACGGTGGTGGTGCCGTCGGAGAGGACGACGATGCGCGCCGCCTCGAGGGTGCCGTCCTCGGACGACTCCGGCTGGGTCGCGCGGATGGCGTCGAGCGACGCCTCGATGGCGTCGCCGACGGCGGTCGCGCCGTCGGGCACGAGGCCGTCGATGCCGCGCTTCAGCGCCTGGCGGTCGGTGGTCGGGGCGACCAGCAGGTTGGCCTGCCCGGAGAAGCTCACCAGGCCCACCTGGTACTGGCGGGGGACCTCCTCGGCGAAGGTCAGGGCGGCGTCCTGGGCGGCGCGCAGGCGGTAGGGGCTCACGTCGGTGGCGGCCATCGAGCCCGAGACGTCGACCACGAGCATGATCGTCGCCCGCTCGCGCGGCTCGTCACGGTAGGCCTCGGGGCGGGCGAGGGCGAGCGTGAAGGCCGTCAGGGCCAGCAGGGCGAGGACCAGGGGCAGGTGCCGGCGCATCCGCGGGCCGGGATCCGACTGCGCCACCAGGTCGATGTCCGGGAAGGGCACGCCCTCGACCGGGCGGCGGCGGCGCCACCACACGACGAGCGCGGCCACCAGCGGCACCGCGAGCAGCGCCAGCAGAAAGAGGGGTTGCTGGAAGCTCATCCGTGCCCGATCCGGCGGCGGGCCGCGGGGCGCCCGAGCGAGCGGGCCAGCGGGAGCACCCAGTCGATGCCGGTCTCCACCACCACGTGGCGGGCCCCGGCGCGGGCGAGCAGGGCCACCCGCGCACGGTCGGTGGCCTCGACGGAGGCGGAGAAGCGCGAGCGAAAGCGCGGGTCGGAGGTGTCCACTAGGTGCCGGCGGCCGGTCTCGAGGTCGCGCAGGTGCACCGGGCCGACGGCGGGCATGTCGCGCTCGCGGCGGTCCCGCACCTCCACGGCGATCAGCTCGTGGCGGCGCCCGAGGGCGCCGATCGCGCGCTCGAGCCCGGGCTGCAGGGGGAAGTCCGAGATCAGGATGATCGCGCCGCGGTGGGTGGCGATGCGGCCCATGGACGAGATGGCGCGCACCAGGTCGGTGCGGCCGGATCCCTCCTCGGGGACGGTGCGCTCCACGGCCGCCAGGGCGGCGATCAGGCCGCGGCGGTCGGCGCGCGGCGGGCGCACCTGGTCGATGTCACCGGAGCGGGTGGTGAGGATCCCGAGCCGGTCGCCGCGCCTGCGCATCACGACGCCGACGCCGGCCAGCACCTCCTGCACCAGCTCGAGCTTGGTCTGGGCGTGGGTCCCGAACGCCATCGAGGGCGAGCAGTCGACCAGTGCCCACGCGGTCAGCACCGGCTCGATCTCGGGCACGCGCACCATCGGCTCGCCGGCGCGCGCGCTCAGGGGCCAGTTGACCCAGCGCACGTCGTCGCCGTCCTCGTAGGCGCGCGTGAGCGCGGGCTCCCCGCCCGGCCCCGGACGACGGCCCTGGCGCTCCCCCTGGAGCAGGCCGTCGAGCCGGCGCCCGACGCGGAACTCGACCCGCCTGAGAAGGGCCTCAGGCGACCGAGCGGCCACTGCCGAGCTCCACGTCGGGCTGCGGGACGGCGTCGATGATCGCGTCGAGGACCTGGTCGGGCTGCACCTCGGCGGCCAGCGCCTCGTACGAGAGCACCACGCGGTGGCGCAGGACGTCGTGGAAGAGGCTGTGGACGTCCTCGGGCATGACGTAGGTGCGGCCGCGGATCACGGCGAGGGCCCGGCCGCCCCGGATGAGCGCCAGCGAGGCGCGCGGCGAGCCGCCGAGGTCGAGATACGGCTGCAGGTGCTCGAGGCCCTCGGAGGCCGGGTCGCGGGTGGCGTTGACCAGGCGCACGGCGTAGGCGCGCACGCGGTGGTCCACGAAGACCGTGTCGGCGGTCTCCTGGAGCTCGATGATCTGGGCCGGGTCGAGCAGGCGCCGCGGCTCGGGCGGGTCGGAGGCCATGCGGCGCACGATCTCCTCCTCGTCGGCCATCGTCGGGTACCCGACGATCAGCTTCATCGCGAAGCGGTCAACCTGGGCCTCGGGGAGCGGGTAGACGCCCTCGCTCTCGATCGGGTTCTGCGTGGCGAGCACGAAGAACGGGCGCGGCACCGGATGGGTCCGGCCGGCGATCGTGGCGTGGCCCTCCGCCATCACCTCGAGCAGGGCGGACTGCACCTTGGCGGGGGCGCGGTTGATCTCGTCGGCCAGCACGAAGTTGGCGAACACCGGGCCGAGGCGGGTGTCGAACTCGCCGTGGCGGTCGAGCACCTGGCCGCCGACGACGTCCGAGGGGACGAGGTCCGGCGTGAACTGGATGCGGTTGAACTGGCCGCCGCACACGCGCGCCACGGTCTCGAGCGTGAGCGTCTTGGCCAGGCCGGGCACGCCCTCGAGGAGCACGTGCCCCCGGGCGAGCAGGGAGACGAGGATGCGGTCGAGGAGACGGTCCTGGCCCACGACCACGCGGCGCAGCTCGTAGAGGACGGCCTCCATCCGCTCCCGGGGGCTCGCGCCGTTCATCGGCACGAGGGTCGGGTCGGGGCCGACGGGGTCGATGTCTCGGTCCATCGCGGGGCTGTCCTCCTACGGGGTGGGGACGGGGGTGGGGACGGGTGCGGGCGTGCCGCTCTGGCCGCCCTGGACGCTGTCGAGCATCGCCTTGACCCGCGAGACGGGGACGGCGAACCCGATGCCGACGTTGCCGGAGATCGGGCCGAGGATCGAGGTCGGGATGCCGACGAGGCGGCCGCGCAGGTCGAAGAGGCCGCCGCCGGAGTTGCCGGGGTTGATCGGGGCGTCGATCTGGACCATCGGGACGCCCTCCTCGTTGGTGCGGCCCACGGCGCTGACGACGCCGGCCGTGACCGTGCCCTGCAGGCCGAAGGGGCTGCCGATCGCGAACACGCGGTCGCCCTGGCGCAGGCCGGCGTCGGTCTCGTCGGCCAGCTCGGCGCCGCGGCCCACCGCGCCCTCGGGGCGCAGGATCGCCAGGTCCTGGCGCTCGTCGGCGGCCACCACGGTGGCCGGCACGCGCCGGTCGTCCGAGGTGACCAGGGTGACGGTCGAATCGCCCCGGACCACGTGGTTGTTGGTCACCACCAGCCCGGAGGGCTCGACGATCACGCCGCTGCCCTGGCCGGACGAGCTCTGCACCTGGACCACGGCGGGCGCGGCCTGGCTCACGACGTCGGCGAGCTGCCCTCGGTGGAGGGGGCGCTCGGCGTGGTGACCGCCGCGGGCGTCTCGACAACCGGCGCCGGGGCGGGATCGTCGCCGTCGAAGGCGCGGGCCGAGAGGCCGCCGACGACGCCGGCGCCCAGCACCGCGAGGGTCACGAGCACGGCGGTGCCGGCGCGGCGGCCGGGGGGCCGGGGCTCGGCGGCGGGACGGGCACGGGTCGCGCGGCGTGGCGGCGGCGGGGGGCCCGGCGGGGGGCCTGGCCGATCGGCGGCAGCTCGCGCGTGCCGGCGTCGGCCGGATCGGGCGGCGGGGACTCGCCGGCGGGGGACGCGAGCGGGGGCAGGTGGGACGCGTCCGTCGGGCGCGGCCCCAGGGGCGGCAGGCCGTCGGCATGGGGCCGGGGCTCGAGGGGCGGAAGGGCGTCACTCACGGGACAGGTTGTACCGGGCGTTCGTGAAGGTCGCGTTAGGCGACCCTTAGCGGTGCCGAGGTTCTCCCGTAGAGAACGCTGTGCGCGCGACGATGGCGCGGTGAGTGCGGACGTCGGCGAAGCGGTCGGCGATGTCGTCGGCGAGACGGGCCCGCTCGGTGGCGCGCGAGCACCGCAGGCGCAGCGCCGCGAGGCGCCCCCGGCCCTCCTCGTCCAGCTCGCCCAGCGCGTCGGCCTCCTCGAGCTTGGCCGCGCGCGCGGCCATGGTCCGCACGCGGTCCCACAGCTCGTCGGCGACGCGCTCGGACCGGTCGTCCGTCGCCCCGCTCATGACTCGGGGGCGGGCCGGGGAGCGTCGGGCGGACCCTGCGCGGCGGCCCCGCCCCCGCCGCCTCCCCCGCCGCCGCGCGGCCGGCGGCGGCGCCGGCGGCGCTTGCGGGCGGCCGGAGCGCTCTCGCCGGGGGCGCCGGTGGCCGCCGCCTCGGGAACCGACGGGTCCCGGCGCTGGGGCTGGCCCTCGACCGCGGCTCCCTCGGCGCCGGCCTCGGTGCGCAGGCGCCGCCGGCGCCGCCGGCGCGGGCGCGCGGGCGCGGCGGAGCCGTCCTCGGCGGTCGCGCGCTTGCGCTGCTCGCCGACGCCGGCGACCTCGGGCTCGGGCAGGCGGGGCAGGCGGGTGCGGAGCGCGTTCCACGCGCGGCGCGACAGGAGCGCCTTGGGCTGCATCGCGCCGACGGCCGCCCGGACCGCCCGGCGCGCGTCGGGCGAGGAGAGGTCGAGGGCGTCGAGGTGGCCGCGCAGCTGGGCCCACCCGCCGACCGCGCCCGCGGCCCGGCCGGCCAACCGCAGGTGCTCGCTGCGCGCCGGCACGTCGCCCGGACCGAGCACCACCAGCAGGCGGGCGGCCTGGCCCAGGCGCAGCGCCGACGGGTCCTCGGGGGGCACCGGATCGGGGGGCGGCTCGCCCGCCGCGCGCAGCCACTGGCCGATCAGGGCCAGGTCGCCGCCGTTCGAGATCAGGTGGTGGGCCTCCCAGGCGGCGATGCGCGCGACCTCCTGGTTGCGCCCCGGGCGCGTGTTGTCGGCGAGCACCCGCGACACGTCCCACGCCCAGCTGGGGGCCCACACCGAGGCCTCGTCGAGCGCCGACCAGCGGCGGCGGCGGTCGCTCGAGCGCCCGAGCTGCTCGAGCGTGGCCAGACGGTCCCAGTGCCCGGACTGGTCGGCGTGCCACCACAGCGCCCGCAGGCGCTCGCGGGAGGTCATGCGCAGCCGGTCGAGCACGCGGCGGGGCACGTCGTCGGGCAGGGCGCGCCGCAGGTCGGGCTGCACCAGCAGGGCGGTGGCCCAGGCCCTCCAGAGGGGCTGGTCGGCGCCGTCGAGCAGCCGGCGCGCGACCAGGCCCGACAGCGCCCACCAGGGCACCGCCGCGAGCGGGTCGATGCCGGTGGTGATCCGCTCCAGGAGCTCCTCGACGGTGACGTCGGCGCCGGCCGCCTGGACCCACTCCTCCATCAGGTTCACCGGCAGGAGGGCCGGGTCGGCCTCGCGCCAGCCGCCGTCGGCCAGGCCCGCCGCGATCAGCCCGGGGGCCGCGGCCGGGTTGACCAGCTTGGCCGAGTCGCCCTCGCGGTCGGAGAGCAGCGCCGCCGCCTTGGCGAGCTTGCCGCGCTCGCCCGCCTCCGGCGGCCCGGCCACGCGGCCGAGCGGCTTGTACCAGCCGAGACCGAAGACCTCGTGGCTGGTCTGGACGCCCATGGGATCGCCGGCCGGCAGGAACTCGACCGACACCGCCTCCTTGTCGGGGGCCGGGCGCATGACTCGGCCCAGGCGCTGCACGAAGACGCGCTCGGAGGTGGTCGGCGCCAGGTGCATCACGACGGCGGCGCGCGTCTCGTCCCACCCTTCTGTGAGCAGGTCGGCGTTGCACAGGACGTCGATGCGCTCGGACGCGAAGTCGAACAGCACCCGCTGAAGCTCGCGGGCGGGCGTCTGCCCCGACACGGCGGCGGCGCGCACGCCGCGCTCGGTGAGCTCCTCGGCCAGGGCGTGGGCCTGGGCCACCGTCGCCGTGTACGCGACGCCGGCCAGCTTGAGCGGTTGGAAGTGCTCCACCCAGACATCGGCGCACGCCCGGTGCCAGCGGGCACGGTCGAGGGCCCGTCCCAGGCTGGCCTGGTCGAAGTCGCCCCGCACGCGCGCCACGTCCGACAGGTCGACGGCCCGCTCCACGCGCAGCGAGCGCAGGGGACAGAGGATGCCGCGCTCGATGGCCGACTGGCGATCGAGCGTCGCCGCGACCGGCCCGAACACCTGCTCCACGTGGCCGGTGGTGGTGGCGCCGGTGGCGGTGAAGCCCACCACGACGGCGTTGGAGGCGCGGTCGAGGAGCTTGCGCGTCTGGGCGCCCAGCGTGGCGTGGGCCTCGTCGCAGATCAGGAGGGTGACCGACTCCCAGTCCATGTGGTCCTGGTGCCGCAGGGCGGCCTGGTAGGTGCAGACGGTCACACCGGGCTTGCCGGCGGCGTCGGGCCCCTCCGGGTTGGCGCGCACCGCGCTGAAGTGGCGGGCGAGGGCGGCGTCGGTCTGCTCGGCGAGGTTGCGGCGCGGCACGAGCACGAGGGTGCTGCCCCCCAGCGCCTCGGCGAGCGCGAGGAACATGATCGTCTTGCCCGATCCGGTGGGCGCGTCCACCCAGGTGCGGGTGGCGCCGTGCTGGAGGCGTCCGGCCAGCTCGTCCAGGGCCTCGAGCTGATGCTCGCGCAGGACGACGTCGGGCCAGGCGGCGGCGGGCTCCGCCAGGGCGCGCGCGAGTTCCTCGCCGGGCGAAATCACGGCGGTCGTCTCAGTCGTGGAATGCACTCCGTCAGGCATCTGGTGCCGTCCTCCAGGGCGCGCGCGCATGCCGGCGCGGGTGCTCCGGCGCGTCCTCGGCTCGCGTGCCGCCAGGTCGTGTACACAGCGGCGAGGGACCTGCAATCCGTTCGCCGTTGGTGCGGTGTCGTGCGACCGGGCGGAACCTTAGCACTCGTTCCGGCCCGCATCATCCCCGTGTTGGCCGCAACTCCCGGTAGCATCGCCGTCGGTGCCGCGAACCGCATGACTGCCGACCTCGACCCCGCCCCCTCGTCGGATCCCGCCGAGCCGAGCCCGCCCGCCGGCGGAGGAGGCAGCTGGGTGCGTCCGGTCGTGCTGGTGGCGTCGTGCCTGATCATCGGGTTCGTGGGCGGATGGATCCTGCGCGGAGACGACGGCCCGGTGACCGTGCTGCCGCCCTCGGCCACCCAGGACCCGGGCCAGACCGGCTCGGTGACGGCGGGGGCGACGACCGGCGGCGGCGCCACCACGGCACCGGCGACGACCGCGCCCGCGGAGCCCACCGCGCCGCCCGACCGCGCCGACATCTCGCTGGCGGTGCTCAACGGGACGACCCGCGCCGGCTACGCGGCCGACGTCTCCGGGCAGGCCGAGGGGCTCGGCTACGTCGGGGTGGTCGCGGGCAACGCGCCCGCCACGACCTCGTCGGCGGTCTACTTCCGCAGCGGCCAGCGCGCGGCGGCCGAGCGGGTGGCGAAGGACCTGCAGGTCGATGCCGTCAGGGCCCTGCCGGGCTCGGGCGCGCTCGCGACCGCCGCCCCGGCCGGTGCCGAGGTCATCCTGGTCCTCGGGACCAGCTCGGGCTAGGGACGCCCGGTGGCGGGTCGTCCCGCGATCGGGGTCCGGATCCCCCAGTACGGCGGGACCTGGAGCGAGATCCTCGAGATGGCGGGCCGCGCCGAGGCGCTGGGGTTCGACGGCGTGTGGGCCAACGACCACCTCCAGTCGCCCGGCCGCCTCACGGACGAGCCGGCCTTCGACGCCCTCGCCACGCTCGCGGCGCTGGCGACCCGCACCCGGCGGGTGCGCCTCGGGACGGTGGTGCTGTCGGCGTCGTACCGGCCGCCGGCCGTGGCGGCCAAGACCCTCACGATCATCGACGTCCTGAGCGGGGGCCGGCTGGTGGTGGGGCTGGGCACGGGCTCGGACGTGGCCGAGCACCGGGCCTACGGCATCCCCTTCGCGGCGCCGGGCCCGCGCACGGAGGCGCTCGAGGAGGCGCTGGACACGATGCGGGCGATGTTCACCGGCGCGGAGGGCGCGCCGCCCAACCGGCCTCCCCCGGTCGGCCGCGGGCGGCCCGCCGATCTGGCTCGCGGCCCACCGGCCCCGCCTGCTGCGGCTGGCCGGCGAGCGCGCCGACGGGATCGTGGCGGCGTTCGCCGCCCCGCAGGAGGTCGCCCGCCGGCTGGCGATCGCCGACGCCGCACGCGCCGCCGCCGGGCGCGGGCCGCTGTCGTGCGCCCTCTACACGTTCGTCCTCCCCGTGCCCTCGCGACGGGAGGCGCTGGGCGTGGCTCGCGCCCGAGGCGGCGGCGCTGGGCACCACGCCGGCCGCGCTGATGCGCTGGCTGTCCGGCACCGGGATCGTCGCGGCGCCCGACGACGCTGGCGGCCGCCCTCGACGCGCACGGCGAGGCCGGCGTCAGCGACGCCGTGCTGGTACTGCCCTCGCGCACCCCGCCCGAGGCGCTGGTCGCCCTGGCCGAGGCCGCGCTGCCCGCGCGGGCGGCCGCCGTCCCCCCTCGGGCCCGCGCAGCGCGCGGGCGGCGCACAACCTGGTGCAGCTGGTCGTGGAGCGCCACGCGGACGGGGAGCTGGCCGACCGCGCGGCGGCCGTCGACGAGGGCGGCGCCTGGACCTTCCGCGAGCTGTCGGAGGCGTCGGCGCGGGCCGCCGGAGCGCTGGCCGGCGCGGGGGCGCGCCGCGGCGACCGGGTGATCGTGGCGCTGCGCGACGGGCGCCCGTGGCTGCAGGCGTTCCTGGGGGCGGCGCGCATGGGTGCCGTGCCGGTGCCGGTGGACCCCCTGGCCGACCCGGCGACGCTGGCGTCGGTGATCGACGACTGCGAGCCGTCGGTCGTCGTCACCGACCGGGACGACGCGAGCGGCGAGGCGGTGATGCTCCGACGCGACGCGCTCGAGGCGGGAGCCCCCGCCCCGGTGGCGCCGGTCCACCCGGAGGACCTCGCGTACCTGGTCTACTCCTCGGGCTCCACCGGGCGCCCCAAGGGCGCGATGCACGCCCACCGCGACATGCGGACCGGCATCGAGACCTACGCGCGACAGGTGCTGGCCCTGGGGCCCGGCGACCGCTGCCACTCGGTGGCGCGGCTGTTCACCTCCCTCGGCTTCGGCAACGGCTTCTTCCGCGTGCTGGGCAGCGGCGCCACGGCCGTGCTGAGCGGGGTGCTCCCCACCCCGCGCGCCGTACTGGGCACGGTGGCCGCGCGAGGGCGTGACCGTGCTCACCGGCGTCCCCACCTTCTGGTCGCAGCTCGCCCGCTACCTGGAGCGGCACCCGGAGCCGGGCGCGCTGGCCGGGGTGAGGGTCGCGGTCTCCTCGGGCGACAGCCTGCCGGCGCCGGTGGCGGCCCGCCTGCGCGAGGTGACCGGCGTCAACCTCGTCGAGGGCCTGGGGTGCTCGGAGTGCTCCAACATCGTCATCTCCACCCGCCCGGGCGAGCCGCTGCCGGGCACCCTGGGCAGGGCGGTGCCCGGCGTCGAGCTGCGGCTGGCCGACGAGGAGGGCGGCCCGGTGGAGCCGGGGACGCCCGGACGCCTCTGGATCCGCAGCGAGTCGAACACGAGCGGCTACTGGCGCCGGGCCGCGCTGACCCGCGACCTGGTGATGGGCCCGTGGCTGCGCATGGGGGACGTGCTCAGCGAGGAGGCCGGCGTGTACCGCCACCTGGGCCGTGCCGACGACCTCTTCAAGGTGGACGCCCGGTGGGTGAGCCCGGCCCAGGTGGAGGCGTCCCTGATGGAGCATCCGTGGGTGGTCGAGGCGGCGGTGGTGGGCCGCCCCGACGAGGACGGGCTGATGCGGGCGGCGGCCGTCGTGGTGGTCGCGCCGGAGGCGGTGGCGGACCGACTGGAGGACGAGCTGCGCCGTCACGTCGCGCGAGCCCTCGAGCCGCACAGCGCCCCTCGGTCGGTCAGGGTGGTGGCGGAGCTCCCGAGGCTCGCGTCCGGCAAGGTGGACCGCCGCAGCCTGCGCGCGCCGTGAGCGGGCGCGGGAAGCGCAGCACCCTGAGCTCGCGGCCCGCCGTCAGCTCGTAGAGCAGGAAGTCACCGGCGAGCAGGCGACGCGCCTTGCGCTCGCCGGCGTCGGCCCTCGCGTCCCGCTCGGCACCTCGGTCCCCCATCCGATCCCCGTTCCGCGTCGCCCTCCACAGGAGAACAACGCCGCCGGACCCGGATCCTCACGCTCCCCGCGGGGGGCTCAGGCCCCGCCACCACCCCACGTCGCGGCGCGGGCGCCCAGCATGACGTCGTCGTCGGCACGCAGGCGCGACCACACGCGCTCGGGGTCGAGGCCCATCCGCTCGATGATGCCCGGCAGCCCGACCACCATCTCGGGGGTGTCCAGCCGCAGCCCCACGATCTTGCCGTCGCCCTTGACGAGGGTGACGCCCTCCTCGGGGCGCTCGGCGCTCATGTCGGCGAAGGGCTGGACGTTGCCGAGGCGGAAGTAGATGGCGGGCATCGCGGGATCCTTAGTCGGTGAGGTGGGGCCCGACGGCGGCCTCGAGCCGCTCGCGGGTCGCGGCGCCGGCGATGCGCTCGACCGGGCGGCCGTCCTTGAAGAGTACGAGGGTCGGCAGCGACAGGACGTCGTAGCGGCTCGCCGAGCGGGGGTGGTCATCCACGTTGAGGGTCGCCACGACCAGGCTGTCCGCGTGGCTCTCGGACAGCTCGCGCAGGGCCGGCTCCATCCGCGTGCACGGCACGCACCAGGGGGCCCAGAAGTCGACCAGCACGGGACGGCCCCCCTCGAGCACCCGGTCGTCCCAATCGTCGTCCGTGACCGCCACCATGCGGTCTCCCGTGGGGGTCATGGACGGATCGAGACCTTCATCCCGAGCTGCACCTGATCGAACAGCTCCTCGACGTCGGGGATGTGCATGCGCATGCAGCCGTGGCTCGCGGCGTAGCCGATCGAGGAGTCCGCGTAGGTGCCGTGGATCCCGATCGCCGGCGCGGTGGTGCCGATCCAGCGGGTGCCGAGCGGGTTGCCCGGGCCGGGCGGGATCGTCTCGAGCTCGGCCGCCCAGGGGGAGTCGGGCGGGTACCAGGCCGGATCGACCTGCTTGTCGTTGACCTCGTAGTCGCCGGTGGGCGTCGGGTGGGCCGGCTGGCCGACGGCGATGCCGTACGTCTTCCACACGCGGCCGTCGCGGATCAGCCGCAGCTTGCGCTGGCCGAGGTTGACGACGATGCGGCCGACCATCGCCTGGCGCGTGCGGGCGTTGAGCGTCCCGGTGATCGGCAGGTCGAAGCGCTTCTGGTAGCGGGCGACCGACTTCCTGGTGGTCGGGTCGTAGACGCCGGTGAGCTTGGCCTTCTTCGGGTAGACCTTGGACTGGCGCAGGCGCTTCTGGAGCGCGGTGACGTCGGCGCCGCGGGCGCCCGGGCGCATGTCGACGGCCCCGAACTCCTCGGTGCTGTTGACCCGCACGACCCGCGTCACCTTGCTGGCGTTGCCGGCCGCGTCGGTCGCCGTGATCGCGATGCGGCTGGTGCCCTGGGGCAGCGTGCCCACGGCGAGGGCGATGCGCCGCCCGTCGACCTCGAGGGTGGTGGGCGTGGAGGCGGCCTGGCCGTAGCTGGCCTCAAGGGAGGCGGGCGTGGCGGCGTCCCGGCCCTGGACCGTGACCACCTTCGCCCCGTTGACCCGCACCGCGTACCGCAGCGCGCGCGGATTGTCGGCGCGGACCGTCCCATAGACGAGCGGCTCGTCGGTCTCGGTGAGCTTCTGCCCCGCGGTCGGGGCGCTGACGGCCAGGGCGGGCGCCGTCGTGTCCACCCTGAGGTGGCGCGTGCGCGAGGTGGCGTTGCCGGCCGCGTCGGCGGCGGTCACCGTGGCCGTGATCCTGCCCTCGGGCAGGCGGGCGACCATCTTCCAGGCTCCGTCGCTCGCCGCCGTCGCGTCGGTCGTCAGCGTGCCCGCCGCCACGGTGACCGTGCTGCCCGGCTCCGCGGTGCCGCTGAACGCGACGGCCCGCCGCGCCTTGAGCACCCCCGGCGCGGGCGAGGCCACCGCCAGCTTCGGCGCCGAGGTGTCGACGTCGAACTCCCAGCTGCTTGCTGACCGTGCGGGCGAAGACGTTGCTGCTGCTGAACCTGACGCTGACCGAGTGGGTGCCGTCGGCGAGCGCGGTGGGCGCCACGATCGCGAGACGGCCGTCCTGGCTGCGCGCGTCGGCGGTCGCGTCGCGTCCGTCGACCGTGACCTTGAGGCCGCCCAGGCGCGCGTCGCCGGGGACCGCGACGGTGATCGTGGGCTTCTGGTCGGAGACCGACGCCCCGGGCGCGGGCGTGATCGGGTTCACCGACGGCCGCTCGACGAGCTGCCAGACGGCGAAGGCCGCCACCACGACGAGCGCGACGGCGGCGATGGTCAGGGTGATGAGACCACCCCGACGCGAGCCGAGAACCTGCAACGTGCGACCTCCCGACGAACCCACGGCAGCGTAGCAGCGACCCCGCCGGACGCCGTCGTCAGACCGGCATGGCGGTGCGGCATCCGGCGCCCACGGGGCACGCGGATCCGCTACGTGCATGAAGATTCACGCCGGCGGGGTCATTCCCTTTACGGTTCGTTCACGCCTCGCTCCCCCGGCCTTCACGCCGCTCGGGGATCCTGATGGGGATGACCGGAGACGAGCGCAGCGCACTGCTCCTGACCGCCCGCCTCCTGGAGAGCGGCATGGTCGTCGAGGATCCCGAGCTCAGCGACGAGGGCGGCCACGTGAACATGGCCCTCTCGCTCGCCGAGCGCCTGCAGCGCGTGGCGAGCGACCCCGCCGAGGCCCGTCAGATCGTGGACGCCCTGCGCGCCGCGGCCGAGGAGCCCGCCGAGGTCTAGCGGAGCGGTCCCGCGGAGCCCGGGCTCCTAGACTTGCGGCGATGGCCGGGGACCTGCCCACCAACGCTCACGTCGCCGGGCGGCTCCAGATGATCGGCGACCTGCTGGAGATGGAGGGCGCGGTGCGTCACCGCGTGCTCGCCTACCGGCGCGCGGCGGCGCGCATCCGCGCGACCCCCGAGTCGGTCGCGAGCATGGCCATGGAGGGGCGGGCGACGGATCTGCCCGACATCGGCGCCACGCTGCAGGCCAAGATCCGCGAGCTGTGCGAGACCGGTGACATCGCGGCCCTCGCGGCGCTGCGCGCGCGGATCCCGGAGGGCGTGGCCGCGATCGCGCGCCTGGAGGGCATCGGCCCCAAGCGCGCCGTGGCGCTCTGGGGCGAGCTCGGGGTGGCCGACCTCGACGCCCTGGCGGCCGCCGTCGCGGACGGGCGCGTCGGCGGCCTGCCCGGCTTCGGGCCGGCGACGCAGGCGCGGATCGCCGACCAGCTCGCTGCGCCGAGCCGAGCGCGGGCACGAGCCCGAGCGCATCCCGCTGGGCACGGCGCTGCCGGTGGCCGAGGAGGTCGCCGCCGTCCTGCGCGCCGCCGTCCCGGGCGCGCGGTCGAGGTCGCCGGCAGCCTGCGGCGCGGGCGCGAGTCGGTGCACGACATCGACCTGGTCGGGACGGCCGACCGTCCCGCCGATCTGCTGGACGCCCTGGTCGGCCGCCGGTGGTGGAGTCGGTCGTCTCGCGCGGAGGGTCCCGGGTGGCGATCGCGACCCACGCCGGCGCGCGGCTCGAGCTGGCCGTGGGGCCGCGGGCCTCGTTCGGCAACCTGCTCCAGCACGCCACCGGCTCGGCCGCGCACAACGTGCGGCTGCGCGAGCTCGCCGTGCGGCGGGGGCTGTCGGTGTCCGAGCACGGCATCGCCGGACCCGACGGGACCGCGACCCACGCCGACGAGGACGGCGTGTATGCGGCGCTGGGCCTGCACCCGATCCCGCCCGAGCTGCGCGAGGACGCCGGCGAGATCGACGCGGCGCTGGCGGGCCCCCTCCCCGCCCTTGTGACGCGGCAGGACCTGCGGGGCGAGCTCCACGCCCACACGACCTGGAGCGACGGCACCGAGCGCGTCGCCGCGATGGTCGAGGCCGCCCGCGCGCGGGGCTACCGCTACCTCGCGATCAGCGACCACTCGCAGAGCCTCGCCATGGCCGGGGGGCTCGACCGCCGAGCGGGTGCTGCGGCAATGGGAGGAGATCGCCGAGGTGGACGCGCGCCACGACGACATCACCGTGCTGCGCGCGACCGAGGTGGACATCCTCGCCGACGGGCGCATCGACTTCGACGACGAGCTGCTGGCCGGCTTCGACTGGGTGACCGCCAGCATGCACTCGGGGCTGGCCCAGGACGCCGCCCGCATCACGGCGCGGGTCCAGGCCGCGATCGAGAACCCGTTCGTCGACACCATCGGCCACCCCACCGGCCGGATGCTCGGGCGCCGGGAGGCCGCGCCCCTGGACATCGATCGCCTCGCGGCGGCGGCGGCGCGGACCGGCACGTTCCTGGAGGTCAACGGCCAGCCGCGGCGCCTGGACCTCGACTCGGCCATGGCCCGCCGGGCGCTGGAGGCCGGCGCGCGGATCACGCTGGGCGCCGACGCGCACTCCGGGCCCGGCCCTCGACCTGGTGCGCTTCGCCGTGCTGGTCGCGCGGCGCGCGGGGGCGCGGCCCCAGGACGTCGGCAACGCATGGGACTGGCCGAGCTCGCCGCGACGCGCGCGCGGCGCCTCGCCGACGCCGGCGCCGCCCCCGCGGACTACGCGTGAAGGAGCCCGCGCAGGACGCGAGAGCGCCGGCGGCCCCGGCCACCTCCACGTCGGCGGCCTCGCGGACGGCCGGCGCGCACCTCGCCGCCGCACACCGCCACGCCCACCGCGGCGTCGAGCTCGCCCGCGGCGCGCAGCGCCCGCAGGGCGCTGCCAGGCGTCGGCGTCGGTGCGGTCGTCGCCGATGTACAGCGCCGCCCGCGCCCCGCAGCCGGGCAGCAGCGTGCGCACCGCCGTGCCCTTGTCCACCGCCACCGGCGGGCGCATCTCCAGCACCTCGCGGCCCGCCGTCGGCACCAGGCCCCGGTCGAGCGCCTCGGAGGCGATCTGCGCGAGCAGCAGCCGCGCCGCGTCCGGGTCGCGCGCGCCGCTCGCGTGGACGCTCAGGGTCGCGCCCTTCGCCTCCATGCGCAGGTCGCCCTGCCTCGAGGCGCGTTGGCCGGCCACGCGGCGCGAAGGCCGCGATCACGGCGACGTGGGCGGCGACCCCCTCGGCCATCTCGGCGGGGTCGCCCGCGCGCTGCATCTCCATGCCGTGGTTGCCGGCGTAGGCCACGCCGTCGATGCCCACCCGCGCCTCCGTCCGCCAGGCCGCGGCCGCTGACGAAGCCGAGGAGCCGGCAGCGATCGCGGAGCGCCAGCAGCGCCTCGCGCACGCCTTCGAGCAGCCGCGCGTCCTCCGGCAGCGGGACGATCGGCGCGAGCGTGCCGTCGAACGTCGCAGAGGATGGCCGTGTCGCCGATGCGGTCGCGCAGTGGCTCGAGGACGTCCTCGATTCGCCGGTCGGAGGCGGTCACGGCGATCGACCCTAGCAGCGGGCCACGGGCTCCGGCAGGGCGCCTCGGGGCGCTCGCGGGATCGGCCTCGCCTCGGGCCTGATGGCATCCCTCTTCGGGGTCGGAGGGGGCATCGTGATGGTGCCCCTCCTGATCGCGCTCCTCGCCTACGACGCCGCGTCGCCACCGCGACCTCCCTCGCGGCCATCGTCTTCACGGCCGCCGCCGGGACAGCCACCCACGGCGCGCTCGGCAACGTCCAATGGGCGACCGCGCTGCTCGTGGGCCTCCCGGCGATGGCCGGGGTGACGCTCGGCCTCGCGCTCAAGGACCGCATCTCCTCGCCGGCCCTCACCTACGGCTTCGCGGCGCTCCTGGTGGCCGTCGCCGTCCAGGTGGCGCTCGGATGATCGGCGAGGTCGGTCCTGGTGCTCGCCCTCGGCATCGCGGCAGGGTGCACTGGCCGGCCTCTTCGGCGTGGGCGGCGGGATCATCTTCGTGCCCACGCTGACGCTGGTCCTGGGCCTCTCCCAGCTCGGCGCCGAGGCGACCTCGCTCCTCGCGATCATCCCGGTCGCCGTCCTGGGCTCCTGGCGCCAGACGCGCAACGGGACGGTGCGCTGGGGCGACGCCACGGTCATCGGCCTGGTCGTCGGTGGCGCGCGCCATCGCGGGCGCCCTGCTGGCCGAGGTCGCTCCCGAGCGGGCCCTGCGCCCGGGCTTCGCGGTCCTCCTGCTGGTCACGGCGGCGCGGCTGGTGATCCCCGCCCGGCGCCGCGAGCCGCCTAGGCCCCGGGTCGGCGTTTCCGAGCTCGGCGTTCCGCGCTTCGAGGCCACAGCTTTGAGCCCCGTGCTTCGGGCCCCAGCTCTGAACGTTTCCGAGGAGTGCGGAGAAGGAGAATGCGTCGAGGCGTGGAGCCCGCCTCTTGCGGGCCGACTCACGCGCAAATGCGCCCTTGGTCGGGCGCATTTGCATCGCGCAGCGGCCCTTCGGGCCGGACATGTGCGCGGGTATGTCACGACCCTCACCGCCTCGCAGGCCGTGCCCGTGCTCGAGTGCTTCGCGCCCTCGGCGCTACCCGGTAGGACGGGCCCGGCCCCGTGTCGCCGATGGCGACGAGACGGCCGGGCTCCGCCCGGCCGTACACGCCCGCCGCGCAGGCGGCGAGCGATGCACATGGGCCGGCCAGGTCCGATGTGCCGCGGCCAGGCCGGGCCGCAAGAGCCCGGCCTCGACGCGTGAGGAGCATGCGCGGTCGACAGCGATCAGGCCCTCAGAGGAGACTGTCAGAGCTCTGAAGCCCCGCAGCCACCACGCCCCGAGCTCGAGGCCCCGAGCAGGGCGCTGCGCGGCATGGGCGCCACCCGGTAGGACAGGCCCGGCTCCGATGTCGCCGCAGGCGACGAGCTGGCCGGGCTCTGTCCGGCCGTCGAGCTCGCCGCCGCGGCGGCCAGCGAATGCACATGGGCCCGCCAGGGCCCATTTGCCGCGGCCAGGCCGGGCCGCAGAGCCCGGCCTCGCACGCGTGAGCCGGCGCGGCCGACCCACGATCAGGCCCCCAGAGGAGACGTTCCGGCTCTGGCGCCGTCGAACCACGGGCGCCGCGCGCGCCCGGGCGCCGCCCGGTAGCAGGCCCGTCTCCGAGTCGCCCTATGGGCGACGAGCGCCGGGCCCGCCCGGCCTACAAGCTGCCGCCGTAGGCGCACCGAATGCAAATCCACCCGCCAGCGTGGATTGCCGCGGCCAGGCCGCGCCGCAAGAGCCCGGCCTCGCACGGGAGGCGCAGCGCTCGACAGCGATCAGCCCGCAGAGGAGACTGCCAGAGTTCTCGAAGCGCCCAGAGCTCGAGACGCTCAGAGCTCTGAAAGCCCGTACTCCGAAACCCCCTAAGCCCGCCCCAGAGCTCCGGAAACCCTCAGGGGGCGAGCAGGCTCTGCGCGGCGCCGCGGCAGGCGTCGAGCAGGGGCGAGGCCATCAGCGACGACGACGATCACGCCGACGCCGGCGGTGACGGTGGCGATGCCGACCGGACCGGGGATGGCGAGGACCTTGCGCGGCCCGCCCTCGGGCCCGGGCGACCACATCACCGTGACCACGCGCAGGTAGTAGCCGAGGCTGATCATGCTCCCCACGGCGCCGACCACGGCGAGCCAGGTCATGTCGGCCTCGACGGCCGAGCCGAAGAGCAGGAACTTGCCCACGAAGCCGGCCAGCGGCGGGAACCCCGCCAGCGAGAGCATCGCCACGGTCATCACTGCGCCGATCGCCGGGCGCGCCCGGCCGTAGCCCTCGAGCGCGCCGATCGTGTCGCCGTCCTCGACCTCGCGCTCGCGGATGATCACCACGGCGAAGGCCGCCATCGTCATCGCCCCGTAGGCGAGCAGGTAGTAGAGGGTGGCCTCGGCGCCCTGGATGCTCCCCACGGCGACCCCGATCAACAGGTATCCGGCCTGGGCGACGCTCGAGTAGGCGAGCATCCGCTTCATGTTGTCCTGCACCAGCGCGGCGATGTTGCCGACGGCGATGCTGGCGACGGCGATCGCGCGATGGCCACCGACCAGTCCGTCTGCAGGTCGGGCAGCACGCCCGAGAAGATCCGCAGGAACGCGGCGAAGGCGGCGGCCTTGGTCGCGGTCGACATGAAGGCGGTCACCGTGGTGGGCGCGCCCTCGTAGACGTCGGGCGTCCACATGTGGAACGGGCGCCGCCGACGCCTTGAAGGCCAGGCCGGAGGCGATCAGCACCATCGCGGCGATCACCAGGGGCTCGTCGGTGAACGAGGTGCCCTGGAGCTGCTCGCCGATCGTCGTCAGGCTCGTCGACCCGGTGGCGCCGAACAGCAGGGCGAGGCCGTAGAGCGAGGATCGACGCGCCGATGGCGCCGGTGATCAGGTACTTGAGCCCGCTCTCGAGCGACTTCTCGCGCCAGATCTCCAGGGCGCAGAGCACGTAGAGGCTGACGGAGAGGACCTCGATGCCCAGGAAGACCGTGATCAGGTCGCCGCACCGGCGACCAGCATCATCCCGGTGACCGAGACGAGGATCAGGCCGACGTATTCGCCGCGGCGGTCCACGGCGGCGGGCTCGCGCCATGCGAGGAGGATCGTGAGGAGCCCCGCCGAGAGGAAGATCAGGTTCATCAGCGCGCTGAAGCGGTCCGCGCGCAGCCCGCCGCCGAAGGCCTCCAGGCGGTCGTCCCAGAGGACCACCGACATCACCATGCGGCGACGATGCCCGCGATGCCGATCAGTGCGGGGCCGTGGCGGCGGGTGGCGCGCCCGGGCAGCAGCCCGATGGCCGAAGAGCCACGGTGGCCGCGCCGGCGGTGATCAGGAGGGCGTCGCGGCGACGACGTTGAGGTGCTCACGGGGTCGCCTCGGTCGGCGGGCGGTCTCGGGGACGGGATCGCCCGGAAGGGGGAGCGCGTAGGCGGGCGGGTTGGCCTCCACGGTGGCGCGGATCTGGTCGGCCGGCCGGCCGGCGGCCACCTGGGCCGGCGCCACGGCACGCTCGATGCTCGCCGTGGTCGCGCCGACGAGGGCCTTGGGCCACAGCGCGATGAAGAGCATGCCCGCGATGAGCGGCAGCAGGCAGCACCATGTCGCGGCCGCGCAG
>CAWDYN010000015.1:0-63293 GCA_963806585.1 uncultured Thermoleophilia bacterium | reverse complement strand
GTTCCTCGCCCCGTACGGGTACACGCCGTACACCTACGAGGGCGATGGCGTGCTCGGGCCCTGGAACCCGAAGCACTCCGACATGTTCCTGGTCCCCGCGGGGCGCGGCCGGGGCGGCCGGGTGGGGCGGTTTGCCGCCGCGGGCACACGCCCGGTGTCGTCGGCGCGACGGACCCGGCCGAGGGGGCGACATAGGGTCGCGCTGGCATCAGCCCCCCGACCGGAGTCGTCCCCATGAATCGCCGCCGCTCCCTCATCCTCGCCCTCGCGGCGCTCGCGGCTGGCGCCGCCGCGAGCAAGGCCTCCGGCAACCGCGGCACGGCCCGCACCGCCCGCTTCACGATCGTCCGCTGAGCCCCCACGGCGCGCGGCTCCGGGCCGCGCGCCTTCGGTGGCACCCGCGCCGACCCGCGCGCGGGAGGCGTTCATAGCCTCGGCCGATGCCGATCGGGGCCAGCTCGTGGGGGCGCACGCCGTGGCGGCTGGCGCCCCACGCGCTGCTGGCGCTGTTCTGCGCGGGGCTGGTGCTGCCGATGGGGGCGCCGGTGCCGGTGGGGCCGGCGCTGGTCGTCGGCGTCGCCGCCGCCCTGGGCGCCGGGGCGTGCGCGCTCGCGGGCCGGGCGCGGGCCGCCCTGGCCCTTCTGGCGCTGGCCGCGCTGACCGCGGGGGCAGGGTGGGGAGGGGCCCGCCTGGCGGCGACCGCCCCGCCCGACCTGGACCTGCCGACCCCGGTGAGGGGCACGGTGGTGCTCGACACGCCGCCGGTCGAGGCGGCCGTCCGGGGCTTTCGCGCCCGCGGCGTGGTGGAGCGCCTGGCGGCCGACCACGGCGACGTGCCGCCGGGCACCCGCCTGCTGGTGGACCTCCCCGACGGCGAGCGGCCGCCCCCGGTGGGCACGCGCCTGCGGGTGGACGGCCCGCTGCGGGCCGGCGGCCCGGCCCGAGTCGCCCGGCTGGTGGCGGCGCTGGCTGGAGCGCCAGGGCATCGCGGCGCGCCTGCGCGTGGCGGTGGTGCGCCGCGACGGCCGCCGGGGAGGCCTGGCGGGCCTTCGGGACCGCTGGCGCGAGTGGGCCGGGGCGCGGGCCGGGGCGGGCCTCGCGGGCGACCGCGCCGCCCTGGTGCGCGGGATGGCGCTGGGGGGAGGGGAGGGCCTGAGCCAGGGCGCGGGCGACGCCTTCCGCGACGCCGGCCTGTGGCACCTGCTGGCGGTGTCGGGCCAGAACGTGGCGGTGGTGGCGATCGCGGTGCTCGCGGGCCTTCGGGCGCTGGGGCTGGGCCGGCGCGGGGCGGTGGCGGGCGCGGCCCTGGTGATGTGCGCGTACTGCCTGGCCTGCGACGGCGGCGCCTCGGTGGCCCGGGCCGGGATCGTGGGCGCGCTTGGCCTGCTGGCCGAGCTGCGCTCGGCGCCGCGCGAGCGCTGGTACCTGCTGCTGGTGGGGCTGGCCGCGCTGCTGGCCCACCAACCGCGGGCGGTGTGGGACCCGGGGCTGCAGCTGTCGTTCGCGGCCGTGGTGGGGCTGTTCACGCTCGCGCCGCCCCTGGCGGGGTGGCTGCGCGGGTGGCTCCCGGGACGGGTGGCCGACCTGGCGGCGCTGGCCGCCGCCGCCGGGCTGGCCACCGCGCCGGTCGTGGTGGGCGTCTTCGGCCGCCTGTCGCTGGCGGGGCTGGTGCTGAACGTGGTGGCCGTACCGCTGGCGGCGCCGATCGTGGTGCTGGCCCTGGCGGGCATCGCGGCCGGCGCCCTGCTGCCGGCCGCTGGGGTGGCGCTGGCGTGGATCGCCGGCCTCGGGGCCCAGGCGCTGCTGTGGGGCGCGCGCCTGGCGGCGGCCGTCCCCGGAGCGGCGGTGGACGTACCCACCGGCGCCGCCCCACTGGTGGCGCCCGTGGCCCTGGCGCCGCTGGCGGCGTGGGGGTTCGTGCGCCCCGGCGGGCTGGGGCCGTGGCCCGCGGCGGTGCCGTGGCGGCGCCGCCCTGGCGGTGGGCGTGGCGCTGGGCGGCGGCTGGTGGGCGCTCTCGCGGCCGGCCCCGCCGCCCCCGTGGCCCGCGCGGCCCACGGTCACCGCGCTCGACATCGGCCAGGGCGACGCGATCCTGCTGCGCAGCCCCGAGGGCGCGGCGGCCGTGGTCGACACCGGCCCGCCCGGCGCGCCCGCGCCGGTGGTGGCCGCCCTGGCACGCGCGGGGGTGCGGCGCCTCGACGCCCTGGTGCTGACCCACGACTCGCTCGACCACGTCGGCGGCGCCGCCGACATCCTGCGCCGCATGCCGGTGGGCGCCGTGCTGCTGCCGCCCGATCCCGTGGACGGCTGGCTGCCCCACTGCCGGGCCGTGGTGCGCGAGGCACGTGCGCGCGGGGTCCCGGTGGGGGTGATCCGCGCGGGCACGCGGCTGCACCTCGGCGGCTGGCGGGTGCGGGCGCTGTCGCCCGCCGGGGCCCGGCCGGTGGGCGCCGATCCCAACCCCGTACAGCCTGGTGGCCCTGGCCTCGGCGGGCGCCCTCGACGTGCTGCTGACCGCCGACGCCGAGAGCGACGCCCTGGCGCCGCTCGTGACCGGGTCGGTGGACGTGCTCAAGGTGTCCCACCACGGCTCCGAGGACGCCGGCCTGCCCGCCGAGCTGGCGCGCCTGCGGCCGCGGGTGGCGCTGATCTCGGCCGGCGCCGACAACGCCTTCCGCCATCCCCGCCCGCAGACCCTCGCGGCCCTGTCGGCGATGGGCGTGGCGACGTGGCGCACCGACCTCGCGGGCGATGTCAGCGTGGGGCTCGACGGCGGCGCGCTCGTCGTTCACGGGAGCAGATAACCTGGCCGGTCGATGGCCCACCGACCGGATGACGCCTCTGACAAGCCCGCCTACGTCATCTGGGGAGAGGACCGCACCACGGTCGATCGGGCGGTGTCGCGGCTCGTCGCGCGCGTCGAGCGCGACGGCGGCATGGCCCCCGAGCGGCTCGTGGCGGGGGAGACGCCGGCCGAGGAGGTGGTGGCCGCCTGCGAGGCCCTCTCGTTCGCGGGCCTGCGCCTGGTGATCGTCGATGGCGCCGACGCCTGGAAGGCCGCCGACGCCGCGCCGGTGGTGGCCTACCTCGAGTCGCCCAACCCGGGCACCTGCCTGGCGATGGTGGCCGCCGGCGCGCTGACGCCCAAGCTGCACGCGGCGGTGAGGGCACACGGGGGCGACCTGCAGTACGGGCCCGACCCCAAGGCCAAGAAGGGCGAGCGCACCAAGTGGTTCGTGAAGCACTTCGCCGACGAGGTGCACCGCTGCGGCGGCAGCGTCTCGCCCGCCCTCGCCCGCTCGGTGGTGGAGCGGGTGATGGTCGACCGCGCCGACGCCCGCCGGGGCGGCGTCATCGCCATGGAGCTCGCCCACGAGGCCGAGAAGCTGGCCGCCTACGCCGACGGCGAGCCGATCACCGGCGAGATGATCGACGCGCTCGTGGCGCGCCACCCCGACGCCAAGGTGTACGAGCTGGCCGACGCCCTGGCCTCCACCAACGCGGCCCGCACCTACGACCTGCTGCAGGACCTGGCCACCGGCGAGGAGCCGGTGGCGCCGATCCTGGTGCAGGTGCAGCTGACCAACCGCTTCCGCGCCCTGGCGCAGGTGCAGGCCCTCGGGCCCAACCCCTCGTCGGAGGCGGTCGCGGCCGCCACGGGCATGAAGGGCTACCCGGCCACGATCATCGCCGAGCAGGCGGGCGCGATGCCCCCCGGCGCCGCCCAGAACGCCGTCGCCCGCCTCGCCGCGCTGGAGCTGGAGCTGCGCGTGTCGGAGCTGGCGAGGCTCGGGCGCTCCCGCGACGACGGGGAGCGCCTCGTGCTCGAGACGGCGGCGCGCGACCTGCTCACGCTGGCCCGTGGCGGAACGCCCGCGACGGACGAGCCGCGGGGCTATGGCGGCGACCGTGACTCGCCGTGGCGCCGTCCTTCTGGGCTCGATGCGGCGCCACGCGGCTCTTCTTGCGCGCAGCGTTGTTGCGGTGAATGACGCCCTCGGCGGCGGCGCGATCGATCAGGTGCTCCAGCTCGCGGGCATGGGCCCCGATCTGGTCGGCGTCCCCGCCCTCGACGCTGGCGTCGAGGCGGCGGAACATGGTCTTGATCGTCGAGCGGTACCTCAGGTTGCGGTCGCGCTGCTCGAGCGAGCGGCGGTTGCGCTTCTTCTGCTGCTTGATGTTCGCCACGCGGGGCGTCCTCCAGGGTTCGGTCGGCGTCGCATGGTAGCGGCCCGGCCCGCCGGCGGCCAGAGGTGACGAGCGACGAGAGCCCGCGGCACCGCCAGCGCCGCCTGGCGGCGTCCACCGCGATCTTCGCGGCGTGGACCGGCGTCGAGCCGTGTCGCCGGCCTCGTGCGCGAGATCGTGGCGGCCGCCCTGTTCGGCACCTCGGGCGCCATCAGCGCCTTCGTGGTGGCGTTCAACGTGCCCAACCTGCTGCGCAGCCTGGTGGCCGACTCGGCCCTGTCGGCCGCCTTCGTCCCGGTGTTCACCCAGCTGCAGGAGCAGGGCAAGCACCGCGAGGCCCAGCGCCTGGCGGGGCGCCTTCTTCGGCCTGATCGCGGTCTCGCTGGGCCTGATCAGCGTGCTGGCCGATCATCGCCGCGCCCTGGCTCATGCCGCTGTTCGCCCCGGGCCTCGACCCGGCGCTGGTGGACCAGACCGTGCTGCTGGCGCGGATCATGTTCCCGATCGTCGTGCTGCTGGGCCTGACCGGGCTGGTGGCCGCGATCCTCCAGGCGGGCGGGCGCTTCGGGCCCACCGCCTTCGCCCCCGTGCTGTGGAACATGGTGATCATCGCCGGCCTGCTCGCGGTGACCCCGTTCGTGCCCTCGGACGACCAGGTCACCGTGTACGCGGTCGCCGTCGTCGTCGGCACGCTCGCCCAGCTGCTGTACCTGCTGCCCTCCGCTGCGCGGCCTGGGGCCCTTCCCGCTGTCGTTCGGCTTCACGCAACCGGCGGGTGCGCCAGGTGCTGGTGCTGATGCTGCCGGTCACGCTCGGCCTGGGCCTGATCAACATCAACCTGACGGTCGACACGGTCTTCGCCACGCTGGTCAGCGACCAGGCCCCGCGCGCGATCGACGCCGCCTTCCGCCTGTACCTGCTGCCCCAGGGCGTGTTCAGCGTCGCCATCTCGACGGTGCTGTTCCCGACGATCTCGCGCCTGGCCGCGCGCGACGACCTGCTGGGCCTGCGGCGCACCATCGCCTCCGGCACGCGGCAGATCTTCTTCATGCTGCTGCCCGCCTCGGCCTTCCTGCTGGTGCTGTCCGAGCCGGTGGTGCGGCTGGTGTTCCAGCGCGGCGAGTTCGGCCCGGCCAGCACCACGCTCACCTCCGGGGCGCTCTTCTTCTTCGCCATCGGCCTCGCCTTCAACGGCGCCAGCCTGCTGATCATCCGCGCCTTCTTCAGCATGCAGATCCCGTGGATGCCGACCAAGGTGGCGGCGCTGGGCGTGGTGCTCAACCTGGCCCTGGACGCGGTGCTCTACAAGCCCATGGGCACCGACGGCATCCCCCTGTCCACGTCGATCTCGAGCGTCATCACCTTCGCGGTCCTGATCTGGATGCTCGAGCGCCAGCTGGGAGGGCTGCACGGCGAGTGGATCCTCGAGGGGGTGGCGCGCAGCGTGCTGGCCAGCGCCGTCTCGGTGCTGCTGGCCTGGGCGAGCTGGACGGTGGTGTCGGACGCGCTGCCGGATGGTCCGATCGGCCAGATCCTGAGCATGGGCTGCGCGATCGCCGCCGCCGCGCTCGCGTACCTGGCGGCGGCGATGGCCATGGAGATGCCCGAGCTCAACACGCTGACCCGGCTGAGGCGGCCGCTACAGTAGGTCGCGTGGACCAGGGGCATATCCGGAACTTCTGCATCATCGCCCACATCGACCACGGCAAGTCGACCCTCGCCGACCGCATCCTCCAATCGACCGGCGCGGTGGCGGAGCGCGACATGCGCTCGCCAGGTGCTCGATTCGATGGACCTCGAGCGCGAGCGGGGCATCACCATCAAGGCGCAGGCGGTGCGGGTGCACTACACGGCCGCCGACGGTGAGACCTACCAGCTCAACCTGATCGACACGCCGGGGCATGTGGACTTCAGCTACGAGGTCTCGCGCAGCCTCGCCGCCTGCGAGGGCGCCCTGCTGGTGGTGGACGCCAGCCAGGGGATCGAGGCCCAGACCCTGGCCAACACGTACCTGGCCATCGAGGGCGACCTCGAGGTGATCCCGGTCCTCAACAAGATCGACCTCCCGGCCGCCGACCCGGAGCTGCACGGCCGCGCCGTGGCCGAGCTGATCGGCGACGACCCCGCCAACGTGCTGCGCATCTCGGCCAAGACCGGCGAGGGCGTGGCCGAGGTGCTGGAGGCCGTGGTCGCGCGGGTGCCGCCCCCCTCGGGCGATCCCGCCGCGCCCGCGCGCGCCCTGATCTTCGACTCGGTGTACGACCAGTACCGCGGCGTGGTGGCCTTCGTGAGGGTGGTGGACGGGGTGTTCCAGAAGGGCGACCGCCTCAAGGCGATGCAGACCGCCCTGGTGGTCGACTCTGAGGAGATCGGCGTGATGGCGCCCGTCATGACGCCCACCGGGCGCCTGGAGGCGGGGGAGACCGGCTATCTGGTCACCGGCCTCAAGAACCTGGGCGACCTGCGGGTGGGCGACACCCTGACGCTGGCCGCGCGGCCGGCTCAGGAGGCGCTGCCCGGCTACCGCGAGGTCAAGCCGATGGTGTTCTGCGGCCTGTTCCCGGTGGACGCCGACGACTACCCCGACCTGCGCGACGCGCTCGAGAAGCTGTCGCTCAACGACGCCTCGCTGCGCTGGGAGCCCGAGACCTCGCAGGCGCTGGGATTCGGCTTCCGCTGCGGCTTCCTGGGCCTGCTGCACATGGACATCGTGCGTGAGCGCCTCGAGCGCGAGTACGACCTGGAGCTGCTGGCCACGACCCCCAACGTGGAGTACCAGGTCACCACCACCGGCGGCGGGCGCACCCCGGTGCGCTCGCCGGTCGACCTGCCCTCGCCCACCAGTATCGAGATGATCGAGGAGCCCTACGTGCGCTGCACGATCCTGGTGCCCAAGGAGGGTGTCGGGGCCGTCATGGGCCTCTGCCAGGACCGTCGGGGCGTGTTCGTCACGATGGAGCCGATCGAGAACCGCCAGCAGATCGTGTACGACATGCCGCTGGCCGAGATCGTCCTGGACTTCTACGACCAGCTGAAGTCCCGCACCCGCGGCTACGCCTCGCTGGACTACGAGATCATCGGCTACCGCGAGAGCCCGCTCGTGAAGCTCGACATCCTGCTGGCCGGCGACACGGTTGACGCCCTGTCGATGATCGTGCACCGCGACCAGGCCTACGCCCGTGGCAAGGCCCTGGTGGAGCAGCTGCACACCACCATCCCGCGCCAGCTGTTCGAGGTGCCCATCCAGGCGGCGATCGGCGGCAAGATCCTGGCCCGCGAGACGGTCAAGGCGCGCCGCAAGGACGTGCTCGCCAAGTGCTACGGCGGCGACATCAGCCGCAAGCGCAAGCTCCTCGAGCGCCAGAAGGAGGGCAAGAAGCGCATGAAGCAGGTGGGCGCGGTGGAGGTGCCCCAGGAGGCCTTCCTCGCCGTGCTCCAGATCGGAGGCAGCGGCAACAGCAAGGGCAACGGCAGGTGAGCGCCCCCCGCCACCTGTACGTGCACCTGCCCTTCTGCGCGGCGCGCTGCGGCTACTGCGCCTTCGTTGTGCACGTGGGAGCGCTCGACCGCCGCGACGCCTACCTCGAGGCGCTGCGCGCCGAGCTGCGCGCGCGAGGGGAGGGCCTGGACGCGCTGGACACCGTGTACCTGGGCGGCGGCACCCCCACGCTGATGCGCCCGCGCCGCCTGGGCGCCCTGCTCGACGACATCCGCCCGCGCCTGGCGGCGGGCGCCGAGGTGAGCATCGAGGCCAACCCCGAGAGCGTGGACCGGCGCGCGCTGGCCGACCTGCGCGCGATGGGCGTCAACCGCCTGTCGCTGGGCGTGCAGTCGTTCCAGGGGCACCTGCTGGAGGCGCTCGACCGGGCGGCCACGCCCGATCAGGCCCGCGCCGCCGCCGAGTGCGCGCGCGCCGCCGGCTTCACCGACCTGAGCATCGACCTGATCTTCGGCATCCCCGGCCAGACCCCGGCCGACATCGAGGCCGACCTGGCGGCGGCGCTGGCGCTGGGGCCGGACCACATCTCCTGGTACGAGCTCGAGATCAAGCCCGGCTCGGCGCTGGCCCGGCGCGGCACCCCGATGTTCGACGAGGACGAGGGCGCCGACGCCTACCGGCGCATCGTGGGCGCCCTCGAGGACGCCGGCTACCGCTGGTACGAGACGGCCAACTTCGCGCGCCCCGGCCACGAGTGCCGCCACAGCCTGGCCTACTGGGGCGCGGCCGACTACCTGGGCATCGGCGTCGGGGCGGTGAGCACCGTGGGGGGGAGGCGCTGGCGCGACAACCCGGGCCTCGAGGGCTACATCGCCGCCGCCGGCCGGGGCGAGGCGCCGCCGCGCACCCACGAGCCGCTCGACGCCGACGACGTGCGCCGCGAGCGCTGGATGCTGGGCCTGCGCCTGGACCGCGGGATGCCGCTGTCGTGGGCCGGCCCGCCCGATCACCCCGACGCCCTGGAGCGCCTGCGCGCCGCCGGGCTGCTGCGCCACGAGGGCGAGCAGGTGGCGCTCACCCGGGAGGGGCGCTTCGTGCAGAACGCGATCCTGCACCAGCTGATGGAGTACGCGTGAGCGACCCGCCGCTGCCGGCGGTGCCCGGCGAGGACCGCCTCACCCAGCGCCAGGAGACGATCCTGCGCACCGTGGTCGAGGAGCACATCGGCTCGGGCATCCCGGTGGGCAGCAAGCACATCGCCGGGCGCGAGGGCATCGACTTCGCGGCCTCGACCGTGCGGTACGAGCTCGCCCGCCTCGAGGAGCTGGGCTACCTCAACCACCCCCACACGTCGGCCGGGCGGGTGCCCACCGACCGCGGGTACCGCTACTACGTTGACAACCTGCTCACGCGCGACCCGCCGCTGCGGGCGCCGGCGGTGCTGGAGTCGGCCATCGACCTGGGCGAGGTCCAGCGCGAGGTTGACGCCGCGCTCGGGCGCCTGGCCGACGTGGTGGCCCAGGTCACCAACCTGCTGGGCATCGTCACCGCGCCCGCGCCGCAGACCTCGTCGGTGCGCCACGTCGAGGTGCTGCTGCTGCAGCCGCAGGTGGTGATGGTGGTCGTCATCACGTCCACGGGCGCCGTCACCAAGCGGGTGTTCGCGTTCGACCGGATGGTTGACGCCGGGCTGTGCGACTGGGCCGGCGCCTTCCTCAACGACCGCATCGTGGGCCTGGGGGTGGGCTCGCGCCAGGCCGAGCTGCGCCTGGACGACGCCTCGCTGTCGCCCGCCGAGCGCGCCTTCCTGTCGGTGCTGGCGCCGGCGGTCACCGACCTGGACGACGGCGCCGAGAGCATCTTCGTGGGCGGGCGCGCGCGCTTCCTGGCCGAGCAGCGCCACCTGGACCTGATCGCGATCGACGCCCTGATGGCGAGCCTGGAGGAGCGCTACGAGCTGCTGGCCATGCTGCGCGGCGCCCTCAGCCGCAACCAGGTGTACCTGCGCATCGGCGGCGAGCTGCCCGACCAGAGCCTGGCCGGGCTGAGCATGGTGGCGGCCAACTACGGGATCCCGCGGCGCAACCTGGGCACCGTCTCGCTGTTCGGCCCCACCCGCATGGACTACCGCCTCGCGATGTCCACCGTGCGCGAGGCGGCCCAGATCCTCTCCGAGTACGTGGAGGGTGTCTACGAGTGACCCTGCCGGGGGCGGCGGGGTAGGCGGAAGGCCAGCACGAAGCTGAACGCCAGCGGGATCAGCGTCACCAGGGCCGTCACGGCGAGCGCCCCGGAGGGCAGGCCGCCGGCGTCGAGCCGGTTGAAGAAGACCGTCGCGATGATCGCGATGCCCAACGCCGAGGCCAGCTGCTGGAGGGCGTTGAGCAGGCCCGACGCCGAGCCCACCTCGGCCTCGGCAACGCTGCCCAGGATCACGTCGAACATCTGGCCGAACACCATGCCGGTGCCCACGCCCGCCACGAGCACGGCCGGCACCATCGACCAGGGCGAGGGGTGGTCGGCGGCGAGGGCGGTCACCGCGACGCCCACCAGGCCGAGGGCGGTGATCACGACGCCCGCGTGGACCAGCCGGCGCCCGAGGCGCCCGACCAGGGCGAACGAGGCGCCCATGCCGGCGACCATCCCCAGCGACAGCGGCGCCAGCGACAGGGCGGCGCGGACCGGCGACAGCCCCTCGCCGACCTGCCAGAACAGCGACAGCACGAGCAGGATCCCGGCGAACGCGACGAAGAAGCCGGTGGCCACCGCCATGCCCGAGGTGAAGCCGCGGCTGCGCATCAGGCTGAGCTGGATGAGCGCCCTGGACGCCGGCAGGCGCCGCTCGTAGAGCGCGAACAGCCACACCAGCGCCACGCCGGCGGCCATCAGCGCGAACGTCCAGGCCGGCCAGCCCTGCTCGCGGCCCTCGATGAGGGGGAACACGAGGGCGAGCGCGGCGCCGCCGATCAGGGCCATTCCCGGCACGTCGAGGCCGCCGCCCCGGGCCACCACGCTGCGCGGCATGTAGCGCGCGCCCACGGCCAGGCACACCAGCCCCAGGGGCACGTTGACCAGGAAGACCATCCGCCAGCCCGAGCCCAGGAGGTCGCCCTCGATGAGCGCCGCCCCGATGATCGGGCCGGCCACCGCCGACAGCCCCATGATCGGGCCGAAGAGGCCGAACGCCCGGGGCAGCTCGCGCTCGTCGAGCACCTCGGTGAGCATCCCGAAGCCCTGGGGGATCATGAGCGCGCCGAAGGCTCCCTGGAGCACCCGCATCGAGATGAGCGCCTCGGGCGACCAGGCCAGGGCGCACAGCGCCGAGGCGGCCGTGAAGCCGGCGGCGCCGATCAGGAACAGGCGCCGCCGCCCGTACAGGTCGCCGAGCCGAGCGCCCGCGATCAGGAACACGGCGAAGGCGAGCGTGTAGGCCGCTCCCAGCCACTGCAGCAGCGACTCGCCACCGCCGAGGCTGGCCCGGATCGCCGGGCCCCCGACGTTGGTGACCGTGGAGTTGACGAGGTCCATCACGTCGGCCAGGAGCACCACGGCGAACACGGCCCACCGCCCGGGATAGCGGGCGATCGACCCGAGGGCCGTCGAGACGGCCGATGGGGCGGTGGTGGGCGCGTGCCCGGCGGTGGTGTCGGTCATGTCCTCGATGCCCTCCTCGGTCAGGACGAACAGTGTTCGTGACGAACACCGTACGTGACGTACACTGTTCGTGTCAACCGGGATAGGATGGGAGCGATGACCACCCAGGGACGCTCGACGCGGGACCGCCCGGCCAAGGCGCCGCTCTCGGAGCGCGCGGTGATCGAGGCCGGGCTGGACGTGCTGCGTCGCGAGGGCCTCGACGCCGTCACCATGCGCAGGGTCGCCAAGGAGCTCGACACCGGCGCGGCCTCGCTCTACGTCTACGTGGACGGCCGCGACGCCCTCTGGCGGCTGCTGTTCGACGAGGTGGTCGGGGCGGTGCCGATCGAGCCGGTCGAGCCGGCTCGGTGGCGGGAGCAGCTGCGGGGGCTGTGCGCGGCGACCCTGAAGGTGCTCGAGGCGCACCCGGGCATCGCCCGCGTGGCCCTGGCGGAGCCCCCCACCGGCCCTCACGCCGTCGCGGGCGCGGAGACGATGCTGACGCTGCTGCTGGCCGGAGGGGTCGAGCCGCAGCGCGCCGCCTGGGCGATGGACGCGATGTTCCTGCTCGTGATCGCGAACGCGGTCGAGACGGAGGTCGGGCAGGAGCGCGAGTCGGCCGGGCACGGGCCGCCGCACGCCCCCGAGCGCATGCGGGCGTTCTTCGGCGAGCTCCCCCCGGACCGCTACCCGAACCTGGCCGCGAACGCCGAGGTCATGACCGGCGGCGGGACGGAGGAGCGGTTCGCGTTCGCCATCGACACGTTCCTCGACGGGCTCGTGCGCGGGGGCGACGCCGCGGGCGCGAACTGACTACTCTGAGCCGTCGGCAGCCAGGAGGACGGCATGAGTGACGACGACGAGGACGAGGTCCGCCCCATCGACGACCGGTACGAGATCCTCGAGGTCTGGCGCCGCCCGCTGCGCGGCGACGCCGTGGCGGCGGTGCGCGTGCTGGCCAAGGTGGAGGCCGGGGCCTACGGGCCCGAGGAGTACGCCGTCGGCGTGAGCACGCGGCCCGACGCGCACCTGGCTCCGCTGCTCGACGAGGCCGACCTGTTCACCGGCCTGTCGTTCGCCGAGGCCCACTGGGTGGCCGCGGTGCTCGCGAGCGCCGCCGACGCCGTGGAGGACGCCGAGAACCTGCTGTTCGACCTGCGCGTGCCGGTTGACCTGGCCTGGCGCGAGGTGGAGCTGGCCTCCGAGGTGATCGAGCCGGGCGGCCTGCGCTCGGCGCCGCTCGTGCCCTGGGAGCCCGAGGGCGAGACGCCGGCGCCCGGCCGGTACGCGATCGCCACCTACACGCTCGACTGCGGGCACCAGGCAGTGGAGCTGCTGCGCCAGGATCCCGACGCCGCGCCCTTCTGGGTGGAGGACGGCTCGGTGGACCACCTCGTGGCGCGCGACGCGCGCAGCCTCACCCGGCTGCTGTACCGCGCCGCCAACATCGAGGAGGCCCAGAACCTGATCGACGCCGCCCAGGCCAACCTGGCGCGGCACCCGGACGACGACGACGAGGCGCGCTCCGCCGAGTGAGGGGCAGGATCCTCAGGGACCGGCTGCTGTGGTGGACGGCGCACCTCGGGCTGCCGCTGCTCTACGGGCCGCCGCTGCGCATGCGCCGGCGCGGCCAGCAGAACATCCCGCGCTCGGGCCCGGTGCTGATCGTGTGCAACCACGTCTCGGTGGCCGACCCGTTGGTGGTCGTGGCCGGCGCGCGCCCGCGCCGGGTGTGGCTGATGTCCAAGTCCGAGCTGTTCGCCAACCCCGTCGCCCGGTGGCTGATCACGTCGATGCGCGCCTTCCCGGTGGAGCGCAGCAAGGCCGACTTCGGCGCGATGCGCCTGGCCCTGCGCCTGCTGCGCGCCGGCGGGGCGGTGGTGGTCTACCCCGAGGGCCACGTGAGCCGCACCGGCCACATGCGCCGCGGCAACCCGGGCGCCGGGATGCTCGCGATGCGGACCGGGGCGGTCGTGATACCCGTCGCCACCTGGGACACGCAGCTGTTCCGGGGCCCGGCCCGGGTGGTCTTCGGGCCCCCGATCGACCTGAGCGGCATCCCGCCCCTGCCGCGCAAGGCGCGCAACCGCGAGGCCACCGACCGCATCATGCGGGTGCTGTGCGAGATGGTCACCGAGCTCGGCGGCCCCGAGCAGCCGTCGCCCGTCGGCCCGGTGCGCCCCGAGGACCGGGTGCGCGGGCGCGTCACCCCGGCCACCCAGATCGGGGCCTGACCCCGCCCCCTTCGAGGGGGATGCGCCAATTGACATCTCGCGACATGTCAATTGGCGCATCCGCTCAGAACGGGATGGACACGCCGTTGTCGGCGCCTAGCTGACGAAGCGCTTGATGAAGGCGAGGGCGGTGTCGGCCACCTCGCGCCAGCCGTGGTCGATGGTGAGCGCGTGCCCGCGGTCCTTCATCTCCACGATCTCGGTGACGGCCTCGTTGCGCTTCTGGCGCTTGTAGGAGGCGTTGGCGATCGCCCAGGGGACCGTGTGGTCCTTCTCGCCGGAGATGATCAGCATGGGGCCCCGCTTGGGGTTGAGGCTGTTGACCTTGGCCTCGGTCCACGGGTTCAGGTTGGCGGCGGCCGCCTGGAACAGGGGCTCGCCGGGCGCCGGGACGGCGAAGGTGTCGTAGAGCTCCTTGGCCTCGTCCTCGTCGACCGCGTTGGCGAAGGAGAAGCGGAACTGGTCGTAGGTGAGGGGTATCGCGCGGTGGCGGTTGCGCGGGTTGCCGAGCACCGGAGAGCCGGCCTTGAGAGCCGAGAAGGGCAGGGGCAGCACGCCCCGGAACGGCGCGGGATCGATCGCCACCGAGGCGGCCGACAGGCCGCGCCCGGCGATGATCTGGGTCAGGAGCCCGCCGAAGGAGTGGCCCAGCACGGCCGGCTGCTTGGCCAGCCCCTGGATGACCTCGTCGAAGTGGTCGGCCACCTGCTTGATCGACTTGTCGGCGAACACCTCCGGGTGGAGGTTGGCCTCCTCGACCGTGCCGGGGTCGTCGGGCCAGCCCGGGGCCACCGGCGCGTAGCCGGCCTCGTCGAAGACCTCCGCCCAGCGGTCCCAGCTGGTGGGCAGCAGCCACAGGCCGTGGATGAACACCACCGGGGTGCGCCCCGACGCGTTGGCCTTCTCGACCTGCTCGGTCTCGTACTCGGCAAGGGCCATGGACATCCTCCAAAGGGGAACGGAGCCGAAGGGATATGTGGGCGGGCCCGGGCGCTCTCCCCCGCCGGGGCCACCCTATTCGGATCCCGCCCGCAGGGATTTCCTCAGAAGGGTGATCCGCGGCTCGCGGGGGTTGAGCCGGGCGGCCACCGCCACCAGGGGCGCCGCCGAGGCGCGGTCGCCGCGGCGGATGAGCGCGGCGGCCCAGTCGGCGCGGGCCGTCCAGTCGCGCGGGGAGCGGCGGACGGCCGCGGCGAACGCCCGGTCGGCCTGGGCCGGCCGGCGCAGGTCGGCCAGCAGGTTGGCCTGCAGCAGGCGCGGCGCGGGGCTCTGGGGGTCGAGGTCGGCGGCCTGGTCGGCGGCCTCGAGGGCCCCGGTCAGGTCCCCGGCCGAGGCCCGCTCGCGGGCGGTCTGGAGGCGCTCGGCCGAGGCCACCGGGCCGAAGCTGAGGATGACGCCCACCAGGGCGACGGCGGCGATCGCCCAGCCCACCGCGCGCGGCGCGGTCCGGTCGGGGTGCAGGTGCCGGGCCGAGGCGGCGGTCGCCGCGGCCCCGAGCGCGACGGCGGGGAGGATCACCGCGGGCATCTGCCAGCCCCAGTCGCCGGCCAGGTGCAGGGCGACCGCGCCGCCGGCGCCCACGACGATCCCCAGGTCGCGCGCCAGCGCACGCGGCGGGCGGGCCAGGAGGGCGAGGGCGATCGCCACCGCCACGGCGGCGAGCGGCGTCAGGAGCGCCAGCAGGCCCACGAGGCCCGACTCGGCCACGACCTCCAGGTACAGCGAGTGCGCGTTGCGCACGCTGATGTCGATGTCGCGGTGCTCGGCCCAGCGGAAGCGGTAGTCGCCGGCCCCGGTGCCGCCCACCGGGGCGTCCCCGAACTCGCGCCAGGCGACGGCCCAGTTCTGCCAGCGCCCGGAGCCCGCCGCCACCACCAGGCGGTCCTGCACGCTCTCGGCGTCGCTGCGGGCGCCCGGGTCGTAGCTGCGGAAGGCGTCGAACTGGCGGTCGGCCCAGGAGACCGGGCCGCCCTCGGGGGGCGCGCGGCGAGCGCGCCGGCCACGAGCAGCAGGGCGCAGGCGGCCACCACGACCCCGGCGGTGAGGCTGCGCCGCCGGTCGGCGAGGCTGGCGGCCAGAGGCCGGACGTACAGCGAGGCGGCCGCGCAGATCGCGGCCGCCGCCACCAGGGCCACCGCCACGCGCGCCCCGGCCGCCGCGTGGGGCTCGCTGAGGACGTTCTCGGCGCGCAGCGAGGGCTGGTCGTTGGCGTAGGCCATCAGGGGCACGCTCACCAGGCCGGCGACGGCGGCCGCCCAGGCGGTGGTGAGCCGCCCCGGGGCGACCGCGATCAGCAGCGCGAGCCCGAGGACGGCCACCAGCAGGGCGCCGCGCGACTGGGTGAACAGGATGCCGAGGGCGAACAGGGGGGCCGGGGCGGCGCACAGGGCCCGCGCCACCGGGCCGCGCGTGGGGTCGCCCCCGATGCCCACCGCGAGCACGAGGCCGAAGGCGAACACCAGGGCGAGGGTGTTCCAGTAGCTGATCGGGGTCGCCAGGCGGCCGCCGCTCTCGGATCCCGGCAGGAGGTCGGGCAGCAGGCGCTGGCCCACCGAGGAGACCGCCACCACCACCGCCAGCCCGAGCGACAGCTCCAGCAGGCGGCGCAGGGTGGGGGCGCCGTCCGAGGCCACCAGCACCAGCCCGAAGGCGGCGGCGTACAGCAGGGTGAGCGACATCGCCGCCATCGCCGCCGAGGGCTCGTCGGCCCACAGCGACGACAGCCCCTGCCAGGCGGCCAGGACGCCCCAGCCCGCCAGCGCGATCATCCCCGGCAGGCCGCCCAGCGGCGAGCGCCACATCAGCGCGACGGTCGCCAGCACCCCGAGCAGCACGATGGCGGCGACGCCCCACGAGCCGATGAAGTAGCCGCCGTCGCGGTAGGTCAGCACCAGCGCCGCCAGGAGCGGCACGGCGCTGATCGCGAGGGGGACCCAGCCGCGCAGGCGCTCGGCGCCCGTCACCTGGTGCGTCGCCGCGCCCCCGTCACGATGGCCGAGACCACGCCGGCGACGATCAGCACGACGATCGCCAGCAGCCACCACGGCGCCTGCGAGACGGCCGAGACCGCGGCCGGCGAGCCCGCGTCGGCGGCCGGCAGGTCGGCCGAGACCTTTAGCACGACCGCGTCGCCCCCGCCGGGAGCCGCCCCGCGCACCTCGCCCCTCGCGCCCGTCGAGCCGCCCCCGCCGTCCTCGCCACCGCCCGCCGCGGCGCCGGCGCCGCCGTCGCCCGAGTCCGGCGCCTCGCCCGCGCCGCCGTCGCCGTTGGCGCCGGCGCCGGCGCCGGCGCCGGTCGCGCCGCCGTCGCCGACCGGGGCGACCGAGATCTGGGCCCCGGGCTCGCCGTTGAGGGCCGCCTCGCAGGCCGCCGCGATGCTGAGGTACTGGTCGATGACCGCGCGGTCGGGCGGCGCGTACTTGATGAGGTTGTCGCGCACGCACCGGTCGATCTCGCCGCGCGAGGCCTGTCCGGCCGCCGTGGCGGCGAGGGCGAGGAGGGCCGCGGCGGCGGCGAGAGCGGCGATGGTGCGCGGAATTCGACGAAACCTCAGCGCGGTCCTCACCCCCGGTCGATCACGATCCTCGGGCGCGCCGATACTAGCCCGGCCCGCGGTCGTCCTGCACTGGGCCGGGGGGCCGGGCCGGGCCCGGTCATGCTGTACCCGAGGAGGATGATTCCGTCCGCCAGGCGTCTAGAGTGCGCCGCATCCGACGCCTCCTGCTCACGCTCGCGCTCGCCGTCCTGGCGGCGCTGCCGGCATCGGCGACCGCCGCCCTGGTGGTGCCCGACGGCGGCGCGCGGATCTCGGGGGGCACCTACCAGCGCGAGATGGACGTGGCCAAGGCCGCCGGCCTGCCGTGGGTGAGCGTGGGCGCCTCGTGGGCGAGCCTGCAGCCCGCCCCGGGGGCGCCGCTCGGGCCCGACGGCCCCGGCGGGGCGGCGTGGCGCACCCTGGAGGGCCAGGTCACCTACGCCCACGCCATCGGCCTGCGCATCTTCGTCCAGTTCACCGGCGCCCCGTCGTGGGCCAACGGGGGCAGCCCCGACAACAGCGCCCCGCCCACCGCCGAGGGCCGGGCGGCGTACGCCTCCTTCCTCGGGCAGCTGGCGGCGCGGCTGGGCCCCTACATCGACGCCTACTCGGCGTGGAACGAGGTCAACCAGCCGGAGTACTGGAACCCCATCGACCCCCAGGGCTTCGCCGCCCTCCAGCGGGCCGTGTACCCGGCCATCAAGGCCGCCGACCCGACCGGCCTGGTGGTGTCGGGAACCATCTACAGCAAGGGCGGCACCTTCGACTTCATGCGCGCCGCCTACGCCGCGGGGCTGCGCGGCAGCTTCGACGTGCTGGGCTGGATGCTGTTCTCGTCGGTGCAGCCCGAGGACCCGCCCCCGCCCGGGCGCGGCTCGCCGCAGCCCACGCTGCCCTCGGTGCTCGACCTGCAGGCGTTCCTGGCCGCCAACGACCCGGGCCGGCCGATCTGGATCGTCGAGTACGGCTACAGCACCTGCCAGGTGGGCGACAACGGCTTCGTGTGCGTGTCCGAGACCACCCAGGCCGACTACCTGGCGCGCGCCTACACCTACATGCGGCGCTACCTGAGCGTGGATCGCATGTTCTGGTTCTCGCTCAAGGACCTGGGACCCGGCGGCGGCCGAGAGGCCAACTACGGCCTGGTGCGCAACGACTTCGGGGTCAAGCCCTCGTTCGGGGCGATGCAGTCGCTGCGCGTCAACGTGGCCGACGGCGGCGCCGGCCCCGACCCGCTGGCGGCGGTGACCCCGCCGGCGCCGGCCCTGCCCAAGGCGGCGGCCCGGCCGCCCGACCCGCCGGCGCTGACGACCAGGTCGGGCAAGCGGGTCGCGCTCGGGCGGCCGGTGATCCGGCTCCGGAAGGGCCTGTTCACCCTGGCCCTGAAGGTCACGGTGAAGGGCGGACGCACCAAACTGGCGGTCCAGGGCTACCGCGGCAAGCGCTGGCGCCACATCGCCACCACCCGGATCGCCCGCACCTCGCGCATCGTGGTGCGCTTCCGCGACCGCGGCTACCTGGGCATCCGGATCCGCGCCACCGTCCCGGGCACCAACCGGTGGGGCGTGTCGCGGGTGATCCGGGCGCCCCGGCTGGCGGCGCGGGCGCGGGTGGCAGGCGGGGCCACGTCGCTGTCGCGGTCGGCCGCGCGGCCGCCCGATCCGCCGGCGTTCCGGGCCCGCGGCCGGCGCATCGCGCTCGGGCGCCCCGTGGTCCGCCTGGCGAAGGGCCGGTACACGCTGATGACGCCGGTCGCCCTGGCGGGCGGCCGCAGCACGCTCCTGGTCCAGGGCTACCGCGGCGGAAAGTGGCGGCGGGTCGCCGCCACCCGCCTCGCGCGGTCGTCGCGGCCCGCGGTGCGGTTCAAGGATCGGGGCTACCTGGGGCTGCGCGTCCGCGGCACCGCCCCCGGGTCGGGCCGCTGGGCCGTGTCGCGGGTGATCCGCTCCCCGAGGGCGGCGGCCGCGCGCTAGGGGCGCCCGGCGCGGCCTGCTTCAGGTCGTCCTGCGCCGGGCCGATGAGCCTGGGGTGGGGCAGCGGTCCCCCTTGCTAACTCTCGCGGACGACACCGATGAAGCGCGACTACTACGAGATCCTCGGCGTCGCCCGCGATGCGGACGACGCGGACATCAAGAAGGCCTTCCGGCGCAAGGCCCGCGAGCTGCACCCGGACGTCAACCCGGACCCTCAGGCCGAGGCCCAGTTCAAGGAGGCCGCCGAGGCCTACGAGGCGCTCTCCAACGCCGAGACCCGCGAGCTCTACGACCGCTACGGGCACGATGGCCTGCGCGGCCGCACCAACGGCGCCGACTACGCCGACTTCGGCTCGTTCCAGGACCTCTTCGACGCCTTCTTCGGCGGCGACGTGTTCGGCCGCGGCAGGGCGGCCGCGCCGCCGGCGACGACGTCGGCATCGCGTCAGCCTCACCTTCGCCGAGTCGGCCACTCGGCGCCCAGCCGGGCCGCTCGAGTACGGCGTGGTCGGCGCCTGCGAGACCTGCGAGGGCACCGGCGCGGCCCCCGACAGCAGCATGGTGCGCTGCACCACCTGCGGCGGCCAGGGCCAGGTGCGCTCAGGTGGCGCGCGGGCCGTTCGGCCAGTTCATGCGCACCCAGGTGTGCCCGGAGTGCTCGGGCGAGGGCGAGGTGCCCAGCAAGCCGTGCCCCGACTGCCAGGGCGCCGGCCGCCGGCCGACCAGCGTCAGCCTGAACGTCGACATCCCCGCCGGCATCGCCAACGGCCAGCGCATCCGCATGCCGGGCCGCGGCGCGGCGGGCGAGCGCGGGGCCCCGGCGGGCGACCTGTACGTGCAGGTCGAGGTGACCGAGGACGAGCGCTTCCGGCGCGAGGGTCTCGACATCGTCACCCGCGTCGCGGTCCCCGTGACCGACGCCATGGTGGGCGCCACCCTCACGGTGCCGACGGTCGACGGCGAGGCCCACGTGGAGCTGCGGCCGGGCACCCAGCCCAACGACGAGTACGTGCTGCGCGGCAAGGGCTTCCCCGCCCTCAGCGGCCGCGCCAAGGGCGACCAGCGCGTCGTGGTGGAGGTGCGCGTCCCGCGCGTCCAGGACGAGGACGGCCGCGGAGCCGTGGAGAAGCTCGCCGAGCCCTGAGCGAGCGCAACTACCGCGAGGACGAGGGGTTCTTCGACCGTCTCAAGTCACGCCTTCCGCTGAGCCGGAGCTGATCCGGCTCACGGTGACCGCGCCGGCGGCGGTGGCCGACCTGGCGCTCGTCGAGGCCACCGAGGCTCTCGGGTGCGGCTGCGTGGAGGAGACCGGCCCCGCCGGCGAGGCCGTGCTCGACTTCTGGGTGCCCGCCCCCGGGCCCGACCCCGCCGCGCTGGCCGCTCACCTGGCGGCGCGGGGAGTGCCCGCGCGCGTGGGCGCCCGCCGCCAGGACGACGCCTGGCGCGACGCGATGCTGGCCTTCCACCGCCCCGTCGAGGTGGCGGGGCGGCTGCTCGTGCGCCCGCCCTGGGAGCCCCCTCGGCCGCCCCTGCTGGACATCGAGATCGACCCCGGCATGGCCTTCGGCACGGCCCAGCACGGCACCACCCGCGCCTGCCTCGCCCTGCTCGCGGGGCTGCCGGTGGCCCCGGCGGCGCCCTGGACGCCGGCTGCGGCTCGGGCGTGCTGTCGATCGCCGCCCGGCGGCTGGGCATCGACCCGGTGTGGTCGATCGATCTCGACCCGCTGGCGGTGAGCGCCACCATCGCCAACGCCCGCCGCAACGGAGTGGGGCTGCGCGTGGGGCGGCGGGCCATCGGCCGCGACGCGCTGCCCGCCACGCCGCTCGTGCTCGCCAACCTGACGGCCACCGTTCTGGGCCTGCTGGCGGCCGCCCTGCCCGACCCGGGCCCGGACCACCTGATCGCCTCGGGCATGCGGCCGCAGGAGGTGGACGGCGTGGTGCGCGCCTTCGCCGCCCGCGGCCTGCGCGAGGCGCGCCGCGTGGAGGACGAGGGCTGGGCCACCGTCCTGCTGGAGCGGGCGTGAGGCACGTCTTCCGCTACGTGGTGCACCAGGCCCCCGAGGCCGGCGCCGAGGTGGAGCTGTCGCGGGCGGACGCCCACCACCTGGCGCGGGTGGTGCGCCGCGAGCCCGGCGACGAGGTCGAGCTGGTCGATCCGGAGGGCCGGCTCTGGCCGGCCCGGGTGCTCAGCACCGGGCCGGTGGTGACCGTGCGCGTCGCCGACGACCGGGAGCCCACCCGCGCGCCCTCGGCGCGGGTCGCGCTGTACCTGGGGCTGGCCGAGTGGGGCCGGGTCGACACCGCGATCGAGAAGGTGGTGGAGCTGGGCGTGGAGGAGGTGGCGCTGTTCACCTCCGAGCGGGCGCGCCGGGTCCCCGAGCCCGACGCGTGGCGGCGGCGGCGCGAGCGGCTCCAGCGCGTGGCCGAGGCGGCGGCGCGCCAGTCGGGGCGCGGTCCGCTGAGACGGGTACGGGGGCTGCTAGCGTTCGGCGAGGTGACCGCCGAGATCCCGTCCGGGGAGGGCTTCCTGATCGACCCGCGAGGCGACGCCCCGCTGACGTCCGCCATCTCCACCGGCGGGGGGTCGGTCGCGCGCGTCGCCCTGGTCGTGGGCCCCGACGCCGGGTTCTCGGAGGGCGAGGTGGCGGGCGCCCGCGCGGCGGGGCTGTCGGTGGCGCATCTGGGCCCGGCCGTGCTGCGCGCCGAGACCGCCGCCATCGCCGCCGTGACGATCGCGGCCGCGGCGGGATGGGGCGGCGCGCGTGGCTGACGACTGCCTGTTCTGCCGCATCGCGGCCGGCGAGATCCCGGCCGAGATCGTCATGCGCGACGACGACTTCCTGGCCTTCCGCGACATCGCGCCGAAGGCGCCGGTGCACCTGCTGGTGATCCCGATCCGCCACGTGGAGTCGATCGCGGGGGTCGCGGACCTGGACGAGGGCGTGCGGGCGGCCATGCTGCCGTTCATCGCGGCCCTCGCCCGCCAGGCGGGCCTCGAGGGGACCGGCTACCGCGTCACCACCAACCACGGGCCGGACGCGCGCCAGAGCGTGTTCCACCTGCATTGGCACGTCATGGGCGGAGGGCGACTATCCGAGAGCATGTGAGCGCGGCCGGCGTCGGCGAGCGCGTCGCGCAGGTGATCGAGCTGGACGACCGCGTCGCGGTCGAGCTCGCGGGCGAGCAGGACAGCGTTCTGCGGGCCCTGGAGGACCGGCTGGAGCTGGAGCTCGCCCTGCGCGGCAACCTGCTCACCCTCACCGGCCTCGAGCCGCGCGTGCGCGCCGGCGCCGAGGTGGTCGCGCAGCTGGCCGGCTTGGTCGAGGGCGGCCGGCCGCTGGCCCCGGGCACGGTCGACCTGGTGGCCGACGCCGTCGAGGGCGCCGAGCACATCGGGCCGGTGCTCGACGACGTCGTGTGGCGCAACGGCCAGTTCCGGGTCACCCCGCGCACCGCGGGCCAGAAGCGCTACGCCGACGCGGTCCGGGCCTCCACCATCACGTTCGGCATCGGGCCGGCTGGCACCGGCAAGACCTACCTGGCGGTCGCCGCCGCCACCGCCGCCCTGATGCGGCGCGAGGTGGCGCGCATCATCCTCACCCGCCCCGCCGTGGAGGCCGGGGAGCGCCTGGGGTTCCTGCCCGGCGACCTGGCGGCGAAGGTCGACCCCTACCTGCGGCCCCTGTTCGACGCCCTCTACGACATGCTCGACGCCGAGCGGGTCGAGGCCCTGTTCGACCGCGGCCAGATCGAGGTCGCGCCGCTGGCCTTCATGCGCGGCCGCTCGCTCAACGACAGTTTCATCATCCTGGACGAGGCCCAGAACACCACGCCCGAGCAGATGAAGATGTTCCTCACCCGGCTCGGCTACGGCTCGCGCATGGTCGTCAACGGCGACGTCACCCAGGTCGACCTGCCCACCGCCCAGAAATCCGGCCTGGTGGAGGCGGTGGGGGTGCTGGAGGGGGTCGAGGACATCGCCTTCGTGCGCCTGGACCGGCGCGACGTGGTGCGCCACCGCCTGGTGCAGCGGATCGTCGACGCCTACGGCGCGGCCGAGGGGCCCCCGGGCGGGGGCGGATGATCGAGGTCGAGGCACGCGGCGAGGGCGTGGACACCGCCCCGCTCGTCGCGCGCCTCGTCTGGACCTGCGAGCGCCTCGGCGTCGCGCGCGCCTCGATGGGGCTGATGGTGGTGGGCCCCGACGAGATGGCCGCGATCAACGGCGCGCACCGCGACACGCCCGCGCCCACCGACGTGCTCGCCTTCCCGGTGGACGGCCCCGAGGCCCTCGACTGGCCGGACGAGGGGCCGCCGCCCGAGCTGGGCGACGTGGTGATCTGCCCGCAGGCGGCCCAGGACCCGCTCGAGACCCTGGCGGTCCACGGCCTGCTGCACCTGCTGGGCTACGACCACGAGGCCGACGACGGGCAGATGCTGGCGCTCCAGGACCGACTGGTGGCCGAGGCCCCGTGAGGAGCCTGCTGCGCCGCGCCACGCCGGAGCCCCCCGGCCTGCCCAAGCAGGGCTCGCTGCGCTGGTCGTTCACGTGGGCCTTCGAGGGCATCGTCTACGTGCTCCGCACGCAGCGGAACATGCAGATCCACGTGGCCGCCGCGGTGGTGGCGCTGCTGCTGGCGCTGCTGCTCGACTTCTCGCGCCTGGAGATCGCCGCCGTGCTGGGCGCGATCAGCCTGGTGCTCGTGGCCGAGATGATGAACACGGCCATCGAGGCCGCCATCGACGCGGTGGTCACGACCTACCACCCGCTGGTGAAGATCGCCAAGGACGTCGCGGCGGGCGCGGTGATGGTGGCCACCGTCAACGCGCTCGCGGTCGCGTACTTCGTGTTCTACGACCGCCTCACCGACCCGTCGCGCGACCTGCTGGTGCAGGTGCGCCGCGCGCCGACCCACCTGGTGGTGGTGGTGATGATCGTGACCCTGATCGCGGTGATCGCCATCAAGGCCTACACCGGGCGCGGCACGCCGCTGCGCGGGGGCCTGCCCTCGGGGCACGCGGCCGCCGCCTTCGCCGCCTGGGCGGCGATCACGATCATCGCCGAGCCCCTGCGCCACGCGGTGCTGATCTCGACGCTCGCCTTCCTGATGGCGCTGCTGGTGGCCCAGTCGCGCGTGGAGGCGGGCATCCACTCGCTGGTGGAGGTGGCCGCGGGCGCGGTCCTCGGCACCTGCGTGGCCATCGCGATCTTCCAGCTCTGGGGCTGAGTGCGCCGCCCCGAAAGTCACGTGGTGTTTCCCGGCTGCATCGCACCGCGATGCGGCGTCCTCGACCTCGGCGATAGGACACCGCTATCGCGGAGGATCTGCGTCCTTGCCTCGCGGGCGATTCGCTCGGGAAACCCTCACGGGACTCCCAGGGCGGCGCACTAGGGTGGCCTACCGCTCCGGGCTGGTGGCGCTCGCGGGCCGGCCCAACGTGGGCAAGTCCACGCTGGCCAACGCCCTCGCGGGGAGCCAGGTGGCCGCCGTCTCGCCGCGCCCCCAGACCACCCGCCGGCGCATCACCGCGGTCGCGCACGGCGACGGCTGGCAGGCGGTGCTGCTCGACCTGCCCGGCTTCCAGCGCCCGGCCGACGGGCTCACCGCGCGGATGCAGGCGACGGTCGACCAGAGCCTGGCCGACTGCGACGCCGCGATCTACGTGCTCAACGCCTCCGAGCCGGTGGGCGGCGGCGACCGCTTCATCGCCGAGCGCCTGCGCGCCTCGCGCCTGCCGGTGATCACGGTGCTCAACCAGATCGACCGCATATCGCCGGACGAGGTCGCCACCGCGATCGCCCGGGCCTCGACGCTGGTCGACTTCGTCGAGCTCCACCCGGTCAGCGCGAAGCTGGGCACCGGGGTGCAGGAGCTGCGCGCCGACCTGCCCCAGCTGCTCGGCGAGGGGCCGCGCTTCTTCCCCGAGGGCATGGCCACCGACCAGACCGAGGAGGAGCTGGCGGCCGAGCTCATCCGCGAGGCCGCCCTGCTGCGCCTGCGCCAGGAGATCCCCCACGCGCTGGCGGTCGACATCCACGAGATCGAGCCCGCCCGCCACGGCGTGGTGGTGCGCGCGGCCGTGCTGGTGGAGACCGAGTCGCAGAAGGGCATCGTGGTCGGCAAGGGCGGGCGGCATGATCCGCGACATCGGCGCCGCCGCCCGCTCGGCCCTGGGGCGCCTGTGGGGCACCGAGGTGCACCTGGACCTGACCGTCCGCGTGCGCAAGCGCTGGCGCGACGACGAGTCGATGCTCACCCGCCTGGGGCTCTAGCGGGGTCCTCATGAGGGCGGGTGGGCGCGGCAGAAGGCCCGCACGGCGGCGCTGAAGAGCTCTGGGCGCTCCAGGTTGCTGACGTGACCGCAGCCGGGGATCACCACGAGCTCGGCCCCCGGGATCGCGGCCTCGAGCGCGGCGCGCCACGGCCAGCGGCGACCGCGCGTCCCGCTCGCCCCAGATCAGCAGGGTGGGCACCGCGACGCGCGGCAGCAGGTCGCGCTGGTCGGCCTCGGCCATCACCAGCATCTGGGCCAAGAGGCTGCGCGGGCGCACGCCCGCGGCCATCTCGGCCAACAGGGCGGCGAACTCGGGCGGCGGCTCCCCCGCGAACAGGCCCGGGAGGGTGGGGTCGAACTCGCCGGCCGGCGCGGTGGCCATCCGCCCGCGCGCCCGCCACGCGCGCCCGCACCTCGGCGGGGGGCAGCGAGCCCTTCCAGCCCGCGTAGCTGTCGGCCAGGACCAGCGTCGCGACGAGCTCGGGGCGGCGGCGGTACAGCTCCAGCGCCACGGTGCCGCCCCACGACAGGCCGGCCACGTGGGCGGGGCCGAGGGCGAGGGCGCCGATGACGGCGGCCAGGGCGTCCGCGTAGTCGGGCAGGCCGATGTCCGCGGGCACGTCCGACGAGCGGCCCGCGCCCGGCTCGTCCCAGGCGACGACGGTGAACTCGTCCGAGAGGGCGGCCAGCTGCGGCCGCCACACGCGCCCGTCGCAGGCGGCGCCGTGCACCAGCACGAGCGGCGGTCCCTCGCCGGCCCGCTCGTAGGCGATCTCGAGGCCGTCCGCGCGGAGGATCGCCATCGTCCTCCCCCGGCCGGGGCCGGTCAGAGCCCGCGGGCGATGGCGATGCGGCGGTCGGCCCAGCGCTTGACGCGCGAGGGCGTCCAGCGGCCGAGGGCCGCCGGTGGCGCACCCCCCAGCGGTACACGCGCTCAACCAGGCCCGGGGCGCGCTCGGCCAGCGCGGCCGCCGGCGACCCGCCGGGCAACAGCCGCAGCAGGGGGGCGACGGCGTCCGCGCCCGAGCGGACCGTCTCGTCCGGGGCGACCAGGTGCCACGAGGCCATCCGGGCGGCCTCGTCCAGGCCGGGGGTGAGCGCGGCCGCGGCGGGGTCCTGGAGGGGCAGCGGGCGCAGCACGCGGCGCCGGTCCTTCACCAGCATCAGGGCGGTGCAGACGCGGCAGAAGGAGCAGCGGCCGTCGTACAGCAGGACGTGGGGCGCCGTCACGTCAGGAACCGGCTCATGCGGCGGTCGCGGTACACGCGCCCGTCGGTCTGGCACGCGGGGCAGTAGACCAGGTCGTACTCCTCGAACGCGACGTGCTCCAGGATCGTGCCGCAGCGCAGGCAGGGCTCGCCCACGTGGCCGTGGACCGCGGTGACGCGCGCCTCCCGGTTGGGCAGGTCGGTGGAGATGCGCTCGCGGGCCCGGTCCAGAGCCTGGCCGAGCACGGCGTCGGCCGCCCGGCCCAGGCGCTCGAGGTCGTCGTCGTCCAGGGCGGCCGTGCGCGCGAACGGGGCCAGGCGGGACGCCCACATGATGTCGCTCGCGTAGGCGCGGCCGATGCCGGCCACCCGGCGGCCGTCGCGCAGGGCGGTGTGGAGCACCGCGCCCGGCGCCATCGCCGCGCGCCAGCCGGCCCGGTCGAGGCCGATCGGCTCGGGCCCCAGGCGCGTCAGCGGGCGGTGCGCGGCCAGGCCGTCGCGGTCGAGCAGGTGGGCCGAGGCACGGCGCCGCGTCGACAGCTCGCGCAGGCGCAGCACCCGGCCCTCGCCGACGTCCAGGTCGATCGCGGCCTGGCGCCCGGGGCGCCCGCGGGGGGCGGCCGCGAGGCCGAGCCGGCCGGCCTGCATCAGGTGCACGACCAGCGTCAGGCCGCCCTCGGCCTCCACCCCCAGCAGCTTGCCCCGCCGCCACACGCGCACGATGGCGCGGCCGGCGAGGTCGTCGATCGGGGGCACCGCGGTCTTGAGGGTGGCGGGGTGGGCCACGCGCACCCCCTCCACCGTGCGCCCGGCCAGCGCGGCCGAGAGGCCCTCGGCCAGTGCCTGGAGCTCGGGCAGCTCAGGCACGGGCGCCCGCGTGGGTCGTCGCTATACTCGGCCCGATGAGCGAGATGCCCTGTCCCGCGCGCAACTGATGCGGGCCGAGGACCTCACGAAGACGCTCGATCAGACGATCCTGGGGAGCGACGTCACCCCCGAGGACATCACGGCGGCCTGCGAGGGCGCCCGTGAGCTTCATTTCGCGGCCCTCTGCTCGTATCCGCAGTACGTCCCCATGATCGCGGAGCTCCTGCGCGGTTGCGACGTCAAGACCTGCGCCGTGATCGACTTCCCGGGCGGTGCGGCCTCGTCGCTGGAGCGCGCCCAGGAGGCCGACCGGGCCGTGGCCGAGGGTGCCGACGAGCTCGATGTGGTCATGAACTACCGGGCGATGCTCGCGGGCGATTTCAAGGGCGTGCGCGACGATCTGGTGCGCGTGGTGCGGGCGGTGCGCGGGCGCGCCGCCAACGACGCGCGCGGCGACGTGCTCGTGAAGGTCATCATCGAGGCGCCGCTGCTCAACGACAAGGTCAAGAGGCTCGCCTGCAAGATCGTCGTCGACTCGGGCGCCGACTTCGCCAAGACCTGCACCGGCGTCGGGACGGTCGCGACGATCCACGACGTGGAGCTGATGCGCGACGCGCTGCCGGAGGGGGTGGGGGTCACCGCCGCCGGCGAGATCACCACGCTCGAGACCGTTCAGGCGATGATCGGCGCGGGGGCGGCCCGGGTGAGCACGCCGAGCGCCGAGAGCGTGCTGGCCGAGCTGGCCAAGCTCAACGGGACGGCCTGATGCCCCGGGCCGGCGAGGAGGCGCCCGCGGAGCTGGTGGCGCGGGCGCGCTTCGGCGACGACGGCCTGATCCCGGCGGTGGTGCAGGACGCCGGCGACGGCCGCGTGCTGACCCTGGCGTACATGAACCGCGCAGTCGCTCGAGCGCACGCTGGAGCGGCGCGAGACGTGGTTCTGGAGCCGCTCGCGGGCGGAGCTGTGGCACAAGGGGGCGACCAGCGGCAACACCCAGGCGGTGCGCTCGGTGGCGCTGGATTGTGATGGCGACGCGGTTCTGGTGCAGGTCGACCAGACCGGTGTCGCGTGTCACACCGGCGCGGCCACCTGCTTCCACGACCCCCTGACAGCGTCGGCGCCCGAGCCGTTCGCGGCCCTCGCGGACCTGACCCGCACGATCGGCGAGCGCGCCGACGCGGCCGACCCCGAGAGCTCGTACACGGCGCGGCTGCTCGCGAAGGGCATCGACACCGTGTGCAAGAAGGTGGGGGAGGAGGCGACCGAGGTCGTCCTCGCCGCGAAGGGCCGCGAGCACGGCCAGGTGGTGTACGAGAGCGCCGACCTGCTGTACCACCTCGCCGTGCTGTGGCGGGCGGCCGGCGTCAACGTCGACGAGGTGGCGGCCGAGCTCGCCTCACGCCGCCCTCCGGCATGACCCGGCTGCGCCTGGAGTCGCCCCGCCGCCGCGGCGCCGCGCTGGAGGTGGCCCCCTCCCTCGACGAGGTGCGCGGGCTGGTGGGCCGCCACGGCCAGGTGTGCCTGGTGCACACCTACATCGCCGACTGCGAGACGCCGGTCAGCGCCTTCCTCAAGCTGCGCGACGGCGGGCCGGCCTTCCTGCTCGAGTCGGTGGAGCACGGCCGCCTGGGCCGCCACTCGATGATCGGCGTGCGCCCCCAGGCCGTGATCCGCGGGGCGGGAGGCGCACTGGTGCAGACCCTCGCCGACGGCTCCGCCCGCGCGCTGGACGCCGCCGACCCCTTCGGGGCCGTGGAGGACGCGGTGCAGGCGGTGGGGATGGCCCCGCCGCCCGAGTCGCTGGCCTTCGCCGGCGGCGCGGTGGGCTTCTTCGGCTACGACCTGGTGCGCACGGTCGAGCGCCTACCCGACCAGCCCCCGGACGACCTCGGCGTGCCCGACCTGATGGCGCTGGTCACCGGCCCGGTGGTGGTGTTCGACCACCTCGACCGCTCGCTGACCATCGCCGTGCCGTGCGATCTCGACCCGGAGGGCGAGCTCGAGGCTGCCTACTGGGGCGCGGTGGAGACGCTGACCGAGCTCAAGGAGCTGCTGGCGGGCCCGGTGCCGCGCCACGAGCCGTCCGAGGAGGACCCGGTGCTCGGGCCGGTGACCAGCAACGTCTCCCAGGAGCGGTTCGAGGCCTCCGTCGAGCGGACCCGCGAGTACATCTTCGCCGGTGACGCCTTCCAGGTCGTCCCCTCGCAGCGCTTCTCGGCGCCGATCGGCCTGGATCCGTTCTCGGTGTACCGCGGCCTGCGGACCGTCAACCCGTCGCCCTACATGTACTTCTTCGAGACCGACGAGGTCACGCTGGTGGGCTCCTCGCCCGAGATGCTGGTGAAGGTGGAGGACGGCGCGGTCGAGATGCACCCGATCGCCGGCAGCCGCCCGCGCGGCGCCACCGACGACGAGGACGACCTCCTGCGCGACGAGCTGCTGGCCGACCCCAAGGAGCGCGCCGAGCACGTGATGCTCGTTCAACCTGGGCCGCAACGACGTGGGGCGCGTGTCGGAGGTGGGCTCGGTGCGGGTCACCGAGCTGATGGACGTGCGCCGCTACAGCCACGTGATGCACATCGAGAGCACCGTCGTGGGCCGCCTCGCCGAGGGCCGGCGGGCCTCGGACGCGCTGCGGGCGATCTTCCCGGCGGGGACCCTCTCGGGGGCGCCCAAGGTGCGCGCGATGGAGATCATCGACGAGCTGGAGACCACCAAGCGCGGCCCCTACGGCGGCGCCGTGGGCTACCTCGGCTGGGACGGCGGCCTCGACACCTGCATCACCATCCGCACCATCGTGTGCCGCGACGGCGTGGCCCACGTGCAGGCGGGCGCCGGCATCGTGGCCGACTCGGTCCCCGCGACCGAGTACGAGGAGACCCAGAACAAGGCGGCCGCGCTCTTTCGCGCGATCGAGGTGGCCGCCGCGCAGGCCGACTGGTAGGAAGGCGCCCCGTGGCCGCTCGCGTCGTCCTGATCGACAACTACGACAGCTTCACCTACAACCTGGTCCAGTACCTGGGCGAGCTGGGCGCCGAGGTGCTCGTGCACCGCCACGACGCCATCGACGTCGCGGGCATCGCCCAGCTGGGGCCCACCCACCTGGTCGTCTCGCCCGGGCCCAAGACGCCCGACGAGGCCGGCATCTCGGTGGACGCCATCCGCGAGCTGGCCGGCACGGTCCCGATCCTCGGCGTGTGCCTGGGCCACCAGGCCATCGGCCAGGCCTTCGGCGGGCGGGTGGTGCGGGGGCGCGAGCCGGTGCACGGAAAGACCTCGGAGATCCACCACGACGGGCGCACGGTGTTCTCGGGACTTGATAACCCGACGGTCGCGACGCGGTATCACTCCCTGGTCGTGGACCCGGATCTCGCGCCCGACCTCGAGCGCACCGCGTGGTGCGACGGCGACGTGGTGATGGGCGTGCGCCACCGCCACCTGCCCGTCGAGGGCGTCCAGTTCCACCCCGAGTCGATCCTGTCGGGCTCGGGCAAGGCGCTCCTGTCCAACTTCCTGACGCTGACCGTCTGACCGCCGGTGCCCGACCCGCTCATATCCCGGTCCATCGACCGCCTGCTGGCCGGGGAGGACCTGGGCCGCGAGGGCGCGTCGGCGGTGCTGGAGCTGATCATGGGCGGTGAGGCGGGCGACGCCCAGACCGCCGCCTTCCTGATCGCCCTGCGCGCCAAGGGCGAGACCGCCGAGGAGCTGGCCGGCCTCGCGGCGACGGTCCGCTCGCTGGCCGAGCCGGTGAGCCCCCCGGCGGGGCCGTTCATCGACACCTGCGGCACCGGGGGCGGTCGCTCGACCTTCAACATCTCGACCACCGCGACCTTCGTGGTCGCCGGCGCCGGCGTGTCGGTGGCCAAGCACGGCAACCGCTCGTCAACCTCCAAGAGCGGCAGCGCCGACGTGCTGGAGGCCCTCGGGGCGCGCATCGACCTCGACCCGGAGGCGGTGGCGCGCTGCCTCGAGGAGACCGGCCTGGGGTACATGTTCGCGCCCGCGCACCACCCGGCCTTCCGCCACATCGTCCCGGTGCGGCGGGCGCTGGGCGTGCGCACGATCTTCAACCTGCTGGGTCCGCTCACCAACCCGGCCGGGGCTCCGCGCCAGCTGATCGGCGTGGCCGATCCCGCCTACCTGGAGCGCATGGGGCGGGCGCTCGCGATCCTGGGCTGCGAGCGGGCGCTGATCGTGAACGGGCGCGACGGCATGGACGAGGTCTCGACCGGCGCCGTGACCGACGTGGTGGCGGTCGACGGGCCCGCCGTCCGCGCCAGCATGATCGACCCGATCGCCCTGGGCTTCCCGCCCCCCGAGGACGGCGAGATCGCCGGCGGCGACCCGGCCCACAACGCCGCGGTGCTGCGCGCGGTGCTGGCGGGCGAGCCCGGCCCGGCCCGCGACGTGGTGGAGCTGAACGCCGCCGCCGCCATCTGGCTGGCCGGCGCGGCCGACACGCTGGAGGACGCGCTGCCGATCGCGGTGACCAGCATCGACGAGGGCGCCGCCGCCGACCGCCTCGAGGCCTTCGTGGCCACCACGCGGCGACTGGCCCCGGCCGGTTAGGCTGGAGGCGAACGATGCCCACCTTCCTCGAGACCGTCGTCGAGCGCACCCAGGCGGCCGTTGCCGCCCGCAAGCGCCAGCTGCCCGCCGCAGAGCTCGAGCAGCGGCTCGGGCCGGCCCGCCGGGGGCGGCCGTTCTCCGAGGCCCTGATCGACGAGGGCATCTCCCTGATCGCCGAGATGAAGCGCTCGAGCCCCTCGCGGGGGGCGATCCGTCCGGGCGCGAGCGTCTCCGAGGTCGTCCGCGCCTACCAGGAGGCCGGCGCCCGCGCGGTGTCCGTGCTCACCGAGAGCGCGTACTTCGGCGGCAGCCTCGACGACCTGGTGGAGGCGCGCGCCGCGTGCGACCTGCCCCTGCTGCGCAAGGACTTCATGGTCGACGAGTACCAGCTGCTGGAGGCGCGGGCGGCGGGCGCCGACGCCGTGCTCCTGATCGTGGCCGCCCTGGCGACCGACGACCTGGGCCACGCTGATGGCCGTCGCCTCGGACCTGGGCATGGACACGCTCGTCGAGGTGCACGACGAGGAGGAGGTGGAGACCGCGGTCGAGGCCGGGCGCCGAGGTGCTCGGCATCAACAACCGCGACCTCCACAGCCTGGAGGTCGACCTGGAGACCACGTTCCGCCTGCTGGCCGACGTCCCCGCCGGCACCGTGGTGGTGGCCGAGTCGGGGATCACCCGCGCGCGAGGACGTCGAGAACGGCTGGAGCAGGCCGGCGTGGACGCGATCCTGGTGGGGGAGACCCTGATGCGCGCCGACGACCCGGTCCGCGCCGCCCGGGAGCTCCTGGGCTAGGAGCCCCGCCGGGCCGACGGTCCGCGCCCGGCCGCAGCCGACCCCCTAAAGACCGCCCCCGCCGGCACCGATGGGCCGGCGTGAGCGTCGACGCCGCCTCGGGGCTCGCAGCGACCCTCGCGCGCATCCGTGAGATCACCCGGTCGCCGCGCCCGCGGCCTCCGTGACCCCCTCGGCGGCCACGACGGCCGCCACCACGACCACCGCCGCCGACGCCGGGACCGGCGACTTCGAGCCTGCTGGCCGCCGCCTCCAAGAGCGCCACCGCCCCCGCGGCCGGCGGCCGCCACCTCCGCGGGGCCGGCGGGCACCGTGACCGGCGCCCAGCTCGACGCCTGGATGGCGCCAAGAACCCGGGCTCGCCGCTGGTCGGCCTGGGCGACGTCTTCGTGCGCGAGGGCGCGGCCAACGGCATCGACCCGCGCGCCCTGGTGTCGATCGCCCGCGCCGAGAGCTCGCTGGGGTCCGACCCGGGCGCCCGCGCGCGCAACAACGCCTTCGGCTGGGGGCCGCACCAGACCTTCGGCAGCTGGGAGGACAACATCGCGACGGTGGCCAGGGGCCTAAGCGCCGGGCTACCTCGACGAGGGCCGCGTCACGCCTCGCCCAGATCCAGGCCAAGTACTGCCCCGGTGGGCGCCGCCAACGACCCCACCAACCTCAACTCCAACTGGCTGCGCAACACGACCGCCCTCTACGGCGAGCTCGGCGGCGACCCGAACGGCTCCGTCGCGCTCGCGGACCGTCGTCAGGAGACCCGGCGCCGGCAGGGTCGGGCCGCGGAGCGGCGAAGATGGCCGGGTGCGCCGCCGCCGCGATACGAGGTCGTGGTCGAGGGCCTCTCCGGACAGGCCGCCTCCCACCGCAGCGTCCTCTCCGAGCACCGCTCCGAGGCGCGACGCCCTCGAGAGCGCGAGCCTGGAGCGGTCGCGGCTCGAGGTGATCTACGGCGAGAACGCCGGCATTCCTGGCGGTGCTGGTGCTGCGCGACGACGAGTGTGCATCAGCGTCGAGACCCCCGCCTCGGCGCTGGACCTGGCGCCGCGCGATCGCGCGCGACATCCCGCCGCCGGCCGCCGCCGAGGCTCGGACCCGCCGGAGGGCGACGGCCGCGCCGGACGCGGCCGACGAGCCCGAGCCCGACCAGGAGGCAGGAGGAGGGTCCGCCGCCGCCCGCCCGCGGCCCGAGCAGGAGCCGTCCCCGGAGGGGCCGGTGCCGGACTGGGTGCTGGCGAGTTCGAGGAGTCCATCGCGCGGCGCGGCGAGCGGGAGGACGCGCCCGAGCCGCCCGACTGACGCCCGCGCCCGGCGGCGCGGTCGAATGACCGGCACCGGCCTGCCGAATGACCCCGGCCCGCGGTGGTCGCCCCCGCTACATTGGGGGGGTGGACGATCCGCAGGCGAGCCCGGACGAGGGTCGCGGGGGCTGGGACCGACGCCGCACGGTGGGGGCGATCGTGGCCGGCGTCCTGGTGCTGGGCGTGGTGGGGCTGCTCGTGGTGGGCCTGCTCAATCGCGGCATCGAGCACCTCGATCCAGGACGCGCTGGCCGAGGGCGAGCGGCCGGACGCGCCCGGGGTGACCCTGCCGGTGCTCGTGGCCGGCGACGGCATCGGCCCGGTCGGCTCCGAGGTGTCGCTCGAGGACCTGCGCGGCAGGACCGTCGTGCTCAACTTCTGGGCCTCCTGGTGCGGCCCGTGCGCCACCGAGGCGCCGGTGCTGGAGAGGGTGGCCGAGGGCTACCGGCCGGGGACCGACGTCGTGATCCTGGGGGTGGACGTCGAGGACCTGCGCGGCGACGCCCTCGGCTTCGTCGCCGACAACGGCCTGACCTACCCGTCGCTGCGCGACGGCGAGGACAAGGCGCGCCAGGCGTTCCAGGTGCCGGCCCTGCCGGAGACCTTCATCATCGATCCCGACGGCCGCATCGCGCTCAAGATCGCGGGGGCGGTGACCGACCCCGAGCAGATCACGACGCCGGTCGACCCAGATCCAGGCGGAGCGCGTCGTGATCCGGCGGGCCCTCCTGCTGGCGCTGGTGGCGCTGGTGGCGCTGCCCGGCCTCGCCGCCGCGCTGACCGTCAACGACGTCGCCCGCGAGGTGCGCTGCCCCACCTGCAACACGCCCCTCGACGTCTCGAGCGCGCCGGTCGCGCTGGACATGAAGGCCTACATCGCACAGCGCATCGAGGCCGGCTGGACCAAGCAGCAGATCATCGACGGGCTGGTCGACGAGTTCGGCAAGAACGTCCTGGCGACGCCCCCCAAGGAGGGGTTCGACCTGATCGCGTGGGTGGTTCCGGGGCTGTTCGTGGCGCTCGGCCTGCTCTCCATCCCGATCATCGCCCGGCGCTGGTCCCGGCGGTCGCGGGACGGCGCGTCCGAGCCCCCCGAGCTGAGCGCCGACGACTGCCCGCCGGCTCGACGAGGAGCTGCGCCGGCTGGGCTGACCCGGACGCTTCACTTCGCCCCGCGCGCGGTCGATATGGATCGAGGAAATCAGGGGCGGGGGAGGCCGAGGCGTGACCGCACGGAAGCGGAGTGGTTGGAGCGTGGTCAGCCCAGGACGGCTGGCGGAGATCATCGAGCGGATGTCGGCCGAACGCAGGCCCGACCGGCTGGCGCCCTCCGTGCTCGCCGCGGCCCTCGCCGCCACCGGCGCGCGCGGCGGCCGCCTGGTGGGCCAGCTGGCCAGCGGCCGGCTCGGCGTGCTCGGCGACCGAGGGAGACGACAGCGCCGACTCGTCGGTGATCGCCGCGGAGCTGCAGGGCCGGGACGGATCGCTGGGCCACCTCGAGGTGTGGGGCGCCCCCGACGAGGACGCCGCCGAGGCGGCGCTGCGCCTGGTGGCCGCCGTCTGCGCCCGCAGCCTGGAGACCATCGGCATCGAGCGCGAGCGCGCCGACGAGCGCATCCGCGCCCGGCGCCTCGGCGCGGCCGCGACCGCCGTGCACGAGCCGCGCGACCCGCGCGAGGCCGTCGCCCGCGTGCTCAGCGAGGCGCGCGCCCTGGTGGGCGCCCCGGCAGCCGCGCTGCTCGCGGCCGGCACTCCGGCCCCCGAGGTCGCCGCCTACGACGGGCTCGACACGCTCTCGGCCGCAGGACCTCGCCTCCCTCGTGCCCGTCCGAGCGGCGCGCCGAGCTGGCCGAGGGCCGCGCCTGGAAGGGCCCGCTGCCCGACGACAGCGCCCTGCGCGCGCGCGGCTTCGCCAGCGCGGCGCTGGTGGGCATCGGCCCGCGGGCCTCCCTGGGCGTGCTGGCGGTCTTCGGCGACACCGAGGTGCCGGTCTCCCAGGAGGACCTCGAGGTCCTGGACGAGCTCGCCGGCCACGTCGCGACCGCCCTCACGATGTCCATCCTGCGCCAGGAGGTGCGGGAGCTGGGCACGGTCGACCCCACCACGCGCTTCTTCAACGCCCGCTACTTCCAGAGCCGCCTCGACCAGGAGTGCCAGCGGGCGCTGCGCGCGGGCGTGCCCCTGAGCGTGGCGATCATGTCGCTGGACGGACTGGCCGACATGCGCGCCCGCGGCGAGGGTGTGATGGCCGAGGCCGCCGTCGAGGCCCTGGCCGCGCACGTGGCCGAGCGGCTGCGCGGCATGGACGTGGGCTGCCGCATCAGCGACAACGACCTGGCGGTGATCCTGCCCGAGGTGGAGGGCCTCGACGCCCTGCGGGTGGCCGAGCGCACCCGCGCCACCGTCGGCGACGCGCCGGCGCTCGCGGGCGACTTCACCCTCTCGGTGGGCGTCGCCAGCTTCCCCTCGCAGGCCGGCCGGCCCGAGAGCCTGATCGACAACGCCGGGCGCGCGCTGGAGTGGGCCCGCTCCCACGGCGGCGACCGCACCTTCCTGTTCCACTCCGACACGGCCGAGATCCTGCGCAGCGAGTCCCGCGAGAACCCGCCCGACGACGAGGTGCTGACCACGATCCTCGCCCTGGTAGCGACCATCGACGCCCGCCACCCCAGCACCGTCCACCACTCGGAGAACGTCGGGCGCGTCGCGTCCCTGATCGCCGCCGAGATGGGCATGGACCCGGAGCGGGTCGAGAGCGTGCGGGTGGCGGGGCGCCTGCACGACGTGGGCAAGATCGGCGTCAGCGACGACGTGATCCTCCCCGACGAGGACCTGAGCGACGCCCAGGAGGAGGAGCTGCGCCGGCACCCGGAGATCGGGGAGCGGATGCTGTCGGGCAGCCGCCTGGCCCCCGTGGCCCCATGGGTGCTGCACCATCACGAGCGCTTCGACGGTCTGGGCTATCCGTCCGGGCTGAGCGGCGAGGCGATCCCGGTCGAGAGCCGGGTGCTGGCCGTGGCCGACGCCTTCGACCATCTCACCGCCGGCGGCCCCCGCAGGGCGCCCATGACGATGGCCGACGCGATGCTCGACCTGGAGCAGCGGGTCGGGAGCGAGTTCGATCCGGTGGCCGTGGCCGCGCTGCGCGCGCTGGTGGGACGCGGCGCGACGGATCCGGGCCCGCTCGCCGCCTAGGGGCCTCGCGTGCCCACCTTCCCCGCCGTGGCCGCCCACGACGCGCCGGACGCGGGGACCGCCCGCGTCGGCGCCCGGGACGTGGCCGACGCCGCCGACCGGCTGGCGGCGCCCTCGCCGGTCGTCGCGGGCGTGCTCCAGGTGCTCGACGAGGGCGGCGCCTCCGCCCGCCTGATCGCCGCGCGCGTGGCCCAGAGCCCGGAGATCTCGGCCCAGGTCCTGCGACTGGGCAACTCGGCCCTCTTCACCGAGCCGGTCGACACGCTCGAGCGGGCGGTCGTCCGCATCGGCGACAACACGCTGCGCGGCCTGCTGCTGGCGGCCACCACCTACCGCCTCCTCGACGGCCCCGTCGCCGCCTATGGGCTGCCGCGCGTGTACCTGCTGCGCCACTCGGGCGAGGTCGCGGCCACCGCCCAGCGCATCGCGAGCGCGCGCTCGGCGGCCCTGGCCTCCCAGGCCTACCTGGCCGGGCTGCTGCACGACCTGGGCAAGCCGATCCTGGCCACGGTCGCCGACGACCGGGGCATCGTCGTGGCTCCCGGCGCCATCGCCGGCGTGGAGGACGAGCGCGCGCTGTTCGGCACCGACCACGCGCGGGTGGGCGCCTGGATCGCCCGCCGCTGGGGGCTGCCCGAGGAGCTGTGCCTCGCCCTGGAGCGCCACCACGACGCCCAGCCACCGGCAGAGGCCGTCGCCCGGCCGGTGTGGCTGGCCGACCTCGCCGCGCACGCCGGCGGCGGCGACGCACAGGCCATCGTGCGCCTGCGCGAGGGCGCGCTCGCCTGCGGCCTCGGACCCGACGCGCTCGAGACGCTGCTGATCTGGTCGCCCGAGACCGACGCCCCCGTGCGCCCCCCCGGGCTGACCGACCGCGAGGTCCAGGTGCTGCGACGCATCGCCGCCGGGGCGGCGCCCAAGCAGGTCGCCCGCGAGCTGGGTTGCGCTCCCTCGACGGTCCACAACCATCTGCACCACATCTACCGCAAGCTGGACGTGCCCGGCCAGTCGCAGGCGCTGCTGCTGGCGCGCGAGAGGGGCTGGATCTAGAGATTCCTCGCATCTCTAAAGGTTGACGCAAGGGCTCCGAAAGAAAGTAAGAACCCTGCCCCTCCGGGAGGAGTTGCGTCATGAGCGCCACGCCACTGATGCGGGCGCGCCGCCGCGCAGTTACGTCATTCGCCTGCTGGTGCGCCGCCATCGCGGCCCTGGGAGCGGCCGCCGGGGCCGCCGCCGCCGCCACCTCCGACGCGCAGGTCACGATCAGCGCCGGATCGCTGTCGCTGGCCACGCCGGACTTCCAAGGCGAGAGCGCCACCCTCAACGGCGCCGCCCAGTCCCTCGCCACGACCCCCGCCAGCCCGTGGAACGCTGTCGATGCGCGTGGGACCGGCGCCGCCTGGAGCGTCGTCGCCTCGGCGACCGACCTGGTCTCGACCGGCACGCCCGACCGCACGATCGCCTCGGCCAACCTGGCGCTCACGACGGGCACCGTGACCGCGGGCACCGGGGCCGACGCCACGACCGGCATGACGACGGCGACCGCGGCCCCCTTCACCACGCCGACCGGCGCCGGGCAGACCAACGTGTCGGTGCTCGCGGCGCCCGGACCCCATCGCGGTTCGTACACCTTCACGCCACAGCTCGGGATCACGATCCCCGCCGACGCCCTCGCGTCGTATGTGGGCGTGCCCTACACGACGACGCTCACGGTCACGATCTCGTGACGGGACGGGCGATCGGCCTGGCCGTCGCTCTGGTCCTGGCGCTCGCCGCCACCGCGAACGCCGCAACCGGTTCGCTCGTCGGGGTCCGCCCGGCCGCGAGCGACCAGAGCTGGCTCGTCATGAGCGTGGCGGGCGGCGAGACCGTCCGCGCCGAGGCGCTCGTGCTCAACCTGAGCGACGAGCCGCAGCAGGTCGCCATCGGCACGGCCGACGGCGTCACGACCCCGGAGGGGGTGTTCACCCTCGCCGGCGAGTCCGAGACGCCGCGCGGGGTGGGGGCCTGGATCCGGCTCCCCCGCACCACGGCGACGCTGGCCCCCGGCGAGCGCCTGCCGCTGCCGGTGACGATCGCCGTGCCCCCGGGGACGACGCCCGGCGACTACAGCGGCGGCATCACCGTCCAGGCGGGCGCCCGCGAGCAGACGGCGGCGGACGGCGGCCTGGCCGTGCGCGTGGTGGAGCGCGTGGGCCTGAGGGTGTACGTCACGGTGCCGGGCGTGCGCGACGGCTCGCTCGCGGTGCAGGAGCTCGAGACGACGCCGGTGGACGGGGGCGGCCTGAAGGGCGCGCTGGGGCTGCCCCAGAGCCTCGACGTGAGCTTCGCGGTGCGCAACACGGGAAACGTGCAGTACCCGGACCTCACCGGCGAGGTGCGGCTGTACGAGGACGGCGACCTCCACGACACACGGCCGCTCGCGCTGGGCACGGTCCTTCCCGGCGACGTGCGGCCGGTCGATGTGAGCATGCCCCTGCCGCGGTGGTCGCCCGGCCGGTACGAGGTGGCGGTGCGGGTCTCCGGCCGGCCCGAGGCGCACGGCACGGCCACCGAGGACGTCAGCGCAATGCGGGCCTACGCGGCCGGGATCCTGATCGTGCTGCTCGTCGGGCTGGGTTCGTACGGGCTCTGGCGCCGGGGCCGGCGTGCGCGGTGAGCTCCTCGCGTCGGCACTCCTGGTGGTCGCGGCGGCGCTGGTGCCGGCGGTCGCCGCCGGGGCGGCCGCGAACGCGACCGTCGACGTGGACGGCGGAGGCCTCACGGTGGACGGCCCCTCGGCCGTGGAGCTGCCGGCCGTACGCCTGACCGGGGATGCCGTGACGGTCGAGGCGCCCGTCGGCCCGTTCCAGATCGTCAACACCCGCCCGGCCGCGCCCGGATGGACCCTGGTCGCCACGGCCACCCGGCCGCGGGACCCGCTGGGACGCGAGATGGGCGCGCCGCTGGTGATGAGCCCGCGCGCCGCGCCGGGTGGCGTCGGCCTGCTGCTGGGCGCGGACGGCGCCCTGGACGCGCCGCGCGCCATCCTGAGCGCCCCTCAGGGCCTCGGCGCCGGCCTGGTGCAGGTGGTGCCCGTCCTGCGGCTGAGCGTCCCCGCCGACACCCCCAGCGCCCCCTACACGGCCACCTTCGTGGTCACGATCTCGTGAGATGGGCCCTGCTGGCCGCGGGGGTGCTGGCCTTCGCCGGCGCGGCCGGGGGGTGCGCGGCCGGCGGGCAGGCGGGGGAGGCCCCCGCCACGGCCCCCGCCACGGCCCCCGTCGCGTCTCCGGCGGAGCCGGCGCCGGGACGCTCGGCGGGCTTCGTGATCGTGGCCGACGCGCCCACCGGCACGGCGAGCGCCGCGACGCGCCCGGGGGGCGTGGTCGCGGTGGGACTGCGGCTGGCCAGCTCCGCCGGCTCCTCCCGCACCTTCGTCCTGCGCTCCTCGGTGCCGTGGCTGAGCGTCCCGGCCCGGGTCACGGTGCCGCCGCGCCAGTCGGTCGCGATCGCCGCCACCGCGCGCGTCGGCGCCGACGCGGCTCCGGGGGTCATACGGGCGGCGGTGTCGGCCTCGCCCCGGGCGCGGGCCGACGCGGCCGTGGCGGTGGTGTACGAGTCGCGGGTTCCCGTGGCGGTCCGGGTGGTGGCCCCGTGAGCCGCCTCGTCGCCGCCGCCGCCGTGGCGGTGTGGGCGCTCGCCGCGTCGGTCGCCCTGGGATACGGGACGACCACGACCTACGCCGGCCAGGCGGCCGGCACGCCGCCGGGGGCCTGGACGACCGTGGCGGGCGCGGCGAGCGACTCCGACGGCGACGCGGCCGCCGTCCTCACCGAGACCGACGCCGGTGGCGTCGCCGCCGGCCTGTACCCCTCCAACCGGGCCTTCGCGGGCAACGCGTCCGGCTGGACGATCGCCGACAACCCGGCCGGCCTCTGCTCGATCGCCTCGGCGTACGACGGCGGCGCCGGCAACCCGGCGGGCTCCCTGCGCGCCGCCTACTCGGCGCTGCTCAACCTGGGCGGCCTGCTGGGCACCTGCACCAGCTCCTGGACGAGCGCGTCCTTCACGTGGAGCGCGGGCGCTCCGGCGTCGGTGGCCTTCGCGATGGACAGGACCGTCGACGTCAACGGCCTCGCCGGCGACGTGTCGGTGACCTGGTCGGCCGTGCTCGTGGACGAGACGGCCGCCTCCTCGGCGACCCTCGTCACCGAGACGCGCACGACCGACGCGCCGTGGGGGAGCCAGAGCGCGACGGGCCTCGCGCCCGGCGACGTGGTCTCCGGCCACACGTACCACCTGCGGATCGACGTGGGCTTCCAGAGCGACCTCAGCCTTGTGAGCGGCATGGGCTTCGGTGTCGACAACGTCACCCTCACGATCACGCCCCAGGACAACCAGGCCGACGGGGAGCTGCGGGCGACCGGGGTCCCGGTGGGCACGACCTGCACGCTCGAGCTGCGCGCCCGCACCACCGGCGAGGCGTTCGACGTGCAGCTGTGGGACGGGGGCGCCTGGCACAGCCGCGCCACGGTCTCGGCGCTCTCGCCCGGCTGGGACGCGATCTCGTACGGCCTGACCCCCGACGAGTGGAACGGGGGAACGGTGCGGGTCCGCTTCGTCGCGTCCGGCACGGGCGTCGATGCGACGGCCGACGCGCTGTCGGTGGAGTACCTGCGGGTCGTCTCGACCGGCGGGGCGTCGGTCTCCGGCCCGACCTCGGTCGTCCTGCCCGAGGTCACGATCGACGGCCTGTCCAGCCACGGCTCGTCGGCCGCGCTCGGATACGTGGAGGTGGTCGACGGCGGAGGCGCCGCGCCCGGCTGGGACCTCGACGCGACGGCCACCCGCTGGACCCTCGACGGCGCGCCCGCGGAGCAGCTGCCCGCCGACTCGCTCACGGTCGTCCCGACGGCGCCCACGAGCCCGGACGGCTCCGACCTGACCGGCGTGAGCGCGGGCGCCGGGGGCGTCCTCGGGCCGTCCACGCCCGCGACGCTGATGACCGCCGCTCCCGGGCAGGGGGTCGGCACCTACCGCGTGAACCCGCAGCTGACACTCGTCGTGCCGGTCACCGCCCTCCACGGGACATACCGATGCGTGATCACGCTCGTCGCCTCCTAGCGGCGTTCGCCGTCGCGGCCTGCGCCGCCGCGCTCGCCGCGCCGGCGGGCGCGGTGGAGGTGCGCATCGACGTCACCAACGCGGCCGCGCCGACGGTCCGCATCGTGACCCCCGTCGACGGCGCGCGCATCGCCGCGGGGACCACGGTGGCGGTGCGGGTGGAGGGCCGGGGCGCCGACACCCTGTCGATGGCCGTCGGCGCGCGGCCGACGTGGTCGGCCCCCGGCGACGTGCTGGCGGGCGAGTGGTCGCCCCGCCCGGGCACCTACCGGCTGACGGCGGTGGCCGAGCGCGCCGGCGCTCCGGACGCCCTTGCGGTGAGCGACGTGGAGGTCGTCGCCCCCGGGGACGGCTCGAACGGCGCCGCGCCCGCGACGCCGCCGCCGGTGGGCACGCCGCCCACCGGTCCGCCGGCCCCCGGCCCGGCGCCCGGCCCCGGCACGCCCGCCCCGGCTCCGGGTTCCTCCGGCCCCGGCGTGCCGGGCGGCGGCTCTCCGGCGACCGCCGCGCCCGCGCCCGCGGCCGGCGTGCTTCCGGGTCCCGCCGCCGCGACCGCGCTGGGTCCCGCCGGATCCGTGCCGGCCGCGGGCGCCGCGGCACCGGTCGCCGACGGGGGAGGCGCCCCGCACACGTCGCCGGCGATGGCCCTCGCGCGGGCGATCGGCCGCATCCTCTCGAGCCCGGAGCGGGTCGCCTGGGTCGTCGCCTTCCCGCTGCTGCTCCTGATCGCGGCGATCGCCTATGCCCTGCTGCAGCGCTTCATCGACGGCGGCCCGAAGCTGGCCTGGCGCGGCCGCGGCCGCTCCGAGGACCAGGTGATCGAGTTCTGATGGCCGGCCCGAGCGCCTACCCCGGCGAGCACGGCCGCCGGCCGTGGTTCCAGCTGGAGGACCGGCACGGCGGCATCCTGGTGGCGCGGCTCACGGCCGCGGCGGCGCTCGCGGCGGGCGTGCTGGTGGTGCCCGCCTCGGTGATGCCCCGCGACACGGCCCAGATCGTCGCCGCCTGCGCCCTCGCCGCGGTGCTCCAGCTGCTCCTGTGGGGCCTCCCGGTCCGCTGGCCGCGGCGCCTGCGGCTGGCCGTCGACCTGAGCCTGGTGGTGGACGCCGCCTGGGCGACCGCGGTGGCGGCGGCGTCGGGGGGATCGCGCTCGCCGCTGGTGGGGCTGTACCTGGTCACCGCCCTCTGGGCGGCCCTCGGCTACTCGGCGCGGACCGGCGTCAAGGGCGGGATCCTTGCCTCGCTCGGCTTCCTCACGCTCGTCTGGTTCCACGACGGCCAGCTCTGGAGCCCGGCGTCGCTGGGCTCCCTCGGCCTGTTCTGGGCGGTCCTGGCCTCGGCGGTGATGGGCGCGGCCGCCGGCGAGCGCGAGCTGCGCGTGCGCGCCGAGCGGCTGGCGGTGCTGCACGACGCCGCCCAGGGCCTGCTGCGGGCCGGCGACGCCGACCAGATGACGGCCCTCGCCCGGGCGGCCGCATCCGATCTGCTGCCCGGCTGGCGGGTCTCGATCCGCCTGGGCACCGCGGCGGGGGACGTCCGGCTCGCGCGCGCGGGCGACGAGGGCGTGGTCGCGGTGCCGGTCGTCGCCGACGGCCGCCCGGTGGGCGCCATCGAATGCCGCCGCCTGCTCCCACGCGGCAGGGTGCGCCACCGCATCCGCCTGCGCGAGATCGCGGCACTCGAGACGCTGGCGGCCGGCCTGGGCAGCGCCCTCTGGCGCGCCGAGCTGGTGGCCGGGATCGAGGCCCTCAGCCTCACCGACGCGCTCACGGGCATCGGCAACCGGCGCGCCTTCGACATCGAGATGGAGCGGCGCCTGGCGACCGTGCGGCGCGAGGGCGGCGTGGTCGCGCTGTGCCTGATGGACATCGACCACTTCAAGTCGTTCAACGACACCTTCGGCCACGTGGCCGGCGACGAGGCGATCGCCACGGTCGCGCGGGTGGTGCGCGACACCTGCCGCGCCGGCGACATCCCGGCCCGCTACGGCGGCGAGGAGATCGCCGTGGTCATGCCGGGTCTCGACCTCCACGGCGCCACCGTGGCCGCGGAGCGGCTGCGCGCGGCGGTGGCGGCCACGCCGGTCGGCGGTCGCGCCGTCACGGTCAGCGCCGGGGTCGCCGCGAGCGCCGCCGGATGTTCGGTCGAGGTGCTGGTGGAGGCGGCCGACCGGGCCCTGTACGCGGCCAAGACCGGCGGGCGCGATCGCGTCGCCAGCGGCATCCTCGCCGTCCCCGAGACCCGGATACCCGTGCACCGGGGCGATCCCACCTGATTGACTGCCCCCGTGGCGACAGATGGCGTACGCGTGGGGACGGCCTCCTGGACCGACCCCGAGTTCATCAAGGCCGGCTGGTACCCCTCCGAGGTGAAGGGCGACGCCGAGGGGCGGCTGCGCTACTACGCCGAGCGCTTCCCCATGGTGGAGGTCAACGCCACCTTCTACGCCCTGCCCACGGTCCAGACCACCGAGGCCTGGGCGGATCGCACGCCCCCGGGCTTCCGCTTCCATGTCAAGGCCCACCAGGTGATCTCGGGGCACCCCTCCGAGCCGGGGCGGCTGCCGGCGCCGCTGCGCGACCTGCCCTATGCGCAGGACTCCCACGGGCGCATCCGCACGCCCAGCCGCGAGCTGCGCGACGCGGTCATCGACTCGCTGCTGGAGGGCATCGGGCCCCTCGGCGACAAGCTGGGCGCGGTGCTCGTGCAGCTGCCGCCCTACGTGGTCGCCGGCCCCGAGCAGCGCGACGAGCTGGCGCGCATCATCACCCGCCTGGCACCGGCCCGGGTGGCCGTCGAGTTCCGCCACCGCTCGTGGGCCGAGCCCGAGCAGCGCCGCGCCACGGTCGACCTGCTCGGCGAGCACGACGCGGCCTGGGTCGTGGTCAACGCGCCCCGCATCGACGCCAAGAACGTGATGCCGCCGATCGTCGAGGTGACCAGCCCGGCCCTCGCCTACATGCGCCTCCACGGCCGCAACGGCGCCACCTGGAACAGCAGCCGCACCGTCGCCGAGCGCTTCGACCACGTCTACTCCGACGAGGAGATGGAGGAGTGGATCGACCCGGTGCTCGACATGGCCGAGCGCGCCCAGGAGGTGGCGGTGGTCTTCAACAACAACGCCAAGGACTACGCCCTGCGCAACGCACAGCGGTTCTCGGAGCTGATCGCCGGCGGCATTCGGTAGTTCCGAGGGACTGCGGGAGCGCGTCATCCGGGTTGCGCACGGGTCCCGGATGCTGGAGGGTCGTCGCACGCACCCGCTGGAGAGGGTCCGGGTGGAGCGAACCATCTCAGAGAAGATCTCCGAGGCGGCCTTGCAGTCTGTGGTCGGGCGGCACGAGGAACTCGCCCTGCTCGCTCGGGCGATCGAGGGGGACGGGCCCGGCCACATCGTGGTGTTCGTCTACGGGCCCGGCGGGATCGGCAAGACCCGGGTCGTGCGGGCCGCCCTCGCCGCGGCGCCCTCCGACCTGCGCGTCGTGGCGCTCGACTGCCGCGACGCGGAGCCGACGCCGGGGGGATTCCTCTCGCACCTCGCGGCTGCCGTGGGAGCGCCCCCCGACGCCCACGACGCGGAGGGCGTGTCCGGGGCGCTCGGGCGAGGCGCCGAGCGAGCGGTGCTGGCGCTCGACACCTACGAGTCCTTCGGATTGCTCGACGCCTGGCTCCGGCAGACCTTCCTGCCGCTCCTGCCCGACCACGTCGTCACGATCATCTCCGGCCGGGATGCTCCCAAGCACGGCTGGCTGACCACTCCAGGACTGTCCGAGCTCGTCGAGCTGATCGAGCTGCGCCCGCTTCGGCACCCCGACGCCATGGCGATGCTGCGCTCGCGAGGACTCAGCGAGCTCCAGGCCGCGCGCGCGAACCGGTTCACCCGGGGGCACCCGCTGGCTCTCGAGCTCGCGGCGGCCGCCACACGCGCGGACCCCGATCTGCTCACCACGCCCGGGCGCCCGCCGTCGGAGGTCATATCGGGGCTGCTCGACGTGGTGTGCTCGTCTCTCGATCCCGACGCTCGCGAGCTGCTCGAGGCCGCATGCGTGGTGCGCCGGGTGAACGAGCCGATCCTGCGTGCCCTGGTACCCGACGCCCCTGCGCGAGAGGCCTTCCGGGAACTCGAGCAGCTGTCCTTCGTCGAGCGGCGTCCCCAGGGCCTGCTCGTTCACGACCTGGTGCGCGATGCGATCGCCCACGACCTCGCCGAGCGTGATCCCGAGCTCTACGCGCGCCACCGCCGCGCGGCGGCGCGGTATTTCCAGACGCTCGCCGCCGAGGCGGCCGGCGACCGGCTCTGGGAGGCCACCCACGACCTCGTCTTCATGCTCCGCAATCCCTATGTGCGCGAGTGCTGCTTTCCCACCGAGGCGAACGAGGTGTCGGTGGAGCGGGCGGATCCCTCCGACGACGCGGCGATCCGGGCCATCGCGCGCGCCCACGAGCCGCCCGCCGCCGCCGCCCTCACGATTCGCTGGTGGGAGCGCCAGCCCGAGGGCTTCCGCGTGGCCCGGTCGCCCGGCTCCGACGTGGCGGCGTTCTACTGCCTCGTCAACGCGGCCACTGCAGACCCGGAGCTGCTCGCCACCGACCCGGTCGCCGCGGGTTGGTGCGCGCACCTCGAGGCCGAGCCGCCCGCCTTTCCCGGCCGGGTCCTGATGCTTCGCCGCTGGTTGGGCGAGACGACCGGTGAGCTGCCCTCGCCGGCCGTCGCCGCCTGCTGGCTCAGCCTGAAGCGGGTCTACATGGAGATGCGGCCCGACCTCGCGCGCCTCTATTCGGTGATCGTCGATCTCGGCGAGCTGGCGCCGATCTTCGTTCCGCTGGGCTTCGGCCCCTGCGGGGAGGCCGTGAGGATGGGAGAGGTCAACCATCTGCCGGTCGCGCTCGACTTCGGTCCGGGCAGCGTCAACGGCTGGCTGGCGGGGCTGATCGACGCCGAGCTCGCACGAGAGCCGGACGACGCAGGCCCCGGGAACGGCGGGCCGGTCGCCGGCCTCAGCACACGCGAGCGCGAGGTGCTGCTGTTGCTGGCCCAGGGGGCCTCCAACCGCGAGATCGGCGACCGTCTGGTGATCAGTGACCGAACCGCCGGACGCCACGTCGCGAACATCTTCGGCAAGCTCGGGGTTCACTCCCGGGCGGAGGCGGCGCGGATCGCCGCCGAGAGCGGGCTGACGGCCGACCGCTCCTGAACGGGCGCCGGTGCCGGCGGGCACGAATGGGTCGATCACGCCACGGCGAATGGCGCGTTCGGCCGATGGCGCGGTGAGCCCGCCGTCCTAGCGTCGTCGGCGACGGAGCACCGACCGTCCCCGACGAGAGGAGTACCCCATGTCGAGAGCCGAGGTCGAGGCGGACATCCGCCAGACGCTGGGGCTCGTCCCGAGCTTCTTCGAGGCCGTGCCCGACACACTGATCGAGAGCGAGTGGACGAGCATGAAGCTGCTCGAGCTCGCCGAGACGGCGATCCCCAACAAGTACAAGGAGCTCATCGGCCTCGCGGTCTCGGGTGCGACGCGCTGCCGGTACTGCGCCTACTTCCACACCGAGGCGGCGCGCCTGTTCGGCGCCACCGACGAAGAGATCGCCGAGGCCGCCCTGATGGCCAAGCACACGATGGGCTGGAGCAGCTACCTCAACGCCCTCCTGCCCGACTACGAGGGGTTCGTCGCGGAGTTCGACCAGATCGCGGACTACGTCCGCGCTCAGGCGCCCGCGACGGCCTAGCCGACCGTGCGCATCACCGACACCCGGCCGAACGTCCTGGTCGTGACGGCCACCCGCGCCGAGCTCGCAACGCTCGCGGCCGGTGCGCGGATGGCGCTCGACCTGATGCACCGCGACCCCACCGCGCCGGAGGCGCCGCGGGCGGCGCTGGCGCGCACGCTGGATGACTACGCGGCGGCAATCGGCCGCATGACGAAAGGAGAGGTCTGATGCACGTGCAGATCGTCGAGTTCCGCCTGGAGGACATGACCGAGGAGGGCTATCGGGAGGCGTGCGAGCGGTTCGCCCCCGCCCTCGCCGAGGTTCCCGGTTTGCTGGCCAAGGTCTGGCTCGCTGCGGACGACGGCACCTACGGCGGGGTGTACCTCTTCCGCGACCGCGCCGCCATGGAGGCCCACGCCGCCTCGGAGCTGTTCTCCGCGGTTGCCACCTTCCCCAACTTCACCGACATCAGGACCCGCGACTTCGCGGTGCTGGAGGGCCCCACCCGCCTCACCGAGCGCGAGATCCGCTTCCCCGTCGGAGCCCCAGCCCCGTGAGCGCGGCACCCGATCCATTCGGGCCCGGCTACCGTGACTTCCTCGCGGCTCGCACCCGCTTCCTGGCGGGCCGTGGGGCCGACGCCGAGATCCGACGCCTCGAGCGGGCGTGGACGATCGACGAACACCACAGGACACGCGAGGAGGAGCACGACCCGCGATGCCCCGTCCGCGTTCGACCGCCGGCGTCGCGGGGCGATCGAGCCGTGGGCGTGGGTTCGCCATCGGTCCGCGCGGGCCCCGAGCCTCACGAGATCGTCGATGGCTAGCGGGTGTGCCGTGATGCTCGCCGAGGACGCCAAGGACCACGCCCGGCACATCGCCCGGCGGTTTTCGCAGCCGCCGTCGGCCGCCGAGGCGCCGGTGCTCCGGACCGGCTGAGCCTCGCCCGACGACGACGCGGGCGCGGCGGCGGCGCCCGCGTGGTTCCGCCGCGCCCGACCCGGGAACCCTTGGGGCATGGGGCTCTGGAGAGGCTGGCTGCTCGTGCGGCGGACGGCGAGCGCGTTCGCCGAGGCCGGCGGCACCCGCCTGGCGGCGGCGATCGCCTACTACGCCCTGCTGTCGCTGTTTCCGCTGGTGATCACGATCGTGGCCGTGACCGGCACCGTCCTCTCCGACGAGCAGGCGCGCCAGGAGGTCATCGATCCGATCGTCGAGGCGCTGCCGCTGACCGATGAGGGCGGGGCCGACCTGCGCGGGGCCCTGGAGGGGGCCGGGGCGGGCGCGCGGGCCGTCGGGATCGTGGGCTTCCTCGGGCTGCTGTGGACGGCGAGCGGGATGATGGGGGCGATCCGCGCCGGCCTGTCGGCGGTCACGGGCGCCGACGAGGGCCGGGCGTTCCTGCGCGGCAAGCTCGTCGACCTGGCGATGGTGCTCGTGGCGGGAGCGGCCCTGTTCCTGTCGACCGCGGTGATGCTGGTCGGCCGGCTGGCCGAGGAGCAGCTGCTGGAGCCCCTGGGGCTCTCGGGCGTGCTGGGGGGCGCGTTGGTCGAGGTCGTGACGCCCGTGCTCCTGGCCTTCGGCGTCCTGGTGGCCCTCCTGCGCCTGGTCCCCGCCACGCCCATGGCGTGGGACGGCGTGTGGCGCGGCGCGCTCGGCGGCGCCCTCGCGCTGTGGGTGCTGACCAACTGCTTCGCGATCTACGTCGAGAACTTCGGTCGGTACAACGCCGTCTACGGATCGCTGGGCGCCGTCGTGGCCTTCCTGGCATTCGTGTTCCTGGCGTCGATCGTGCTGCTCCTGACCGCCGCCGCCGCCGCCCGCTGGCGCGAGGTCGCGCGGGCACCCCGCCCGGCGGGCGACGCCGACGGCGCCTCCGCGGTGGTGAAGGCGCGCCGGGCCCTGGCCGGCCTGGTCGAGCGGCGCTGACGGTGATGGCGGGCGTGGACGCCTGGCGGCGCGCGGCCGGAGCCCTGAGCTCCGCGCGGGTCCGTGCGGACGCGCACCGGCCCCGGTTGCACGCGGTCGTGGTCTTCACGCTCGCGTGCCTCGCCGGCGCCGTGCTCTGGGCCGCGGCGATCCGCGGCGGCGACGAGGTCCCGGTCGAACGTGCGGCGGCGACGCCGTTCGGCGAGCCGCGGCTGGAGGCGCTCACGCTCGCCGTCGGAGACAGCCAGATCTGGACCGTCGGCCGCGATCGGCGGCTGCGATCGTTCTCGATCACGACCCTGGCCCCGTCGGCCGCGGCCCAGAGGGTGGGCGGCGCGCGCGACTTCGCCACCCATGTCGCGGTGGGGCGGGGCGCCGTATGGGTCGCCCTGCGCCACGCCGGCGGCGGGGCCATCGTGCGCGTCGATCCGAGGGAGGGGGGCCGGCGGGTGCTGTCGACGGGCGAGCTCGTGCCCAACCGGATCGTCGTGCTGCCCGGCCGGGTCGTCGCGGTGGGGGACTCGCGCGTGGGGGCGGTGTCCACGCGGCGCGGGCGGGATTGGTCGAAGGCGCTGCCGGGCGGCGTCGACGTCGCCGCCGGCTACGGCGCGATCTGGGTCCTGTCGCGGCTCCCGGGCGGCCGGGGCCTGGTCACGCGGCGCGACCCCGGCAGCGGCGGGGTGACCGGCCGCCGGACCGTCTCGGCGGCGGCGACCGGCATCGCCGTCGGCCTGGGCGCGGTCTGGGTGGCCAACGGGTGCCCCAACGGCGTCCTGCGCGCGCCGGTGGGACCGGGGCCGGGCTCGTGCATCCGCGTCGGCAAGGGCCCGAGCGACGTCACGGTGGGAGCCGGGGCGGCCTGGGTCGCGGACGCGGCCGGCGCGAGGGTCACCGAGCTGGACGCCGCGACCGGGGCGATCGTGCGCGCATGGTCGGTCCGGGGGCGGCCCGCGGCCGTCGCCGCCTCCCCGGCGGTGGTCGTCGCGGCCACGCGCTCGGGTGGTGTCGTGCGCCTGGAGGGGGCGGGCCGCGCGGAGGCCGTCCCGCCTGCCGCAACCGAGGCCCGGCCGTCAAGCGATCCGGTTGCGCCCGGCGAATCGACGGCGGCGGCGTCCGCCGTCGGGTAGGGTTCCCTCACATGCCGATCCCGATCGCTCTCCCCGAGCCCAGCCAGAGCTACCCACAGGACGAGGAGTGGTGCCTGGCGCGGATCGACGGTGACTGGCGCGAGCTGCGCTTTCACGACTACAGCGAGATCTTCGAGGTCGAGGGGCTGTACGAGCGCCTCTTCTACGACGTGCTCAAGTGCGACTCGCCGGCGACCGTGCGCGGACTGCTCGAGGCCGAGCTGTCCGAGGCCGGCGTGGAGCCGGACGCGCTCAGGGTGCTGGATCTGGGAGCGGGCAACGGCATCGTGGGCGCCGAGATGGCCGATCTCGGCGTCGAGCGCGTCGTCGGCGTGGACATCCTCGAGGCGGCCGCCGCGGCGGCGGAGCGCGATCGCCCCGAGGTCTACGACGACTACAAGGTCGTGGATCTCACCGACCTCCAGCCGGACGAGCGCGGGCACCTGTCCGAGCAGGAGTTCAACTGCATGACGTGCGTCGCCGCGCTCGGCTTCGGGGACATCCCCCCGAAGGCGTTCCTGGAGGCCTACAACCTGGTCGAGGACGGCGGGTGGCTCGCCTTCACGCTCAAGGAGGACTTCCTCAACGGCGCCGACCGCAGCGGCTTCTCGTCGCTGATCTCGCGGGGCCTCGACGCCGGCGTGCTCGAGATGCGGATGCAGGAGCGCTACCGCCACAGGATCTCGACGACCGGCGAGCCCCTGCACTACGTGGCGATGGTCGCGACGAAGGCCGAGGACATGCCCGAGGAGCTGCTGACGCCCTAGCGTCGGCGCCGGGCCGATCCGGCCCCGCGGCCCACGGCGGCCGCCGCGCCCGCGATGATGCGGAGGTTGCCGCCCCGCATCCACGACCCCGATCGCCTCGCCCTCCGGGCGGGGATCCGCGCCGCGCTGGTCGTGCCCGTGGTCTTCGCCATCTGCGACCTGGGCCTCGACAGCCGCCAGGCGAGCATCGTGGCCGCCTTCGGGGCCGTCGGCTTCCTGGTGTTCGCGGACTTCAGCGGGCGGCGGGGGCCGCGCCTGCGGGCCAACCTCGGGCTGGCGGCGGCGGGCTTCGTGCTGATCCCGATCGGGACCCTGTGCTCGCGCGACGTGGCGCTGGCCACCACGATGATGGCGCTCGTCGCCTTCGCGATCCTCTTCGCGGGGGTGCTCAGCGGCTACGCGGCCGCGGGCGGGCCGGCGGCGCTGCTCATGTTCGTGCTTCCCGTGATGGTCCCCGCGGACGCCGGCGCGATCCCCGAGCGGCTGACGGGGTGGTCGCTCGCCTGCGTCGGCGCGATCGGGGCGCTGACATTCCTGTGGCCCGACCGGCCCCAGGGCCGCATCCGCGCCGCTCAGGCGCGGGCCTGCCGCGCGCTGGCGGCGCTGCTTCGCGAGTGGGCGCACACGCCGCCGGGCGCCCCGCCCCCGTCCGCCGGGCGCGCGCGCGCCGAGATCGACGCGGTCGGGGGCGCGTTCGCGGCCAGCCCGTACCGGCCCACCGGGCCCTCGGGCCCGACCGCCGCGCTCGCCCAGCTCGTGGACGACCTCGACTGGCTCTACCCGCTCTCGCTGCCACCCCGCGAGGGCCTGCCCACCGGGTTCGAGGAGCAGCGCGCAGAGGCCCACGAGACGGTCGCCGCGGCCCTCGAGGCGTCCGCGGACGGGCTGGAGGGCTCCGCCGTGCGCCCGGACCTGGACGCCCTCGACCGCGCGACCCACGACGCCGCGATCGCCTTCCGCGACTGGGCGGCGAGCGACGACGACCACGACGCGGCCCGCCGGCTGCGCGAGCTGTTTCGCCTGCGCGCCCTGACGTACGGCTCGTGGCAGCTGGGCCGTCACGTCCTCCTCGCCACCGGACGCGACGCGCCCGACGAGCAGGACCCGGACGCGCCGCCCACCGCGTCCGAGCTCGCCGAGGCCGAGGCCGAGGTGCGCGCCCACGCGTCGATGGAGTCCGTGTGGCTGCGCAACAGCGTGCGCGGGGCGATCGCCCTGGCGGCGGCGGTGTTCGTCGGCCAGCGCGCCGACGCCCAGAACGCCTACTGGATCGTGCTCGGCACGCTCTCGGTGCTGCGCTCCCACGCGCTGGGAACGGGGTCGTCGATCGTCGCGGCCCTCGCCGGGACGCTGGTGGGCATCGTCGCCGGCGGCGCCATCGTCATCGCCACCGGCGCGGACGAGGCGGTGCTGTGGGCGCTGCTTCCGCTCGTGGTGTTCACGGCGGCCTGGGCGCCGAAGGCCGTCTCCTTCCTGGCCGGCCAGGCCGCCTTCTCGCTGCTCGTCCTGATCCTGTTCAACCTCATCGAGCCGGTCGGCTGGCGCCTCGGCATCGTGCGCGCCGAGGACGTGCTCATCGGCTGCGCGGTGAGCCTCGTGGTCGGGCTCCTGCTGTGGCCACGCGGCGCCGCGGCGGTGGTGCGCGGCGCCGTGCGGGCCTCGTACGACGCCAGCACGGCATACACCGCGACGGTCGTCGCCATCCTCCAGGGGCGGGTGCCGGCGCAGGAGAGCCGCCGCGCCCACCGGGCCGCGCGCGCGGCCCACGAGCGCCTCGACACCGCCTTCCGCCAGTACCTCGGCGAGCGCCGCGCCCTCGACCGGGCCGGCCTGGAGGCCTGGGGCACCGTGATCGCCGGCGCCGTGCGCGTGCGTCGCACCGGCCACGCGCTCAGCCGCTCCAACGCGATGTGGGGGCTCGACGCGGTGGAGGGCGGGGGAGCCGCCATGGAGGCCGCGAGCGACGCGGTGGGCCAGGAGATGGCCGCCCTCGGCGCCTGGTTCGGCGCCCTGGGCCGGGCCTGCGAGACGGGGACGGCGCCCCCCGCGGCGCAGGCGGGCGATCCGGAGCGCCCCGCCCGCCTGCTCGGGTGGGTGCACGCGGCGGCCGGGCGCCCCGACGGCGGGCGTTCCGCGAGAGCCCTCGCCTGGGGCAGCGAGCACCTTGAGACGCTGCGCACCCACGAGCCCCGCCTGACCGCCGCCGCCCGGCGCCTCTGCGGCCGCGGGGCCGGCCGGGACCCGGGCTAGGCGTTGGGCGGGGGCCCATCGGCTGGCCCTCTCACGGGCACCGGGTCTATGCTCGCCGGGCATTGCCTGTGACACGCGTCACTCTCCGAAGGAGACGGCATGAGCAGCAACAAGCGCGACGAGGACCGTCGCAAGGAAGACGAGCTGACCGCCGGGCCGACGCCCGAGATCCGGAAGGCCGAGGGCCACGGCGACGACGGCGAGGACATCGACAAGGGTCCGACGCCCGAGATCCGCGAGGCGGAGAAGAAGGGCTAGGGGCCCCTTCGCACGATCCCGGCAACCCGGCGGGCGCGCCACGCAGCGCCGCCGGGTTGCGAAGAACGGGCCGGGTGCGTGATTGAAGCGGCGGCGCCCGGGTAGGCCCGACCCCATGCGCACGGTCGCGCACGGGCACTCGACTCATGCCCCCCGCCTGAGGGCCCTGCAGGGCGGCGCGGCGCGCCCGCGGCGCGGTGGTGCCGTTGCCGTCGGCGAAACGGCGATTGCAGGGGGCTCCGCCGCGGCAGGATAGCGGCGCCCGCGCGTGAACCGACGCCCATGGCATTCGGCTCCACCCGGCGCGTCGCCGGCACGGCTCACGGCGAGATCCGCCCCCGGCGGTGGATCGCGGCGGTCGTGTGGGGCGTCTGCCTGCTGTCCTGCCTCGCCTTCTGGATCGCCGTCGGCCTGGCGATCTGGTGGATGGTGGGCTAGGGACGGGGCTCAGGCCCGGGCAGCCGCCTTCGACCGGGCGAGCCGGCGCATGGCGTCGTCGATCCCCTCCACCGCGCGCACGACCGCGCTCACGGCGTCGGTGCCCGGGACGCCGGAACGCGGCGGGAGGGGATCGGGCGCGCTCCCCCGCGCGGCCGCCCGCTCCAGGCCGGTCAGGGCCCGCGTCGCCCAGGCTCCGCTCGGATCGGCGGGGGCTCCCGCGGCGCCCACCACGACCGCGGCGTCGATGAGCTCGGCGTCGCTGGCCAGGATGGTCTCGTACGGCTCCTGGTCGGCCGGGCGGCGGTGCTCGCCCTGGGCGCGCATCACCGCCGCGCCGGCGTTGATGCGGGCGATCTCGGCATCGACCCGCGCCCCGGCGACCTCCTGTGGCGACGCCGACGGATCGAGCGCGCACGCCAGCAGGGCGCGCGCGGTGGCGAGGGCGGCGGCGATCTGCGTCGGCAGCGCGCGCTCCTCGCCGCCGCGGAAGACCAGGTAGCCCACGACGATCGCCACCGCCGCCCCCAGGAGCGCGAACGCCACCTCCAGCGCGACCTCGGCGCCGTGCGCGGGCTCGTACGTGCCGGCGATGATCACGGCCAGCGGCGCCAGGAGCACGACGAAGGCGCCGAAGCTCATCCGCTCCAGGGCGAACACCCCGATCACCAGCACGGTCGCGATCACCGAGAGCGCGTCGGCGTCGTCCACCACGATCACCAGGCTCACGGCGAGGGCGATCAGGATGATCACGCTGAGCGAGTGCTTGAGCGCCTCGCGCAGGGTGCCGCCGACGTTGGGCTGCAGCACCGGGATCGCGGCGACGGCGGCCAGCTGGCCGTAGTCCGGGTTGATCGCGACGCCGATGCCGTAGGCGAGGGCGACCGCCGCGCCCAGCCGCACCGCGTACCGGAAGACCATGGAGCGCGGCGAGAGCAGGCGAGCGCAGCAGGGCGAACCGGCGCATCCGGCGCGCGACCGGCGACGCGCCCACCGCGTCGCCGCGGGCGACCCCGCGCAGCGGCAGCAGCGCGGCATCCCACACGAAGCCCTCCTGCGCGGTGGCCGCCACCCGCCGGGCGATCGCGTCCTCGAGGGCGCCGTCGCGCGTGCGCGGCAGCCCCTCGATCGCGGCGTGGAGCCGTGCGACGTCGACGCGCTCGTCCTCCTGGGCCACCGTGAGCCCCACCGAGCGCAGCGCCTGCGCCGAGGCGTTGAGCAGGGCATCCGAGCGCGGCCGCCTGATCGCCGGCCCGCCTCTCGCCGACCGCCCCGGCGTCGTCGAGGGTGCGCGAGGCCTCGCGCACCAGCAGCAGCAGGCGCGAGCTGGCCACGGTGCCGCCCCGGTTCGAGAGCGCGGCGATCGCGCTCCGGGCGGCAGTTCAGGGCCTGGGCGGCCGCCGCCTCGGACGCGGCCGCGGTGGCCCGTCCGGCGCCCCGGACCGCGTCGAGGTGGTCGGCCACGCCCGCGAGCGCCGCCTGGGTGCGGCGCAGCGCGCGCCGCTCGGGGTTGACCCAGGGCATCGCCAGCGCCACGGCGATCGCCCACGCCCCGCCGACCGCGAACTGGGCGCCGATCTCCCAGGCGACCGCCGAGTCCTGGTACGCGAGCCCGCTGATTGCCGCCAGGGTGGCCGCGAGGCCGGCCGTGATGCCGACCGCGCCGATCGCCGACCAGGTCGTGACCCCGGCGACCAGCACCAGCAGCAGCAGCACCTGGAGCCAGACGGGCCCGACGCCCACCAGCACCCCCAGCACCACCGCGACGGTGACCCACAGCGTCGAGAGGGCCATCAGCTGCATGCGCACCCGGCGCGGGCCGCCCACGTCGGTCAGCGTCACCAGCAGCCCGGCGATCCCCACGTTGGTGGAGCCGTCCAGGGTGTCGCCGGGCAGTGCGAGCAGGAAGGGGACCAGGAAGATGACGCCGGCGCGCAGGCCGTTGGCCGGGCTGAGCGGGCCGTGCCCCACGTCGAAGGGGTCCGAGGCCCGCCGCACGCCCCGCCACAGGCGTGCCCATGGGGATCCGGCGGCGGTGGGCACGCGCGCCATCATCCCAGAACCGGTCCGCCTCGGTTGCCCGCGCCGGCGGTTGGTGGAATCGTGTCCCCATCGCGTCATCCAATCCCGGGGGAGAGCGACGATGGCCAAGCAGGACACGATGAAGGAGCAGCGGCTCGACTGGGTCACCGCCGAGCTGCACCCCGCGTTCGACGGCAGCTTCAAGCTGGTGGTGGAGGGCGTCGCGCCCGTGCCGACCAAGGTCCGGCTCGAGCCCCTGCCGGATGAGGACGGGGGCCGCCGCGGCGTCGAGCTGCTGGGGCACCCGACCGGCATCGGCGAGCAGGTGGAGACGCCCTGGGTGGCGGAGATCCCCACCCGGCACATCAACGGGCCCGAGGGCCTGGAGCTGATCGGCCTCAGCGGCAGGAAGGAATTCCCGGCCCGGTAGGGCCCACGCGGGGCCGCCGGCCGGAGCTACCCGGCCGGCTCGCCCCGGGCGACGACCAGGGACCGGGCGCCGACCGAGATGGGCGCGCCGGCGTCCACCGGATGGGGCCCGGCGTCGGGATCGGCGGTGTCGAGCACGGTTGACCACGCCACGCCCTCGAGAGCGGGCAGGCGGAAGGGGAGGTCCTCGGACCAGGCGTTGATGCACAGGGCCAGCGGGGTGTCGCGCGGCGCGCCCACGCCGACCCCGTCGCCCCCCAGCAGCGCGATCACCGCCCGCGCGTAGGGCACGTCCCAGTCCTCGCCGCTCATCGGCCTCCCGTCGGGGCGCAGCCAGTCGAGGTCGTCGATGCCGTTCGGCTGGGAGGGCGCTCCGCGCAGGAAGCCGCGCCGGCGAAAGCCGGGGTGCTCGCGGCGCAGCCGGCACAGGCGGGCGACGAAACCGGTGAGGCCCGCCTCGGCCCGGGCGGCCTCCCAGTCGATCCAGCTGGTGGGGTCGTCGTGGCAGTAGGCGTTGTTGTTGCCGCCCTGGGTGCGCCCCATCTCGTCGCCGCCCAGGATCATCGGCACCCCCTGCGACAGCAGCAGCGTGGCCAGCAGGTTGCGGCGCTGGCGGGCGCGCAGCTCGAGGATCGCGGCGTCGTCGGTGGGGCCCTCCACGCCGTTGTTGGAGGAGCGGTTGTCGTCGGTGCCGTCCCGGTTGCCCTCGCCGTTGGCCTCGTTGTGCTTGTGGTCGTAGGAGACGAGGTCGACCAGCGTGAAGCCGTCGTGCGCGGTGACGAAGTTGATCGAGGCGGTCGGGCGGCGCCCCCCGCGGCCGTAGAGGTCGCTCGAGCCCGCGAGCCGGGTGGCGAGGTCGGGCAGGGTGCCGTCCGTGCCGCGCCAGAAGTCGCGCACGGTGTCGCGGTAGCGGCCGTTCCACTCGCTCCAGCCGGCCGGGAAGTCGCCCACCCGGTAGCCGCCGGGGCCGACGTCCCAGGGCTCGGCGATCAGCTTGACCCGCGAGAGCACCGGGTCCTGGCCCACCGCCGCCAGGAACAGGGAGTGCGGATCGAAATCGCTCGGGCCCCGCCCGAGGGCGGCCGCCAGATCGAAGCGGAAGCCGTCCACGTGCATCTCCTGCACCCAGTACCGCAGCGAGTCCATCACCAGCCGCAGCGTCTGGGGGCGGTGGATGTCGAGCGTGTTGCCGCAGCCCGTGTCGTCCACATACAGGCGCGGATCCTCACGAAGGCGATAGTAAATGGCGTTGTCGATGCCCCGCAGGCTGAGGGTGGGGCCGTCCTGGTCGCCCTCGGCGGTGTGGTTGAAGACCACGTCCAGGATGACCTCGAGGCCGGCGGCGTGCAGGGCGCGCACCATCGCCTTGAACTCGCGCACCTGCTCGCCGCCGCCGCGGGTGGCGTAGGCGTCGTGGGGCGCGAAGTAGCCGATCGATCTGATACCCCCAGTAGTTGCGCAGCCCGCGCGCCACGAGGGCCTCGTCGTGGACGATCTGGTGGACCGGCATCAGCTCGACCGCCGTCACGCCGAGGCCGGCGAGGTGGGCGATCGCCGCCGGATGGGCGAGGCCGGCGTAGGTGCCGCGCAGCTCCTGCGGCACCCCGGGGTGGAGCGCGGTGAAGCCCTTCACGTGGGTCTCGTAGACGATCGTGTGGGCCATGGCGGTCGCCGGCCGGACGTCGTCGCCCCAGTCGAAGTCGTCGGCGCAGACGACCGCGCGCGGCACGTAGGGCGCCGAGTCGGCGTCGTCGCGCCGGTCGGGGTCGCCCGCCACGTGGGCATGCACCGCGGGGTGCCACACCACCTCCCCGTCGATCGCGCGGGCGTAGGGGTCGAGCAGCAGCTTGGCGGGGTTGCAGCGCGCCCCCGACGCGGGGTCCCAGGGCCCGTGGACCCGATAGCCGTAGGCCTGTCCGGGCCCGACCCCGGCGACGCGGCCGCCCCACACGTAGCCCTCCCCGGGGATGAGCGCGATGCGCGTCTCGTGGCCCTCCTCGTCGAACAGGCACAGGTCGACCGCCTCGGCCACGCTGCTGAACAGGCCGAACGTCGTGCCCTCGGCGTCGGGGATCGCCCCCTGGGCGGCCTCGGGCGCCCGCGTGGCCAGATCGGGTCACCCCTCGGGCTGCTCGCGCAGTGAGGCGCGGTGGATGATCAGGTTGGCCACCAGGCCGGTCCAGCCGGTCTGGTGCGAGGCCCCGAGCCCGGCGCCGTCGTCGCCGTTGAAGTACTCGAAGAACAGCAGGTCGTCGCGCCAGGCCGGGTCGGTCTGGAAGCGCTCGACGCCGCCGAACACCGGGCGCCGGCCGTCCTCGCCGGGCAGGAAGATCGAGATCAGCCGCGAGCCCAGGTCGTGGGCGATCTCGCGCAGCGTGCACTGGCGGCCCGAGTTGCGCGGGTACTCGAGGGTGTAGTCGTCGCCCAGGTGGTGGTGGTAGGCGTGCAGGGCCGTGATCAGGAGCACGTTGACCGGGAACCACACCGGTCCCCGCCAGTTGGAGTTGCCCCCGAAGAGGGCCGTCGTCGACTCGGCGGGCTCGTAGTCGACCGTCGCGAGCACGTGGCCGTCCTCCCACAGCTCGAACGGGCGGCCCCGGTAGGCGGCCGACAGGGCCCGCACCCCGTGCGCGGACAGGAACTCGGCCTCGTCGCCGAGCCGCTCGATCAGGCGCGGCAGGCGGTCCAGGCCCACCAGGGCGAGCAGGAAGCTGGGGCTGTCGCCGCTCAGATCGACGTTCACCGCCTTCGCCAGCTCCGGGCGCACGCGCAGGAAGTCCATCACCCGCCGCGGGAACTCGTCCATCTCGCGCATCAGGCGCCCGTCGCCGCGGGCGACCGCGTACAGCGGTATGAACCCGGTCATCGAGCGGGCGCGCACCGGCCAGTGCGCGTCGTCGGCCGTGCGCCGGATCTGGTCGTAGTAGAAGCCGTCGGCCTCGTCCCACAGGCCGCGCTCGTTGATCGCCCGCTGGATGTGGGTGAAGTGCTCGAAGAACTTGACGGCCACGTCCTCGTAGGCGCGGTCGTGCTCCGCCAGCACCAGGGCGGTCTCGAGCATGTTGAGGCAGAAGAGCCCCATCCAGCCGGTGCCGTCGGCCTGCTCGAGCACGTGCCCGGCGTGCGAGCGGCGCGGGAGCGGTCGAGCGGCCCGATGTTGTCCAGGCCGAGGAAGCCGCCGCCGAAGACGTTGTCGCCGCCGGTGTCCTTGGTGTTGGCCCACCAGGTGAAGCCCAGCAGCATCTTGTGGAAGATCCGCTTGAGCCAGTCGACGTCGCGGGAGCCGTCGGCGCGGAACACCTGCAGGGCGGCCTGCGCGTGGACCGGGGGGTTGACGTCGCCGAAGTCCCACTCGTACGCCGGCAGCTGGCCGTTGGCGTGCATGTACCACTCGCGCGTGATCAGGCGCAGCTGCTCCTTGGCGAACCGCGGGTCGACGCGCGCCAGCGTCACGCAGTGGAACGAGAGGTCCCAGGCCGCGTACCACGGGTACTCCCACTTGTCGGGCATCGAGATGACGTCGTGGTTGGACAGGTGCCGCCACCCGGCGTTGCGTCCGGTCAGGCGCTCCAGGGGAGGGGGAGGCCCGGCCGGGTCGCCGTCGAGCCAGCGGGCCACGTCGTAGTGGTAGAACTGCTTGCTCCAGAGCATCCCCGCGAACGCCTGGCGCATCACGTGGGCCTCGTCGGGCGTCGCGGCCGGGGCGAGGCCGGCGTAGAACTCGTCGGCCTCGGCGCGCGCGCGCCGCCAGGGCCGCCGACCAGCTCGCGTCGAGGTCGGGCGGCGTCGGGCGCCAGCCGCAGGCGCACCTCGGCGGTCTCGCCGGCGGCCACCTCCAGGCGGTACCACAGCGCCGCCTTGGTGCCCGTGCGCCTCGGGGTTCACCGTCGGCAGGCCGTGGACGACGTGATCGTTGATGCCGTCCTTCGGGTAGGGGGCGCCGGGGGTGCTCCAGAGCCGCCCGGTGTTGCTCTCGTTGTCGCAGAAGAGCGCCTCGGGCGAGCCGTCGCCGCGCAGCGACATCGTGCCCAGCGCCGGATCGCGCGCGCTGAGGGCGCCGTCGTCGAGGTCGATGACCGGCGGGTGGACGGCCGGGTCCCACGACCAGCGGTTGCGGAACCAGAGATGGGGGAGCAGGTGGAGGGTCGCGGCCTCGGGCCCGGCGTTGCGGACGCGCACGCGCAGGCAGACGTCGTCGGGCGCCGCCTTGGCGTAGTCGACCGTCATGTCCCAGTAGCGGTCCTCGTCGAACACGCCGGTGTCGAGCAGCTCGTACTCGGGCTCGTCGCGCCCCCGGGCGCGGTTGACCTCGACCAGCTCCTCGTACGGGAACGCCGCCTGGGGGTAGACGTACCGCCACCGCATCCACGAGTGCGTGGGCGTGGAGTCGAGGTACCACCAGTACTCCTTGGCGTCCTCGCCGTGGTTGCCCTCGTCCCCGGTCAGGCCGAAGATGCGCTCCTTGAGGATCGGGTCGCGGCCGTTCCAGAAGGCGAAGGCCAGGCACAGGCGCTGCGCGTCGTCGCAGATGCCCGCCAGGCCGTCCTCGCTCCAGCGGTAGGCGCGCGATCGCGCCTGATCGTGGGGGAAGTGCGACCAGGCCGTCGCCGTCGTGGCTGTAGTCCTCGCGCACGGTGCCCCAGGCGCGCTCGGACACGTAGGGCCCCCAGCGCCTCCACGCGTCGCCGTCGTCGTCGCGGCGCGCGATCTCCTCGCCGGCCACCCTAGGCCCCCGGGGCCTCGGCGGGATCGCCGCCGGGATCGGGCCCGGGCGCCGGGGCGCCGGGGGCCGCCGCCGCCGCCCGCACGCTCGCCAGGTCGCGGCTGATGTGCACGAGGGCGGAGGTTATCGGCGCGGCCAGCACCAGGCCGACCATGCCGAACACGCCGCCCGCCGCGATCGTGACGATGAGGACCACCAGCGGGTTGAGGTCGAGTGTCGCGCCGAAGGCGATCGGCTGGACGATCTGCTGCAGGATCCCCTGGGCCAGGAGCACCAGGATCAGCATGACCACGGCCGTCGCCGTGCCCTCGGTGGCGAGCGCGATGATCACCGTGAAGGCGCCCGAGACGAAGGCGCCGATGAAGGGGACGTAGGCCGTCACGATGGTGACCACGGCGATCGTCCCCGCGAGCGGCACGCCCAGCAGCCAGGCCCCGCCGCCGATGACGACGCCGTTGAACACGGCGACGATCGTGAGCCCGAAGAAGTACCGCCGCAGCGACACGAGCGTGTGGCCGGTGATCAGCGTCGCGACGGGCTGCGGGACGCCCAGGTGGCCGGTCGATGAAGCGGCGGAAGACGCGGCCGTCCTTCAGCAGGAAGAACGTGCTGAAGAAGAAGAACGACAGGAAGAAGGCCAGCGAGGTGAGCCCCTCGACGCCCCCGGCGACCCCCTGCAGCAGGGTCCTGCCCGATGTCGGGCACGGCCGCGCTCACGTCGTCGGTCGCGTCGGACGCGCCGCTCTGCCCGACACCGAGGTCCTGGAACCACCCCGAGATCGTGTCGGCTCCCTTGTGGAGGCTGGCCGTGATCTCGGCGCTGTTGGCCATGATCCCGCCCACGACGAGCAGGGCGACGACCGCCCCCGCGACCAGCAGGCTCAGCAGCACGAGGCCCGCGGCCACCGCGCGCGGCATGTGCCGCGACAGGGCGGTCACCCCCGGCGCCGTGACCGCCGCCACGATCGCCGCGGCCACGACCGGCCCGACGATCGAGGAGATCTGGCCGAGGAACCACAGCGTTCCCACCAGCAGCACGCCGATGCCGACGAGGAACCACGCCGTCATCCCGAACTCGCGCAGCCATCCGGGCGGCGCGAACACGTGGGCCAGCTGGCCGGCGTCCAGCGGTGGGGAAGGCGGGTCCGGCGAACCCGGTCGGTCGGCACTGCTACGCCGCAGCTTCACGTCGGGACTCCTCGGGGCACGGCGGGCGCATCGGCGACGCCGGGCGGATGCTATCCGCCGCGCCCGACGCGGTGCGCGGCCCCCCGCCCGGCGACTACGCGGCGGGGGAGGGGCGTGGGCATT
>CAWDYN010000014.1:0-7700 GCA_963806585.1 uncultured Thermoleophilia bacterium | reverse complement strand
GTGCGCCACCCTCGCCGCCCTGTGCCAAGAGCAGGTGGCCTGCTGCTGGCCGCGCTCGCGGTGTGGGCCTGGTTCCGCCATCCCGAGCACCGCCGCGCGGCCGTGGCCCTGGGCGTGGGCGGGGTGGCGTGGGTGGCGATCGCCGTGGGCGTCATCCTGCCGGTGTTCGGCATCGAGGCCGCGAACGCGCACATCGACCGCTACTCGCGGCTCGGCGACGGCCCGGCCGAGATCGCCCTCACCTTCCTGACGCGCCCGTGGGAGGTCGCTCGAGATCCTGGTCACGCCCGGGCGGCTGTCTACCTGTTCGGCCTGCTGGCGGCCCTGCTGCTGCTGCCGCTGGCGGCCCTGCCCCTGGCGGCCGTCGCCGTGCCCCAGCTGCTGATCAACCTGTTCGCCAGCACCGGCCCGGCGCAGAACGTCCAGTACCACTACGCCGTGCTGATCACGCCGATATTCGTCGCGGCGGCCCTCCTGGGCCTCGCCGACCTGCGCGCCCGCGGCCTCGACGGACGGCTGGGCCGGCTGGTCCGGCGCTCCGGCACGATGGCCGCGCTGCTCGTCGGCGCGGTGCTCCTGACCGGGGTGTGGCAGGGCCCGCTGCCCCTGTGGGGCTGGGTGCCCGGGGGGTGGGGGAGCCGGGCCCAGAACGCGCTCACGGTCAACACCCACGCGCGCGCCCTCCAGGAGGCCGTGGACATGATCCCGGCGGACGCGCCCGTCTCGGCCACCAACGACGCCGGCTCGCACCTGTCGGCCCGCACGCCGCATCCACCTGTTCCCGGAGCTCAGGGACGCCGACTGGGTCCTGATCTCCGACGGCACGCGGGCGCGCATCATGGCGCGCGACCGCCCGACCCTGCGGCCCTTCGGCTTCCGCCCCCGCCTCAGGCTGATCCAGGTCAGCCCTAAGCTGGCGCCTGGTCTTCCGCGAGGACGGGGTCATGCTCTACCGGAGGGTCGCCAGCGTCCGCCGGCAGCTGAGCCCTCGACCTCGAGGTCAGCTGGAGGCGGCCCGCTCCTGGCGCCGGTCCTCGTAGGCGCGCTGGGCCTTCTCGACCGCGTCGGTGCGCTGCTCGCCGGTGATGGCGGCGCGCGCGCGGGCGACGGCGTTCGACGACTCGATACCGGCCAGCGACCCCTGGAAGCGCGGCATGACGTGGCGGGCCAGCAGCTCGTAGCTGCGCCGGACCTTGTCTCGGGGGGCCCACTCGTTGGCCCAGCACCATCAGCCCGCCGAAGCCGCCCGAGCGCTCCTGCAGCCGCTCGATGGCCGCGACGGCGTCGTCAGGGGTGCCCACCACCCAGCTGCCGGTCTCCACCATCTGCTCGACGATGCGGTCGGCGGGTGCCGGGCACGGGGCGCGGCCGGCCGGTGATCGCCTCCGCGTAGTCCAGCAGGTAGGCGGCCGGCCCCGGCGCGGCGTCGTCGAGGGCCTCCCGCCGGTCTCGGCCAGGTGCACCGGCATCGACAGGCGCCACTGCGACGCGGCTCACCGTGCGCCCGGCCCGCCGGCCTCCTCCTCGGCCACCCCCCACTGGGCCGCCAGGTCGATCGGCCCGCGGGGGCCCTTGGCCACGGTGAGCGACAGCACGCCGGCGCCGTGGCGGCCCGCCAGCGCCATGCCCGCGGGCGACTCCATGCTGGTCACGGCGATCGGCGGGTGCGGGTCCTGGTAGGGGCGCAGCTGCAGCACGGCGTCGGTGAGCGAGAACCACTCGGTCTCGACGGTGATCGGCTCGGGCTCGGTCAGCAGGCGCACGATCGACGTCGAGCGCCTCGGCCATCCGCGGCCGCAGCGCGTCGGCGGTGATGCCGAGCATCCGCGCGTCGGTCAGGTGGCCGCCGGGGCCGACGCCGAAGTTGACGCGCCCGCGCGTGAGGTGGTCGAGCAGCACGATGCGGTCGGCCACCATCAGGGGGTGGTGGTAGGGGAGGCTGACGACGCCGGTCCCGAGCCGGATGTGGCGCGTGCGCTCGGCCGCGACCGCCAGGAACAGCTCGGGCGAGGCGATGGTCTCCCATCCGGTGCTGTGGTGCTCGCCCACCCACGCCTCGTCGAAGCCGAGCGCGTCCAGCCACTGGATCAGCTCGAGATCGCGCTCGAGCGCCAGCGTGGGGTTCTCGCCGGGCTGGTGGAAGGGCGCCATGAAGACGCCGAAGCGCATGCGCACCCCGCGAGTCTATTGGCCGGCGTGCGGCCGCGCGGCGCCGCCGGGGTCGTCCCGGGAACCCCGGCGGCCGATACTGACCGGGTGCGCCGCCTCGCCGCCAGCCTCGCCGCCGCCGCGACCTGGCTCGCGTGCGCCGGGCTCGCCGCGGGCGCGCCGCTGCCGGGGGCGCCGTCGTGCCCGGTCCTGCCGCCCGGCAACGTCTGGAACGCCCCCGTGGACGCGCTGCCGCGGCACCCGGACTCGGCGCGCCTGGTGCGCTCCATCGGCCTCGCCGCGGCGCTCCACCCCGACTTCAGCGACCGGGGGCGGTACGGGATTCCGATCAACGTCGTCGGACGGGCGACGCCGCGGCGACCGCTGGCGTTCGACTATGCAGGCGAATCCGATCGTGTCGGCTACCCGATACCGCGGGCGCCGCGCATCGAGCGCGGCTCGGACCGCCACATGCTGCTCGTGGACCGCGACGCCTGCCGCGCGTACGAGCTGTTCGCCGCCGAGCGCCGGGGAGGGCGCTGGCGCGCCGGGTCGGGGGCGGTGTTCGACCTGCGCTCCAACCGGCTGCGGCCGGCGGGCTGGACCAGCGCCGACGCCGCCGGGCTGCCCATCCTGCCCGGGCTCGCGCGCCACGACGAGGTCGCCGGCGGGGGCATCGACCACGCGCTGCGCTTCACGGCGCCCCGCACCCGCAACGCGTACGTGTACCCGGCCCGCCACGCGGCCTCGAGCTCCTCGGACCCGGCCCTGCCGCCGATGGGCCTGCGCGTGCGGCTCAAGCGCTCGGTCTCGCTGGCCGGCTACGGCCCCCAGGCGCGGGCGGTCCTGACCGCCCTCAAGCGCTACGGGATGATCCTCGCCGACAACGGATCGCCCTGGTACGTCACCGGCGCGCCCAGCGCCCGCTGGGACGACGACGACCTCCACGGCCTGGGGCGCATCACGGGCAGGGACTTCGAGGTGGTGGACACCCGGCGGCTGCGCAACCGCTGAGCGCCGGGTGTAGTAGTTTACGGCGTATACATCGTCGTCCCGGAGGTCGTCCGTGTCCGTTCCATCGTTGTTCTCGCTGGAGGGCAGGGTCGCCCTGGTCACCGGTGCCTCGTCCGGCCTCGGGGTGACGTTCGCCCGCGCCCTGGCCGACGCCGGGGCCGACGTGGTGCTCGCGGCGCGCCGGGTGGACCGGCTCGAGGAGGTGGCGGCGGCCATCCGGGAGGGCGGCCGCCGGGCGCTGCCGGTGGCGTGTGACGTGACCGACCCCGAGCAGGTGGAGGACGCCGTCGCCGCGGCCGTCGCGGAGTTCGGGCGCATCGACGTGCTGATCGCCAACGCCGGGTCGGTGCCCGAGGGCTTCTCGATGCCCGAGAGGCTGCCCGCCGAGCTCTTCGCCCGGTCGATCGACGTGAACCTCAACGGCACGTGGAACACGTGCCAGAGCGTGGGACGCCAGATGCTGCGCCAGGGCGGCGGCTCCATCGTGATCATCTCGTCCTACGCGGGGCTCGCCGGCGTGCCGCACTTCCCGCCGGCCTACCAGGCGGCCAAGGCCGCGCTCATCAACATCTCCAAGTCGCTGGCCGTGAGCTGGGCCGACCGGGGGATCCGCGTCAACGCGCTCGCCCCGGGGTGGTTCCCCAGCGAGATGACCGACCTCGTGCTCTCGGCGCCGGCCTTCCTGGCGCGCATCACCGACCAGGCGCCGCTGGGCCCGCCCGGGCAGGCCCGAGGAGCTGGTGGGCGCCCTGCTGCTGCTGGCCTCCGACGCCTCCAGCTACATGACCGGCTCGACGGTCACCGTGGACGGCGGCACCTCGGCGTCGGTGGGCTTCACGCCCTACAGCGAGGAGCTCTTCGGCCTCCACGCCGCCGTGATGCCCGCCGGGCTCGGGGAGCGCATCACGCCGGACGCTGTCGCGTGAGCGAGACCGCCATGCCGTCGAGGAGGGTGTGGAGACCGTAGTCGAAGAGGTCGGCCGGGGGCTCGCCGGCCAGCGCCTCGGCGAACTCGGACAGGATGGGGGAGTCGTCCGGGTTGCTCGGCGGGGCCTGGCGGTCGGGGACCGAGCGCAGGCTGCCCTCGACCAGCGAATAGCCGATCACGTACCGGTAGATGGTGCGCGCGGCTCGGATCGCGATCATGCGCTCGAACCCGGCGGCCTCGAGGGTGGCGAGCGTCGTGGCCACGGCCCCGCCGGCGGCGGCGTACGACCCCAGGGCGCGCCCGGCGAGCAGCGGGATGGCGTTGGGGTGCTGCAGCAGGATGTCGCGCATGCCCTGGGCGATGCCGAACAGCTCCTCGCTCCAGTCGTCCCGGTGCTCGACCTCGGGAGCGGCCGACAGCATCCGCTCGACGACGCCGTCGAGCAGCGCCTCCTTGCCCGGAACGTGCCAGTACAGCGACATCGCCTCGACGCCCAGCTCGGACGCGACGGCGCGCATCGTGCACGACTCCAGGCCGCCCTCGTCGATGATCCTGAGCGCGGCGTCCAGGATCGCCTCGCGGCTGAGGCGCTGACGGGGGGAGGCCACACAGCATTCTCCCAGAATGGGCACCCCGATACCGACACGACATAACTTCAGTTCCCGTGCGCGCGCGGGGGCAGCCCGGTTCGGCGTCCGAGGCCTCGGGTAGCGTCGTGTTGACAGCGTTCTTCGACTGCGGAGAGTCCCGTGACTCCCACCGAGTTCCCCGCGAGCGTCGCCGATGAGGTGATCGCGACCATCCCGGAGCTGCCGCGCGAGGCCGAGGCCGGCGCCGCGCCCGAGATCCGCGCCGGAATCTGGCCCGACGACGCCTACGCGGGCTGGTCCGGGCTGTAGTCGCCCGCCAGGCGGGCGATCGCCGCCAGCAGCGCGCGCGCGTCGGCCGGGACGGACACGGTCGGATCCCGGCTGAGCAGGGCGCTGCCCAGCACCCCGGGGACGGCCGCGCCCGGGTCGAGGACCGCGATCTCGTAGGCCCGGGTGCCCAGGTCGGCCAGCGAGGTCACCTCGCGCTCGGAGGGCGTGCGCCGGCGCGCGCGCGGACCGGCGCGGTCGCCGCTCATCCGCAGGGCGATCCGCTCGCGGCCGCCGGCGCCCGCGCAACGCCGGACCGCGGTCGCGGCCACGACCCACGGCTCGCTGGCCGGCAGGGCGAGCGTCGCCGTGACCGCGTCCGCGTCCCACAGCAGCGGCTCGCCGAACTCGATCAGGACGCCGTGCTCCGAGACGTCCACGACCCGGCCGCGGCACCGCAGGTGCCCCGTTCCGATCGCGGCGGGAAACGCCGCCGGCACGCGGGGCTCGGCCCGTCGTTCGTGGTGCGGGGCACTGTCGCGAGCCGCTGTCATGGCACGTCCTTCCGGGCGTCCAGCGTCTCACATCGGCCCCCGGCGGGCGAGCGCCGTGGTATGAGGTCCCGGTGGTCCCCGGCCGACAGGTGATCGCGCTCGCCGCGATCGGCCTGGTCGCCGCGGCGGCGGGCTTCGCGGGGGCATCGGCCCTCGAGGACGACCGCGCGCCCGCGGCCGCGACGGCCCCCGCCGTCGCGGCGCTGCCCGACGAGCCCACCGCGCTGCCCGAGGAGGCGCTGCCGCCGCCTCCGCCGGCGCCGAGGACGGCGGCGGAGGCCCAGCCGCCCGCCGCGAGCGCGGCGACCGATCCGGAGACGGCGCCGCCCGCGGTGCCCGAGCCCGAGCCCGAGCCCGAGCCCCGGCCGGCCCCGGTCCTCGGCGCGGAGCCGGCCCCCGCGCCCGCGACGACCGCGCCCGAGGCTCCCCCGGCTCCGGCGCCCAGCGGCCCGCCCGCCTCGGCGCTCGGGCCCCAGCCGGATCCTCCCTCGGGCGTGCGGATCCCGCGGCGCGCCGCCCTCACCGGGTACGAGCCGGCGCGACGGGCCCTCGCGCTCGCCCTGGCCGACGCCGCGCCGGGCTCGGTGGAGCACGCCGACGTGGCGCGCCAGCTGGCGCTGTGGTCGGCGTACCTCGGGCCGGACGCCGCCCCGGCCCCGGCCGGGCGGCGGGCCACGATCGCCCGCGCCCTGAGGGCCAACGGCTGGTGGTTCTCGCGCCGCGGCTCGCCGGGCGGCGCGGTGCTGCTGCGCGACGAGGACGGGATCCTGCTGACCTACCGCGCCGGCCAGGGCTTCGTGGTCAACCCGGTGGCGACGACCGGCCGCTGGCGGCAGCTCAACGCCGACGTCCCCGCGACCGAGCTGGCGCCGGCGCTCGAGGAGATGGCCGTGGAGCGGCGCGCCGGCGAGCGCCGCTTCCTCGCCTGGGAGTACTACGACGTGCCGGGCGAGCCGGAGGCGGTGCGCCCGGGCACCTCGGGCATGGCGCAGGCGCGCGTGGCGCTGCTGATGGCCCACGCCGCCGACGAGAGCGGCGATCCGCGGTACGCCCGGGTCGCGCTGGGGGCGCTCGCGGCCTTCACGGTGGACGTTGACCGCGGCGGCGTGCGCAGCATGGTCGCGGTGCATCCCGGTCAGGAGCCCGTGCCCTGGTACGTGGAGCGGGCCTATCCCGGAGCCGCTCCGTGGACCGGCGCGGCCCTCAACGGCTTCATGGTCACCCTGCTCAACCTGCGCGGCACCGCCGCGCTGCTGGGACGCGTGCCGGGCGGCGACGCGGAGGCGGCCACCGGCGCGAGGCTGGCCGGCGATCTGGCCGAGCGGGGGATCGCGTCGCTGGTTCGCCACCTGCCCGACCACGACACCGGCGCCTGGAGCTACTACGGCCTGCAGACGCCCGGACGTCCGTGGCGCACCCACCTGGCCGACCTCAACTACCACTGCTACCACGTGCGCCTGCTCACGCAGCTGGCCGAGCCGTTCCCGGACGCCGGCCTCGCCGAGGTGGCGGCCCGGTGGCAGGGCTACGTGGACGCCGCCGGCCTCACGTGCCCGGCCCGGTAGCGCTCGCGCCGATCGCTACCGGAGCACGGAGCGCAGCGAGGTGGGCCGCCACTCGCTGCCCCCCCGCGGCGTGGGGATGCGCTCGGCGTTGAGGGTGTCGCAGATCGCCTGGAGGGTCATCCCCTGCCCCCGCAGCTCGCGGATGCGGGCCGCCACCGGGGCCGGGGTGGACGACGGCCGTCCGGGCCGCCCCGCGAGGGCGCGGCCGGCGGTCGTGAGCGGGCGCGCCTGCCACGAGGCGGCCTCGGCGAGCACCTCCCCCACCGCGCGCCCCCCGTCCGAGGACAGGTCCACGTCGGGGGCGAGCGAGATCAGCGTGAAGCGGCCGTTGACGGCCTCGCGCACCAGCTCGGCGAGGTCGGTCAGCGAGTAGGTCAGGCGGTCCAGGCGGGCCACGACGATGCCCTCCGCGCGGCCGGCGCGGCAGGCCGCCAGCGCCGAGCGCAGGCCCGGGCGGCGCAGCGTGCGGCCCGAGCGGACGTCCTCGAAGACCTCGACCAGGTCCCAGTCGCGCTCCGCCGCCGCGGCGCTCACGGCCGCGCGCTGCGCGTCGATGCCGGGCCGCTCCCCGACGCGCTCACGCGGGGCGACGCGGAGGTAGGCGATCAGAGGGCGTCCCATCGGCGATGACTTT
>CAWDYN010000013.1:0-80995 GCA_963806585.1 uncultured Thermoleophilia bacterium | reverse complement strand
GCGGCGTGAAGACCGGGGCTGACGATCCCGAATCGATGTCTGTCAGCTTGGACGGCGTCACCCAACTGCGGTTGGTCGTTACCGACGCGGGCGACAATGTCTACTGGGATCACGCCGACTGGGCCGATGCCTGGATCGAGTGCGGCCAGGACCAGAACTTCGCCGACGATTATTTCAAATGGATCCCTAGACGCCGCAACTGATGTATCGATCTCCGCAGATATCATGGCTACATTCTCCGAGTCAGTTGATCCGGCGACCCTGACAGGTAATGTGACGCTAGCCCGACGGCGCGACGCCGGTTGCGGCCAACTGTCAGCTATGCCGATAGTTCCGCGACAGTCACTATGAGCCCGAACAACCCTCTGAATGTCGATACCACCTACACCGTTAGCATCGCTGGCGGAGCAAATGGGGTTACAGACATCGCCGGGAATCCGCTCGTGTCTGATGTCGTCTGGAGCTTCACTGACCGCCTCCGGCAGCGGGCCCATCCCGACGATCACATCGCCGCTCGCGACGGAGACATTCGTCGTCGGTGACCTGATTACGTACAGCGGGTGGACAGCGCTCGACGCAAACGGAGATCCATTGCCAGACTCTGCGCCCTGAGCTGGCGGGTGCTCATTTATCACTGCAAGAACATTAACCGTCATACGCACCAGGTGATCGACTCGGCAGGCATGCCCGGCGGATCCTTCACCGTGCCGGATCACGGCGATCAGTACTACTTTGAGATTATTCTGACCGCAACGGATAGTGGATTGAGCAACTCGACTTCGGTAGAGATTCATCCCGAGACTGTCGACGTCACGCTCCAAAGCAGTCCCGCTGGATTGGAAGTCAACCTGGCCGGCGAACAGGCAACCGCTCCGCTCACTAGGCCGATCGTCGTCGGATCTGTGATTTCAGTCTCCGCCCCGTCGCCCGCAGGGGATACACCTTCGATAACTGGTCTGATGGCCGGCGCGCGGGTCCATACCGTAGCCGTCGGAACGAGCGACCTTACGCTGACCGCGACCTTCACCGGTCCACCACCAGGAAGCACGGTCTATCTTAGCGATCTAACCCCGGCGAGCACGACGAATCACTGGGGCCCGGTTGAATTCGACCAGTCCAACGGCGAGCAGGGGCCCGGCGATGGTGGGCCGCTCAACATCGAAGGCATAACCTACGCGAAGGGGCTTGGGGTTCACGCGCCCTCGACGGTCATCTACTCGATCGACAGTTGCACCCTGTTGCGGGCAAGCATCGGCGTCGATGAAGAAGTCGGTAACAACGGCACCGTCATCTTCGATGTGCGCGGCGACGGCGCATCGCTCTACCAGAGCAGCATCCTGACCGGAAGTGATCCGGCTGAAGACATAGTGGTCGACATCTACCGGCGTCAGTTCGCTGGAATTGCGTGTGACCGATGGCGGCGACAATGTCTACTACGATCACGCTGACTGGGGTGATGCGCGCATCGAGTGCGGCCCCGCGCCAGCAGGAGACACAACGCCTCCGACGATAGCTCTCGTCAGCCCGACCGGTGGTGCTAGCCCGCTGTGCCGGTCGATGCCACGGTCTTTGCCACCTTCTCTGAGCCGATCGACCAGGCGACGCTGGCAGGCAACTTCACCCTCGCTATTCAAGGCGGCGGGCCCGTCGCCGCGACAGCTCACCTACAGTAGCGGCTTGAACCGGGCGACATTGACGCCGGATAGTGTGCTGGCGAACGATACGACCTATGTTGCGACGATAAGCGGAGGCACTGGCGGCGTTACCGATCTCGCCGGCAATGCGCTGGTGTCGGATGTCATCTGGGTCTTCACCACGGTGCCAGATTCTTCTGGCGGCCAGGAGATCTTCATTAGCGACATGACCTGGGATTCTCAGTCCAATGGCTGGGGGCCCGTTGAGCGCGATGAATCGAATGGCGAGCAAGGGCGCCGGCGACGGCGGTCCATTGACCATTGGGGGCACGGTCTACGCCAAGGGGCTCGGCACGCATGCCGCGTCCCAGGTTGTTGTGACGCTCGACGGCACCTGTACGCTCTTCAGCGCTATTGTCGGCATCGACGATGAAGTCGGGAACAACGGCTCGGTCAGCTTCGAGGTCTGGGGCGACGGCGCGCTGCTCGGTTCATCGAGCGGCTTGACCGGTGCGGCCGGTGGGCAGCCCTTGTCGGTCGCTATCGACGGCGTCACGCCAGCCTGCGGCTGGTCGTCACCAATGGCGGGGACAATATCTCCTACGATCACGCCGACTGGGCCGATGCGAAGGTTGTCTGTGGCGGACCGCCGCCGCTCGACACGACGCCGCCCGCTGTGACTTCGGTCATCCGACTGACGGCGCCTCTGGCGTGGCATTCGATGCAGCTATCATCGTCAACTTCTCGGAAGATCTCGATCCTGCGAGTCTCGCTGGCAACGTCGAACTTCGCGTGCAAGGCGCGCCGGTCCTAACCGCCGCCTCGACTGGCTACAGCGCGGCGACTGATCGGCTGACGATCACTCCCGATAGCAGTCTCGATCCGGATACGACTTATGTCGTCACGATCAATGGTGGCGCAGGTGGCGTCACCGACGTAGCCGGTAATCCGCTCGCTGCCGATGAGATCGTTAGCTTCACGACGGCTAGCGTCGTTACAGGCGACGAGATCTTCATCAGCGACATGACCTGGGACTCTCAGACGAATGGCTGGGGCCCGGTTGAGCGGGATCAGTCCAATGGCGAGCAGGGATCGGGCGATGGTACTGCCTCGAATATTGCTGGTTCGATATTCACGGAAGGGGCTCGGCGCGCATCTCGCTCTCGGAGGTCATCGTAAGTCTGGATGGCACCTGTTCCACGTTCGCTGCCATGGTCGGTATCGATGCTGAAGTTGGCAACAATGGCTCGTCCGCGTTCCAGGTTTACGGCGACGCAGGTCTGCTTACACGAGCCCGATCCTACGGGGCGGCGATCCAGCCCATGCCGTGACGGTCGATATCGGCGGCGCAACGCTGCTGCGGTTGGTCACAACCAACGGCGGCGACAATATCTACTACGACCATGCTGACTGGGGCGATGCCCGGATCATCTGCGACGGCACTAGTCAGGGCGATACAACGCCACCGACAGTCGTCGACCAGATCGCCTGTACCCGATGCGACGAACGTCGATCCAGATACGACGATCACTGCGACATTCTCTGAACAGATCGACCCGGCCACGATAACCGGGAACGCCACGCTTGTCGTACAAGGCGGCGGGCCAGTAGCTGCCGCGGTGACACTACACCGGCACGACGCTCACGCTCACGCCTGACTCCCCACTTCTGGATGACACGACGTATGACGTGACACTCGTGGGTGGCCCGGGCGGCATTGCCGATCTTGCCGGGAACCCGCTGGCTGTCGATATCGGCTGGAGCTTCACGACCAGCCAGGCAACGCTTCCACCGCTCTTCGAAACGCCGGTGAAGGTGGCAACAGGAACGAACAAGCCACGGCGTTAGCGTGGCTGATGTCAACAACGACGGTGATCTCGATCTCGTCGTCGCCACAACTGGCGATGATGCGGTTGTCATCCTGCTCGGCGACGGCGCCGGAGGTTTCGCGGCTACCGGTAGCTATCCGACCGGAGTACATCCCAAGTTCGCCACGACCGGTGATTTCAACGGCGACGGAGACCTGGACTTCGCCTCAGCGAATCAGGACGATACCAGGGGTGAGGATGTCAGCGTCTATCTCGGCAACGGGAACGGCAGCTTCTCACTCGCTGGTCACTTCGCAGCCTGTTCCAACCCGCACGAAGTAGCACCGGGTGACCTCAATGAGGATGGCGACCTCGATCTGGTCGTTGTCTGTTGGGGCGGCTCAGTCGCCAGCCTCCTGCTTGGAAACGGGGACGGCACTTTCGCGAGCGCGACCGCGCCCGCCGACGCCGCGGCCGCGCCGGCTCCGGAGGCGCCCCCCGAGGGCGAGCACGAGACGGCGGCGATCCCCGAGGCGACCACCCCCGCTCCGCCGGCGCAGGACGGCCCGCGGCGCCTGCGCCGCAACCGCAAGAGGATCCTCTCCCAGCGCGAGGTGGCGGTGTACGACCTCGGCGGTCTCGCCTTCGAGCTCTTCCGGCGCGACCTGCTCACCGAGGAGGTCATGGTGCGGCGGGCCCAGGAGGTGGCGGAGCTCGACGACACGGTCCGCGACATCGACGCGCGACTCGGCGAGATCGACCGCGAGCGCCGTGAGCGGCGCAACCGCGCGCCCGCCGATCCGGACGTCGGCTGCTGCATGGTGTGCCGCTCGCCCTTCCGCGCCGATGCCCGGTTCTGCTCGCAATGCGGCGCCCAGGTGGTGCCGCCGGCGATCGGCGACGAGCAGCCGACGGTCGTCATCCCGGCGCCCGCGTCCGAGTGAGCGAGACGCCCACGAGGACGGGCTGGAGGAGGCCGACCGCTGGTTCACGCCCTCGGCGCGCAGCACGCCGCCGGATGAGGCGCAGGAGCCCGCCACGCCGCGCTGCGCGGTGTGCGGGGCCGAGCTCGACGCCGACCAGACCTACTGCCTGGAGTGCGGCTCCCCCACCCCGCTCGCGCCGCGGCTGCGGCGCCCGAAGACGGCCTACATCCTCGCCGGCGCGATGGTGGTGCTGGGCCTGGGGGCCGGCGCGCTGGCCTACGCGGTCCTCGACGACGACGATGCGTCCGCCGCGGGCTCCTCCACGCCCACGCTCCCGATGACCGCGCCCACCGACACGATGCCACTGGTGCCGCTGCCGCCCGAGACCGGGCCCACGACCGGGCCGCTGCCGCCCGACACGACCTTCACGGAGCCGACCGACACCACCGGCGGGACCATCCCGGGCACCGGCGGCTTCGACACGGTCACCGGCCCGTCGCCCACCGCTCCGACGACCGCGCCCGAGACGCCGACCACCACCGACGTGACCCCCGCCGAGCCCACCGACCCCTCCTCCAGCGGCGATTGGCCCGCCGGGCAGACGGCGTGGACCGCGATCCTGTCGTCGCTGGGCAACGAATCGGCCGCCGACGCGGCCAAGTCGAAGCTGGAGGGCCAGGGCGAGCAGGCCGGGGTGCTGTACTCGTCCGACTTCCCGGACCTGCGGCCCGGCTACTGGGTGGTGTTCTCGGGCACCTACGCCTCGCGCGAGCCGGCCGTGGCGCAGGCCACGAAGCTGCGCCCCCAGTTCCCCGGCGCCTACGCGCGGCAGATCAGCGGCTGACCCTGGTCCCGATGCGCGTGCGGTCGCCGGGGACCACCAGGACGACCCGGCCCTGCGCGCGCGAGACGCGCAGCGCCACCCGCCCGCGCGAGTCGGCCCGATCGCGCGCCAGGCGCCGGCCCGAGCGGGAACGGGCCTCCACCACCAGCCGGGCGCCGGCGCGGCCGAGCGTCGCCTGGATCAGGCGTGCCGACCCGGAGGCCCGGGAGCGCACGCCGCGCAGGGCCACCTGACGGCGCACGAGGCCGATGTCGCGGATCTCGAGCCCGTCGGCCCCCGGCGTGGCGGTCAGGAACAGCCGCGCCGGGGTCCTGCCGCCGCGCACCGCCACGCGCAGGTCGCGCCACCGCGAGGTCGCGCGGACGGCGGCGGCGCGGCGACCGGCCACGCCCCGCACGACGCCGTCGCCGCGCACCGCCACCACCAGCTCGACGCGCCCCCGCGCCGGGGCGAAAGCGCGGCGAGGCCAGCCGCAGGCGGCCGTCGGTCACCGCCAGCACGCCGCGCCGGCCGGGCCCGCGACGGTCCAGCGACCCGGCCAGGACCCTCCAGCCCGGCAGGGGCGCCGTGACCGGCCCCACCGACCTCACCTCGACGCTGGTGCCGAGCGCCGGCACGGGGTCCAGGACGATCCGCACCGGCCGGCCGGCGACGGGGCCGACGTCGACCGCCCACCGGCGGACCGCGGCGCCGGGCTCGAGGGTGGCGAGCTCCACCTCCGGGCCGCCGTCGAGGGGCCGCGCGCTCACCACCACGAGCCCGCCGCCGCCGGGCGCGCGCAGGGTCACCGCCAGGCTCTGGGCGTCGGCCGGCAGGGCGAACGGCGGCGACACCATCGTGACGTTGCCGCCGATCCGGGCGCCCGGGAACAGCAGCCGCGGGGGCTCGCGGCCCTCGACCTGCCATCCGTCGAGGCCGCCGGCCATGTTCCCGTTGGGCGGCCCCGGCGACACGATCGCGGCCCGGCGGTTCAGGAGGCCGCCGGGGGCGGCGGCGGGCAGTGCGGCGGCGGCGGCCGGCGCCGCGGCGATCGCGAGCGCGGTGACCGCGCCCATGAGGCGCGCGACGGGCGGAATGGGGTCTCCCCGGTAGAGTCGCGGCGATGATAGAGGCGACGGGGTCAATCCCGGAAGGCGCCCTGGTCGGCGTCGACGTGGGCGGCACATTCACCGACGCGGCCGTGGTGGCCTCGGGCCGCGTGACCACCGCCAAGGTGCCGACGACGCCCGACGACCAGAGCGAGGGAGTGATCGCCGCCGCCCTCGCCGCCCTGGAGGCCGCCGGGCTCGGCCCGGGCGACGTGGCCCGCTTCGGCCACGGCATGACCGTGGGGACCAACGCGCTGCTCGAGGGCAAGGGCGCCCGGACCTCCCTGGTCACCACCGAGGGCTTCGGCGACGTGCTCGAGCTGCGCCGCCAGACGCGCGCCCACCTGTACCGGCTCGACGTCCACCACCCCCCTCCGCTGGTGCCCCACGAGCGCACCCACGAGGTGGCCGAGCGCTGCGGCCCCGAGGGCGTGCTCACGCCCCTCGACGCCGCGTCGCTCGAGCGGACGGTGGCGGCCGTGCGCGCCGACCGCTCGGAGGCCGTCGCGGTGGGGCTGCTGTTCTCGTACGCGCACCCCGAGCACGAGGCGGCCGTGACGGCCGCGCTCGCCGCCGCCCTCCCGGGCGTGCACGTGAGCGCGTCCAGCGCGGTGCTGCCCGAGATCCGCGAGTACGAGCGCATCTCGACGACGGCCGTCGACGCCTACCTGACGCCGGTCCTGCGCACCTACCTCGGCCGGCTGTCGGAGCGGGCCCGCCAGGCCGGGCTCCCCGCGCCGGCGATCATGCAGTCGAGCGGCGGCGTGCTGCCGATCGACGACTCGGCCGAGCACGCGGCCTGGACCGTCCTCAGCGGGCCGGCCGGCGGCGTCATCGGCGCCGCCCGGCTCGCCGCCCGCGACGGCCGGCGCCTGGCCCTCACCTTCGACATGGGCGGCACCTCGTGCGACGTCGCCCTGGTCAGCGACGGCGTCCCGGCGCGCACCACCGAGACCGTCATCGCCGGCCACCCCCTGCACCTGCCGATGCTCGACGTCCAGACGGTCTCCGCGGGCGGAGGCAGCATCGCCTGGGCCGACTCCGGCGGCGCCCTGAGGGTGGGCCCCCACTCGGCGGGGGCGCGGCCCGGGCCCGCGGCCTACGGCCTCGGCGGCGACCTGCCCACCGTGACCGACGCCGACGTGGTGCTCGGCCGGCTGCCGACCGACGTGCCCCTGGGCGGCCGCATCCACCTCGACGTCGACGCGGCCGCGGCCGCCGTCGGGCGCCTCGCCGGCGAGCTCGGGCCTGGAGCTGCGCGAGTGCGCCGAGGGCATCGTCACGGTCGCGGTGCAGGAGATGGTGCGGGCGCTGCGGCTGGTGAGCGTCGAGCGCGGCGAGGACCCGCGCGAGGCGACCCTGATCGCCTTCGGCGGCGCGGGGCCGCTGCACGCGTGCCCCGTGGCCGACGAGCTGGGCGTGCGCCGCGTCGTGGCGCCCCCCGCCGCGGGGGTGCTGGCGGCCCTGGGCCTGGTGGTGGCCGGCGAGCGCCGCGACTACGTCCAGACCGTCCTCGCCCCGCTGGACGACTCCGAGGCGCTCGCCGCGCGGCTGGCGCCCCTGCGCGCGCGCGCCGAGGACGAGATCCCGGGCGCCCTCCACAGCGCGTCGGCCGACTGCCGCTACGCGGGCCAGAGCCACTCGCTCACGATCCCGTGGAACCCCGAGGCGCCCGCGGCCGAGCTCGCCGACGCGTTCCACGCCGCCCACCGCGAGCGCTACGGGGACGCCGACCCGGACCGCGCGATCGAGGCGGTGAGCCTGCGCCTGGCCGCCGAGCGGCCGGGGCTGGACCCCGGCATCTCACCCGGCGCGCCCGGCCCGGCGGTGGCGGGCCCGGCGGTCATCCCGATGGACGGGGCCACCTGCTGGGTGGCCGAGGGATGGAGCGCGCGCGTAGACGAGATCGGGTCGATCGTGATGGAGCGGACGTGAGCCTCGACCCGGTCACGCGGCAGGTGATGGCCAACGCGCTGCGCGCGGTCGCCGAGGAGATGGAGGCGGCCCTGGTGCGCAGCGCCTTCAGCCCCAACATCAAGGAGCGGCGCGACTGCAGCACCGCCCTCTTCGACGCCGCCGGGCGGATGGTGGTGCAGTCGGCGTCGATCCCGGTGCACCTGGGGGCCATGCCGGAGGCGGTCGCCGCGGTCCGCGCCCGCGGCGCCGTCCCGGGCGAGGTGTGGGTGGTCAACGACCCCTACCGGGGCGGGACCCACCTGCCCGACCTGACGATGATCAACGCGATCGCCCTGGAGGGCCGGGTGGCCGCCTACGCCGTCACGCGCGCCCACCACGCCGACATCGGCGGCATGGCGCCCGGCAGCATGCCCGCCGGCTCGCGCGAGCTGGTGCAGGAGGGCCTGGTGATCCCGCCGGTGCGGCTGGTGGCCGGGGGCGAGCCGGTCGCGACGTGCTCGACCTGCTGCTGGCCAACACGCGCACCCCCGTGGAGCGCGAGGGCGACCTGCGCGCCCAGCTCGCCTCCCACCGCCTGGCCGAGCGCCGCCTGGCCGAGGTGGCGCAGCGGCACGGCGTCGCGCGCGTGAACGAGGCCCTCGAGGACCTGCTCGCCTACGCCGAGCGCCGCACGCGGGCGGCCATCGCCGCCATGCCCGACGGCCGCTACGAGGCCGCCGAGGCCCTGGAGGGCGACGGCGTGACCACCGACGACCTCTGGATCCGGGTCGCCGTCACCATCGACGGCGAGCGGATGACGGTCGACTTCACGGGCACCGACCCCACCGGGCCGGGCAACTGCAACTGCCCGCCCGCGGTCACGCGCTCGGCCGTGTACTTCGTCGTCCGCTGCGTGACCGACCCCGACATCCCCTCGTCCACGGGCGCGTTCGCGCCGGTGGAGGTGATCGCCCCCGAGGGGACCCTGGTCAACGCCCGCCCGCCGGCCGCCGTCGCCGGCGGCAACGTCGAGACCTCCAGCCGCATCGTGGACGCGGTCTTCGCCGCGGTGGGACAGGCGGTGGAGGTGCCCGCGCAGGGCCAGGGGACGATGAACAACCTCACCATCGGAGCCCCCGGCTTCACCTACTACGAGACCCTCGGCGGCGGCCAGGGCGCCTCGGCGGGCGCCGACGGCCCCTCGGGCGTGCACGTGGCGATGAGCAACACCCTCAACACCCCGGTCGAGGCCCTCGAGACGGCCTTCCCGCTGCGCATCGAGGCCTATCGCCTGCGCCGCGGGACCGGGGGCGCCGGGCTCCACCGCGGCGGCGACGGCGTGGAGCGCCGCGTGAGGGTCCTGGTGGACGCCGACGCCTCGGTCATCGCGGAGCGCCGCCGGCACGCGCCCGCGGGCCGGGCGGGCGGCGCCGACGGCGCCCTCGGCCGCACGACCCTCAACGGCGAGGAGCTCCCCTCGAAATGGCGCGGCCGCCTGACGGCCGGGCGACGTCCTCGCCATCGAGACCCCCGGCGGCGGCGGGTTCGGGGTCTCCGAGACCTGAGGGTTTGTGGTTCGGGGTTTGTGAGCTCTGAGGGTTTGCGAGCTCTGAGGGTTTCTGAGCTTCGGGCCCCGAGCTCTGAACGTTTCCGAGGAGTGCGGAGAAGGGATTGCGTCAAGCGTGGAGTCGGCCTCTTGCGGGCCGACTCGACGCGCAAATGCGCCCTTGGTCGGGCGCATTTGCATCGCGCAGCGGCCCTTCGGGCCGGACATGTGCGCGGGCAGGTCAAGACCACCTCGACGCTCGGGCGCTGCGCGCCCTCGGCGATACCCGGTAGGACAGGCCGGGCTCCGATGTCGCCGAAGGCGACGAGACGGCCGGACCATGTCCGGCCGTACACGCTCGCCGCCGCAGGCGGCCAGCGAATGCAAATCCACCCGGCCAGGGTGGATTTGCCGCGGCCAGGCCGGGCCGCAAGAGCCCGGCCTCGCACGCGTGAGGGACAAAGCGCGGCGCCAGACGAAAAGGAGCTCAGAGGAGACTGTCAGAGCTCTGAACGCCCCGAAGCACGGCGCTGCGCGCCCTGGGCGCCACCCGGTAGGACAGGCCTGCTCCGAGTCGCCCTATGGGCGACGAGACGGCCGGGCTCCGCCCGGCCGTACAAGCTCGCCGCCGCAGGCGGCCAGCGAATGCAAATCCACCCGGCCAGGGTGGATTTGCCGCGGCCAGGCCGGGCCGCAAGAGCCCGGCCTCGCACGCGTGAGGAGCCGGCGCGGCTGTAGACGATCAGGCCCTCAGAGGAGACTTTCAGAGCTCGGAAACGCCCAGAGCTCCGAAACGCCCAGAGCTCTGAACGCTCAGAGCTCTGAAACCCCGAAACTCCGAAACGCTCAGAGCTCTGAAACCCCGAACTCAGAAAACCCCAGAGCTCAGAAACGCTCAGAGCTCAGAAACGCTCAGAGCTCAGGAAACGCCCGACCCGGAAACCCCTACGGCGTGGACGACGCGGTGTTCGCGATGTCCGTCCCCACGAGCACGACGACGTCGGCGTCGCCGGTCTGGGCGCTGGTGTAGCCGTCCAGCGGAGGGGCGCGCTTGATGCCCGAGGGTCTTGGCGACGTTCTGGGCCACGTCCTGCTTGCCCTTGGCGTACATCACCACCGACTGGGTGCGGCCGGTCTCGCCGTCGGGCGGGTTGTCAACCTTGGAGACGGTCCAGCCCTCGTTGGTGAGCTGGGGGGCGATCACGTCCGCGGCCGCGCCCGAGACGCCGCTGGCGTTGAACACGGCCACGGTGAACGCGCTCTTGTCGGCGAGGACCGGCGGATCGGTGGGGACGAGCGTGCTGTCAACCGGCTTGGGCACCGTGGTCGTCGGCGAGCCGTTGGAGGCGCCCGCGGGCTGGGCGGGGGTGTCGGAGGAGGCGGAGGCGCTGCTGCCGTCCTTGACGAACAGGTACCAGACCCCGCCGATGGCCGCGAAGAGGGCGATCGCCGACCAAGGCCACCACGCCCGCGGTGCGGAACTGGCCCGCCGAGAGCCCCCCTGGGAGACGCGCTGACGCGCCTGCAGCTCGGCGATGCGCTGAAGGGGTGCGTCCACGGCGGCGTCGCCGGAACGCGCGAGACGCTCCTCCAGGCGGCGGATCGCCCGCCCCTGCCGGATCGCGAGGACCACGAGGGCCACCACCCCGAAGAGAGCGAGGATCGCCGCCGAAGGGACGACCAGATCGAGCCATTCCATCGGCGCGCCACGCTAGCAGGTGGCCCCACGGAACTGGCGGTTCTCAGGCTCCCGGCGTCACCCGGTAGGCGTCGAAGACGGACTCCACCTGGCGCAGTCCGCAGATGCAGGATTTCAGGGTCTCGACGTCGCCCACCTGGACCACGAAGCGGTCGTGGACCATCTGGTCCTCCATCGAGGCAGTTGGCCGACACGATGTTCGCCCCCGCCTCGGCGAAGGCGCGGGAGAGATCCTCCAGCAGACGGGAACGGTCCCAGGCGTCGACGGCGACCTCTACTCGAAAGGACTGCTGGTTGGCGCCGGCCCAGGACACCGGGGTGAACCGCTCGGGGTTCTTCTTCAGGGCCTTCGCGTTGGGGCAGTCCTCGCGGTGGATCGTGATGCCCCGCCCGAGCGAGATGTAGCCGAGGATGGGGTCGCCCGGCACCGGCTTGCAGCACTTGGCCAGGCGCACCAGGACGTCCGCGAGACCGTCGATCTCGATCCCGAGCGTCGCTGGAGGCCGTCGCCGTGTGGGGGCGCCGGCCGCGCGGCTTGACGGTGCTCGGGGCGGCGTCGTCGGCCACCGCCTGGCCGGCCTTGAGGCGCTGGATGATCTTGTTGACCACGACCTGGACCGAGGTCTTGCCCAGGCCGAGCGAGATGTAGAACTCGTCCGCCTTCTTGAAGCCCATCTCCTGGATGACCTCGAGCAGCAGCGGCGAGCCCGCCAGCGTCTGGCTGGGCAGGCCGGCCTTGCGCAGCTGGTCCTGCAGCGCCTCGCGCCCGCTGGTGCTCGGCGTCCTCGCGCCGCTCGCGGCGGAAGAACTGGCTGATCTTGGAGCGCGCCTTGGTGGTCGTGACCAGCTGGAGCCAGTCGCGCGAGGGCGCCCGCGGCGGCCTTGGACGTCAGGATCTCGACGAAGTCGCCCGACTGCAGGGTGTAGGTGAGCGGGACGATCCGCCCGTTGACCTTGGCGCCCACGCAGCGGTGGCCGACGTCGGTGTGGACGTCGTAGGCGAAGTCGAGCGGCGTCGCCCCGGAGGGCAGGTCGCGCACCTCGCCCTTGGGGGTGAAGACGTAGACCTCGTCCGAGTAGAGGTCCGAGCGCAGGGCCTCGAGGAACTCGCCGGGGTCGTGCGTCTCGCGCTGCCAGTCCATCATCGCGACGACCCACGCCGGCGGCCCCGTCGCGGCCCTCCTTGTAGAGCCAGTGGGCGGCGACGCCGAACTCCGCGGTCGCGTGCATCGCGTAGGTGCGGATCTGGATCTCGAGGGGCTTGCCGCCGGGACCGATCACCGTCGTGTGCAGGCTCTGGTACATGTTGAGCTTGGGCATCGCGATGTAGTCCTTGAAGCGCCCGGGCAGCGGCTTCCAGAGCGAGTGGATGATCCCCACCGCCCCGTAGCAGTCCTTCACCGAGTCGACCAGCACGCGCATCGCGGTGAGGTCGTAGATCTCGTTGAACTCCTTGCCCTTGCGGGTCATCTTCTCGTAGATCGAGTAGAAGTGCTTGGCCCGCCCGGTGATCTCGGCGCCGCCGATGCCCACCTCCTCGAGCTCGCGCCCGAGGATGTCGCCGGCCTCGTCGATGAAGGCCTCGCGGTCGGGCCGGCGCTGGTTGACCATCTGCTGGATCTCGCTGTAGCGCTTGGGGTGCAGCGTCGCGAACGCCAGGTCCTCCAGCTCCCACTTGAGGGAGTGGATGCCGAGGCGATGGGCGAGCGGGGCGTAGACCTCGAGCGTCTCCTTGGCCTTCTGGATCTGCTTGGGCTTGGTCATGTACGCCAGCGTGCGCATGTTGTGCAGCCGGTCCGCGAGCTTGATCACCAGCACCCGGATGTCGCTCGACATCGAGACGATCAGCTTGCGGTAGTTCTCGGCCTGGTGCTCCTCCTGGCTCTCGAAGTGGATCTTCGAGAGCTTGGTGACGCCGTCCACGAGGGCGGCGACCTCGGCGCCGAAGCCGGCCTCCACCTCGGCGAGCGTGGCGCGTGGTGTCCTCCACCGTGTCGTGCAGGAGGGCCGCCTCGACCGCGGTGCCGTCCAGGCCGAGCCCGGCGGCGATGCGGGCGCAGCCCAGCGGGTGCGTGATGAAGGGCTCGCCCGAGTTGCGCAGCTGGGCGCGATGGTGCGTCTCGGCGTAGGCGTATGCGCGCCGGATCGCGTCGCGATCGACGTCGGGGTGGTGCTCGGCGACCTCCGCGATGACCTGCTCGAGCTCGGGAACGCCCGATGTCGAGGGCCAGATCGAGGTCTGCGAGATCCTTCGCCATATCTGAACGATATCGCGGCCCGCCAGCCCCCTCCTTCCGGGGGAGCCGGCGGGCGGCGCGAAACGGCTGCCTAGGGCAGCACGGGCGGGGGCACGGGGAGGGTTCCCTGCACGCGCAGCAGCACGTTGGAGCGGAAGGTGAACGACGCCGTGCCGTAGAGCGTGGCGCTGCGCCGCACGGTGGCCGTGATGAACTGCGGGCCGGTGGAGATCGACGCGAGCGCCGTCACCCCGCCGCCGCCCGCGCGGTTGAGCAGGTTCCAGTTGAAGCCCGAGGGCTTTCCGACCTGCTGCTGGGCCACGACCACGTTGCCGAGCCGCGAGCGGACGGCGACGTTGAGGAAGACGCTCGCCTTGGGGATCCCGGCGGCGCCCGCCGGGGTGGTGCGGGTCGCGATCAGCGTCGCGGTGGTGTCGCCCGCCACCGCCGACCCGAGGGTCGTGATGCCCTGGCCGACGCTCGACCCGCCGCCGGAGCCCCCGCAGGACTGGTTGAACAGGTCCTGCAGCACCGCGCCCGGGACGTCGGAGTCACCGCAGAAGTTGCTGCCGAAGTCGATCAGCGTCCACGACAGGTTGGGGTTCTGCCGGAAGAGCAGCTGGATCGGCTGGGCGCGGCGGCTCTTGACCGCCCGGGGCGTCACCACCCCGGACGCGTACACCGGGTCGGCCGATGCGGTCGAGATGGTGATCTTGGTGACGATGAAGGGACGGCCCGGGATGCGCTTCAACAGCGGCGAGGTCTGGACCGCCGCGAGGATGGACGTGATGTCCGCCTTTGTGCTGGGACGCGAGGCGAGGCTCTGACCGGGAAGGAGCGTCAGGCAGAACGCCAGCAGCGCGGCGGCGCCGACGGCGCGCGCGAGGTTTCGGGGCAAGGTTTCCTCCTGGCGGGGTGGCGGATCGCACGAATCCGCTGACGACGCTCGCCACCCTAGTGGCCGCGCTCAGACGGCGAGGGCCGCCCGGGCCAGGAGGTCGAGGGTCGGCGCGCGCCCCAGGAACGCCTCCTCCTGGGCCAGGCGCTCGAGCGCGGCCCGGTAGAGCGCCGAGGAGTCCAGCTCGCGGCGGGCGGGGTCGGCCGCGGCGCGCACCCCGGCGTCATCGATCGCGATCAGCCCCAGCTCGGCCAGGACGGCCAGCGCCCGGGCCGCCACGCGCGGCTGGCGCGGGAGCACGGGGTCGCCCAGCACGGCCGCCGCCAGCTCGGGCCCCCAGGCGCGCGGCGCCCCGTCGCGCAGGGCGATCCACAGGGCGGTGACCGTGGGCCGCGGCTCCCACCGCTCCTGGGAGGCGGCCAGCGCGACGGCGACCTCGGGAGTGCCCCACGCCAGATGCAGCCAGCGGCCGGCGGCGCGGTGGACGGCCCACTCGGCCTCGGCGGCCGAGGCCGGGGGGTCGACCAGCACCAGATGGGCGCCCTCGGGCGGCTCGACCAGGGCGAGATCGGCGTACTCCAGCACCACCAGGGACGGGACCCCGCGCGCCAGGGCGAGCCGCTCCGCCAGCGCCGCGGTGCCGCACCGCCCGCCGCCGAGCACCACGACCTCGGCTCCCACGCGCGCGGGGTCGATCGTCGACTCGAGGGCCTCGCGCCGGCGCGCCGCGTCGGCCACCACCGCGACCACGCCGCGGTCGGCGCCGGCCAGGGCGGCGATGGCGCTCAGCGCGGCGTCCTCCCCCCTGCGGTCGCGCACGGCCAGCGGCGGCGCCGCGCCCGGCGGAGGCGCGGGCGGCTCGGGCAGGGGGTCGGCGGTCATGGCGCGCAGGTCGGGCTCCGCGCAGCCGCGGTCGTGCGCCTCGACGGCCTCGGCCCAGAGCGCGGAGCGCTCGCCGGCGGCGCCGGTCACCGGGTCCAGCGCCTGCAGCGTCACGCGCGGCCCGACGATGCCCTGCCACCGCTCGATGTCGAGCTCGATGACCGCGTCATGGCGCCGCGCCACGTCGATCCCCGGCGCGCGCTCGCCCATGCGGAAGCCGATCGCCCGGGCGTGGACGCCCCCCGAGCGCATCCGCACCTGCAGGTGCTGGCCGTCGCCGACCCGGCCGGGCGACTCCAGCGCCACGCCCGGCACCACCAGGCGCACCGGCGGGTTGCCGCGGCCGAAGGGCGCGAGCCGCTCGAGGCCCTCGGCCGTCGCGAGGGTCAGGTCGCGTCCGCCGACGATGGCGTCCACCGTCCGCACCCGCGCCCGGGCGATCGCCGCGCGTGCGCCCTCCGCCGCGGCCATCAGCTCGTCGCGGAAGCGGACGACCGCCGCGGCGGGCAGCTCCAGGCCGACCGCGCCGGCGTGGCCGCCCCAGCGCGTCAGCGGCGTCGACGCCGCCGCCACCAGGGAGTGCAGGTTCAACTCCGGCCACGCTCCGGCCCGAGCCCTTGGCGATGTCGCCCTGGCGCGAGAGGACGATCGCCGGCCGCTCGAAGCGCTCGGCGAGGCGGGCGGCGACGATTCCCACCACGCCCTCGTGCCAGTCGTCGCCGACGGCCACCACCACGCCCGCCGCCCGGATGGCGTCCGGCTCGGCCTCCACCTGGGCGATCGCCCGCTCCACGATGCCGCGCTCCACCTCGCGCCGCTCGGCGTTGAGCGCCCAGAGCTCGGCGCCCAGCGGGTCGGCGGTCGCCCGGTCCGGAGCGAGGAGCAGGTCGAGAGCGCGCTCGGGGTGCGTCATCCGCCCGGCGGCGTTGATGCTGGGCGCCAGGGTGAACCCGAGCGCGCGGGCGCTCACGGTGCGCGGCTCGAGGCCGGCGGCGGCGCAGAGGGCGGCGATGCCGGGCCGCGGGTGCTCGCGCATCGCCCGCAGCCCTCGGGCCACCCGGCGCCGGTTGTCGCCCACCAGGGGCACCGCGTCGGCCACCGTCGCCAGGGCGACCAGGTCGATGGCCTCGTCGGGATCCGGCGCCAGCCCGCCCCGGTCCGTGCGCGCGGCGAGGGCGCGCACGAGCATGTGCACGACGCCGGCGGCCGCCGGCAGGTCCTCGGCCGGCCGGCCGAGCGCCGGGTTGGCGATGATCCCCGGCGGGCGGTGGCCGCCCGCGAGGTGGTGGTCGAGGGTCACCGGGTCCATGCCCAGCTCGAGCGCGCGCGTCAGGGCGTCGGTGGCGGAGGTGCCGCAGTCGACGCACACCAGCACGCGGGCGCCCCGGTCGGCGAGCGCCTCGACGGTGGGGACGGCCACCCCGTAGCCCTCGTGGAAGCGGCTCGGCAGGAAGGGGATGACGTCCCCCCCGCGCCCGCGCAGGGCGCTGACGAGGATCGCGGTGGACGAGATCCCGTCGCAGTCGTAGTCGCCGTGGACGGCGATCCGCTCGCCGGCGCCGAGGGCGCGGGCGAGCCGGTCGGCGGCCTCGGCGATGCCGGCCAGGTCCTCGGGCGGCGCCAGCGGCCCGTCGGAGGACATGAACTGCCGGGCGGCGGCCGGATCGCCCAGGCCGCGGCGCACGAGCACCCACGCCACGGGCTCGGGAACGTCCAGCGCCTCCTGGAGGGCCGCCACCTCGGCGAAGGCCACCCGCTCGGTGCGCCAGGTCACCAGCGGCCCGAGCGCACGATGCCCACGCACAGCCAGGCGATCAGGGCGAACGCCACGATCCACAGCGGGATCGCGACCAGCGCGAGGCCGGCGAGGTCGGTCGAGCGCGCGAACACGGAGATCATCGCCGCCCCGATCGTCGCCGCCGCCGCCACGACGCCCAGCACGAGGCGGTTGGCGCTGGCCTGCAGCTTCTCGACCGCCTCCGGGAAGCCCTCGGGGCGGATCGTGATCTCGATGTCGCCGTCCTTGAACTCGTCCAGCAGCTCCGACACCTGGAACGGGTAGTCGAGGAAGGCCTCGGCGTAGCGCCCGACGTCGGTCCCGAGCCTCTCGACCATGTGGTCGGGGCGGAACCGCTGCGCCGCCATCCTGAGCGCGTACGGGCGCGCCACCTCGAAGACGTTGAGGTCCGGGTAGATCTCCACGGCGACCCCGGCCAGCGTCGCGAGGGTCTTGTCCAGCATCACCCAGCGGGCCGGGAGCGTGATGTCCAGGCGGTAGATGGTCTGGAAGATCTCCCGCAGCACCTCGCGGGCGTCGATCTCGCCGAGCGCCGTGGCCGAGTACCGCTGGAGGATCACGCCCAGGCGGTCGGCCAGCTCGCCCTCCTGCTGGCGCGGATAGCGGATGCCGAGCGCGCGCAGCCGCCGTGGCAGGCGCTCGGCGTCGCCGTTGAGGATGTCGAGCAGCAGGCGCACCGCCGCCTCGCGGTCCCGCTGGCTGAGCTGCTCGGTCATGCCGAAATCGACCAGGCTGATGCGCTCCGGATCGCGCACCAGGATGTTCGCCGGGTGGGGGTCGGCGTGGAAGAAGCCGTGCACGAAGACCATCCGCATCCAGGTCTCGGTGATGCGGTTCGCGCAGGCGACGCCGGTCCTCCGGCGACCAGGTGGTCAGGTTGACCCGCCCGAGCACGGTCCCCTCGACACGCTCCATCGTGAGCACGCGCGAGGTCGTGTAGCGCCAGTAGATCTTCGGGATCGAGACGTTCTCGTCGCCCGCGAAGTCGCGCCGGAAGACCTCGGCGTTGCGCGCCTCGATGCCGTAGTCGAGCTCGCGGCGCACCGTGCGCGCGAACTCGTCCACCGTCCCCACCAGGTCGATGAACTGCAGCCGGCGGATGTGGTCGCGGGCCACCCGGGCGGCCTGGTACAGCAGCTGGATGTCGGCCGAGATCTGCCGCTCGGCGTCGGGCCGCTGGACCTTGACCACGACCTCCTGGCCGCCGGGCAGGCGGGCCCGGTGCACCTGGCCGATGGAGGCGGCCGCGATCGGCTCCTCCTCGAACTCCTCGAAGACCTGCTCGATCGTGAGGTCGAGCTCCTGCTCGACGACCTGCCGGATGCGCGAGAACGGCTCGGGTCGCGCGTCGTCCTGCAGCCCGCGCAGCTCGGCGAGGATGTCCGGCGGCACGATGTCGGGCCGGGTGGCCAGCAGCTGGCCGAACTTGACGAACGTCGGCCCGAGCTCGTCGAGCATCTCGCGCAACCGCCGGCCGCGGTTGCGGGTGCTGATCGTCGGATCGTCGGGGACGGCCTCCTTGCGGCCGAACGCGTAGCCGAATCCGTGGCGCGTGGCCACCTGCGCGATCTCGCCGAGGCGCGCTAGGTTCTGCCGCCGTTCTCCCCGCGCCATGCGGGCCAAGGTAGCAGTCGCAGCGGACGGGCCCCGGCCCGCCGCCGCGGGGGCGGACGGGCCGGGCCCCGCCGGCTCACCGGATGCGGAAGGTGCCGCTGGCGGCGAACGGGCCGGACGCCAGCGCCGACACCCGCACCGTGAAGCCCAGCGGCGTCGGGGCGAACCCCGGCTCGGTGACCACCTCGAGGCCGGCGGCCTCGCAGTTGATCGTTCCGTCGAGCTGCAGGACCAGGGTGCCGGGCGCCACCTCGTCGCCGTCGGAGACGGTCCACGCGGTGGGGGCCTGGGCCAGCTCGGAGCGGAAGCTCACCCCGCCCAGCGCCTGCTGGCCGGGCTGGATGGCGAAGCCGCCGATGGCGAAGCGGCCGGTGCGGGCGGCGTCGTCCACCACCGGAGCGGCGGCCGGGGCCGGGGCCGCGTCGGCGACCACCGCCGCGGCCGGTGCGGCGGATCGGGCGGCGCGACGGGCGGCCGGTGCGACGGGGGCGTCCGGCTCGACCGGCGCCAGCGGGATCTCCGCGGCGGCGTCGTCCCACGCCGGGATGTCGGGCGGCTCGGGTGCGACGGCCTCCTCGGGCGGCGGGGGGAAGTCGCCGAACGGCGGCATCTCCTCCTCGGCGAAGGGGGGGAAGTCGAGGGGCTCGACCGGCTCGGCGAACTCCGCCTCGACGGACTCCCGCACCGGCTCGGGGGCCGGGGCCGCGGCCACGGGCTCACGGACGACCGGGATCTCGCCGGTCACCTGGGCGTCCTCCGGCGAGACGGGCTCGCCGGCGGCGACCCACTCGTCGGCCGGCGGCTCCCAGGCCTCCGGCGGCGCGGGCGGCGCCGCGTCGACCGGGGCGGCCGCGGGGGGCTCGGGGGCCGGGGCGGGGGCGGGCTCCGGGGCCGGGGCGGCCGGGGCGGCCTGCTCGGGCGGGGACCAGCGGGGGATCTCCTCGGCGACCGGCTCCTCGACGGGCGCCCACTGGGGGGCGTCCTCGACGCCCTGCTCGGGGGCGACCCACTGGAGATCCGGCGGCGGCGCGGTCGTCGCGGCCTGCTCGGACCAGCCGGCGCCGGCGCCCACGGGCTCGGCCGACGGGGCGGTCCAGGGCACGTCGACCTCACCCGGCATGGGCCATCCGGGCTCGGTCACGATCTCGTCGCTCGGCCAGCCGGTCTCGGCCTCGGTCTGCGGGGCCTGGGCGGCGGGAGCGGGGGCGGCTGCGGGCGGCGGCGGGGCCGGGGCCTCCTGGGCCGGGGGCGCCCACTCGACGGGCTCGGGGTCCTGGGCGGGCGGCCACTCGGCGACGCTCGGCTCGGGGGCGGGGGTCGCGCTCGGGCGGGGGGCCGTCCACGGGCGCGCCGGCGGGGGCGCTGCTCTGGCCGGCGGCGGCGAGCGGCATGGGCTCCGGGGGCGGCGGCGGGGTGCCGCCCTTCTTGCCGCGCCGCCGCTTGCGGTCGCCGCGTCCACGGCCTGCGCCGGATGCGGGCGTGTCGCCGGAGTCCCTGCGGCGCTGGATGACCAGCACGACAAGGCACAGGGCGATGCCCGCGATGATGGCGATGTTCAGCATGGACATTCTCGCGCGGCCTCCTTGAGCTTGCGGCGACGCGCCGCGGTCGGGCACTCGGCACCAAATGGTTTGGCACCCACATTGGTCATCGGCCTGCCCCGCGAATGGTTGAGCCGGCCGCTCCTCACCGGGAGGCGAGCTCGTAGTAGCCCGCCGCGGCGAACGTGCCCGGGCCCTCGGCCGCGAGCAGGATCGTGAAGCCCTCCTGGTCGGGGGCGAACCCGGCGTCGCCGAGCACCACCAGGCCGCCGGTGGCGACGTTGCTGGCGGCCTCCGCGACGAGCGACACGCTGTCGGGGCCCATGACGCCCGACCGGCGCTCCCGGAACGTGATCCCGGCGAGGGCGATGTGCCCCGGCTGGGTCGCGTAGCCGCCGAGCGAGAAGCGCCCGGTCTCGTCCACGCGGACCTCCAGCGCGACCGCGGGCGCGGCCGGCGCGAGCGTCGCGACCGGCGACGGGGGCGCGGGCGCCGCGACCCACTCGCTGGCGAGCACCGCGTCCGAGATGGCGAACGGGTCGTCCCACTCACCGTCGGGATCGGCGTCGTGCGCGGACCCCGAAGGCGCGAGCAGCGCGCCCTCGGTGGCGGCGGTCTGGGCCTCGGCCAGCTCGACCGCGTCGGCGGCGAGCGCCTGGGCGATGCCCTCCTGGTCCATCAACGGGCTGGGCGGCGCCAGCGGCTCGACGGGCGTCGGCCGGAACTCGAGGCGGCCATCCCGGCGGCCCTTCATGTAGGCCGCCGTCACGATCAGGACGGCGGGCACGACCATCAGTTGACTGCGCAAGGGGTCTCCGTTCCCCAAGGGCCCCAATGGTTAGGGGCCGTCACCCTGGGATATCGGGCGCCCCGCGCAGGGCTTTAGCCCGGGTCCGTCGTGGTTCGACGGATCGGGCTCAGTCGGCGGTGCCGGTCCCCTCCGGCGGCGCGCCGTCCGCGGACGCCCGTTCGAGCAGCTTGATCCGGTGCTCGAGCTCCAGCAGGCGCAGCTGGACCTCCTCCAGCTCGGCGCGCGCGACGACCCCCAGCTCGCGCAGCAGGCCCTGGACGCCGCCCTCGACCCGGCCCACCAGGCCGCTGGCCGACGAGGCCTCGCCCCGCACCCGCGCGAGGAGCCGCTCCACGACGGCCGCGCCCTCCTCGCTGCCCAGCTGGCCCTTGCGCACCAGCTCCGCGACCGCGGCCTCGGCGCGCTCGCGCGTGAGGGCCGCCGCCCCGATCGACATCAGCACCGCCTGCTCGACGCCCTCGCGCACGGTGGTCACCGCTTCCTCCTCTTCTGGACGTCTCGGTGGCGCCGCACCCGGTCGGGGTCGGGCCGCGAGCGGGGCGCGGGCTCCGCGTCGGCGGAGGCCCCGTTGCCCGGCTCGCCCGCATCCGGGACGGGCGCGGGCTCGGGCTCGGGCCGTCGGCCTCGGCCTCGGAGACGGGTTCGGCGTCGGGCTCGGGCTCCGGCTCGGGGGCGGGCTCGTCGGCGGGGACGGGCTCGGCGTCCGGCCTCGCCGGCCTCGTCCGCCGGAGCCTCGTCGTCCGGCTCGATCTCGCCGGCGCGCAGCTCCAAGAGCTCCTGCTCGTCGTACTCGTCCTCGTCCTCCCGGCCGTTCTCGACGAGCATCTCGGCGTCGAGGGCCGCCTCGGCGCGCGCCAGCGTGTCGAGGTCGACCACGTCGGCGTCGGAGGAGATCGCCGCGGCGCGGCGCTGGGCCTTCACCGTCTTGCGCTTCAGCTCGGGCTCGCGCTCCTTCCAGAGCGCCGCCAGGGGTGCCGCGATCGCGATCGACGACAGGCCGCCGGACAGGATCCCGACCAGCAGGGCGAAGGCGAAGTCCTTGAGCGTGTCGCCGCCGAAGAAGAACAGCACGGTGATGGGGATCAGCGTCGTGAGTGACGTGATGATGGATCGCGTCAGCGTCTCGTGCACCGAGGTGTTGACCACCTCGCGGTAGGTCGCGCGGCGCATGATGGGGACGTTCTCGCGGATGCGGTCGAAGACGATGACCACGTCGTAGAGCGAGTACCCGAGGATGGTGAGCAGAGCGGCCACGGTCGCGCTCGTCACCTCCCTGCCCGTGAACGAGTAGATGGCGATCGACAGCCACACGTCGTGGATGACCGAGATCAGCGCCGGGATCGCGAGCTTGTACTCGAAGCGGATGCTCAGGTAGACGACGAGCACGGCGAAGCTGAGCAGGACCGCCCAGATCCCGTTGCGGATGATCTGGCGCCCGAAGGTCGGGCCCACCGAGTCGAGCTGGAAGCTCTCCTGGACGATCCCGAACTTCTCGTTGAGGGCCCGCTCGAGCTCGTTGCGCTGCTGCGGCTGCAGCGTCTCGGTCTGCATCTGGAAGCCGCGGACCTCGTTGCCGTCGATGGTCTCGGTGGTGGACTGGATCTTGGCGTCGGTGTATCCGAGGTCGCTGAACACCGCGCGCACGGCGTCCTCGCTCGGCTGCTGCTCGAACGCCGTGGTGATGCGGGTGCCGCTCTCGAAGTCGAGGCCCAGGTTGAGGCCGTGTATGCCGATCCAGGCCGTCCCGATGACCAGCGGGACGATCGAGATCGCCATCCAGAGCTTCCACTTGCCGACGAAGTCCAGCTTCCAGCGGATCTCGCGCTGGTCGAGGCCCATGAAGCGGTTGTCGCGCAGGTACTTGGTGTCGGCCAGCACGTTGAAGGCCGCGCGAGTCGCGACGACGGCGGTGAACAGCGACAGCAGGACGCCGACGCCGAGGGTGAAGGCGAAGCCCTTGACCCCCGCGGTGGCGAACAGGAACAGGATGAGGGCGGTCGCGAACGTCACGACGTTGGCGTCGATGATCGCCCCGATGCCCTTCTTGTAGCCGGCGAGGATGGCCGCGCGCGCGGACTTGCCGGCGCGCGCCTCCTCTCGCACGCGTTCGAAGATGACGACGTTGGCGTCGGACGCCACGCCGATCGTGAGGATGATGCCCGCGATGCCCGGGAGCGTCAGCGTGATCGGCACCAGCACCACCACCGCCCAGAGCAGGATCGCGTACACGATCAGGGCCAGGGCGGCCACGATGCCCAGGAAGCGGTAGTAGGCGATCAGGAAGAGCATCACCAGGATGAGGCCCACGACCCCGGCGATCAGCCCCTGGCGCAGGGACTGCTTGCCGAGGGTCGCCGAGACCTGCTTCTGGCTGATCACCTGAAGCTCGATCGGCAGGGCGCCCGAGTTGATCTGCTTGGCCAGGGTGTCGGCCTCGCCCTGGCTGAAGTTGCCGTTGATCTCGGCGCCGTTGTCGCCGTTGATCCCGGTGGGGTACTCGTTGTAGTCCACCGACGGATTCGAGACGATCCGCCCGTCGAGGATGATCGCGAAGTGCTGGAGCGCGCCCTTGAGCTGGCCGTCGGTGGCGAGCTGGCGCGTGATGTCGGCGAACTTGTTCTTGCCGTCGCCGGTGAACTGCAGCGTGACGATGCGATCGCGGCTGCCCAGGCCCCCGGTCTGGATGGTCGAGCGCGCTTCGGTGACGTCGGCCCCGGTCAGGCCGGGGTTGTTCTGGAAGACGTACCAGGTCTTCTGCGTGCCGGCGTCGCGCGTCTGGAGCTTCTGGGTCTCCTCGTAGGCCAGGAACAGGCCGCGGGGGACCACCAGGACCTCGACGTCCGCGGGGATCTGGTCGTCCGGGAAGCTGTCGCGCAGCGCGGCCCGGTCCTGCGTGGCCGGGACCACCAGCTTCTTGTCGCGGAAGGCGTAGTAGGTGGGCTTGCCGCGCGCCTGCTCGGGCGTCGTGTTGGTGGCGAGCGTGACCGCCTTGTAGAGGTCGGTCTCCCCCTCCGGGTTCACCACGTTGCGCTCGAAGTTGATGAACGTCAGCTGCGCGGGCGCGATCAGGTCGCTGACGACCTGCTGCGGGTTGTCGGCGCCCGGGAGCGCGACCACGATCTGGTCGTCGCCCTGGGTCTGGATCTCGGGCTCGGCGACGCCGAAGGCGTTGACGCGGCTGCGGATGATCTCCACCGAGCGCTCGATGGCCTCGGGCGTGACCTCGCTGGTCTCGGTGGGCTGCCCCTGGAGCACCACCTCGACGCCGCCCTGCAGGTCCAGCCCGAGCACGACCGGCTTGAGCGCGATGGCCACCAGGGAGGCGCACACGAGGCCGATGACCACGGCCAGGAGGAGGATGGGGCGCCTCATGGGCGGAGTGTCTGGGTGCTAGGAGGCGTCGTCGGACACCGGAGCCGCCTCGGGCTCGGGCGCCGCCGCGGACTCCGACGGGGAGATCACGCGCGCGATCGACGCCTTCGCCACGCGGATGTCGGTGTCCTCGGCCACCTCGAGCAGGAGGGTGTCCCCCTCCTCGAGCTCCGTGACGGTCCCGTAGATGCCGGCCATGGTGACCACCTCGGCACCCGGCGCGAGCGAGTTGAGGATCGACTGCAGCTCGCGGCGGCGCTTCTGCTGGGGGCGGACGCCGACGAAGTAGATCAGCCCGACGAAGATCAGGATGTAGAGCGGGAGAAGCAGGCCCATGCGGGGAGGCACCTTCCAGGGGCGGCCGTCATCGGACGGGTCGTCCGGCGAGGGCGACGATAGCAAAGGCGCCGGGCGCCCCCCGGCACCCCCGGTGGGACCCGGCGGCGGCCGGTCGCCGTGCTACCTTGCGCCGCCGTGACGGACGCCGACCCCTCCGCCGCCATCGCGGGCGGCGACCGCTCGTCCCCCCTCCGCCGGGCGTGGTTCGCGGAGTGGCCCGTGTGGGCCGAGGTGATCCTGTTCCTCCTGCTCACGGTGGCCTACGAGTGGCTGCGCGACCTGGTGGCCACCGAGGACGTGCTGGTGCCCCTGCGCCACGCGCGGGACATCATCGACGCGGAGCGCGCGGTGGGCCTGTTCGTCGAGCCGGACCTGCACGACTGGGTCCAGTCGGTGGGCGTCGTGAAGTTCACGACCACCTGGGTCTACACCCTGGCCCACACCACCGGCTTCACGGTGATGTTCCTGTTCGTGTGGTTCCGCCGGCGCGAGAACTACCCGATGTTCCGCAACTGGTTCTGGGTCACCAACGCGATCGCCGTGCTCGGCTACTGGCTGTATCCGCTCGCCCCGCCGCGGCTGACGGGCATCGGCCTGGAGGACCCCACCAAGCAGGCGCTGGAGCTGGGGGGCGCGCTGTCGTGGTTCCAGCCCTTCCGCAACGAGTTCGCGGCGATGCCGTCGATGCACGTCGGCTACTCGTTCCTGTTCGGGCTCACCCTCTTCTGGCTGCTGCGCCCCTCGCCCTGGCGCTGGGCCGGGTTCCTGTGGCCCATCGCGATGCTGTTCACGGTGATGGCGACCGCCAACCACTGGTGGCTCGACGGCGTCGGCGGGGCCGCGGTCGTATTGATCGCCCTGGCCGTCATCGCCCCGCTCGCCGGGCCCTACCCGCGCCCCTGGGAGTGGGGCGGGCGCACCCGCGCGCGAGGCGGTGGCCCATGAGGATCGCCATGGTCACCGAGTACGCCTACCCGGTGCTGGGAGGCGTGCCCGAGCACGTGCACAACCTCAGCCGGGAGCTGGTGGCGCGCGGCCACGAGGTCACCGTCATCACCAGCCTCGCCCCCTTCGGGACCAAGGCGCGCGCCCGGGCCATCGACGCCGAGAACCTGGCGGTGCACGGCTACCGCACCAAGCGGATGGGGCTCTCGATGCCCCTGGTCTCGAACGGCTCGATCGCACGGGTCAGCGTGGGCGTCGGCCTCAAGGCGGCCATGGCGCGCGCGCTGCGCGGCATGGACGTGGTCCACGCGCAGGGGCTCGCGTCACCGATGCTGGGCCTCTGGGCCCTGCGCACGTCGCGGGCGCCGGTCAACGTGGGCACCTTCCACACGTACTTCGAGGGCGGCCACTGGGGCTACAAGCACTTCTTCACCTACGTGCGCAGCGCGATGGCCCGGACCGACCGCCTGATCGCGGTGTCGGACGCCTGCGTCACCGCCCTGCGTCCCTACTTCGGCGAGCGGCGCTTCGACATCATCCCCAACGGCGTCGATGTGGACCTGTACCACCCGCTCGCCGACGAGGGGGATCGCCCCGCAGGTCCGCCGCGGATCCTGTTCATGGGCCGCTTCGACCCGCGCAACGGCCTGGACACGCTGCTGGAGGCGGCCCGCATCCTGATGGACGAGGGCCGCGAGTTCACCCTCCAGGTGGTCGGCGACGGACCCCTGCGGCCCAAGTACCACCATCAGGCCCGCTCCCTGGGGGTGTGGGACCGCATCGAGTGGCTCGGCCTGCTCGACAAGGAGCGCCCCGCCCTCTACCGCGAGGCGACGGTCTTCGCCTCGCCCTGCGTGCTGGCCTCGTTCGGGGTGGTGCTCCTGGAGGCCATGGCCAGCGGCGCACCGGTCGTGTGCGCCGACAACATCGGCTTCCGCCAGGTGATCCGAGAGGGAGTGCCCGGCCGGTTCGTGGCCCCGCACGACGCCGCGCAGCTCGCCCGCGGGATCGGCGAGGTGCTCGACGACGAGGCCCTGCGCCGCGACTGGGCCGAGCGCGGACGGCGGGAGGTGGTCGAGCGCTACTCCTGGACCGAGGTGGCGCGCCAGGTGGAGGAGCTGTACCTCGAGGTGCTGGCCGCGCCGTCGCAGCCGCACGAGGTGCGCCCCCCGGTGGGCCTGCGCTACAACCTGCGCCGCAACCCGGTCGAGCTGGTCAAGAACATCCCCTCGGCGCTGCGCTCGGGCTTCCCCAAGACCTCCGGGGACTAGGACCCGCGCGCCGGCGGGACCGACCCGAGGTCGGCCGCCCCCGAGAGCACTCCCACGACGTCGCGCATGTTGAGGACGCCCACCAGCTCCGCCCCGTCGGCGACCAGGAGGTGGCGCACCGAGCGCGAGATCATCAGGTCGCACGCGTCCGACAGGGGCGTGGTGACCGGCACCGACACCGGCTGGGGCGTCATGTGCTCCGCCACCCGCGCGGTGTCCAGGTCGATGCCCGCGGCGATGGCCCGCAGCACGTCGCGCTCGGAGATCACGCCCCCGCCCTCGACGTCCACGATCGCCAGCCCGGTGCGGGCGGCGCTCAGCTCGGTGGCGAGCGCGCGCAGGGTCGCGTCGGGTGACAGCCGGACCTTCACCTGGCCCATCACGTCCTTGACCGTCTGCGGCATGGGCCGACTCTATCTCGCGGTGAACGGCGCTGCTCGGGCGCGACGGCACGGACCTCGGGAGGGCCGGTGGAGGCGACGCCCGGCGCGCTCGTCTATCAATTGCCCGGCGAGCCCGAGGAGGCCCCGATGACGTCGTCCCGACCCGAGATCCTCTACGTCTGCGTCCACAACGCCGGGCGATCGCAGATGGCGGCGCTGTACACCGCCCACCTGGGCGGCGGGCGGGTGAGCGTGCGCTCGGCCGGATCGGACCCCGCGGAGCGCCTGAACCCCATGGTCGTCGAGGTGATGGCCGAGGCGGGGCTCGACATGTCGGCCGCGTTCCCGAAGCCGCTGCGGGACGACGACGTGCGCTCCGCGGACGTGGTGGTCACGATGGGGTGCGGGGACGCGTGCCCCTTCCACCCGGGCAGGCGCTACGAGGACTGGGAGCTGGCGGACCCCGCCGAGGCCGGCTCACTCGACGCCGTACGGGCGATCCGTGACGAGATCCGGAGCAGGGTCGCGACCCTCCTGCGGGAGCTCGGCGTCGCGGTGCCGCGGCCCGCCTAGAACAGCCCGGGCTGGCCGGCGTCGGGGGGCGGGACCAGGCCGAGGTGGCGGTAGGCGCGCGCCGTGGCGACCCGCCCGCGCGGGGTGCGCTTGAGGAGCCCCTCCTGGAGCAGGTAGGGCTCGTAGACGTCCTCGATCGTGTCGGCGGCCTCGCCCACGCTGTCGGCCAGCGTCCCGAGGCCCACCGGCCGCCCCTCGAACGTCTCGGCCAGACGCCGCAGGATCTGGCGGTCCAGCTCCTCGAGGCCCAGCTCGTCGACCTCGAGGAGGGTCAGGGCCTCCTCGGCCACCCCCAGGTCGACGCCGGGGCGCCCGCGCACCTGGGCGACGTCGCGCACGCGGCGCAGCAGCCGGTTGGCGATGCGCGGCGTGCCGCGCGAGCGCGCGGCCAGGACGTCGGCGGCGTCGGGGTCGATGCCCATCTCCAGCAGGCGCGCCGAGCGGCGCACGATGGCGGCCAGGTCGTCGGCGCCGTAGTAGTTGAGGCGGTGGAACACGCCGAAGCGCGCGCGCAGCGGGGTCGTCAGCAGGCCCGTGCGCGTGGTGGCGCCGACCAGCGTGAACCGGGGCAGGTCCAGCCGCAGCGTGCGCGCCGAGGGCCCCTGCCCGAGCACGACGTCGAGCTGGTAGTCCTCCATCGCCGGGTACAGCACCTCCTCGATGGCCCGGTTGAGCCGGTGGATCTCGTCGATGAACAGGACGTCGTGCGGCTCGAGGGCGGTCAGCACCGCCGCCAGGTCGCCCTTGCGCTCCAGGACCGGGCCGCTGGTGACGTGGAAGCCCACGCCCAGCTCCTCGGCCACGATGCCCGCCAGCGAGGTCTTGCCCAGCCCCGGCGGTCCGGCGAGCAGCACGTGGTCCAGGGCCTCGCCGCGCTGACGGGCCGCCTCGAGGAAGATCGCCAGCTGCTGCTTGACCGCGTCCTGGCCGATGAAGTCGTCCAGGCGGCGCGGGCGCAGGGAGCTGTCGAGCTCGTCCTCGGCCCCGATGTCACGGCCGGCGGCCAGGCGCTCGTCGGGCTCGAGCCCCTCGGGGTCGTTGCCCCAGGCGTCGCCGTCGCTCACCGGCGCCTCAGGCGGCCGAGGCCGTGGCGGACGAGGCCCTCGGCGTCGAGGCCGGGCGGGGCGTCCGCCAGCGCCTGATCGGCCTCCTCGGCGCGGAAGCCGAGGGCGACCAGGCCGTCGCGGGCGGTGATGTGGAGGTCGGCCTGCGAGCGGGCGGCCTCCGGCGCCGCCCCGTCGATCGCCCCGAGCCGGTCGCGCAGGTCCAGCACGAGACGCTCGGCGGTGCGCTTGCCGACGCCGCTGGCGGTCTGGAGCCGGGCGCTGTCGCCGCGGGCGATGGCCAGGCGCAGCTCGTCGGGCTCGCCGGTGGAGCAGATCGCCAGCGCGAGGCGCGGGCCCACGCCGCTGACCGTGGTGAAGGCCTCGAACAGGCCGCGCTCGGCGGCGGTCGCGAAGCCGTACAGGTCGAGCGACTCCTCGCGCACCACCAGCACGGTCAGCAGCGCCGCCTCCCCGCCGGCGGCGGGCATGGCGCCGAGGGTGGTGGCCGAGACGCGCACCAACAGGCCGACACCGCCGACCTCGACCACGGGGCCGTCGGGCTCGTGCGCCAGCACGCGCCCCCTGATGGAGCGGATCACGCCCCCGAATCTAGCGGGCTCGGCGGATGGCGCCGCGCAGGGGGGCCGAGCTCATGTGGCAGATCGCGGCGGCCAGCGCGTCGGCCGCGTGGTCGGTCTCGGGGCGGGCGCCGGTGAGGCGCCCGACCATCGCCCGCACCTGGCCCTTGTCCGCGCCGCCGGAGCCCGTGACGGACTGCTTGATCGTGTTCGGCGAGTACTCGACCACCGCCACGCCCGCGCCCGCGAGCGCGACCAGGATGGCGCCCCGCGCCTCGGCCATCGCCATCGCGGAGCGGCTCATGGGATGGATGAACCACGACTCGATGGCCGCCTCGGCGACGCCCTCGCGACCCGCGAGGTCGGCGATGGCGTCGTGGATCGCGCGCAGCCGCTCCGGGTGCGCCTGCCGGGGGGAGGTGCGCACCGTTCCGATCGCGACCACCCGCGGCCGCGAGGGCGGCCCGGCGATCAGGGCGAAGCCGGTCGACGCCAGACCGGGGTCGACCCCGAGCACCAGCGGTCGCGCGGCTCCGGTCACCCGGCTAGCCAAGCAGGGACCCCGGACGGCCCCCGCCGGCTACGACGCGACCGCCTCGAGGATCTCCTCGGAGATGTCGAAGTTCGCGTAGACGTCCTGGACGTCGTCGTTCTCCTCGAGCTGGTCGATCAGCCGCAGGATCTGGCGCGCCTCCTTCTCGGAGGGCTCGACGGTCGTCTTGGGGAGCATCGTGAGGTCCGCCGAGACGTAGGCGATCTCGGCCTCCTCGAGGGCGTGGCGCACCGGCATGAAGTCCTGCGGCTCGGTCGTGATCTGCCACTGCTCGCCGTCGTCGGCGATGTCCTCCGCGCCGCCGCTCAGGGCGACCTCCATGAGGGTGTCCTCATCGACGCCCTCCGCCTCGACCACGATCACGCCCTTGCGGTCGAACTGCCAGGCCACGCTGCCGGGGGTGCCCAGGGAGCCGCCGTTCTTGGTGAAGATGAAGCGCAGGTCGCTGGCGGTGCGATTGCGGTTGTCGGTGAGGATCGTGCAGATCACCGCGACGCCGCCCGCGGCGTATCCCTCGTAGAGCATCGACTCGTAGTCGTCGCCCTCGCCCGAGCCCGCGCCGCGCTGGATCGCGCGCTCGATGTTGTCCTTGGGCATCGAGTTGTCGCGCGCCTTCTGGATGGCCGTGGCGAGGGACGCGTTGGACTCGGGGTCGCCTCCCCCCTCCTTGGCGGCCACGATGATGGCCCGCGAGAGCTTCGAGAAGAGCTGGCCGCGCTTGGCGTCGGCCGCGCCCTTCTTGCGCTTGATGGTCGCCCACTTACTGTGTCCTGACACGTTCCCGCCTCCCCGCTCGTCCCTCGGACCCGCGCGGGCGCCGCGCCCGCTCCACGAGCCATTCGTGAAACCGCCGCTCACCCGAGAGCTCCGGGTGGAAGGCGGTCACCAGCAGCGCCCCCTGGCGGGCCGCCACCGGATGGCCGGCGTGCTCGGCCAGGATCTCGACGTCCGGCCCGGCCTCCTCGATCCACGGAGCGCGGATGAAGACGGCGTCCACCGGCTCGAATCCGAACGCCGGCACCGCCAGCGCGGTCTCGAAGGAGCTGCGCTGGCGCCCGAACGCATTGCGCCGCACGACGATGTCCATGCCGCCCACCAACGGCTGGGCGCCGCCGGTCGTGGCGCGCGCCAGGACCACCATCCCGGCGCAGGTGCCGAGCGCCGGCAGGCCCTCGTCCAGCCGCGCCCGCAGCGCGGCCAGCAGACCCGACTCCTCGGCCACGAGCCCCAGGGTGGTGCTCTCGCCGCCGGGGATCACGACCGCGTCGAGACCCTCCAGCCCCTCGGCCCCCCGCACCTGGACCGGGCTCCGCCCCCACCGCCGCCAGCAGGCGCTCGTGCTCGGCGAACGCGCCCTGGACCGCCAGCACGCCCACCCGCGGGCGCCGTGGCACGGAGCTCACCACCCGCGGCCCTGCAGCAGCTCCCCGCCGGCCAGGGTGGAGATCTCGATGCCCGGCATCGCGTCCTTGAGCCCGCGCGAGACGCGCGCGAGCACCTCGGGGTCCTCGAAGTGGGTCGCGGCCTCCACGATGGCGCGGGCGCGGGCGGGCGGGTCCTCGCTCTTGTAGATGCCCGAGCCGACGAAGACGCCCTCGGCGCCGAGCCGCATCATCAGGGCGGCGTCGGCGGGCGTGGCGATGCCTCCGGCCGAGAACAGCACCACCGGCAGGCGCCCGTCGGCGGCGACGCGCGCCACCAGCTCGTAGGGCGCGCGCAGGTCCTTGGCCGCGGCGTGGAGCTCCTCGGCCGGCAGCGTGCCGAGCCGGTTGATGCCGGCCCGGATGGCGCGCATGTGGCGCACGGCCTCGACCACGTTGCCGGTGCCGGCCTCGCCCTTGGAGCGGATCATGGCCGCGCCCTCGGAGACGCGGCGCAGGGCCTCGCCCAGGTCGGTGGCGCCGCACACGAACGGGATCGTGAAGGCGTGCTTGTCGATGTGGTGGGCCTCGTCGGCCGGGGTGAGCACCTCGGACTCGTCGATGAAGTCCACGTCGAGCGCCTGCAGGATGGCGGCCTCGACGAAGTGCCCGATCCGGCACTTGGCCATCACCGGGATCGAGACGGCCTCCTGGATGCCGGCGATCATCTCGGGATCGCTCATCCGGGCCACGCCGCCGTCGGCCCGGATGTCGGACGGGATCCGCTCGAGCGCCATCACCGCGCAGGCGCCGGCCTCCTCGGCCACGCGGGCCTGCTCGGGCGTGGTGACGTCCATGATGACGCCGCCCTTGAGCATCTGGGCGAGCCCGCTCTTGACGCGCATCGTCCCGGTGCGGCCGTTGCCCTCTGACACGCGTTCCCCTTCTCGGTCGTTTCCGACCGAAAAGTCTACCGGACCTCCCCGCGGACCTCCGCCGGCGCCTCCCCGCGCCACGCCGAGGCGGGGAGCCGGGGGCCCTACGCCCCCACGGCCGCGAGGTCGGGCCGCACGGTGGCGGGCGCCAGGGCGACCGCCAGGGCCTGGGCCACGGCCACCATCGCCACGAGGCTCGGCGAGCCGTCGCGGGGGTCGGCGGGCACCACCCGGGCCAGCGGCGAGCGGGCGAGCGGGTTGAGCGTCGAGTCGACGCAGCACGGCGGCCGGCACGCCCGCCGTCCGGGCGGCGGCGACCGCGCCCTGGGCGACCCGGGACTCGCGGCCGATGGCGATCGCCAGCACCCCGCCGCCGGGGCCGAGCGCGTCGAGCCAGGCGCGCGCGCCCGGGTCGAGCGAGGTGACGGCGGCCACCGGGCGCCCGGCGCGGCCGAGGCGCTCCTCGATGATCGCGACCACCGACCGGGCGTGGCCCTCGCCGGCGATCACCAGCGGGTTGCGCGGGCCCAGCGCGGACACGATCGCGCCGAGTCCGGCGCCGGCCAGCCGCTCGGCGGCGTCGTCCAGCACCAGCCGCTCGGCGGCGAGCGCCGCGTCCAGGCCCTCGGCGGAGAGGGGCAGCCCCAGCTGGCGGTCGCCGGGCCGGGGCGGAAGTCCCGGGCGCTGGGCGCGTCGCACGACGCGCTGCATCTCGGGGTAGCCGGAGTAGCCGAGGGCCTGCGCGAAGCGCACGACGGTGGCCGGGCTGCAGTGCGACGCGCGCGCCACCTCGTGGGCCGACAGCAGCGGGACGTCCGCGAGGTGATCGGCCAGGTAGCGCGCCAGCGACTGCTGCGCGGGGCTGAAGCGCTCGTAGTCGCGCTTGAGCCGTTCGGCGAGTGCGTGGACATCGGGGGGCACGCGCCACGTTTTCGCCGCCGACGCCCGGTCCCCTACCGCCGCCGCGCGCTGGAGCGTGATCGGCTCGCCCGCCTCCACCACCATCCGCACCGAGTCCACCTCGGCGACGTCCACGCCATCGAGGACGACGTAGAAGGTGGCGGCGCCCTCGGCCCGGACCCGCGCCGGCAGCGCCGCCAGGAGCCGCAGGGCGCGTCGCGCGGCGGGCCCCTCGCCGGCGCGGAGCACGTCCTCGGCCCGCGGGATGGGAACGGCGCCGCGGTCGTCCGCGAGCACCGCCACGAAGCGCGGCCCGGGCACGCTCTCGGGCCCCTCGTTGACCACCGACGCGATCCCCACCGCCGGCACCTCCCGCGCCGCGCCGCCGCGGCCCACGAGGGCCCCGTCGATCGCCGCCGCGACCGGGTCCGAGCCGTGCAGGTCGAGGGTCGCCCCCACGCCCCCCGGCCCCGTGCCCACGAAGTAGCCCGTGCCGGTCGGCGGGGGCGCGGGGGCGGTGTCGACGGCGCCGACCGCCGGACGAGCAGCCGGCGAGGGCCGCCGCGATCGCGATCGTCGCCGCGGCCGCCGCCAGCGGGCGCGCCCTCACGCCGATCCCGCGCCGAGGCGCGCGACCGCGTCGGCGAGCGGCTGGGGGTCCTCCAGCAGGCCCGCGGCGAGGTCGCCGTCGGCCTCCACGCGGCGCGCGACCGCGCCCATCGTGAACGCGCCCGGGTCGAGGCCCGGGCGCACCTCGTCCCAGCGCAGGGGCGTCGCGACCGGCGCGCCGGGCCGCGGCCGCACCGAGTAGACGCAGGCGATGCTCTTGCCGCGGCCGTTCTGGTTGGCGTCCAGGTACACCCGGTCGCCCCGGTCGGCGATCTTGGTGCGCGTGGTGACCAGGTCGGGGCGGGCATCGACCAGCGCCTCGCTCACGACGCGGGCGAAGAGGCGCACGGCGTCGAAGCCGAGCCCGGGCACCAGCGGCACGAGGATGTGCATGCCGGAGGCCCCCGAGGTGCGCGGGTAGCCGCGCAGGCCGACGGCCTCGAGCGCGTCGCGCACCAGGAGGGCCGCCTCCACCACCCTGGCGAAGGGCAGCCCCTCGGCCGGGTCGAGGTCGAACAGCACGTGCGTGGGCTCGTCGGGCGCGCCGCGCCCGGCTCTGCCACGGGTTGAGGTCGATGCAGCCCAGGTTCACCAGCCAGAGCAGCCCCAGCGGGTCGTCGACCGTCACGTAGTGGCTCGTCTTCTCGCCGGGCCGCCCGCTGCGCGACAGGTCGGCGCGCGCGCATCCAGGGCGGCGCGTCGTTCACCGTGTGCTGGAAGAAGAAGTCCTCGTCGATGCCGTTGGGGTACCGCTTGAGGATCATGGGGCGGCCCTCGAGGTGGGGCACGAGCACCGGGGCCACCCGCAGGTAGTGGTCGAGCAGGTCCCCCTTGGTGATGCCCTCGCGCGGCCAGTAGGGCTTGTCGAGGTTGGTGAGCGTGATGCGCCGCTCGCCCTCCTCCACCGTGCGGTCCCCGGCGGCCCCGGAGAAGGGGCCCGGGGGCACGTCGGCCGACCCCGTCGTCGACCAGCCCGTGGAAGACCGGCGCGCGCAGGCGCCCGTCGGCCGTGCGCTCGGCGAAGCGCACCTCGCAGGCCAGCTCCGGCCGCACCCAGCGGGGCGCGGCCGGGGCGTCGGGGACCGCGTTGGCGAACGGCGAGCGCTCGACCTCGGTCGCCCGCAGCCGGTCCCAGAGCTCGCGTGCCAGGGCGTCCGACAGGCCCGACCCGACGTGCGACAGGTACGTCAGGGCCCCGTCGGCGCCCCGCTCGCCCACCAGCAGCGCGCCGATCGTCCCCCGCCGCGAGCCGGCGCCCTCGGTGAAGCCGCCGATCACCGCCTCGAGCTCCTGGCGGGTCTTGATCTTGCGCCAGTCGGGCACCCGCCGGCCGGGCCGGTAGGGCGCGTCCATGCGCTTGGCCATGATCCCCTCGAGCCCGCGCTCGGCGGCCGCGGCGAACAGCGCCCGCCCCGCGCCCTCCACGTGGTCGCTCAGCACCAGCACCGGCGGCCCCTCGGGGGCGACGACCTCGGCCAGGCGCGCCCGCCGCTCGCGCCACGGGAGGTCCTCGATCCACTCGCCGTCCACGTGCAGGAGGTCGAACACGACGTACGCGAACGGGCCCGCGCCCCGCGGCCAGGGCGGCGAAGTCGGGCGTGCCCTCGGGCGTGAGCACCACGACCTCGCCGTCCAGCACCGCCTCCTGGCACATGATCCGCCGGCGCAGGTCGCGCAGGTCCGGGTAGCGCGGCGCGTGAGGTCCTGGCCGTTGCGGCTGCGCAGGGTGGTCGCGTCCGAGGTCACCAGGGCCAGGGCGCGGTAGCCGTCCCACTTGAGCTCGAAGGCCCACGCCGGGTCGTCGAACGGGGCGTCGGCGGTGGAGGCGAGCATGGGCGCGGTGGCGCGCATGCGGGGCGCCGGGTCCTGCGGCCCGGGCGGGCCCTTGCCCGAGCGGAAGATGAGCCACTCCTCCTTGCCCGAGCGCTCCCCCGTGCGGACCAGGTGGTAGTGGCCGTTCAGGATCCCGCCCGACGAGCACCAGCTTCCACTCGTCGTCGGCGCGCAGCTCCTCGGTGTACGTGCCGGCGTCCCACACGCTCATGCGGCCGGCGCCGTACTGGGCCGTGCGGGATGACCCCGGCGAAGCTCAGGTACTCGAGCGGGTGGTCCTCGGTGCGCACGGCGAGGCGGCGGATGCCCTCGCGCAGGGGCGGCCCCTTGGGAACCGCCCACGAGGCCAGCGCGCCATCGACCTCGAGGCGCAGGTCGAAGTGCAGCGCGCGGGCGTCGTGGCGCTGCACGACGAAGCGGGGGGCGCTCGCCGGCGGGCGCCGCCTGCGGGCGCGGGGCCGGCTCGGGCGTCGCGCCGAAGTCGCGCCGCTGTCGGTACTCACGAAGGCCGTCGTCGCCCGTCACGGGGCCGCTGGACCGGGGGCGCTGCCACGTATGCCAGTATCCCACCCCGTGTCAGCGACCTCGCCCGGGCGGCCCATCGCCCGACTCGCCCTGGAGCTGCGCATCACCGGCAGCGGGTTGGTGGCCCTCGGAGTCGCCTGCCTGATCGTGGCCGCGGCCGCCGGGCGACCAGGAGCCGGCGCGCCTCGCGGTGCCCTTCGTGGTCGCGTTCGCCGCCGTCGGCGGCTTCAGCCTCTACAACTCGCGCTGGCTGCCCCGGGCCCCCCGGCCGGCCGCGAGCGCCGGGACGCGGGTCGAGGAGGCCCGGCTCACGGTGCGGAGGGTCCTGATCTCGCTGGTCCTCCCCCTGATCGCCGTCGCCGTCGCCGCCGCCCTCGGGCCGGGCCTGGCCGTGGTGATGGGGGGCGTGGTCGCCGGGGTCGGCGCCGTGGACATCCGCAACTTCCGCTGGGTGCGCGAGCGCGAGCGCGCCGGCGACGACCTCATCTTCCGCGAGCTGGGCGGGTCGCCCTTCGCCGGCGGCAAGCGCCCGCTCTACACCCGGCCCGGCTAGGGCGGCGGACCCGCCCCCACGGCGGCCCGAGCCGTCGTGGGAGGTTTTCACACATTGCTTACGGCGGATCGTCCGCCGCGGGACCGTCCGGCGAGGTAGAGGAGGGGCATGGACCGAGCCCGCCGCCGCGCCGTGCTGAGCCTGCTCGGGCTGGCCGGCGTGGCCGCCGTCTCGCTGCCCCTGATCGCCACCGCCGGGCCCGGGACGCTGGCGCCCGACCTGCGCGCCGACCCCGTCGAGAGGATCGAGGGTCCGCAGGTCTACTCGGATACCGGCGTGTACGGCGCCGGCAGGCTGCTGGTCCGCTTCGACGGCTTCGTGACCAACGTCGGCCAGGGGCCGCTGGAGGTCTCCGGCAATCCGCAGACCGGGTCGGTGCGCCAGCGTGCGTGGTCCGGCGGCCAGGGGCCCGGCGACGCCCCCTCCGTGGAGGTGGCCGACCCCGAGGTGGTCTTCGAGGCCGCCGACGGCCACAACCACTTCCACCTGAAGAGCGCGATGCGGTACGCGCTGTGGAACCTGGAGCACACGGCGCAGGTGGCGCCGGGCCAGAAGGCCGGCTTCTGCCTCTACGACATCGAGGACGCGCCGAACCCCGCACCGCCGCAGGATCCCCAGGTCTACACGCAGGCCGTGACCCGGTTCTGCGACGCGGGCGATCCGGGCGCGACCTCGCTGCGCATGGGCACCTCGGCCGGATGGCGGGACGTCTACGACAAGGCCCTGGCCTACCAGTGGGTCAACGTCTCGGGCACCGCCCCCGGCCGCTACCAGGTGGCCTCCGAGGCCGACCCCGAGAACCGCATCTGGGAGGGCGGCGGCCAGGCCGAGGTCAACCCGCCCGCCTTCGCGTCGCAGGTCGTGACCGTGCCGGGCTGGACGGCGCAGGCGGTGTCGGTGCCCCAGGCGGGCGCGCCCTCGGCGATCACCCTGACCGCGGCGAAGTTCGGCTCCCAGTCCGACTCCAACCTGCGGTACCGCGTGATCACCGACCCCAGGGGCGGCACGCTCAACGTCCCGGCCGGCGGATCGTTCGACCCCGCCGTCCAGCAGCTCGTCTACACCCCGGCCCCGGGCTACCTCGCCTCGGACTCCTTCGCCTTCGCCGCCTACTCGGCGGCCTCGCCCTTCCCCACCTCGCCACCGGTGTCAACGGCGACGATCGTGGGCGCCACGCCGTCGGTCTCGATCTCCGGACTCCCGCTGCGGGTGGTCGCCGGGGCGAGCGTGCAGCTGAGCGCCTCGGTGGCGAACCTGCCGGACGGCGTCACGTGGTCGGCCACATCCGGGACGATCTCGCCCGCCGGCCTCTACCGCGCCCCCGCCGTCCCGCCCGCGGGCGGCGTGGTGACGATCACGGCGACGAGCACGGCCGACCCGGCCGTCTCGGGCACGGCCGCGACCGGCATCCGTCCCAACCCGGGCGCCGTCGCCGCGCCGGGGCTCACCGGGCGCGCGGTCGCCGGCAACAGGCTCCTGTCGCGCATCGTCACCGGCCACGCCGGCAGGCGCATCATCCTGGCGAAGGTCCAGGTGGGGCGTCGCCGCGGCACCCTGAGGTTCACGGCCACGGTCAAGCGCACGGTGATCGGCCGCTGCGCGGTCGGCCGGATCGGCGCGCGCAAGACCGCCACCTGCAAGATCACGATGAAGCGGCCCTACCCCCTGAAGAAGGTCCGGTTCACCGCGCGCTTCCGGGCGGTCACCGGCACGGTCGCCGTCCGACGGGCCTGGGTGCGGCGCTAGCCGGCGCGGCGCCGGCCGCGATTCGTCGCACCCGGGCCGCCCGGCGCCCTCCGCTCAGACCCGGCCCATGTAGGACATCACGCTGTTGATGTAGGCGGTGGTGTCGTCGTAGGGGCCGCGCTGGCGCAGCGAGGCGAGGCCCTGGTAGTAGCTGCCGATGGTCGTGCGCAGGTCGCCCGACTGGCGCATGAGCCAGCCCAGGTAGGCGACGCCGGTCTCGATGTTGTCGTCGAGGTTGGCGGGGTCGACGCTGCGCCCGAGCACGGCGGGGCCGAACCAGCGGGCGGTCGCCGGCATCAGCTGCATCACGCCGACGGCGCCCACGTGCGAGCGCGCGCTCTGGTTCCAGCGGCTCTCCTGCCAGGCGATCGCGCGGGCGAGCGAGAGGCTCACCCCGTGCTGCGCCGCGTGGCGCGCGAGCAGCGCCGCGATGTCGCCCGAGGACGCCGACGAGGCGTACGTCTGCGTGCCCCCGCCCGAGCTCGGCGTCGACCCGGGCAGGGAGAGCGCCTGGCCCACCATGATCCGGTTGGGGTCGGCGATGCCGTTGAGCGCCGCCAGCGCCGACACGCTGATGCCGTTGCGCGCGGCGATGCGCGCCGAGGGTGTCGCCGGCGCGCACGCGGTAGGAGCCGCCGGAGCCGCCCGAGCTCGTCCCGCCCGAGGCGCCCGATGCCGAGCCGCCGCTCGGAACGCTCAGGCGCTGCCCCGCGATGATGACGTTGGGGTTGGCGATGCCGTTGGCGCTGACGAGCGCCGCCACCGACGTCCCGTTGCGCGCGGCGATCGCGCTCAGGCTGTCGCCCGGCGCGACGGTGACCGTGGCCGCCCGGGCGCCCGAGACGGCCGCCAGGAGCAGGCCGCAGGACACGATCAGGAGCCCGAGGAGGCGGGCCGGCGCGATGCGAGAGGAGTGTGCTCATGCGGGCCACTATCGACCGTTCGTGCGGGCATTTCCAGTCCTCCACCCCCTCCCCGCCTCCCTCTTTTTCGCCGCCCCGCCTCTCCCCCGCCGGGCCCCCGCCGCCCCCCACCGGCGACAATGCCGCCGACGACGGCGACGGGAGCCGGTGGATGGACCACGCGGGAACCCTCATCGTGGGCGGCGGGCTCGCCGGCAGCGCGACGGCGATGCACCTGGCCGAGCGCGGCCTCGACGGGGTGGTGGTGATCGACCCCGACCTCGCCGGCGTGCGCTCCTCGTCCGAGCTCAACGCGGGCGGCGTGCGCGCCACCTGGTGGCGGCCGGTCAACGTGGAGCTCTGCGCCGCGACGATCGCCTACTTCGCGCGAGCACCGCGACGAGTTCGCCTTCCGCGAGCGCGGCTACCTCTGGCTGCACGGGCCGGAGCGGTGGGACCAGGCCGTGGGTCACGTCGCGATGCAGAACGGGTTCGGGCGCGGCGTCGAGCTGCTCACGCCCGCCGAGATCGGGCGGCGCTGGCCGGTGATCGATCGCGTCGACGACCTGGCCGGCGGCACCTTCTCGCCGCTCGACGGCCTGGTGAGCCCGAACGCGGTCAAGGAGCACTACCGGGCGCGGGCGCGGGCCGCGGGGGCCCGGTTCGTCGACCGCCGGGCGCTCGTCGGCGTGCGCCGCGACGGGCCGCGCGTGAGCGGGGTGACGCTGCGCGTGCTCGAGGGCGCGGACGCGGCCGGGCGGACGCTCGAGGGACACCCCGCGGACGGGCCGCACGAGGAGATGGGCTGCGAGCGGATCGTCAACGCCGCCGGGCCGTGGGCGGCGCCCGTGGCCGACCTCATGGGCGTGCCGGTGCCCTGCCGCGCGGTGCCGCGCCAGATCTGCGTGGTCGCCTCGCGCGACGTCAACCTCTCCCAGGAGGGGATGATCGTGGACAGCAGCGACTGCTACTTCCACCACGAGGGCGGCGAGCTGATCCTGGCCGGCTACTCCCCGCCCGGCGACCCGCCGGCCTACCGCTTCGACTACGAGGGCGCCGCGTTCTTCGAGCGCGAGGTCTGGCCCCGCCTCGCCCACCGCATCAGCCGCTTCGACCGCCTCGACCACGTCCGCGGCTGGACCGGGCTGTACGAGCTGTCGCCCGACAACTCCGCCCTGCTCGGCGCCGTCCCGGGGCTGGAGGACGCCTACGAGATCCACTCGTTCTCGGGCCGCGGCGTGATGCAGTCGTGGGCGGCCGCCCTGTGCCTGGCCGAGCTCATCGACACGGGCGCCTTCGAGACCTTCCCGCGCGCCCGGCTGCTGTCGGCCGAGCGCTTCTCCACCGGAGAGCTGCAGCCCGAGGAGCTCCACATATAGTCCTGCGGATTCGCCTGCGACCGGGAGAGGGGACGCGTGCACGAGGGCAGCAAGAAGGCCATCCTGGCGGCGGCCCTGGCCAACCTGGGCATCGCGATCGCGAAGTTCGTCGGCTTCCTGATCACCGGCGCCTCGTCGATGCTGGCGGAGTCGATCCACTCGGTGGCGGACACCACCAACCAGGGCCTGCTGATCCTGGGGGGCAAGCAGGCCTCCCGGCCGCGCGACCCCGGAGCATCCCTTCGGCTACGGCCGCGACCGCTACTTCTGGGCCTTCGTGGTGGCGATGGTGCTGTTCCTGGTCGGCGGCCTGTTCGCGATCTACGAGGGCGTCGCGAAGCTGCGCGACCCCCATGAGATCTCCTCGCCCGCCGTCGCCTTCGCGATCCTCGGCGTGGCCGTGGTGCTCGAGCTGTTCTCCCTGCGCACGGCCGTCCGCGAGGCCGGCGCCGTTCGCGGGCGCCTGTCCTGGGTCGACTACATCCGCCGCTCGAAGAGCCCGGAGCTGCCGGTCGTGCTGCTCGAGGACCTGGGCGCGCTGGTCGGGCTGCTGTTCGCCCTGGTCGGCCTGACGCTGACCGAGGTGACGGGCGACGCCGCCTGGGACGGCGCCGCCACCCTGGCGATCGGGATCCTGCTGGTGGCCATCGCCGTGATCCTGGTGGTGGAGATGAAGAGCCTGCTGATCGGCGAGTCGGCCACCACCGAGCACCAGCACGAGATCCGCGCGGCGATCGAGGGGACCCCGGACGTGCGCGGCCTGATCCACATGCGCACGCTCCACCTGGGCCCCGACGAGCTGCTGGTCGCGGCCAAGATCGACATGGCGCCCGACCTGACGGCGTCCCGCATCGCCGCCGCCATCGACGCCGCCGAGGCGCGGGTGCGCGCGGCCGTGCCGATCGCGCGGCGTGATCTACCTGGAGCCCGACCTGCGCGACTCCGCGCCGCCGCGGCGCCCCGGGGCTCGCCTAGGCGGAGGCCCCGGGCTCGGGCTCGGCGGCGCGCGCCTCCTGGCGACGTCGCTGCGGTCGAGGAACACCAGCGTGGCGATGAGGCCGATCAGGGCCATGCCGGCGCCCACGGCGAACGCGTACTGGAAGCCCTCGGTGAGCGCCGCCGGCAGCTCCGCCGTGCTCCCCGCCGCCTCGCGCATGAGCGAGTCGGTGTGGGTGGTGGCGACGGTGGCCAGGATCGCGATTCCCAGGGCGCCGCCGATCTGCTGCGAGGTGTTGATGAGGCCCGAGGCGATCCCCGCCTCGTGCGGCTGCACGCCCTGGAGGGCCGCGATCGAGACGGGCACGAAGGCGAAGCCCAGGCCGACGCCGGCGAGCAGGAATCCGGGGACGAGGTCGGTGACGTACTAGCCGCGGACGTCGATCATCGTGAACCACAGCAGGCCGAGCGTGAGCAGCGCCATGCCGATCGCCAGGATGACCTTGGCGCCGAAGCGGGTGACCAGCGCCTGGGACGCGCCGGCGGCGAGGATGATCACGACCGCCACCAGCAGGTAGGCGAAGCCGGTCCGCAGCGCCGAGTAGCCCAGCACCTGCTGCATGTAGAGCGACAGGAAGAAGAACATCGAGAAGATCGCGGCGCCCAGCAACAGCCCGACGATGTTGGCCCCGGTGAGGTTGCGCAGGCGGAAGATGCTGAGGGGCATCAGCGGGTGCCTCGGCCCGCATCTCGATGACGACGAAGCGCGATCAGGAGCGCGGCCGAGCCGGCCAGCAGGCCGATCGTCTCGCCCGAGCCCCAGCCGGCGGAGTCGGTGTTGACCAGCGCGTAGCACGAGCAGGGCGAGCCCGGCGGTGACCGACACCGCCCCGGCGACGTCGAAGGCGCGCGTCGCGCCCTCGGCGCGGCTCTCGATGACGAAGCGCGGGGTGAGCAGGATCACGATCAGGCCCACCGGCACGTTGACGAAGAAGATCCACTCCCAGCCCAGCCTGTCGGTCAGGACGCCGCCCAGCAGGACGCCGGCGGCGCCGCCGATGCCGGCGATGGCGCCCCAGATGCCCAGCGCCTTGTTGCGCTCGGCGCCCTCCTCGAAGGTGGTCATCAGGATCGACAGCGCCGCCGGCGAGATGACCGCGGCGCCGACGCCCTGGACGGCCCGCGCGGCGATCAGGAACGTGTCGGTCTGGGCGAGCCCGCAGGCCAGCGAGGCGAGGGAGAACAGCACCAGGCCGGCGAGGAACACCCGGCGGCGGCCGAGCAGGTCGGCCATGCGGCCGCCCAGCAGCAGGAAGCCGCCGAAGGTGAGCGTGTAGGCGCTCACGACCCACTGCAGGTTCTCCTGGGAGAAGCCCAGCGCGGTCTGGATGGACGGCAGCGCGACGTTCACGATCGCCACGTCGAGCACCACCATGAACTGGGTGGCGCAGATCAGCACCAGGGCGATCCACTTGCGCCTGTCGGCAGAGCTCACGGGCGGTTTCCTCACGTGTCCGGGGGGCTTTCTGCTACGGTCCCGTAGCGAAGTGCGGGGAACGATACGCGCCCGTAGCGGAACGCGCAAGGCGATTCGAGAGAGGTTTCCGGGATGAAGCAGGAGGAGCGGGCCGACCCCCGAGTGCTCCGGTCGAAGGCGACGATCCTGGAGGCCTGCGCCGAGCTGATCGCCGAGGAGGGCTTCGCGGGGGTGAGCATCGAGGCGGTGTCGGCCCGCTCGGGCGCGGCAAAGACCACGGTCTACCGCCACTGGCCGAGCCGCGAGGCCCTGTGCATCGAGGCCTTCGGCGCGTGCGCCGGCCCGCACTCCCCCCTGCCCGACACCGGGGCCCTGCGCGACGACCTGGTCGCGGTGCTGTCGGGGCTGGCCGAGCGCCTCAACGACCCGTCGTGGACCGCGTCGGTGACCTCGCTGCTCGACGCGGCGGGCCGCGACCCGGAGCTCGCGGAGCTGCACCGCGCGACGGTCGCCGACCGGCGCCGCGCGCTCACCGGCGTCCTCGAGCGGGCGATGGAGCGCGGCGACCTCGCCCCGGGCCTCGACCTCGAGACGGCCACCGCGCTCCTGGCCGGCCCGCTCTTCTACCGCGGCATCGTCAGCCGGGAGCCGCTCGACGACGCCTTCGTGGCGTCGGTGGTCGACGCGGCGCTGCCCGGGCTGCGCACGTAGGAACCGGATACCGGGCCTGGGCGCGAGAGTCGCGCGAGCCCGCGAGCACGAGACGTCGCGCGAGGACCGCGCTCGGTGAGACAATCACAGGCGGACGGCGATTCCCGGCGTCCGACCCTCCCATCCAGAAGGGACAACCCGATGTCGCTTGAGCGCCCGCTCGCCCCGGATCCGTACGACCTGCTGCCCGCAGTCCCCTCGTTCACCCTGGAGAGCGACGACGTGGCCGATGGGCAGAAGCTCGCGTTGACCTTCGTCCACGACAGCGCCGGCGGGGAGAACCTCTCGCCGCACCTGCGCTGGTCCGGCGCGCCCGCGGAGACCCGCGGATACCTGGTGACCTGCTACGACCCCGATGCCCCCACCGGAAGCGGCTTCTGGCACTGGCTCGCCCTCGACATCCCGGCCTCGGTCACCGAGCTCGCGCGAGGAGCGGGCGCGGCGGACGGATCCGGCCTGCCGGCGAGCGCGATTCAGGTCCGCAACGACTTCGGCTCGATCGGCTACGGCGGAGCGGCCCCTCCGCAGGGAGACGTTGACCACCGCTACGTCTTCGCGGTCCACGCGCTCGACACCGACACGCTCGGGCCCGACGCGAGCGCGAGCCCGGCGGTGGTGGGCTTCAACGCGACGTTCCACGTGATCGCGCGCGCGACGCTGCGGCCCGTCTACGCCCACTGAGGGAGCACGACGCCGCGGTGGGAGGCTGAGCCGAGCGTCCTCGGGCCGCGCTCCCGAGGACGCACGGCCGGCCCTCACGGCTTCATGCGGCGCCGGCCGCCACTCCCGCCCGATCAGCGCTCCGGTGGGAGCAGCCCCTCCGCGACCGCGTTCTCGAGTGCCTCCACCGCCGCGGGCCAGAACTGGGCCCCCGAGCACCGTCGACACTCCGCCAAGGCGTCCTCTCGCGACAGGGGCACTCCGTACGGTCGCTCCGAGGTCATCACGTCCCATGCGTCGGCGAGGGTCATGATCCTCGCACCCTCGGGGATGCCCTCGCCCTCCAGCCCGTCGGGGTAGCCGTGCCCGTCCCAGCGCTCGTGGTGACCACGCACCCACGCCACCTGTGAGGCGGCGAGGACGTCGGCCACGATCTCGGCGCCGAGCGCGGCGTGGGCCTTGACCCGACGGAACTCGTCCGGCGTGAGGCGGTCGGCCTTGAACAGGATCGCGTCGGGCACGGCGATCTTGCCCACGTCGTGCACCAGGCCGGCGTCGCGCAGCAGCGAGGCGTCGTCGGGGGCCCAGCCGAGCGTCTCGGCCAGCACCTTCGCCACCTCGGCCACGCGCTCGGAGTGCTGGCGGGTGGAGCGGTCCTTGGCGTCCACCGCGCGCGCCAGCACGCGGATGCTCTGCAGCGCCTGCAGCCGCGTGAGGCGCTCGGCGTGCTCGGCGTCCGAGAGCACCTCCACGACCTCGGGCGAGTACAGGAAGGCGACGTCGCGCCCGTGCTGCTTGGCCCAGTACAGGGCGCCGTCGGCCAAACGGAAGAGCTCGCTCTGCTCGCGCGCCTGGTCCAGGTCGCAGACGCCCGCCGAGATGGTGAGGTGGCCGACGCCCGCGAAGGGGGTCGAGTTGATCGCGTCGCGGGCGCGATCGGCCGCCTTCCAGGCCTCGGTGCCGCTGGTCTCGGGCATCAGCCAGGCGAACTCGTCGCCGCCCACGCGCGCCACCAGATCGCCCATCCGCGACAGCCCGTCCAGCCGGCGGGCGGCCTCGCGCAGCACGGCGTCGCCCACCTGGTGGCCCAGGTCGTCGTTGACGCGCTTGAAGTGGTCCAGGTCGAGCAGCACCAGCGAGAAGCGGCGGCCGTGGCGGCCGGCCCGCACGACCTCCTGGGCCAGGCGCTCCTGGAAGGTGCGGTGGTTGGCCAGCCCGGTCAGGTGGTCGGTGGCCGCCAGCGAGGCCAGGCGGGCACGGCCCTCCGCGTTGCTGACGGCGATGCCCACGAGCTCGGCGAAGCGCGCGAGCCGGTCCGCCGCGTCGGGGAACGCGCGCCCGGGGGCGATGCCCGAGACGCCGATGGCCCCCCACAGGCGCTCGCCGGCGCGCACCGGCGCCGCCACCAGCGTGTCGGGCCAGCCCGCGCGGGTCGGCCCGGGGCGCTCCACGCGCGCCGCGCGGCCCGTGCGCGCGACGACGGCTGCGGCGCCCTCGCCCGTGAGCGCCTCGCCGGCGGTGAAGGTCGCCGGCGAGCCCGGCAGGGACCACGCCCCCACCGCGTTGGCGGTGCCGTCCTCCTCGAACCGCACCAGCCCGCCGCTGGCCGCGCCGATCAGGCGCACCGCCTCCTCGCAGACCAGATCGAACACCGACTGCGGGTCGTCCTCGAGGGCGACGGCCGTCGCCACCCGGCGCAGGGCTCCCTGCTCGTCGGCGAGGCGGCGGTTCTCGGCCTCGCGGCCGCGCAGCTCCTGCTCGGCGGCGTGGCGCGCGGTGATGTCCAGGACCACCGCGGCGATCACCGGGGGGGTCTCGGAGCCGACCAGCTGCATGCGCACCTCGACCGGGTAGGTGCTCCCGTCGCGGCGCCGGTGGACCGTCTCGAACTGGACCCGCTGCACGTCGCCCGAGCGCAGGGGCTCGACGATCGCCTCGAAGGCCGCGCCATCGAGCTCGGGCAGCAGGTCGAGCGGGGTCATCTCCAGCAGCTCGTCCTCCGGGTAGCCGCTGTTGGTGACGGCGCTGCGATTGGCCTGCACGAGCCGCAGGGTGCGCGCGTCGAACACGTAGGCCTCGTCGCGCGACTGCGAGAGGATGCGACCCAGGCGGCTCACCATGCCCTCGCGGCGGCGGCGCTCCGAGATGTCCGAGAAGCTCGCCACGACGGCGGTGGCGCCGCCGTCGTCGGCGGTGATGGCCTCGGCGTTGACGGCGATCCAGCGGCGCTCGCCGTCGGGCATTGCGAGGCCCATCACGACGTCGGTCTGGGGGCGGCCGGTCGCCGCCGTGATCGCCGTGGGGTTCTCATCGCGTGAGAACGGCGTGCCGTCCTCGTGGACCGGCTGCCAGTGGCTCCAGTCGCGGCCGACGATCTCGGAGGCGGGAACGCGCAGGATGCGCTCGGCGCTGGGGTTGCACGAGACCACGGTCCCGTCGAGCGCGTGCACCACGACGCCCTCGTGGACGGCCGCGACGACGGCGCGGTAATCGTTCTCGCCGGGGGGCAGTCCCGGGGCCGCGGACAGCCGGCGCACCACCACCACGGCGGCGGCGTCGGAGTCGCGCACGTCGTCGATCACCACCGAGCGGACCAGCGCCGGGGTGGTCGTGCCGTCGCGGCGCACCAGCACCACCGAGGCCTCGCGCGGCCCGGGCGAGATGCGGCGCGGCCCCGCGGGCAGCAGCCCGTCCACCCACCACGGGTGGGGCGCGTCCTGCCCGACGATCTCCTCGCGCGGGTAGCCCAGCATCGCGCAGAGGGCGTCGTTGGCGTCCAGGACCCGGCCGGCGGCATCCAGGACCAGCACCCCGTCGGGGATCGCGTCGAACAGCGCCCGGGCCAGCGAGCCGGCGGGCAGATCGGTTAGGCGTCCTCGGAACACTCGCGCACGTCAGTCGTGATCCTGCTCGTGGCTCCACCCCTACCGCGGGTCGGAGCTATGTTCGCGGCCCGGAGGCGGACTCCTCGCCCTCGGGCGCCGCGCGGTCCGCGGCGTCGATCAGCAGCCGGGCCACCTGGCGCGCCTGATCGGGAGTCAGGCGCGCGTAGATCGGACGGAGCCCCTCGCTCCACAGCAGGTTGACCACCGGCAGCCCGCGGTGGGCCGGCCCCGCGACGACCGCCTGGACGATCGCCCGGGCGGGCCTGCCGTCGCCGTAGCGCACCGACTGGGGGTCGGCGGTGAGCTCCACGCCGCCCTCCCACAGCACGCGCGCGTCGACGTCGGGGCGGCCGAGGCCGTCCTCCCAGATCGATCCCCGCTCGCCGTCCTCGCGCGCCATCGGACCCCCGCTCGACGCGCCCACTCTACGCCGGTGGCCGCCCCGCGTCCCCGCGCAGAAGTGAGAAAAGCGCCATGTCCGTGCGCCTGGGGCCCCGGTACCAGGCCTCGCGCAGCGTGCCCTCGCGCACGAATCCGCACCGCTCCGCCACGCGGATGGAGGCCGCGTTGGCCACCGCGGCCTGGAGGTCCAGGCGCACGAAGCGGGCCTCCGCGAGCGCCCAGCGCGAGAGCAGCGTCAGGGCCCGCGCGGCGACGCCGCGCCCGCGCTCGTCCGGGTGCACCCAGTAGCCGATCTCGGCCCGGGCGTCGTCGTGGCGGTTGACGATGATCCCGATCGCGCCCAGCAGGCGGTCGTCCTCCCGGGCGGCCACGGCCAGGTCGAGCGACTCGTCGAACAGGCGGCGGGCCGCCGCGCCGGTCACGAAGTCGCGGGCGTCGTCCACGGTGTACGGCGTCGGCACGCGCGTGTACAGCTGGACGAGCGGGTCGTTGGACGCCACCACCAGCGCGTTGACGTCACCGACCTCGAACGCCCTCAGCACGACCTGGTCGTCGCGCAGCGGCGGGTCGGGCAGGACGAGCACGGGATGCGCGCGTCAGGGGCGGATCGCGACGGGCGTACCGGCCCGCACGATGCGCGAGAGCCTGATGACGTCCGCGTTGCGCATGCGGATGCACCCGTGGCTGGCGCGCGTGCCGATCAGCTTCGGGAGGCTCGTCCCGTGGATGGCGACGCGGCCGTCTCCGCCGGCGAACTCGTTGAGCGTCTCGGAGTACCCGGTGAGCGGGAAGACGAACGGGCCCAGGAACGCCCCGGGGGTATGGGTCGGGATGCGCTCGGCGATCGCGAAGAGCCTGCCCCTCGGCGTGGGCGTCGAGGCCTGCCCGATCGCCACCGGCGCCCGCAGCAGGATGCGGTTCGCTCGGTACAGCGTGAGCCTGCGGGCGCTCAGGCTGACGACGATCCTCACCGTGGTGGTGCGCAGCCGCGTCACGTCGGCGCGGATCCAGCCGCGGGTGCCGTTGGGGCGCATCGGCAGGAGCACCTCGAGCCAGCGCTCGCCGTCCACCATCAGGGTCCGCGTCACGAGCAGCTGCGTGGCCCCGCCGTAGAAGGGGGCGTTGGGGCGCACGACGATCCTCTTCCGGGCCGACCGCCGCGGCGCGGCGCGCGCGACCGTGGTCGCCAGCGGGCGCGCCACCCACGCGAGCCGCGAGGTGGGCGGAGCCGGCGCCGTGGCGGCGGGAGGGGAGGCGGCCGTCGCGCCGCCCGCGCCGGCGAGGCCGACGACGAGCGATGCAACGACCACCGCGAGCGGGTACCGGGGGCGCATCGGCCCGAGGCTACCGACGCGGGCGGCGCATTCCCAAGATCAGAGGCATCTCGGCCACGACGACGACGGAGCGCAGCGACAGCGCGCGGCGCTCGAAGACCTCGCGCGAGCGCGTCGTGATCGTCCGCAGCGCGCCGTCCAGGGCCACCTGGCGCGTGATCCTGAGGGCCGTGCGCGGCCCGGCGCGGCGCATCAGGTCGCGCTGGGGCGGCATGGCGAGGGCGCCGACCAGCGAGCCCACCACCACCAGGCCGGCGGCCTCCACCTCCTCGCGCCACCGGGCGACCGAGGGCGTCGCGATGCCGATCGACTCGAGCTCCTCGGCCGCCTCGCGGTCGCGGGCGAGGCCCGGCGCGGCGGTCAGCTCGTGCAGCGCCAGGCGGCCGCCGGGGCGCATCAGGCGGTGCGCCTCGGCCAGCACGGCCGCGCGACCGGCGGCGTCGAGGGTGCTGAGCAGCGCGTCCGTCACCACCAGGGTGGCCGAGTCGTCGGCCAGGCCGGTGGCGTCCACCGGCGCGTTGACGACCTGACGCCCCGCCGCGCCGAACTCCTTGGTGAGCCGCGCCGCCGCCAGCGGATCGGGCTCCACCCCCACCCACTCGCGCGGATCCCGGGCGAGGATCGCGTCGGTGGTCAGGCCCAGCCCGGGCGCGAGCTCGACCACGCGATCGCCGTCGCCGAAGCCGACCGCGTCGAACGCCCGCTCGAGCATGACGTGGCCGCCGGGCTGGGCGAGACCCGCCACCGCGCGCCGCGCCAGCGGCCAGGTCACGACCCGCTCTGCCTGCATCGTGGTGCTCATCGTCCTCCTCGGGGGCCGCCGCGGTCCGCCGCTATGGAAGCAGCCCGGCGGGGCGAATCCTAGGGACGCGCCCCGGACAGGGTCGCGACCCGCACGCCGCCGCCGCGGCCCGTCTCGGCCCACGCCACCAGGCCGCCGCGGGCCCCGCCCGCGGCCGCCGGCGCCGCCGCCGTCCGCCCGGGCCTGACCGGGGCGCGCAGCCACTGTGCGGCGCCCGGCGCGAGGGCCGCCGCGCCGCCACCGCCCACGCCCTCGCCCTCGTCGCGCCTCCAGCCCACGATCGCCGTCCCGGACGCGTCCAGGGCCACGCTGCCGACGGTGAGCGTGCACGCGCAGGAGTGCCGCGCCACGACGGTTCGACGCCTCCCAGCGCCCGCCGGCGCGGCGGGTGCTCGCCTCCACGCCCTGCGGCGAGCCCGCCTGGTCCAGCGTCCAGCCGAGCGCGGCGTCGCCGCGGTCGTTGATCGCCGCCAGCGGCGCCGCGCCGATGCCGGCGTCCTCCGACTGGGCCCAGCCGCGCGCCCCGGCCGCGCGCCCCCTCACGAGGACCACCGACGTTCCGCCGGGCAGTCCCTCGCTCCAGGCCGCAAGGGCCGTGCCCCTGCCGCTGATGCCGATGCCCGGGGCGCCGCGCGCGTCCGACGACACCTCGACCGGCGCCTCGAACAGCCCGCCGGCGGTGCGCGCGGCGCGGGTGCGCGAGCCGTTCGACCCACGCCACCAGGGCCGCGGCCCGGCTCACCGCCAGCGACGGCGGGAGCGGGCCCGGCGTGGCCAGGCGGGCCGGGCGCACGCTCCACCGGTTGCGCGAGCCGGCCCGCGCCGCGATGCGCACCAGGAATCCGTCGCCGCGCCGCTCGCTCCACAGCACGACCGGGCGCCCGACGCGATCGACGGCCACGCGGACGTCCTGCACGGTGCCGCCCGTACTCACCACCCGCGCCAGCCTCCACGAGCCCGCCGGCCCGCGCCGGGTGGCGGCGACGATCGAGCGGCCGTACACCCACGTCACGACGCCGTCGCCGCGGGCGTTGAGGGCCACCCGGGGCAGGCGGCCGCCGCGGCCCGAGAGCACCCGGGGGGCGGTCCAGCGCGCGCCGGCGCGGGTGGCCAGCTGAACGCGCGCCGCGCCGGCGGGCGAGCCGGCGGGCGTGCGCACGAACGCGGCCAGGGCGCGTCCGGCGGCGGCGCTGGCGACGTCTGGCGCCGAGTAGGCGGCGCCGTCGCGGGCGGAGACCCACGCGGGGGACGACCAGGCGCCGAGCGCCGGGGCCGGGGCGAGCGCGGCGACGGCCACGCCCGCGCAGCTGAGGGCCCTGAGCCGCACCCGCGCGACGCTAGCACCCGCGTCCCGTCGCGCCAGAGGGCGACGGGACGGCGCTACGCCAGATTCAGCACCGGGGTGCCGACGGGCACCCGCGGCCACAGCCAGAGGATGTTGGCGTTGTAGTTGCGCGTGCAGCCGTGGGAGTAGTACCGCCACGTGTGCGAGAGCAGGTACTCCTGGTTGGTGCCGTGGATGCCGTATCCGCGGTGGTACCAGAGCACCAGGGGGCCGAAGGCGGCGCTGGGGCCGGCGGTCTTGGAGTAGACCGCGAAGCGCCCCACCGGCGTCGGCGTCGAGGGCTTGCCGAAGACCACGGGGAACACGCGCCGCAGCTTGCCGTTCTCGTAGTAGTAGAGCTGGAACTGGCGCAGCTCCTGCACCAGGTAGTGGGAGGCCGACTTCGGGATGTGATGGGGATTAGAGCCGAACACCGCCATCGGCGCGGTGGGCCTCGCCTCGCCGCCCGAGTCGCGGCCGGGGCGGGGCGCGGCGACCAGCCGGAAGCGCCACCTGCCGCCGGAGGGCGGGGTGAAGGTGGCCGCGACGCGCCCGGAGCGCACCGCGAGCCGCGCGATGGTGCGAAAGCCCCGGCCGTCGCGCGACCCCTGCAGGGCGACGCGCTCGCCGTTGCGCGCGCCGACGGCGACCCCGGTCGCCCGGAACGGGCGCCCGGAGATGTTCTCGAGCGGGCGGGCCGTGACGGCCAGGGTCATCCGGCGCACCACCCTGATGTTGCGGCGGGGGCTGGGCCGGACGACTCCGTCGGGGCCCTGCACGGTCGCGCGGACGCTGCCGGGGGACAGCGGCAGCGTGGCCGCGAAGCGGCCCGCGGCCGTGGTGTGCACGGTCATGAGGGGCACCCACGCGCCGTTCTCGAGGCGCTCGAGGGCGACCGGCACGGCGGCGGCCGGCGCGACCCGGCCCCTGAGGGTGGCGCGCTGGCCCAGGAACACGCGCGGGGGGGCCTGGAAGGAGGACACGTGGAGCCCGGCGGGCGGGGCGACGGGCGGATCGGCCGCGCTGGCCAGCGCGGGGACGCTGAGCGCGGCGAGCACCGCCGCCGGAACCACGGCGCGACGGCCGACTCTCATCACATCCTCCCGTCTGCGAAGGGACACGTCCCCCCTGTTCGACATCGGGCGGCGAATCCTTAGCGGGAGGGGTACCTTTTGCCCATGCCCGCCTCCCCCGCTCTGCGCCTGTACGCCGCGACCAGCGGCTGGGAGGGCCCCTTCCAGCACGAGCAGGTGCTGGTCGCCGCCGGCGACGCCGAGCAGGCGCGCCTGCTGGCCGAGAGCGCGTTCGGCGCCGTCGCCCAGCCGGTGTGCCGCACCAAGATGCGCATCGCGGACCTGGGCCCGCTGCGGGCCGGGGTCGTCGCCGGCCCGCTGCGCGCCGGCGACTCCCTCGCCTCGGGCGGCACGCCGGTCGAGCTGCGCTGTGACTGACCGGGGGTGTCAGGGCCCGTAGCCGCTCCGAGCGGGCACTTTCGTCGGCCCCGGGGTGCCGCTCGGACGTCCGATGCCGCAGAATCTTCGCGTCCGGCGGTGTGGATGACGGAGGTGCGGGTGGCTTCACGATGGTGGCGGACGCGACCCCCCCGAACCGGCCCCGGCGAACCCGCCGACGCGCCGGGGCCCGCCCTCGCCGGACGCCGCGACCGCGCGGCCCTCGGCAGGGCCATCCGCGGCATCGCGGACACGCCCGACCTCGCGGCGGCGGCCCAGCTGATCGCCGCCCAGGCGGCGTGGATGCTGCGCGCCGAGGGCGCGCTGGTGGTGCTCGCCGGCGCGGACGGCGGCGTCCGCGTGGCGGCGTCGGCCGGTGAGGGCGTCCCGCCCCCGGGCACCCCGGTGGAGGTGGACGGCGCGCTCGCGTCCGCCCTGGACACCGGGGCCGTGCAGGAGCTGCGCGCGCTGGGGCGGGCGCAGGCCGTCGCTCCGGTGACCGTCGGTGGCCGGGCGTGGGGCGCGATCCAGGTCGCGGGCCCGGCCGGCCGCGTCGGCCGCCATGCGGGCGAGCGCCTGGCCCCGTTCGCCGACCTGGTGTCCCTCGCGGCCACCACCCACGAGGCCCGCGCCCGGCTCGCCTCCCTCGCGGGCACCGACCCCCTGACCGGGCTGGGAAACCGGCGCACCTTCGACGGCCTACTGGCCGTCGAGATCGGGCGCGCGCGCCGCCACGGCGATCCCCTGGGCCTGGTGATGCTCGACCTCGACGGCTTCAAGGCCGTCAACGACCGCCACGGCCACCAGGCCGGCGACCGCGTCCTGATCGAAGTGGGCCGCAGGCTGGTGGAGATCGCGCGCCGCGGCGAGGCCATCAGCCGGATCGGCGGCGAGGAGTTCGCGTGGGTCCTCCCGCGCACCGACGCGGCGGGCACCACGGCCGCGGCGGCTCGCGCGCTCGAGGCCATCGCGGCGACGCCGTTCGAGGACGTCGGCACGCTCACCATCTCGGCCGGCGTCTGCGAGCTCGCCGAGGCCGGGAGCGCCGACGAGCTCGTGCGCCTGGCCGACCGCATGCTCTACCGGGCGAAGTCCGCCGGGCGCAACACGGTGCGCTGCCACGTTCCCGAGGGGGCGCTGGCCCGGACCGGATGAGACCCGGGCGCGGCCGGGCGGGCGAGCCCGCCGGGGCCCGCCCGCGACGCGCGGCTCAGAGGCGCTCCAGGACGGCGGCGGCCTCCGGCTCGGCGGCGGTGAGCGTGCCGGCCTCGGCCAGGATCTCCAGGGCGCTCACCGCGGCCTCCCAGAACTGCGCGCCCGCCTGCCTGCGGCACTCGGCGAGGGCGGCCTCGGCGGTCATGTGGGCGACGTAGGGGCGGCTGCTGGTCATGACGTCCCAGGCGTCGGCGAGGTGCAGGATGCGCGCGCCCTCGGGCACGTCCTCGGCGACCAGGCCGTCGGGGTAGCCGCGGCCGTCCCAGCGCTCGTGGTGGGCGCGCACCCACGACGCCTGCTCGGGGGTGAGCACGTCGGAGAGCATCTCGGCGCCGAGCACCGAGTGGAGGCTCACCTTGGCCATCTCGGCCTCGGTCAGCACCTCGGGCTTGAAGAGGATCGAGTCGGAGACGGCGATCTTGCCGACGTCGTGCACCAGGGCCGCCTCGTGCAGCAGGGCGATCCGCTCGGGCGCCCAGCCCAGCGTCCGGGCCAGCGCCTCGGCCAGGCCGGCCACGCGCTCGGAGTGGCGCCGGGTGGAGGGGTCCTTGGCGTCCACCGCGCGCGCCAGCACGCGGATGCTCTGGAATGCCTGGTTGCGCCGCAGCTCCGCGGCCCGCTCCTGCTCGCCGAGCGCCTCCATGGCCTCGGGGGTGTACAGGAACACGACGTCGCGGCCGTTGCGCTTGGCCCAGTACAGGGCGGCGTCGGCCTGCCGGTAGAGCTCGACCGGGCCGTCGGCCCGCTCGAGGTCGCACACCCCCCCGGACACCGTCACGCGTCCCACCTCGGGGAAGGGCGCCTCCGACATCGCGGCCCGGGCGCGCTCGGTGGCCTGCCAGGCCTCCATGCCGTCGGTCTCGGGCATGAGCCAGGCGAACTCCTCGCCGCCGATCCGGGCCAGCACGTCGCCCTCGCGCACCCGCGAGGCGAGGCGCAGGGCCGCCTCGCGCAGGACGGCGTCGCCCACCACGTGCCCGTGGAGGTCGTTGACGGCCTTGAACATGTCCAGGTCGAGCACCGCCAGCGACAGGTCGCGGCCGTGGCGCCGCGAGCGGGCCACCTCCTCGGCCAGGCGCTCCTCGAAGACGCCGCGGTTGACCAGGCCGGTGAGCGAGTCGGTGGCCGCGCGCCAGGCGAGCTCGGCGCGCACCTCGGCGTTGCCGATGGCCAGCGACACCAGCTCGGCGAAGCGCGCCAGGCGGCGCTCCGTGTCGGTCGGCAGGGTCTGGGTCCCGTCGGTCGCGACGATCACGGCGCCCCACAGGTGGTCGCCCACGCGCACCGGCGCCGCCACGCTGCCGCGGAAGGCGCGCGGATCGAGCACCCACGGCACCGCTCCGGCGAACGCGCGGAAGTCGTCGGCGCGCGCGGGACGGCCCGTGTGCGCGACCTGGATCGACGGGAGCGGGTCGGTGAGCGGAACCGTCAGGTCGGCCCGGGGCCAGGCGCCGGGGCGGGCCGACCAGCGGCCCACGAACGCGGCCTCGCCGTCGTCGAAGCGCACCACGGCCCCCCCGGCCACGCCGTGGACGCGGGCGAGCTCCTCGGCGACGAGGTTGAAGACGCGCTCCGGCGAGGCCTCCCGGGCCACCGCCAGGGCGATCCGGCGCAGCGCGTCCTGCTCGAAGGCGGCGCGGCGGCGTTCCCCGGTCAGGCACACGAGCACGCGCACGAGCAGGTCCTCGGGGTCGATGGGCACCGTGAGATGGTCGTCGGCGCCGTCGTCGCTCGCGGCGATGACCAGCCGGGTGTCGTCGCGCTCCACCACGGCGAGCACCGCGGGTCCGAGTCCCGGCCCGTCGCGCAGGTCGGCGATCATCGACCGGCCGTCCCTGCCCGGCATGGCCGCGTCGACCACCACCAGCGCGATCCGCTCCTCGGACTCCAGCACGCGACGCGCGCCCGGCGGGTCCTCGGCCTCGAGAACCTCATAGCCGCCGGAGATCAGGGGGGCCCGTACCGCCTGCCGCACGACGACCTCGGGGTGCACCACGAGGACTCGCCCGGCCGCGCCGTCGTGGCCCGGAGGGATCGCATCCATGCACCGGGAACTTCGGCGTGGCGAGGCCCCGACTTGAGCGACGTAGATTGTCGTCCATGCCCGAGAGACTCGATCGGCGGCCGCCCGTCGTCGGATGGTTCGCCGCGCTCGCCGTGGGCTGCGCGCTGGCCACGCTCGTGACCTTCCTGGTCGCCATCCGCACGGTCGACGGGCAGCGCCTCGACGACGCCGCGCGCGGACTCCTCAACCCGTTCGACGAGCCGGGCGCCTACTCGGCCACCGAGAGCCTGCTCGAGACGATCAGCGTCTCCTCGCTGGCCCTCTTCGGCCTGGGGATCATGGCCATCGCGATCATCCGGGGCCGCCCCCGGCTGGCGCTCGGGGCCGGGGCGGTCGTGCTGGGCGCCAACCTCACGACCCAGTTCCTCAAGCACTGGCTGGAGCGCCCGGACCTGGTGAACGACCTGCGCCCGGAGTCCGGCGCCTTCCCCAGCGGCCACGTCACGGTCGCGATGTCGCTGGCGATGGGGCTCGCCCTGGTCGTGCCGCCCGCCGTGCGCTGGCTGGCCGCGGTGGCCGGGTGCGCCTACGCGAGCCTGGTCGGCGTCGCCGTGCTCGCGCTCGACTGGCACCGGCCATCGGAGGCCGTGGGCGGCTACCTGGTCAGCGTGGGGTGGGCCGCCGCGGTCGCGGCGGTGATCGTGGCCGCCTGGGGCACGCGGGAGCTCGGCGCGGACGGACCCTCCGTGGCCACCCGCGTCGGCGCGGTGGCGGCCGTCGTGGTCGGGGCCGTGTTCGTGCTCGTGGTGGGCATCACCGCCGTGCGCCGCCTCGACGTGCTCGAGTACGTGGGCGACAGCACCGCCTTCGCCGTGGCCGCCCTGTTCGTGGTGGCCACCTGCGCCCTGCTCGGCGCCGCCCTCACCGCCCTGCTGCAGCGCGCGGGCGCGCCGCCGGGCGGGTAGGCTGCCCCAGGTGCGGGTCGGGATACTCACGGGTGGGGGCGACTGCCCCGGGCTGAACGCGGTCATCCGCGCCGCCGTTCGGGTGGGCGCGTCGAAGTACGCCCACGAGCACGTCGGCCTGCACGGCGGCTGGCGCGGCCTGCTCCAGCGCGACACCCGCCCGCTCGACCGCGACATCGTCGGCCCGATCCTGCCGCGCGGCGGCACGATCCTGGGCAGCTCGCGCACGAACCCCTTCAAGGATCCGGGCGGCGGCGAGGAGTGCGCCCGCGCCTTCGCCGACCTGGGGCTCGACGCGCTGATCGCAATCGGCGGCGAGGACACCCTGGGGGTGGCCCGCCGGCTCCACGGCGAGCTCGATCTGCCGGTGGTGGGCGTGCCCAAGACGATCGACAACGACCTGTCGGGCACCGACTTCACGTTCGGCTTCTGGACCGCCGTCCAGATCGCGACCGACTCGATCGACCGTCTCCACACCACCGCCGAGTCGCATGACCGGGTGCTCGTGGTGGAGGTCATGGGGCGACACGCCGGCTGGATCGCCCTGGAGTCGGCGACCGCCTCCGGAGCGCACGCCGTCCTGATCCCGGAGCAGCCGGCCTCCATGGAGGCCGTGTGCCGGCGCATCCTCGAGCGGCGGGCGCGGGGCCGTGGCTACGCGATCATCGTCGTCAGCGAGGGCGTGGTGTTCTCGGACGAGGACGCCGCCACCGAGCTCGACGACTTCGGCCACGCGCAGCTGGCCAAGGCCAGCGTCGGCGAGCGCCTGGCCGAGCACATCGCGGCCGAGACCGGCGCCGAGGCCCGGGCGGTGGTCCTGGGCCACGTCCAGCGGGGCGGCACGCCGATGGCCTTCGATCGCGTGCTGGCCACGCGCTACGGCACGCGGGCGGCCGAGGTGGTGGCCGAGGGCGGCTTCGGACGCATGGTCGCGATCCTCGGCAACGCGATCACCGACATCCCCCTCTCCGACGCCGTGAGCGTGCTCAAGACGGTGCCCGAGAGCGTCTACGGGCAGGCCGAGCTGGTGATCTCCGGCCCCTAAGGGGCCGTGAAACCGTGCGCCCGAACCCCTAGGCGGGAGCGCCGGGGGCGGTGCTAACCTCCGCCGCCATGCCGCCCCTGATCATCTGCGAGAAGCCGTCCGTCGCCCAGGACGTCGCCAAGGCACTGCTCGGCTCCAAGGCCAAGCGGGTGGGCGATCACTGGGAGGGCCCGGACGCCATCGTCGCCTTCGCCGTCGGCCATCTGGTCGAGCAGGTTGACCCGGACGCCTACGACGAGCGTTACAAGAAGTGGCGCTACGAGGACCTGCCGATCCTGCCCGAGAGCTTCCGCTACCAGGCCCGCGACACCCGGGCCGGCAAGACGCTCAAGTCGCTCCACGCGCTGATGAAGCGCGCCGACGTGGACGCCATCATCAACGCGTGCGACGCCGGGCGCGAGGGCGAGCTCATCTTCAAGCTCATCCTGGAGACCGCCCCCGCGGCGGCCCGCGAGAAGCCGGTCAAGCGGGCGTGGTTCAGCTCCATGACCCAGAAGGCCATCCGCGACGCCTTCGACGCGCTGCGCGAGGACGAGGCGATGCAGCCGCTCGAGGCGGCCGCCCGCGCCCGCAGCGAGGCCGACTGGCTCGTGGGCATGAACGCCACCCGCGCCGCGACCACCAAGGCCGGCTCGGTGCGCAAGGTGCTCTCGCTCGGCCGCGTGCAGACGCCCACCCTGGCGCTGATCGTCAACCGCGACCTGGCCATCGCCGCGTTCGTCCCCCAGGACTACTGGGAGGTCGAGGCCGGCTTCGCGACCGCCGACGGCGCCGGCCTACGCCGGGCTCTGGCACGAGGGCTCCACCACCCGCCTCACCGAGGCGGCGCCGGCCGAGGCCATCGCGGCCGCCGCGAGCGGCGCCCCGGCCGTGGTCGAGGCGCTCGAGACCAAGCCCCAGGTCGAGCAGCCGCCGCTGCTCTACGACCTCACCACGCTGCAGCGCGAGGCCAACGGGCGCTTCGGCTTCTCGGCCAGCCGCACGCTGGGCGCCGCCCAGGCGCTCTACGACCAGCACAAGCTGCTCACCTACCCGCGCACCAACTCGCGCTACCTGTCCGGCGACATGGCCGGCCAGCTCAAGAGCGTGGTGAGCGGCGTGGGCGCGGCCGCCCCGGCCTACGCCGACCCGGCGCGCTACGTGCTCGGGCTCGACCGGCTGCCGCTGGGCCGCGTGGTCAACGACGCCAGGGTCACCGACCACCACGCCATCATCCCGACCGAGGGCGACCACGACCTGTCCGGCCTCAGCCGCGACGAGCAGCGCGTCTACGACATGGTCGCCCGCCGCTTCCTGGCGGTCTTCCACCCCGCCGCGCGCTTCGAGCGCACCGTGGTGGAGACCCGCTGCGCCGAGCACCTGTTCCGCAGCAAGGGCAAGGTCATGATCGAGGCCGGCTGGCGCGCCGCCTACGGCGAGTCGGTGGCGGACAAGGCGCCCCCTCGGACTCGGCCGCCGACAGCGGCGGCCGGTCCTCGTCGGACAACGACGAGGCCAGCAGTCGCTCCCGACGCTCGAGCGCCGGGACAGCCGGTGACCTGCACGACGGCCGAGGCCCTCGCCAAGCGCACCAAGCCGCCGGGCCGCTACTCCGAGGGCACGCTGCTGCGGGCCATGGAGACCGCCGGCAAGCTGGTGGAGGACGACGAGGCCGCCGAGGCCATGAAGGACGCCGGCATCGGCACCCCGGCCACCCGCGCCGCCACCATCGAGCGCCTGGTGGACGCCGAGTACATCGAGCGCGAGGGCCGCGGCCTGCGCGCCACCGAGAAGGGCATCGGCCTGGTCACCATGCTCGGCGACCACGTGCTGACCAGCCCCGAGCTCACCGGCCGCTGGGAGCAGCGCCTCAACCGCATCGAGCGCGGCGAGGAGCAGGCGTCCGAGTTCCGCAGCGAGATCGACGGCTTCACCCGCGAGGTGGTGGCCTGGTTCGCCGACAAGGAGCGCGGCGACCTGCGCATCGAGCGCACCCCGCTCGCCCCCTGCCCCACGCCCGGGTGCGAGGGCCAGATCGTCGAGTACCCCAAGAGCTACGGCTGCAACACCTACAAGGGCAAGGAGGACCCCGGGCTGCGGCTACACGCTGTGGAAGCAGCAGAACGGCCGCACCATCACCCGCGACGAGGCCCTCGAGCACGTGGCGGCCGGGCGCTCCTCCAAGGACCTGGAGAGCCAGCGCGAGGTGATCGGCCCCTGCCCCACCCCCGGCTGCGGCGGCGAGATCGTGGAGCGCACGCGCAGCTACGGCTGCACCAGCTGGAAGAGCCGCTCCGAGACCGGGGTGCGGCTACGTCATCTGGAAGAAGGTGCGCGGCCAGAAGGGCGAGGTCGACGCCGAGACCGCCCGCCAGATGGTGGCCCGCGGCGAGACCAACGCGGCCCCGGCGCAGGTCAAGGAGCCCATCGGCGCCTGCCCCACCCCCGGGTGCGGCGGCGAGATCGTCGAGAACAGCCGCGCCTACGGCTGCACCAGCTGGAAGAGCCGCAAGAACCCGGGCTGCGGCTTCGTCATCTGGAAGCGCGAGAAGGGCCACGAGGTCACGCGCGAGGAGGCCACCGCACGGCTCGAGGAGGCCCGGGCGGCGACGGCCGGCGAGCCCAAGGTGACCGCGCCGACGGCATGAGCCCGGCGGAGGTGGCGGCGCTCGTCGCGGAGCGCGCCTCCTGGGGCTACTCGCGCTCGTCCGGGCCCGGCGGTCAGCGGCGCGACCACGCCGAGACCCGGGCCGAGCTGACGGTCCGCGCCGGCGACCTGGACGTCCTCCCCGCGGACCTGGCCGAGCGCCTGCGCGCGGCCCTCGCCCTGGACGAGCGGCCGCTGCGGCTCACCAGCCAGGCCCAGCGCTCGCGCGAGCGCAACCGCGAGGTCGTGATCCAGCGCCTGGAGGCACGGGTGGCCGAGGCGCTGGCCCCCGGGTCGCCGCCGCGCCGGCCCACCCGGCCGGGGCGGGCGGCCAAGCAGCGGCGCCTGGCCGCCAAGACCCGGCGCGCCCAGACCAAGGCCGGCCGGCGGCCCCCCGGGCCGGAGGACTGAGGCCGCCCAGCCGGCCGGGGCGAAGATAGTGAACGTTCGCTATCTTCGATCGGATGACGACGCTCGACCGCAGCCCGCGCGTCCCCGCCGCCGCCCGCCGCGCCATGATCCTGGACGCGGCCCGCGCCCTGTTCGCGCGCCAGGGCTACCACGGGACCTCCATCGGCGACATCGCCCGCGACGCGGACTGCGCCGAGGCGATGCTGTACCGCCACTTCCCCTCCAAGCAGGCGCTGCTAGCGGCCGTCCTGGCCGAGGGCGGCCGCACCGTGCGCGCCGAGATCGACAGCGCCCTGGCGGCGGCCGGGGACGACCCCTTCGGCGTGCTGCTGGGCTCGATCGGCCGGCGGCGCTCGGCGGTCGACATGGAGGACTCGCTGCGGGTGCGCTCGCTGGCGGTCTCCATGGTGCACGAGCCCGAGATCCGCGAGAGCCTCGAGGCCCACGTCACCGCCTTCCGCAGCCTGATCGCCGCGGCCGCCCTCACGAGCCAGCGCAACGGGCACCTGCGCGACGACGTCGGCTATGAGCAGATCGCCGCGCTGGTGAGCGGCATCAGCTTCCTGGCGGCGTTCGAGCTGGCGCTGACGGGACCCGGGGCGCTCGCCGCGATGGCGCCGGTGGCGGACGCCCTGCTGATCGTGCTGCGCCCGGTGGGGCCGTGAGGGCGAGGGCCCTGGGCAACAAGTGGTGGACCCTGGCCGCGATGTGCTTCGGCCTGTTCATGATCATGCTCGACAACACGATCGTGAACGTGGCCCTGCCGTCGATCCAGCGCGAGCTGGACGCCACGCCCTCCACCCTCGAGTGGACGATCAACGCCTACGTGCTGGCGTTCGCGGTGCTCATCCTGCTGGGCGGCAAGCTCGGCGACCGCTTCGGCCGCAAGCGCATGTTCATCGTGGGCCTGCTCATCTTCACCGCGTTCTCGGTGGCCTGCGCGCTGGCGCCCACCGCCGAGTGGCTGGTGGCCTTCCGCACCGGGCAGGGGGTGGGAGGCGCGCTGATGAACCCGCTCACCCTCTCGATCCTGGTCGCGACCTTCCGCCGCGAGGAGCTGGGCACCGCGATCGGCATCTGGGCGGGCATCTCGGCGCTCGCCCTCGCCATCGGCCCGCTGGCCGGCGGCCTGCTGGTGCAGCACGTCGGCTGGGCCGCCATCTTCTGGATCAACGTCCCGATCGGGATCGTCGGCGCCCTGCTGACCCTGTACGCGGTCCGCGAGTCCCGCGACCCGGGGGCCCTGAAGCTGGACCTGCCGGGGCTGGCGCTCATCACCGGGGCGCTGTTCTGCATCGTGTGGGGGCTGATCGAGACCAACTCCCACTCCTGGACCTCGCCCTACACCATCGCCTTCCTGGCGGGCGGGGCGGTGCTGGTGGGCCTGTTCATCGCCTGGGAGCAGCGCACCTCCACGCCCATGATCCCGCTGGAGTTCTTCCGCCGGCGGGCCTTCACCACCCCCAACATCCTGGTCGGCTTCGTGGGCCTGTCCCTGTTCGGGGTCGTCTACTTCATCACCCTGTACTTCCAGAACGTGAAGGGGTGGTCGCCCACCGAGGCCGGGGTCAAGACCCTGCCCCTCACGATGATGGTGATGCTCATCGGGCCACTGGCCGGCCGCCTGCAGGCGCGCTTCTCTGCCCGGGCCCTGATGACGCTGGGGATGCTGCTGGCCTCGGCCGCGCTGGCCGGCCTGAGCCAGGTGCAGGTGGACACCGGCTACGAGCGCATCTGGCCCTTCTACGTCCTCATGGGCGGGGGCCTGGCCCTGGCCATGCCCACCACCTCGACCACCGCCATGAACGCGGTGGACCGCGACAAGTCGGGGATCGCCTCGGGCGTGGTGAACGCCTCGCGCCAGGTCGGCGCGGCCCTGGGGCTGGCCATCCTGGGCGCGGTGGGCGCGACGCTCACGGCCCGCTCGTGGGAGGACTCGGTCTCGACGCTGCCGGTCGCCCAGCGCGCGCAGGCCCTGCGCCTGGAGGAGCTGGCCATCGGCGGGCAGGGCGACGCGGTGGCGGCGGTCGCCGGGCCGCAGGCCGGCCAGTCGGCCCTCGAGGCCTTCGTCAGCGGGGTCCACGGCGCGATGTGGGTGGGCGCGGCGCTGATGCTCGCCGCCGCCGCGACGGCCTTCTTCGGCCTGCGCGGCACCAGCGCGGCGAGCCCCGCCCGGGCGCCGGCGGGGCCGCCCACCCTGGCCGCCGAGTAGCCCTCGCGCCGGGGTAGAGTGCCCGCCGAGGCACGAACCGACAGGGGGACACATGGACGCGATCGAGGCCATCCGCAGGCGGCGCAGCGTGCGCGGCTACACCGACCGGCCGGTGTCGGACGCCGACGTGGACGAGCTCGTGAAGCTGGGGCTGCGGGCGCCCACGGGCGGCATGTCGCAGTCGTGGTCGATCATCGTGGTGCGCGACGCCGCCAAGCGGGCCGCGCTGGCCGACCTGATCATCCGCGGCGGCGCCCACTACTTCACGATGATGCGCCCCCCCAAGCCGGGCGCGACCCCCGAGGAGCACGTCGAGTGGGGGCGTGAGTACGCGCGCCAGGCCCTCGGCACCTACCCCCAGGTGCCGGTCTGGCTGGTGGGCCTGCTGGTTCCGCGCACCCTCTTCCCCGAGGACGAGCGCGGCCGCGAGCGCGACGCCGACATGGTGTCCGTGGGCTTCATGATGGAGAACATCTTCGTCGCCGCCCGCGCCAAGGGGCTCGGGACGGTGCCGACGGTCTTCCAGTGGTTCGTCGAGGACGAGTTCCGCGCCCTGCTCGACATCCCGGCCGAGGTCGAGGTGCCGCTGGTCACGCCCTTGGGCTACCCGGTGGAGTTCCCCCAGGGCCTCCCCCCCGCCCTCGCCGCGATCCGGCGCCCGTGGCGGACGCTGGTGCACGACGACGGCTGGGGGAACCCCCGCGCGTAGCGCGGGTCAGCGCAGCAGGGCCGAGATCTCCCCCTCGTCGGCGAACACCGTGATCACGTCCGCGATCGTGGAGATGGCGGCGTTGTTGACGTAGACGACGTACGCCATGCGGCGCCCGTCCTTGGCATCGAGGTAGCCGGCGAACACCTGGGCCTTGAGGCGGTCGCCCTCGACCGTCGTGCCGGTCTTGGCGAACACCTTCCCGAAGGCCGGCGCGATGACCGGGTCGAACGGGATGCGGCCGACGGTCGCGAGCGAACCGTCGACGCCCAGGCCCGGGAGGGCGCGGAAGTACGGCCCGAAGGTCGGCCGGGTGGCCATCTCGCGCAGCAGCGTCATCAGGGCGCCCGGCGTCGCCTGGCTGTCGGGGCTGCCGCTGCCGTTGGTGGGGAAGCGGAAGCCGTCGGCCGGCAGGCCGTACCGGCTCACCAGCGTCCGGCGCTCGACCGCGAGCGCGGCCGCCCGGGTGCGGGCGCCCTTGGTGAGACCCGCGTACATCAGGCTCAGGTTGGCGCCGTAGTTGTGGCTCACCTTGAGGATGAGCTTGGCGTACTGGGCGTAGGTCGGCGAGACGAAGCGCGCCACGCGGCTCGCGGCCGGGTACGAGCGGCGCGCGGGCAGCAGCGATGCCGGGTTGGCGGCGACGACCGGGGCGTCAACCCTGACCCCCCGGCGGGCGAGGGCCTCGATGAACACGGTTCGCGCGTAGGCGGACGGATCGGCCACGGTGAAGGTCTGGACCAGCTTCGACACGCCCGGCAGGCCCGGGCGGTAGCCGACCGGGATGGTGCCCCGCACCACGCCCACGCGCCCGTTCTTGGACGTGGAGAGGGTCACGGTCTGCGGGCCGCCCTTCCCCACCGTGCGGACGGCCGAGCGCACGGCGAACGCGGCCGACTTCGGCCGGTAGTCGACCTTCGCCGGCCGGCCGGGCGCCGTGGGCGTGATCGTCACGTCGATCAGGTTGTCGTTGACCGTGATCGGCGTGATCAGCACGTTGCCGTTGGGCACCCGGAAGCTGCGGAACAGGCGGTCGTCGACCGCCACGTCGCCGGTCACCCGCGTGATGCCCGACCGCGCCACCTGGCGCGCCAGCGCGTTGATCCCCGCGAGGGGGTTCTGGGGGGTGAGGATCGCGCTGCCCAGGGAGTTCGCCTCGACGTGGTCGAAGGAGGTGAAGGCGACGGTGCCGCGGCGGGTGGTGCGCCCCCCGAGCGTCAGGTCGCCGCTGGCCTCGAGCACGAGGTCGCCCCTCAGCACGCCGTCCCGGCCCACGCTCCCGCGACGGTAGACCGGGGTCGTGAAGCGGTATCCGGGCCCGAGCGCGTCGAGGGCCTCCGCCACCGAGAAGAGCTTGCGCACCGATCCGGTGAAGAACAGGGAGTCCGGGCCCAGGCTGGAGACCAGGCGCCCCGACCGGAGGTCAACCATGCGGATGCCCCATGTGGCGCCGGCGTACTTGGGCCCGTCGATGATGCTCAGCACCTCGGGGGGCACCGGGCGCTCGGGGACCTCCTGGGCCGCGGCGGTCGTGGCGGCCGCGCCCGCCGCGAGGGCGAACGGGACGAGCGTGGTCGCGGCGAGTCGTGCGAACCTCATGGGCACTCCCGGGAGAAGGATCCGATCGGGCGGGGGGAGCCTCCTCCAGCGGGCCGCGATCCGCAATGGGCGGAGCTTGATGACGTCCGCGCGGTAGGCGAACATGTGTTCGTATGATCGTCGCCGTCAACGTCCCCCACCTGCCCCTGCTGGTCGCCCTGCTGCGGGCGCGCCGGCCGCTGGACGCGCCGGTCGCCCTCGGCCCGGCGCCCGGGAGCCCGCAGGTGGTGGGCCTGTGCACCCCGGCGGCCGAGGCGTGCGGGGTGCGCCCCGGCCTGCGCGTGGGAGAGGCGCTGGCCCGCTGCCCCGACCTGGATCTGGTGGTGGCCGATCCCGACGCCGCCGCCGAGGCCGCCGAGCGCACCCTCGAGCGCCTGGAGGCCTCGGGCTTCGCCGTGGAGCAGATGGGCCTGGACGGGGCGGCGTTCGACGCCCGCGGCACCCTGCGCCTGCACGGCGGGCTGGACGGGGTGCTGCGCCGGGTGCGCGCGGCCCTGCCGGTGGGCGCGGGCGGCCGGGTGGGGGCGGCGCCCACCCTCTTCGCCGCCCTCCAGGCGGCGCGCGAGGCGGCCCCGGGCCGCCCCCTCGTGCTGGGCGAGGAGGAGGTGGCCGACTTCCTGGCGCCCCTGGCGGCCGACCGCCTGCCCCTGCCGGAGAAGCTGGCCGGCGCGCTGCACGACCTGGGACTGCGCACCATCGGGCAGGTGGCCGCCCTCCCGCGCGCGGCGGCCCTCGAGCGCCTGGGCTTCCCGGGGCTCGAGGCCTGGCGCCTCGCGCGCGGGGAGGCCGGCCGGCCCCCGCGGCCGCGCACGCCGCCGCGCCCCCTGCGGGCCGCGATCGCCTTTCCCGAGCCCATGGCGGCCCTGCCCGCCCTGGAGGCGGCCGCCCGGCTGCTGCTGGGCGAGATCGCCGCCGCGGCGCACGGCCGGGGGGCCGCCCTGCGCACGCTGATGCTGCGCGCCCGCCTGAGCGACGGGGGATCGTGGGTGCGCGACCTCGCCCTGCGCGAGGCGACGGCCGACCCCGAGCGGCTCGCGCTGGCCGCCCTCCCCCGCCTCGCCGAGATCACCGGCCCGGTCGATGAGCTCTGGATCGGCGGCGACGCCTCGGGCGCCCTGGCCGGCCACCAGCTCACGGCCATCCCCTCGCCCGCCCAGGAGCGCCGGGCGCGGGCGGGCGAGGCCGTGCGCCAGGTGCGCGCCGCCCAGGGGCCCGAGGCCATGCTGCGGGCGGTCGAGATCGAGCCCTGGTCGCGGCTCCCCGAGCGGCGCTGGGCCCTGGCCCCCTACGAGCCGTGACCCTGCGCGCGGTGGGCGTCCCCCGGCCGGTGCGGGTGGACGAGGCCGGCCGCGACGGCGCGCCGGCCGCGCTCGAGCTGGACGGGCGCCGCCGCGCGGTGGTGGCGGTGCGCGACGACTGGCTGGTGCAGGACCTGTGGTGGACCGACCGCCCGGTCGACCGCCACTACTTCGAGCTGGTGCTGGACCCCGGCCGGGTGGTGGTGGCGTTCCGCGAGGCCGCGGGGGGCTGGTTCGCCCACGTCTGATTGACACGGAAACGCAACCTTATGGAATAAGCGACGGGCCAGCGTCTACGGTTGCCCCGCGGACCCCGACGGGCGGCGGCGATGGGTCAGGGGTGTCCCGTATCGCCCGCCCAGCGTCCGACGGCAGCGCCGGGACGGCTCTTCCGCATCCCGGCGCCGACCGTCGCGGCGAGCGGGCCTACTTGGCGGGCGCCTCGGCCTCGGCCGCGGGCGTGTCCCCCTGGCCGTGCGCGGCGTACCGCCGAAGCCCTCCGGCGGCCAGGCCGCCGGCCGCGGCGACGACCGCCACGCCCCCCTCGATCAGCACCGCGCCGAACTTGGCAAGTGTCCGCATAGCGCGCCTTTCGCGATCCTTGACGGGCCCGGGCGTCCGCGGCCCCTACGGCGCAGTCTGGCCGAACCCGCGGGCGCTGTCGAGTGGGCGCCGGGCCGCCCCCCGCGGGCTCGCCGTGTTGACGACAGCGCGGGCCCATCAGCCCCAACGCCCGCGATCACCATCGTTCTGTCGCCGCCCAGCCCACCCTAGGTGACGACTTCGGAGCCGCTGGCAACCTGCTCGACCGCGCTGGGAGCCTCCCAGGGATCGGTCCCACGCCGGATGTTGGCTTCACATCGCCTGAAGAGGTAGTAGCCCATGATCGTCCCGCTCACCGCAATGTGCTGGCCCGAGGCGAGGAACTTGTCCCGGCTCTCAGAGCCCGTCTCCAGGAAGACGACTGAACCGGTGACGAGCTCCCACCCCTCCTCGCACACCGAGTTCAAGATGTCCGTGGGATCGGTCGTCGACTTCGGCTTGGAGTAGGCGCCCATCATGATCACCACGATCGCTTCCGTCAGCACGAGGTCGAGGCTGACCTGAAACACGTGCTTCTGGTTCTCGAAGGCGGTCCGCGCCTGGCCGGCCGGCGACGCGAAGAAGTCCCTCTTGAGCTTCTCGCGTGCCTTCTCCTCGCGTTGGCGCTGTTTCTCCTCGGACTTCGTGGCCCGCTCACCTTCTCTGTCGGCATGGCTTGCAGACTGCTGCGCGCGCGCGGTCTCGTACTGTTCCGCCCAAGCCTCGCGCTGGGCGTCCTTGGCCTGTCGCTGAGCCTCTTTCTCCTCGGGCGTTGATCGCTTCATCAGGCCCACAGGACGTGCCTCCTCGTCCAGGATGGAAGAGAGCGGACCGTGAGGCCGCGGCGCAACCCTCGATCCGATGCCCAGCGTAGAGGACTTACGTGCTTCCCCGGGCCCCAGACGTGCACGTCCAGCCGGTGCCCTGCACTGGGGGAACTCCGAGCGCCAACCGCATGGAGCAGGCGAGCAAGACCTGTAATGCGCACATTGCGCACGCCCCCCGTCAGGAGGCGCGACCGATAGGTGCGCCGGGTTCGCGCCTAGGGGCTGGCGGTGTTCACGACGGCCAGCCACCCGCCCTTGCCGACCAGGTTCTTCGGCCCGCTCTTCACGAGGCGGTAGCCGGCCGGGATCGGCCTGGCTTCACTTCCAGGGCCCGATCGTCGCCGGCAGCGCGGGGTGGCGGCGCGAAGCCGGCGATCACGGCGAGCCATCCGCCGCGGCCGACCGGGTTGCCGACCCCGGTCTTCACCAGCCGGTAGCCGGCCGGGACGCTGCGCGGGCTTGCCGTCCACGGGCCCGAGGTCGGAGGCAGCGCGCGGCGGTGCCGCGACGCCCTGGGCGGCGTACGCGGCGATGCCGCGGCCGACCGCCTCGGCGATGCGCTGGCGCACGTCCGGGGTCGGCCAGGAGCAGAGCCTCGGCCGGGTTCGTCAGGAAGCCCCCTCGACCAGGATGGCCGGCATCTCGCGTGTTGCGCAGCACGTAGAAGCCCGCCGTCTTGACCCCGCGGTCGGGCAGGCCGAGCGCGGCGACCAGCTCGCGCTGCACGTCGACCGGCCGAGCGTCCGGGCCGCGGCGCTCGAGTAGTAGTAGTGGAACGTCTCGGAGCCGCTGGTCGTGGCTGCCGAGCGAGTTGTTGTGGATCGAGACGAACATGTCGACCCGGGCCGCGTTGGCGGCGATCGGTGCGCGCCCGCAGGTCGGCGCCCTCGGTGGTGTAGGGACGTCGCCGCCGGCCAGGTCCCGCGTGCGGGTGAGCAGCGTGCGCCCGCCCTGGGCGCGCAGCCACGCGTCGAGGCGCAGCCCGATGTCGAGGTTGACGTCCTTCTCCAGAGCATCGTGCGGCCCTGGGCGTCGGCGCGCGGCGTCAGCCCGGTCGGCGGTCCCGGCCGGCAGGTAGCCCGACCGCGCCGGTGTCGCCGCCGCCGTGCCCGGGTCGACCGCCACGTAGGGCAGCGCGGCCGAGCGCCGCGGCCGGGGCCGCGAGCGCGCCGGCCACGAGGGCGGCGATCCAGGGTGAGAGGCGTGATCGGAGGGTCAGGGGATCTCCGCGCAGTCGGGCCGGGTGCAGGACGGGCGGCATGGTATCCGGACACCCCCCATCGCCCCAACGCCCCCGGTGTGCCCCACCCGGGCGTTTCAGCCCGTGGGCACGATCTCTACGAGCGCATCTGTGGGCCGGCCCCACCCGACGAAACATGTGGCGTAGGGCAGGAACGCACCACACCGAGAGCGAGACCGGCGGGCACCCGGTGACCGCGATCACTACGAAGGGGGCGCCGCGGGCACCGGCGCCCCCTTCGGCGTTTCACGCCGCCCGGATTGTCGTCGCGCAGCGCTATCCATAGAGTGCGCGCGTCATGAGTCATCCCATCGCGCTGACGCTCTCCGACGATCTGAAGCGGAACCGCCTCACGGTCTTCTTCCGCCTGATCCTCGTGATCCCCCACCTCATCTGGCTGTCGCTGTGGGGAATCGTGTCCTCTTCGCGATCATCGTGAGCTGGTTCGCGACGCTGTTCGCGGGCCAGACCCCCGCGGGCCTGCACAACTTCATCGCGCAGTACCTGCGCTACAGCACACAGGTCTACGGCTATCTGCTGTTCCTCGCCGACCCCTACCCGGGCTTCCTCGGCGACCGGCCCTATGGCGCCGACCTGGTGATCGCGCCGCCGGCCCGCAGAACCGCTGGAAGACCGGCTTCCGCATCATCCTCGCCATCCCGGCGCTGATCGTGGCCCAGGTGCTGGGCTACCTGGTCGTCGTGGTCGCCATCATCGCCTGGTTCGTCTGCCTGTTCACCGGCGGGATGCCCCTCGGCCTGCGCAACCTGACGGCCTGGATCGTGCGCTTCACGGCGCAGACCCACGGCTACATGGCGCTGCTGACCGACCGCTACCCGAACTTCTCGACCGAGCCCACGCGAGTAGGCGGCCGGCGCAGGCGCCGATCGACGCCGGCGGCGGCGTCGATCGGCGCGGTGGTCCTAGCGATTCGCCATGGCCTTGCCGACGCCGGCCTGCATCTCCTGGACGTTCATGACCGGGGCGAGCTCGATCTCGGCCTGGAGCCCCATGAAGAGGGGCTCGGCGGCGGACGGGATGTCGGTCGAGTCGGCCATCTCGAAGAAGAAGAGCCCCGTTCTCATCCCGTTCTCCGCCGTGAAGTAGGCGGCCTCGGCGTTCAGGGTCTCGAGGGCCGTCTTGACGAGATCGGGCAGCGTCCCGTTGGCGATCGCATCGTTGCCGGTCGACGTCGGGATCCGGACCTTCATCAGCATGCGCATGTGCCACCCCTTGGATCGGGAGAACCGAGGGTCGAGCCTATGGCGGCCCCCGGCCGCGCGCCACGGCCACCGCGTCGTCGCGAGCCCTTGCATCGCCCGGCGCCGGGTACGAACATGTGTTCGTATGGCCGTCCCCTACGTCGAGCTCCACGCGCACTCCGCGTTCAGCTTCCTCGACGGCGCCTCGGCGCCCGAGGAGATGGCCGGCGCGGCGGCGCGAGATGGGCCACGCGGCCCTCGCTATCACCGACCACGACGGCCTGTGCGGCTCGCTGGCCTTCGCGCACGCGGCCCGGGCGGTCGGGGGTGCGGCCCATCACCGGCGCCGAGCTCACCCTGCGCGACGGCTCGCACCTCACCCTGCTGGCGGCCGACGCGACCGGCTACGCCAACCTGTGCCGGCTGATCACCATCGCCCACGCCGACACGCGACCGCCGCCCGACCGCCGGCCCCTGCCGCCGGCCGCTCGACCGCTCCGCGCCTGGCGGCCCACGCCCAGGGGCTGGTGTGCCTCACCGGCTGCGCCCGCCACGGCCTGGTGCCGCGCCTGGTGGCGGCGGGCGAGCGACGCGCGGCCGAGGAGGCCCTGCGCGGCCTGGTGCGCGATTTCGGGCCCGGCGAACGTGCAGGTGGAGATCCAGCGCCCGCGCACGCGCGGCGACCGGCGGCTGGCGCGCGACCTCGTCGCCTGGCCGAGGCCGCCGGGGTGCCCTGCGTGGCCACCGGCGACCCGCACGCGCACGCGCCCGAGCGGGCCCTGCTGCAGGACGCCTTCGTGGCGATCGGCCACCGCCTGACCCTGGACGGCTCCGAGGACGCGCGCCGCGGCAACCGCCACGCCGTGCTGCGCCCCCCCGCGGGAGACGGCCGCCCTGTTCGCGGACCACCCGGAGGCGGTCGCCCAGACCCTGCGCACCGCCGAGCGGCTGGAGTTCGACCTCACGCGCGACCTGGGCTACCGCTTCCCCGACTTCGTGGGCTCGCACCCGGGCGAGACCGCCCAGGCGGCGCTGGCGCGCGTGTGCGCCCACCAGCTCGGCGCGCGCTACCCCAACGCCCGCAAGCGGGCGCTGGCGCGCGTGCGGCTGGACGAGGAGCTGGCCCTGATCGCCCACCACGACCTGGCCGGCTTCTTCCTGCTGCACCGCGACATCCTCGAGCTGGCGCGCGAGGTGGCGCTGCAGGTGCGCCCGGCCGGGTCGGCGCGGCGGTGGCTGCCGCCCGGGCGCGGGCGCGGCTCGTCGGTCGGATCGATCGTCTGCTACCTGACCGGGCTCTCGCACATCGACCCGGTCGAGAACGACCTGTTCCTGGGGCGCTTCCTCAACCGCGACATGGCGTCGGTGCCCGACATCGACCTCGACTTCCCCCGCGACGTCCGCGAGCGCCTCATCGAGGAGATCATCGCCCGCTACGGCCCCGAGCACGCGGCCCTGGTGGCGGCCTTCCCCACCTTCCGCATCCGCATGGCGATCCGCCAGCTGGGCGGGGCCCTGGCGCTTCCGGAGGCCGATCTCGAGCGCCTGGTGCGCCTGGCCGACGGCTGGTCGTCGGCCGACGCGGTGGAGGAGGAGCTGCGGCGCCTGCCCGACGGCGAGGCCAAGCTGGCCTCGCCGCGCTGGCGCGCCCTGGCGTTCCTGGCGCGCGAGGCGGCGGGGCTGCCGCGACACCTGTCACAGCACTCGGGCGGGATGGTGGTGAGCGCCCGCCCGCTGGTCGAGCTGGTGCCGGTGGTGCCGGCGGCGTTCCCCGGGCCGCCAGATCTGCCAGTGGGACAAGGACTCGTGCGCCGACGCCGGCTTCGTGAAGATCGACCTGCTGGGGCTGGGGATGCTCTCGGCCGTCGAGGAGTGCATCGACCTCGTCGCCCGCGCGCGCGCGCGAGAGCGTGGACCTGTCGCGCATCGGCTTCACCGACCCGTCGGTCTACGCCGAGATCCAGGACGCGGACACGGTGGGCGTGTTCCAGATCGAGAGCCGCGCCCAGATGCAGAGCCTGCTGCAGACGCGGCCCGAGAACCTCGACGACCTCACCATCCAGGTGGCCCTCATCCGCCCCGGCCCGGTGAGCGGCGGCGCGGTGCACCCCTACGTCGACGCACCGCCGCGCCCGGCGCGCCGACCCGTCCTTCGAGCCCCCCTACGACCACCCCCTGCTGGCCGACGTGCTGCGCGAGACCCTCGGCGTGGTCGTGTTCCAGGAGCAGGTGCTGGAGGTCTCCATGGCCCTCGCCGGCTTCACGCCCGGGCAGGCCGAGGCCCTGCGGCGGGCGATGAGCCGCAAGCGCAGCCGCGAGGCGATGCTGGAGCTGTGGCGCGAGTTCCGCGACGGAGCGCGGGAGCGGGGCGTGGACGACGAGACCATCAAGCGGGTCTTCACCAAGCTGATCGGCTTCTCGAACTTCGGCTTCCCCAAGGCCCACTCGTCGGCCTTCGCGGTGCTGGCCTACCAGAGCGCCTGGCTGCGCCAGCGCTACCCGGCCGAGTTCCTGGCCTCGCTGCTCAACGCCCAGCCGATGGGCTTCTACCCCCCCGCCAGCCTCGTGCGCGACGCCCAGCGGCGCGGGGTGCGGGTGCTCCCGCCATGCGTCGCCCGCTCGCGGGCCGTCTGCGAGATGGAGGACGGGGCCGTGCGCGTGGGGCTCGGCTACGTGCGCGGGGTGCGCCGTGACGCGGCGGCACGCCTGGTGGACCAGCGCGAGGCCGACGGCCCCTTCCGCGACCTGGCCGACCTGGCGCGCGCGCTCGCAGCTGCGGCGCGAGCAGCTGGCCCAGCTGGTGCGCGCCGGCGCCTGCGACGTCTTCGAACGGCCCGCGCCGGGCGATGCTGTGGGAGCTGGGCGTGCTGGCGCGGCCGCGGACGGGGGCGCACGGCACCCAGCTCGCCCTGCCGATCCCGGCCGCCCCGGCGCCGCCCCTGCCCGAGCTGACCCGGTTCGAGCGCACGATCACCGACTACGAGACCACCGGCCTGTCCACCGGCTGGCACCTGGTGACGCTGGTGCGCCCCGGCCTGCCCCCCGAGGTCGTCACGGCCGCGCAGCTGCGCGAGACCCCCCACGGCACCGACGTCCTGGTGGCCGGCCTGGTGGTCGCCCGCCAGCGGCCGGCCACGGCCGGCGGGCATCGTCTTCCTGCTGCTCGAGGACGAGACCGGGATGGTCAACTGCATCGTGCGCCCGCAGGTCTACGAGCGGCACCGCGCCGTGGTGCGGGCCGACCCCCTGGTGATGGCCTGGGGGCGCCTGGAGCGCCACGACCGCAACGTCAACGTCCTGGTCACGCGCATGGAGCGCATCGCGCCCCCGGCCGAGCAGGCCGCCCCGCGCCGCCGGGCGAGGTGGCGGCCATCACCCGCGTGCGCGCCGCCGCGCCCGAGGGCCAGCACTTCGGGCGCGGACGGCGGTAGCCTCCGCGGCGTGGCCTACCTCCTGGCCGCGGCGATCATCGCCGCGATGACGGTCACCCCCCTGCCCCTGCCGCCCTCGTGGCTCGTGCTGAGCTATCTGAGCCTGGAGCTCTCGGCCGCCCCCGCGGCCGGATCGTGGTGGCCGGCGCCCTGGGCGCCGCGGCGGGGCGCACGGCGCTCGCGTGGTCGTCGCGCGAGCTGGGGCCGCGCTTCATGCGCGGCGCCACCCGCGACAACGTCGCGTACCTGGCGGAACGCCTGCGCGGGCGGCGGGGCACCTGGGGCGCGGCGGCGCTGCTGGCGCGTCTCCCCGCCCCCCGCCGGGGCCCTCTACATCGCCGCGGGCCTCCTGCGGGTCAACCTCGCGATCGTGGCCGGCGCTTGCTTCGCCGGGCGACTCGTGACCTACGGGGCCGGCGTGGCGGCGGCGAGCGTCGCCGCGGACGAGATCGCCGACCGCCTGCGCGACTCCGCCGGCCCCTGGTCGGTCGCGCTCGGCATCGCCGTCCTCGCGCTGGCTCTCTGGGTGTTCGGCCGCGTCGACTGGCGCCTGCTGCTCGAGGCGCGCCGCCTGCGGCTGCGCCGCGGCTGATCCGGTCTCACGGCTGGGCGAGCAGCATCCCCAGGGTCAACCCGGCGGCCCACAGCGCCAGCGCCACGCTGCCGACCACGATGCCGATCACGGCCACGCCGCGCCCGCCGATGCGCCCGCCGGTGGCGCGCACGTCGTCGAGCGCCAGCAGGCCCAGCGCGACGCCCGGCGCCGCCAGGAAGGGCAGCATCACGCCCGCCACCGACAGCACCAGCGACACCACCGCCTTGCCCTCGCGCGGCGCCGACGCCGGGTCCGGGCCGCCGCGAGCGCGCAACCCCGCCAGCGCCACGGCCGTGCCCCCGAACAGCAGCAGCGAGCCGCCGAGCATCAGCCGGCCCGCGCCGGCGAGGGTCACGTCGACGCCGGGCAGCAGCTCGTCGGAGGTGCGAAAGCCGATCAGCGCGAACGCGACCAGGACGGCGAAGAACGACGAGACCCCGACCCCGGCGACCCGGGCCCACGCCCAGGGGGCGGCCGCCGCGGCGACGCACGCGACGGCGGCCACCAGCCCGATCCACGAGCCCCCCGCCACCTCGATGTAGCCGAAGTCGTCCTGCTCGACGGCCGTCGAGCCGGCCGTGGCCGCGGTGAGGACGCCGCCCGCGGCCGCCAGCACGAAGCCGGCGCGGCCGAGGACCGTGGGCGGGTATACCCCGCCGGTCGCCTCGGTCGCCTCGGGGACCGCGAGGGGCGCGGCCGCGGGCGCCGGCGGAGGCGGCGGGACGCCGACGATCGGATCGGCGGCCACCTCGCCGCTCTCGCTCACGTGCTCGGTCCAGCGCGCGCCGTCCCAGTAGCGCAGCCGGTTCGCGCGCGTCGGGTCATCCAGCCAGGCGCCCGTCACCATCGCCCCTCCCCCTCGGCGTGGCGGGCCGCTATCGCCCGCTCGTCCTTCTCATCGGCACCCTGGGACACGATCCGCCCGACGCGAGCCGCCGGGTCGCCGCGCGCGCGACCGTCGGCGATGAAGCGGTCGCCGACCGCGTCGGAGACGCCCGAGGCGCTCCAGGTCATGACCGAGACCACGACCGGGCCCCCCGCCAGGTACATCGACGCCGCCGTCGTGCTTGACCTCCTGCGTGTAGCCGGTCTTGTGCGCCACGGGCACGCCGGCGGGCAGGGCGCCGGCCACGATCTTGCTGGCTGTCCCGCACGTCCAGCAGCCGCGCCAGCAGCTCGGTCCGGGCCGTCCGCGGCGCCGATGCCGAGCCGCGCCGACCCCGCCGCGCCCGATCGGCGCCGCGGTGGATGGCCACCATCAGCCGGGCGAGCTCGACGGGCGTGGTGATGAAGTTGGTGAACAGGGCGGGCGCGCGAAGCGGTCGTGATCGGCAGCGGCCGGCGGGCGTCCTCGACGATGTAGGGCCGGCGCACCAGCGAGCGGTCCAGGCCCAGGCGGTGGAGGCTGTCGGTCACGCTCGCGGCGCCGGCCTCGCCCGAGCCCCCGCCGAGGGCCGCCAGCACCTCGTTGGCCGCCACGTCGTCCGAGTCGCGGATCATCCGGTCGAGCAGCGGCGCCAGCTGCGCCGCGCGGCCCCGGCGCACCGCGTCCACCAGGATCGCCGCCTTCAGCGTGCTCGCCGCCGGGAACTGGGCGTCGGCGTTGTAGCTCGCCCCGCACCCGCTGACCAGGTGCTGCACGTAGACGCCCGCGATCGCCGGCATCCGCGCCCACCAGGCGGTCGACGTCGCCGCTGCAGGGGCGCGTCCACGAAGCCCGGCACCCGCCCGGCCCGCCGGGCCGAGCGCGGCAGCACGCGCACGCGCACGGTCGCCGACCAGCGCGCGCCGCCGGCGCCGATCGCCCGCACCCGCAGCCGCGCCCGCGCCCGCCGGCAGGGCACCGACACCCGCCGCGGGCCCGGGCGGGACCTGGCGCCGCGCGATGATCCGCCCGTCGCGCTGCACCTCGATGCCGCCGCGTGCCCGCCCCCAGCCGCACCGTGATGGCGCCGAACGCCACCGGCGGCCGGCGACGATCGCCGGCGGCGGCGGGGCGGCGTGCGCGATCACGCCGGGTCCGCTCGACCACCATCGCGATGCCCTGGCCGCCGCCGATGCACAGCGCCGCGAGCCCGAGGCGCGCGCTCCCGGCGCCCATCTCGTGCAGCAGCGTGGTGAGCACGCGCGCGCCCGGAGGCGCCGACCGGATGGCCGAGCGCGATCGCCCCGCCGTGGACGTTGGTGCGGTCCGGATCCAGGCCCAGGCGCCGGCACACGGCCGAGCGACTGGGCCGCGAACGCCTCGTTGAGCTCGATCAGGTCGATGTCGCCCAGCGCGACGCCGGCCCTCTCGAGGGCCGCGCGGACGGCCCCGACCGGGCCGAGGCCCATCACCGAGGGGTCGACGCCGACCGACGCGTAGCCGCGGATCGTCGCCAGCACCGGCGCGCCCAGCTCGCGGGCGGCCTCCGCGCTCATCACGACCGTCGCGGCGGCGCCGTCGTTGATCCCCGACGAGCTGCCGGCGGTCACGGTGCCCGCCGGGTCGAAGGCCGGGCGCAGGCGCGCGAGCGCCTCGAGGGTCGTGTCGGGACGCGGGTGCTCGTCGCGCGCGACCACGACCGGGTCGCCGCGCGCGCTGGGGGACGCTCACCGGGACGATCTCGCGTCGAAGACGCCCTCGCTCACCGCGCCGGGACGCGCGCTGCTGGCTGCGCATGGCGAAGGCGTCCTGGTCCTCGCGGGTGATGCCGTCCTGCCGGGCGACGTTCTCGGCCGTGACGCCCATGTGGTACGTCGCACGCGGCGCACCACAGCCCGTCGTGGATCATCGAGTCGACCGCCTTCGGCCGGTCGCCCATCCGCGTGCCGGTGCGCATGCTGCAGCAGGTGCGGGGCGCGGCTCATGCTCTCCATCCCGCCGGCCACGACCACGCGCGCGTCGCCGGCCCGGATCGCCTGCGCCGCGAGGGCGACGGCCTTCAGGCCCGAGCCGCACAGCTTGTTGACCGTCGTCGAGGGCACCGTCTCGGGGATGCCGGCGCCGCAGCGACGACCTGGCGCGCCGGGCCCTGCCCGAGCCCGGCCGACAGGACGTTGCCCATCAGCAGCTCGTCCACGCGCGCCGGGTCGAGCGCCGGCGCGGCGCATCGCCTCGGCCACCACGACGGCCCCGAGCTCGGTGGCCGGCACGCTCGCCAGCCCGCCCATGAACGCTGCCGATCGGCGTCCGGACCGCGCTCGCGATCACCACCTCGCTCATCCCGCCCCCTCGTCTCGTGATCCCCGGCAACGGTACTCCGTCCACCGGAACGGACGTTCAGGATTCGGGCGCTCCGGCCGATATACAGAGGCAGTGATGCACGGATGCAGAGCAGCTCTGGCCATGATGGCCGCCGCTCTCGCGCTCGGCGCCGGCGTCGGTCGCCGCGGCCCGACGAGCGGCCCCGCCCCGCCGGGCCCCACCGCCGACGGCCGCAACCGGTGCGCCCCGGGTGGAGAAGGCCCTCCTCGTCGAGATGAACCGCGTGCGCGTCCAGCGCGGCCGGGTCGGCCCTGAAGCCGCTCCGGCCCCTCCGGCGCGCGGCCCGCGGCGCACAGCCGCACGCTGCTGCGGACCGGCGTGCTTCCAGCACGACAGCCTCGACGGCGCCCCCTTCTGGACCCGCCTCGTGGCCGCCGGCTTCCCGCGCGCGGCGCCGCATGGGCGAGAACCTGGCGATGGTCTCCGGCTGCGACCGCGTCGGCGGCGCGCCGCGACCGTCTCGATGTGGATGGCGAGCCCCGGCCACCGGGCCAACCTGCTCAACCCGCGCTTCCGCTTCGTCGGCGCCGGGCGTCGCGACCGACGCCGACTGCTCGCTCACGATCCTCACCGCCGACTACGGCGGCTGAGGGGCACGCCCCGCGCCAGGCGCCCGCGCGGCCCCTCTCAGGCCTGGAAGCTCTTGCCGCAGCCGCAGGAGGCGGAGGCGTTCGGGTTGTTGATGAGGAACCCGGCCCCCTGGAAGCCCTCCTCGTAGTCCAGCTCGACGCCGAGCAGGTACGGGACCGAGAAGCGGTCCACGATCACGCGCACGCCGTCGCTGTCGACCACCTCGTCGCCCTCGCGCCGGCGCGGCCAGCGAGAGGTCGTACTCGAAGCCCGAGCACCCGCCCGGCACGACCTGGACGCGCAGGCCCGCGCCCTCTCGGGCTCGGCCGCGATCAGCGTCGCGCAGCTTGTCCTTGGCCTCTTGCGTCAGGGTGACCATCGCGTGACCTCTGGTCCGGGGTGCCGAGAACGACTCACCGAGTGTGGCAAAGGCCCCGGACGCGCGCAAGCTCGTTCGCCCGTTAACTACCTCGTCCGGCGGCCCGCGCGGAGACCGGCCCCAGGATCGGCAGCGGGCGCCCGGCGAACGCCAGCGCCGTCTGGCTGGTCGCCCACACCGACGGCCTCGCCGGCGGTCGTGTTGCGCACCGCGCCGTCGGCGCGCTGGAGCCGGGCAGAGATGGCCCGCGGGCCGCCCGCCGCGGTTCCACGGCGGCCGCGACCCGCGCTCGCGCAGGGAGCGCAGCGCCAGCGCCACCCAGGCCGTCGTGAGGGCGGTGCTCGAGCCGCCCACCACCGCCGGGAAGCCGCCGTCCGCGTTCTGGGCCGAGCGCAGGAAGCGGCGCGCCCGCACGAGCGAGGGCGCCCGCGGCGGCCGGCCGGCCGCGACCAGGGCCTGCACGACGTCCGCGGTCGTGTTGGGGCCCGAGCCCGGCGACGCCGCCGCGAGGGCCCAGCCCCCGTCGGGCCGCTGACGGCGCTCCAGCGCGTCGCGGGCGCGCAGACACCGCGCCCGCCTGGGCGGTGAGGCGCGCCGGCGCGCAGCGCCAGGATCCCCCACGCGGTGGTGGAGGCGTCCGCGCCGATGCTGCCGTCGGGCCGCTGGGCGGCCAGGATCTCGCGCGCCAGGTCGCGGCCGGCCGACGGCGCGCGGATCGACGCCCGAGGCCGCCAGGGCCACGGCCCGCGCTCGGCGTCGGCGAGCGTGGGCCCCAGGGTGCGCACCAGGGCGCGCCGCAGCGGCCCCTCCCTGCCCGCCCAGGCGCCCGGCGCGGCCGCGACCGCCATCGCCGCCCAGGTCGTGACGGAGGGTCGGTGCCCCGCCCCTCGGCGAAGCCGCCCCCGCGCGGATCCTGCACCGTCGCCAGGTGGTCGAGGGCGCGCGCCAGCGTGCCGGCCGAGGCCGGCCGCGCCGACCACGCCGTCGCGGCGAGGGCGAACGCCGACAGCGCCGCCGGCCGCCAGCGGCCGACGCGATTCCCCGGGCACAGGAGAACATGGCCGGGAGGTCTAGCGAGGCCCGCCGCGCGCGGCAACCCCCCAAGGATGGTCGTGCGACGAGCCGGGGTCGCCCCGGAGCGCCGGTGCTAGCGTCAACGTGTGACGACGACCCAGCCCACGCGGCACGGCGCTCACCCTTCGCGCGCGCCTTCTCCGATCGCGAGGGCAACCTGACGGACGCCCCTGCTGATCGGGCTCGTCATCGGCGTGGCCTTCCTCGTCTCGCTCGGCACCTTCGCCGCGCTGATGGCCGCCAACGCGGGCAGCCCCGGGGTGCTCGGCCTCTGGGCCACGGCCGCCTTCCTGTTCATCAAGCTGCCGCTGCTGGCCGTGGTCTGGTGGATCCTCGCGCGCCGCCGCGACCCCCCGGACGGCGGCGGCTGGACCAGCACGGAGTGCCGGGAGATCCTGGCCTACCTCGAGGAGCAGGCGCGCGACAGCGTGGGCCGCCCGGACGCCGCCACGCGGCTCGCCTACTTCGCCCGCGAGGCGTGGTACGTGGCCGACACGGCCTCCGACGCCGACCGTCCCGCGGCCGTCGACACGGCCGTCCTGATCGAGGCGATGGCCACCGAGGCCGGCGCGCCGATCGACCGCAGCGGACCCGCCCGGCCAGGCGGAGGGGCCCGCGCCCGTCTAGACTGACCGCGAGCGCGATCGCCACGTACTCAAGCCAGGCGACAATAAACATAAACGTATCGCCGAGCACTTGGTATTCATCAAAAAACATGGCGTTGTCGCCCGGATAACCCAGATCATAAACCGTCCA
>CAWDYN010000012.1:0-310488 GCA_963806585.1 uncultured Thermoleophilia bacterium | reverse complement strand
CACTGGGTGGTGGCGGTTTGTGTGCTGCTGATCCTCGCAATCGCGCTGGTGATGACGCGCATCCCGGACGGAGCGTTCAAGAACGAACTGTTCGTCTGGCACAAGGGACTCGGCGTGCTGATCCTGTTCCTGGTGGTGCTGCGCATCGTCAACCGCTTGATCACGCGGCGCGCCGGCGCCGGAGCCGGGGTTGGCGCGCTGGCAGAAGGCCGCCTCCTCGGCGGTACACGGGCTGCTCTATGTCACGCTGCTGGCAATGCCGATCATCGCCTGGCTTGGCATGTCGGCGTTCGGCGAAGGCGCGCCGTTTTTCGGCATCTTCTCGCTACCGCCGATCATGGGCAAGGACGAGCATATGTCGAAGGTGCTGTTCGAGATCCATCACTGGCTGGGCTATTTCGTCATCTTGCTGGTGGCAATGCATATCGGCGCGGCGCTACAGCATTACTTTATTTACAAGGATGGGGTAGTTCAGCGGATGCTGCCACGCGCGCTCGGCGGACGCTGATGCCGGCGAGCGGTATCATGCTGCGCCCATCTCGGTTAACGACGCAAGTGATCATGAATTGCGTTCTAAGCTAGATCGGTCGTAGCATTTGTGTTTGATTAACCATCCGGAACCAAGTCCGGTGAAGGTGTTTGTATGCGTTGGTTTTGCGTCCCTGCCGCGCTCTTGCTAGCCGAGCGCTTTCGGCCTTCTCGCCTTGCCGGCGCGAGGCCGCCGTTCTGATCACGGTGGACAAAGCGTCGCAGCGGATGTCGGTTGTCGTCGACGGCGAACCGCGCTGGACTTGGCCGGTCTCGACCGGCAAAGCCAAATACGACACCCCTGAAGGCGCCTACGCCACGTTCCGCATGGAGCGGGATCATCGCTCCCGCGAATGGGACGACGCGCCGATGCCCTACTCGATCTTCTTCACGCGGGCCGGCCACGCGATCCATGGAAGCTATGCCATCAGACGACTCGGACGGCCGGCCTCGCACGGCTGCGTGCGGCTCGCGCCGAAAAACGCGGCCCAGTTGTTTGCGCTGGTGCGCAAGCATGGTCTCGCCAACACCCAGGTAGTGATCGAGGGAGCACTGCCGTCGGCTTTGCCGAGAATCGCAGTCCCTTTGCCCCGCGAGCGGCGCACCGCTTTGCTTGAGATCGCGAAGCTGGAGACGCCGGCCGTTACCGCTGCGAAGCCCATCGCCGTGATCGCGGTCCACCAGCCGGAAGTATCGGCGCAGGAGCACCGGGCGTTCGCCACGCTGCCGCCCGAGCACCGCGCCAACCGGCAAGCATTGCCCGAACCCGAAACCTCGATCATTGCCGCGCATGCGGCGCCATCCGATACCAAGCCCGAATCTGACCCAGCCATCGTCGCCGCCCCCACGCCGGAAACTCCGGCGCAGCAACACCGCGCCTTCGCGCGCATCGTCCCGCTGCCGCGCGAACGCCGCACCGAAATGCGGGCGTTGACAGAACCGGAAGCCCCCGTCGCCGCCGAGCGCGAAACGCCGGCTGTTGCCAAGCCTGAACCCGGGCAGAGCCTGTTTACCGCCCAGCCGCCGGAAACCCCGGTGGAAGAGAGCCGCACCGTCGCCCGCATCGCCCCACTGCAACGCTTACGCCGCGCCGAATTGCGGGCATTGACAGAACCGGAAGCTCCGGTCGTCGCCGAGCGCGAAACACCGGCTATTGCCAATGCCGAACCCGGACCGGTTGTCGTTGCCAATCACGCGCTGGAAACTCAGGCAGAGGAGCGCCACGTTTCCGCCTACGCCGTCCCATTGCCGCGGGAACTCCGCGCCGAACGGCGAGCGCTGCCTGAACCGGAAGCTCCCGTCGTCACCGAGCGCGAAGTGCAAGCCACTTCCGATGCCAAACCCGACAAGACCATGGTTGCCGCTCGCATGCCGGAAACGCCGGAGACGAGCGCATTGCTCCCCGCGCTGTCCCTTTGCCGCCCGAGCGCCGCGCCGCAACGCCGACGGAGGCTGAACCGCTGCAGCGACAAGTGGCACGTGAACATGCGTTGCAACAGACACAGCGTACACTCCCCAAGCCCAAGGCTTTACCTGAGCCGCCGCCACGACGGCGCACGGCGCGCGCATACGACGAGCCACCGGTCTATCGCCGCCCACGATCGTACGATCGGCCGCCGATCTACCGGAACCGCAGCGCGCGCGCTGCGCCGCGCATCTACTACGACCCACGGGTGGAGATCGTCGAGGAGTTCTACGTCAACGGCCATTGGGTGCGGCGCCACTACTATCGGCGGGCCCGGCCGCGGGATTTCTATGATTGGTGATTCACGGAATCATCCGCCGCGCGCGGCGTGCAGGTATCGATCGTTGATATAAAACGACGGATCGACCGGTGCATCCGCGGAAAGCAGCCCCGCCGAACGGAGCGTCGCGATCACCTTTGTCAGGCCTGCCACGTTCACCGACATGTCACGGGTCAGCGCATTGGTCTCGTTGAAGTAGTCCCAGGCGCGCTCCGCATGGGGCAACGGGGCCGGCATCTCACGCGCGGCGATCCGTGCCGACTCGGCGCGGTGGGCGTAAAGCCAATCGGTGCCCTTCAACATCGCGCGTAGAAACCGGCGCACGATGTCGTCGTTTGCCGCCGCCCATTGGTCGTTGGCATTGACCGACACGAACTGCCAATCCGGCACGTACTCCACCACGTCGCCGAGATTATTCATCCCGGCATCCTCGGCAACATAGTTCCACGGCACCGATTGCAGGCCGGCGTCGATCGATCCCTCCAGCAGCGCCTTGTGACGCGGCGGCACGCCACCGGTTTCCTTGATCTGATAGTCGCCCGGATAATTGAGCCCATGCGCCGCCAGCATGGTCTTGATGTGGAAGAACGTCCCTTCCTTGGTGTTGAGGATGCCGATGGTCGCGCCGCGCAAATCTTCGATCCGCCTGAACGGCGCCCGGGCGATCAGCGAATGCACCAGCTTGCCGGCATTGCCGGCGATGATCCGCAGCGGGCCACCGGCGGCGGCGTTCTGCATGGTGACTTCCGGCGAGCCGATCACAAACTGGAAGGTCCCGTCGAGCAGCGGCGGGATCTGCGATGCATTGCCGAAGATGTTCGTCTCCACCTCCAGGCCGGCGTCGGCGAAGTAGCCGTTCTCCAGCCCGATCCAGAGCGGCATATTGAAGAACGTGCGCGACACCAGTCCGACGACGACCTTGTCCGGCATGGGAGACCTTTCCATTGTTGCGGTCTAGATTACCGTTTTGCGACGGCGCAGTGAAACGGCTCGGCCGCGAACAGGACGCCATCCGCCTGGGCTTGTTGGATGGCCGAGCGGCAGAGGCGGCCTTCGTCTTCGGGAAGCGCGGCCACCAGCCGGTCGAGCACGTCGTCGAGCCGCTCGCCTCCCCGGTAGACCGCGAACTGCGGTCCCATCGTCACGGGCGTCAGCCCCGCCTTGGTGATGCGGGCGTAGAGGCTTGAGTCGGCGCAGCCACGATCGCCGACGCCCGCGCCGGTCGCGGGGCCGAGCGCGTCGATCTTGCGCTTGAGATCGCGGGGCAGCGCGAGATTGACCCACCAGTCGACGTCGATCGCCCGTGTGATAATTGCGATCCGGCCGCCAGGGTGCGTGATACGCGCCATCTCCGCCACCATGCGGTCGGCGTCGCCCTCTTCCATAACCGTACAACAGTAAGCGACGTCAAAGCGGTCATCCGCGAACGGCAGCGCCTCCGCGTTAGCCAGTTCGAATGAGATTGCATCGGTCAACCCCTCGCTCCTTACCAGGGCTCGCGCTTCCGAGAGGAGATAGGGATTGAGGTCGGCCGCAACAATCGCGTTGCCAGGACCGATCCGTATCGCCAGCGGACGCACAAGCGCGCCGGAACCGCATCCGACCTCAAGCACGGTTTCACCCGGTGCGAGCTGTGTCTGATCCAACACATGCGCGACGAGATCGCCGTATCCGGATTGGGCGCGGTCCTCCAGCAACGACACCACGCCGAGATGGGGGCCACCCAGCCGGACGACGGTGTAGCGTTCGGAAAGTTGCGGCACCAGAGGATCCCATTGCGACGGTGCGAGCGACAACGGCATCAAAACCAGCGCGGGCCCCTCCCCTTCGACACGGTAGGAGATACCCGCAATCTCCCCTTCGCCCTTGGCCGCGACGGCAGGCGACGCCCGGCCTTCACGCTCGGCGCGCGTCAGGAAATCACTGATACCTTCGCGACCTCCTCGGTGCGATCGGCGATCGTATCGGCCCACGCAGGGGTGGCGTAATCACGGAGCTCGAACAGCTCGCCGCGCCCGAACCTCCCCGCCAAATCCCGCGCCCGCTTTGCCGGCGCCCCTTGATCGCCAGCTATGACCAGACTGGGCGCAGCGAACGCCCTCAACGTTTCGGGAATCCCCTTGTTCAAATGCGGCGCGACGATCGTGAGCGAGCAGATACGCTCGGGAGAGGCGGCGGAAAATTCGCCCCAATCACCGGACATGCACGCGAGGATATGGACACGTTCAAGGCCGAGACGGCCAAACAACGTTTTCAGACGGTCAGCAGAGGAAGGGATTTCCGCGGTCACAGCATTTCCGAGTCGGCCTCGATGCCGCCACTCTAGCCGCATTGCCGCGACCCCGGCAAAGGCATGCCGGGGCCGCCTCTCATGGTGACCTTGGTTTTCCGCTATGACCGCGGAGGGCCGCCCCGCGGCACGCACGCCGAGACGCCTGCCGGCGTTTCGCGGCATGTGCCGGAGAGCTTGTGACCGCGCGGCGCGTCGAACGTGCAGCGCGCGCCTTCAGTACGCCCTTCGCAGGCCGAACGGCTTCGGCGGCGGGCCGGACGGCGGCCGGCGCCGCGCGGCGCGCGGCCGTCGCCGGGGCGCCCGCCCGCTCCCGGCCGAAGCCTGGTCCGCCACGGCGGCGCCTGCTGCAAAATCCGCACTGGTGTCGCCCCACATGACAGCGGGGGAAGAACGGGAACGTGTCGGTTGCGAAGTAGACGAACTTGCCATTGAGCGTGCCGCCATTGCAGGCATCGAGCGTGCCGGAGCCGGCGACGTACTCCCAGTCCTGGACGAACGTGCCGTCATACCGGCCGCCAGGTCCCGAAGGTCGCGTGCCGGCTTCAACCGGTAGCTCGACCGCTGCCTCTTGCCGACATAGTGGATTTCAAACCCTCCGCGGCATAACCGATCAAGTTGCTCCCTGCCGAGGCCACCAGCGCGCTTGGGACACGCCGTGATAGTGGTAGAGGCCGCGGAAATCGACGTGGGCCTTGTTGTTGTCCATGCCGAGCTTTCTCCCTCACCAAGGCCTTCATAATTCCAGCCGGAGCTTGGGTCGCGGCTGATATGCGCGCGGGCTTGACGGATCGTAGTATTCGGCGGTCTGCGGCCGGAACTCGATGCCGTTGAGCGCGACGCCGATCGGCGCCGCGCATCCACCGGCGTCGGCTGGCTGTTCTTGTGCGGATGGAGCGAAATGCAAAGCCTGTGTTCTGCGCGGATATCGTGTTCGGATTGCCCCGGGTGGGAACGGCCCGGTCGGTGATTGGGCAGCCCGTTCGATATGATGCAGCGCTGATTGCCCTGCACCGTGATGGACACCCTGTTGCCAAAGCCTTCGCGGGCGCCGGTCGGGCTTGTGACCGCGAACAGGTCACCGCACCGGCAGCCGCCAAGACCGCGCCTCCACGCCCCAATACGGACCGCTTCGGAAGGGCCTCGGTTCAATGCAGGCCATTGTCGTCTCCTCGGTTCGAATCCGCAGAATGCGGCACTTGGCGAACCCTATGAACCGTGACAATGCAGTGAGTTTGCAGGAACTATGGAGCAAAAATGCAGCCACGTCACTTTGGCCTGTCAGCCATCATCCTTCGAACGCGTACCCAACCCCATAGACCGAGCGGATGGCACTGGAATTCCGGATCGACCTTCCTGATCTTCTGACGGATGTTCTTGATGTGGCTATCGATGGTTCGGTCGAACACGTCGGTGTCACCCTTGAAGGCAAGCTCAAGCAATTGGCCACGGGAAAACACGCGACCGGGGCGCCCGTGCAGCACGGACAGAAGCTGGAATTCACGGCGGGTCAGATCGAGCGCCATCCCGTTGAAGGTCGCGACCCATTTGTCGGCGTCGAGAGACAGCCCCGATGTCGAATCCGGTTCCAGATCGGGTGCCGCTTCGCGCCGATAGCGCCGCAAGACCGCCTTGACCCGCGCCACCACCTCCCGCGGCGAGAACGGTTTGCAGACGTAGTCGTCCGCTCCGAGTTCGAGGCCGAGCAGCCGGTCGATCTCCTCGACCCTCGCGGTTTCGAGGATGATCGGAACGTCGCTCCTGGCGCGGACCTCGCGGCAGATCGTCAGCCCGTCCTTGCCGGGAAGCATGATGTCGAGAATTACCAAGTGCGGCTTCGAGGACAGGATCAGGTCAACCGCCCCAGTGCCTTCGTGGACGATCTCCGCCTCCATGCCGGCCTGGACCAGATAGTCGCGCAACACGGAGGCCATCGCCGGCTCGTCCTCGAAAATCAGAATCCGTTCAGGCCTACGCATGCCAAGCTACTCCGAACGGGAGAAAGATATTGACCCGTAAGCCGCCGAGATCGGACCGCTCCGCTTTGATCGATCCGACATGGGCCAGCACGATCGCGCGGCAAATCGTCAGCCCGAGCCCGGAGCCACCATGCGTGCGAGCTCTCGACGGTTCCGCACGGTAGAACCGCTCGAACAAGTTATCCAATGCCTCGTCCGGCGGCGCCGGCGCCGTATCGTCCACGAGCAGCCGCACGCCTGACTCCTCGCGGTGCGTCGATATCAAAATCGTGCCCGGCGCCGAGGTGTATCGGCGCGCATTCTCGATGAGATTGTCGAGCAATTGGCGTATGCGCATCCGATCGCAAGGTAAAATCAGGGCATGGTCGATGGTTGCCTGCAATCTTAAATTCGAAGCCTCGATATGGGCGCGCGCCGCCTCCACCGCTTCATCGACGATGGAGCCAAAATCCTCGTCTGCCATGGTTGTGATCAGGCCACCTTCGCGCGCCTGGGACAAGGAATTCAAATCGGCAACAAGGCGCGACAGCCGCAAAACAGATTTGTGCAGACCAGACAGCGTCTTTTCGTCCGGCTGACGTAGACCGTCCTGTAATGCCTCGATCTCGGCGCGCAGAATGGCAAGCGGCGTCTGCAATTCGTGCGAAGCATCGGTCAACCACTGCCGCTCCGCTTTTCGGGCGGTCTCGAGGCCCTCCGCGAGCGCATTGAATTGATCGATCAATGCACCGAACTCGTCCTCGCGGTGATTCTCCAGGCGCGCGCTGTAATCGCTGGCCGCGAGCAGCTTGGCGCCGCCGACAAGCCCGCGCACCGGAGCCAGAAACTGCCGCGCCAACAGAAACGCGGCCATAGCGGATAGAGCGATCGCAAACAGCGAAGTGAGAATAAGGGTCCTGAACTGACCAGACAAAAACAGATCGTCGGCCGACATTGCTCCGCCCCTCGGAGCCGCCAGCGCGATCCAGCCAATCGTCTGCGAAATCCCATCGCTGGCTGTCTTGACGATCAGGCGCTTGGCCACCAGTCCGCCCGAGAGAGGAGCGCCCGCAATGCGATTGCCATTTGCATCCAGGAGCGACAGCCGCGTTCCCAGTTGCAATGGGTCCGGCGGCGGCCGTGGACGATCGCGCGGCGGCTGGCGCAGGGCGCCCCCAGACGGCGCGCCGGCCTGGGCGCCACCATGCAACAAAGGAGGGTGAGGAGGACGGTTCGGAGGCCGGAAATGTTGCCGGACGAAATCCGACCAGGCGCGCGCAGTTGCGCTCAATTCAGGCCAGCCGGGTTTCGCCGGATCGTAGCTTTCGCTTAACGCCGTGTCCAAAGAATCGAAGCGGTCCAGTTCGGCCTCAAGCAGATATTGCGAAAAGCCGGACCGCATGCTCACCGCGATCATCACGGCCATGAAGCCGATGACGATCACGGCCGTCAGGGCCATGACGACAAACAGCTTGCTGGTGACCGAGAGGCGTTTCCATATCATGGCCGGGCTATTGCGCATACAATGTGGAACCATCAATGGAGATTCCGCTTCGATCGCGACGGCCACATTAAAACTTGGCAATCTTTGCGCGGCGCCGGACACCCCTTTCGCAGCAAGACCCAGATCCGTGTTCAAGGGATCGCTTGGTTAACAACCGTCTAGTACCAAGCCATCACTTCGATCCCGACTCCGCCGTCGTAACCGGCGACCGCACGCCGCGTCGCAAGGTCGATGCGCGTGAGCAGGCCGCTGTCGTGCGAGGTTACGAGCACGCTCTTGCCGTCCGGTGGAAAGCTCATGCCCATCGGCCCTTTGGCGACCGGAATTACGGTCTGATCGTTGAGATCGTTGGCGTTGATCACCCAGGCGAGCGCCGAAGCGTAGCTCACCGCCACCAGATGTTTTCCGTCACGCGAGAACCCCGACTTTCGCCATACGCGAGCGTTTGACGTTGGTGAAGACGAAAGGCTTGAGCTGCACGCTTCCGATTTCGCGGTCGGTCGTCGCGTCGATGATGCGCAACGCCGTCGTATCGTTATCGCATACGATGACACGGCGGCCGTCCGGCGTCGCGGTAAGGCCCTCGCTGCCGGAGCCGTTGCCGCTAGCGACGCCCTCAGCCGCAAGCGGCACGGTCGCCGTATAGGCGCGCTTGCCAAGATCAAAGGCGCCGAGCGGCCCCTCCTTGGCGGAGATGTAAAGCTTCGAACTCGTCAGGCAGCTTCTCCAACATATGCCCGCCCTTCGAGGGATTGTCGTAGACAGCTTCGATGGCTCGCGCTGGCCAGGTCCAGGCACAGCAGCTTGTTGGGGATGTCGCACGTCACCCACAGCTTGCCGTCGCCGGTTGCCGCCATGCCATGTGGCGCGACGTACTCGCCAAGCTCGATAATCTCGGCAATTTCCTGCCGCTCAAGGTCGATCACCAGCACCTTGTTGTTGGGGATTCTTGTTGTTGCCGTAGATGCCGTCGCCATAGAGCGGGATGTACGCAGTGCGGCGGTCGGGCGCCATCGCCAACTCGTGCACGCACGGTTCCGGCCCGTCGAGCACCTTCATCTCCTTGATGTCCGCGTCGTAGAAGCGGACCTTGTTACCGACCTTGTCGACGGCGATCATGGTTTCGTCGGGCATTCCGTTACGACCTCCCCGCTATCATCGCCCGTGCATTGAGCGAGGCAGCTCTCTTCCTGTCTGGTACCACAATTGATGCAGAGCGTAGCGGATGCCCGCCGCTATGGCCACGATCGCGAGGCCTCGGCATAACAGCCTCAGCGCTCGCGCAATTGACAAACGCATCACGCCCGGCTCCGATCCGGTTGGCAAAAAGACGGCTATCGGGGAGAGAAAAGACCGTCATGACGGAATTCTTTGGCGGCAACGCCTACAAGTTCGGCCTGTTCGGCGCCAACTGCGGCAGCGGCATGACGCTCAGCGCCGCGCCGGAGCGCTGGCGCGCCGACTGGGACGAGATCGTCAAGGTCTACCAGCTCAGCGACGACGCCGGAATCGAATTCATCCTGCCGATCGCGAAATGGCACGGTCTGGGTGGCGCCGCCGACATGTGGGGCCGCTCGTACGAGACCTTCACCCACAGCGCCGCGGCCGGCGCATTGACCAAGCGCATCGGCGTGTTCGTCACCGCGCACGTACCGATCTGCACGCCTGCGTTCGCCGCCAAGGCGATCGTCACCATCGATCACGTGACCCATGGCCGGGTGGGCCTGAACATCGTCTGCGGCTGGAACCCGGATGAGTTCGGTATGCATGGCGTCACCATCGACGGCGAGCACCGTTACGATCAGGGCCTGGAGTGGTTCCGGGTATTCGCCAAAATCATCGATGGCGGCGGCGAGTTCGACTGGGACGGCGAATTCTACCATCTCAAGGGCGTCGTCACCGATCCGCTGCCGCTGCAAAGTCCGCGCCCGCCGATCATGTCCGCGGGCGGATCGGAAACCGGCCGCAACTTCGCGGCGCAGGCCGCCGATATTCTGTTTACCTCGATCAACGATCTCGACGGCACGCCGGCGATCGTCAAGGCGGTGAAGGACCAAGCCGCCAAGTTCGGCCGCAACACGAATGTCTATGTGCAGACCCAGATCGTCTGCAAGCCGACACGCAAGGAGGCGGAGGACTTCTATTACTACTTCGCCGAGGAGCAGGCCGATCAGGACGCGCTCGACTACTATCGCCGCAAGCGTGTCACGTCGCTGTCGAAAGGCATGAAGGCGAGCGAACTGCCACTCGCCCAGCCGCAGGTCAACCGGATGACGCAGGCCACCGGCAAGCGGTATTCCGGCATTTTCCCAGGCGTCTATCCGGTCGTCGGCGCGCCCAGACGACATCGTCGATGAACTTCTCAAGCTCAAGGCCACCGGAATCGGCGGCAGCGCGCTGATCTTCCTGAACTACCTCCAGGAGCTACCGTACTTCGTGCAGGAGGTGCTGCCGCGTATGGAGAAGGTGGGACTGCGCCAACCGGCGGCATGGTCCGACACCGCGGAGGCGAGCGCCAGGCGCTGAATCGGTCTGACCGTATCGGGCCGGGGCGACGGCTCCGTTTGGGCAGCCGCCCATTCCCTGCCCTTTGCGAATGCAGGCCCCTCTTTGCTGGCATGCCGGAATCATATCCCCGCCGCGCATGCAAAGCCGGTAAGCTTCGACCAACTACAATCACCGATCCAGGGAGGCCTTCCATGCTCAAGCTCTACTTCTGTCCGGGCGCCTGTTCGCTCGCTTCGCACATCGTGATGGAGGAGAGCGGCGAGGCGTATGAACCGCAGCCGGTGAACCTCGCCGCCGGCGAGCAACGCACCGAGCCTACTTGAAGATGAACCCGCAAGGGCGCGTTCCGCTGCTGCGCCTCGACAACGGCGAACATCTTGCCGAGAACACCGCAATCCTGCCCTATCTCGGCAAGCGCTTCGGGCTGTGGCCGAACGATGCGCTGGCCGAAGCCAAGGCGCTGTCGCTGATCGGCTTCTTTGCCGCCAGCGTGCATCCGGCCCACGCCCATGTCGGCCGGCCGGAACGCTACACTCCTGACGCCAACGCTCATGCCTCGATCAAAGAGACTGGGCTGAAGACGTTCCATGGCCACCTGCAGCAGATCGACAGCATGCTGTCAGGCCGCGAATGGTTCGGCGACAGCTACTCCGTGCTCGATCCCTACGGACTGGTCTTCTACACCTGGGGCGTGCGCCGCGAATTGCCGATGAGTGAACTGAAGAACTACACCGCGTTCAAGGATCGGATGGTGAAGCGGCCGGCGGTCGCCAAGACACTGGACGAGGAGAAGATCAAGGTCTGACCGGCAGCACATCGACCAAGAAACGACCAGAAGGGGGAGACGATGAGCCAGGATCACATGAGCAGACGCAACGTCATCGCCGCGTCGGCCGCATTCGGTGCGGCCAGCGTGGTGCCGCGCGGTGCAGCCGCGCAGAGCGGCAGCACCACGACGGGACAGGCCGGACAAACCGGCGGCCTGCCGGTGCGCGGCGAATTCGTCGTGCGCGGAGCGCATGTGCTGTCAATGGACACCGCGGTCGGCGACCTGCCGAGTGGCGACGTGCATGTCCGCGACGGGGCGATCGTCGCCGTCGCCGCCAGCATTCCGGCCCCAGGCGCCGAAGTGATCGACGGCAAGGGCATGATCTGCATGCCGGGCTTCGTCGAGACGCATTGGCACCTGTGGACCAGCGCCATGCGGCCGCTGATGCGCCAGGACGATCCGAAGCAGAGCTATTTTCCGGTCACCTCGAAGCTCGGCCAACACATGACGCCGGAGGACAGCTATCGCGCGGTCCGGCTGGGCCTCGCCGAAGCGCTCAGCGCCGGCGTCACCACCGTGCACAATTGGGCGCACAATGTGCGCAGCCCCGCGCATGCCGATGCCGAACTGCGCGCCATGCGCGACAGCGGCATCCGCGGGCGCTTCGCCTACGGCTCGCCGCAGGGCATGCCCAACGACGAGCCGATGGACCTTGCCGATCTCGCACGCGTCAAGCGGGAGTGGATGCCAAATGACGGCCTGCTGACGCTGGGCATCTGTTCGCGCAATGTGGGTAACGATCCTAATCCGCTGCGCGGCACCGTCTCGATCGAGATGGCCAAGAAGGAATGGGGCGGCGCCCGCGAGCTTGGCCTGCCGATCACGCTGCATACGTCGGGTCCGCCGGTGACCAAGATGCTCGACGGCGCCGGCCTGCTCGGCCCCGACGTCCAGCTCGTGCATCCGCTCAACACCAGCGCCGAGGACCGCGCGATCCTCAAGGCGCGCGGTACCAGCTATTCCACCTCGCCGACCGGCGAAGCGCGCCGCTCGGGCGACATTCAACTCGCCGAATTGATGGAGGCCGGCGTCAAGACCTCCATGTCGATCGACCACAACACCACTTACAACTGCGATTGCTTCGTCTGCATGCGAATGCTCTACAGCGCGAACCTGCATCGCATGGGCAAGAAGTTCAAACTGACGACCAAGCGGCTGGTGCAGCTCGCGACCATCGATGGCGCCGAGGATCTCGGCATCGCCGGCAAGACCGGCTCGCTCACGCCCGGCAAGCGCGCCGACCTGATCCTGGTGCGCACCACCGACATCAACATGACGCCGATCGGCGATCCCTATGACGCGCTGGTGGCGCTGGCGCAGCCGGTCAACGTCGATACCGTGGTCGCCGACGGGCGCATTCTCCGCCGCGGCAATAAGTTCACGGCGTTGGATCATCCGGCAGTGGTGCAGGCGGCGGCGGAGTTGGCGGCGGCGTTGCGCGACCGCGCGAAGTAGCATGGCAAGGCCGGTTCCAGTAGGCTAACCGTCGATACGGAGGATGCGATGAGCGAGAGCAAGACCCACGCGGCGGCCCCGGCCATGATGGCCCCGTTCGTCGAAGCGGTCCGCGCCTTGTGGACCAAGCCGCTGTCGGAGGCCGAGCGCTGGCGGAAGATCGGCGAACTGATGCCGATGCTCACCGGCTCCAAGGCCTTGCAGGAAAGCGCCAAAGCCTGGCCTGCCCCGGGACCGGAGGCGAAGCGTCCGCAGAACCTGTTGTTCTACGAAGACCCCGACTACGGCTTCGTCATCAACGGCCTTATCAAGGCGCCGCGCTCGGGAACGCCAGTGCACGACCATGCCCATACCTGGACGGTCTATTCGGTGCTGGAAGGCGAGGAACACGTCGTGCGCTACCAGCGTGACGGCGCTGATGCCGCCGACGACAAGGCCACACTGACCAAAACCGACGACTATGTCGTCGGCAATGGCTTTGTCGACGTGGTTCCGCCTGGCGTAATCCATGCCGAGTACGCCGGCGATGGGCGTACCGTCGCGGTGATCGTGCGCAGCGAGCGGGTTGGCAATTTCATGCAGGGCATGTTCGATCCCGCGACCGGCAAGGTGTCGCAAGCGCCGGGACCCGAGCAGGTGCCGTATCGCCTGTGAGACCCCTCCCCCTCACCAGAGGAGGGGCGGAAATGCCTATTACACCGGCACGAAGCGGAAGCCGTCGCCGTTGCGCTCGATATAGCCGACGCCCGGCCACGGGAAGTGGAACGCCTGCACTTTCATTTCCTCGGCGGCCAGCATCGACAGCACGCGGCGGCGCGTCGCCTCCCCCTGTACCGGGTCCTGATCGTTGATGGTGTGCCATCCGGGATGCACGACGAACAGCGGCGGATTGTTGATGCACACGTCGCTCAGCAGAAAGACGCGCTGCGACCCCGATTTGACGATGAACGAGGTATGACCGATCGAATGGCCGGGCGTCCCAACCGCCGTAACACCGGGCACCACCTCGGCATCCCAGTCGTAGACCGTGACCTTGCGGCCGAGCGCATCGAACACCCGGCGATTGTTCTTGAACAGATCGGTCATGCGGCCCGGCGACGCGCGGCTCATCTCGCCGTCGTCCATCCAGAATTTCCATTCGACCGACGGCACCTTGATCTCAGCCTTGGGGAAAGCCGGCTTGCCGTCCGCTGTGATGCAGACCGTTCACGTGATCGCCGTGGCAGTGCGAGATCACCACGATGTCGATCGTCCTCGCGGCTGAGACCGGCTGTGGCGAGACTGCCCGGCAGACTGCCGCGCTCACCTTTGCTCTCGGCGAACGCCGGCTCGCCGTTGCCGGTGTCGAACAGCACGTTCTTGCCGCCGGTAGTGATGACGATCGGCTGAAACGGATTGTGCAGAACGCCCGGCTCGAGCCCGGCTGCCGCGAGCGCCGCATTCATGTCGGCGGCTGAGGCATTGAGACAATAGCCGTCGGTCACCGGAATTTTGCGAAAGCCGTCGTCGACCACGGTCACGGTGATGTCGCCGACGGAATATCGGTGGCTCCGCGGCGCGCGTTCTGCTTCGGTCATAAGGTTGATCTCTTTCGTTTGCTTGGCCTAGGCGGCGGCTTCCGCAGCATGGACATGCGCCGCGAGCAACGACGGTAGCCTGGAGGGATCGCCGCGCGCCATGCCGCATTCGGTCGCGACACCGTCGACATGAGTGTAGCGCCGGGCGGCGGCAAGCCGTGTGGCGTCGCCGGCGGCGTCGTTGTGGTGGATCAGGCCGAGATAGAGCTCGGTCCCGGGCTTGAGCTTGAGGTCTTTCAGCGGCGCGAAATAGGCATCGTCAGTGCGTGGCTTCGGCACGGGCAGATGGAAGAACTGGATCGGCCGCTTGACCCGCGACACGATGGCATTGGTCATATCCACCATCAGCGCGGTGTCCTTGGGCTGCACCATGTGCTCGTCGGCGGGACTGCCGTAGCAGAGGTGATAGCCGAGATCGATTTTCTCCGGCACGGCATCGCCGATCTTGCCGAGCACCTCCAGGGTCTCGGTGCGGAAATCGACCGGCCCTGCATCGTAATAGTTCTCCCAGGCCAGCACTTCCTGGCAGACATCCCACTGGATCGCGACGCGGTCGTTCGGCAGCGCCTTGGCGATCTTGGCGACCTCGCCGATGAAATGCTCGGTCAGCGGCCCAAGCACCGCCTGCCTGCTGTCCGGCACGATGTTGTTGTAGACCGGCGCGACCGGCGTCGGAATGCTGACCTGAAACTTGACGCCGGCGGGATCGTCCCTGCCTTCTGCATCGTCTCGAACTTTGCCCAGGACTCGATCGCCATATCGGCGTAGCCGGTCTTGAAATCTTCCGCCTTGGGCGTCATGCCGGGCTTGACGCGCAGCCGCGGAATTTCGCGGATCACCTTGCCGTCCCATTGCACGAACTTGAACGGCGGCACGTCCGCGGCAAGCTCGATCGCGGGATTCTCCGCCAGCACGTCCTGGAGGAAGCGGATCCAGGTCTTGCGGATGCCGGTCTCGCCGTCGGGGATGCGGGTAAGGTGCTTGCCGGTCGCTTCCGACAAGGTGCGGAACACGGTCTCGGTGTCGGGAAGCGGAATGCTGCCCACAAAATGAATGACGGGCTGCTTGCTGCGGTCCGCGGACATGACGTTGGCCTCCCACGCGAGAATTGATCCGCCCTTTGACGCGGCCGGCTGAGCGTCGTTTGTTTAAGGTCATCGGGCTGCTGGGCGCAAGGGCGCGGCCGCGTCAACGGCCATGCGTAAAATTTCCACCCGCCGCGCCCAGATAATATTCCCATGCACGGATCGGCTCATGCACGCGGTCGTCGCCATGACGGCGGGCAGCGCCTTCCGGGGTGTAAAAGCGCGGTGTGAAACCGGCGGCATGCGCCTTGAGTTGCAGTTCCGCGGTCTCTTCCATGAACAAGGCCTGCACGCAGGCATACGGTACCGAATGGCCCACCGCCAGCATGCCGTTGCCTTGCAGGATGACGGCAGCGCCATCGCCGAGCACATCGGCGACGCCCTCTCCCATCTCGTGGTTCGCCACCAGGAACGGCTGCTTGAACACCGGAACGACCGCGCCGAGATTGGCGCCGAAGCCATGCGCCACCTTGAGCGGCTCGGCCGAGCAGGCATAGGCCGCGACATTGCGCGGATGTCCCGCGCGCGATCGCCATCACGTCCGGGCGACGGCGGAACACCGCGAGATGCATCGCGACCTCAAGCGCCGGACTGCCGGCGCCCGCATGCTTGCGGCCCTCGAGGTCGAGCTCGAGCAGTTCGGTCTCTGTCACCAAGCCGAGTGCGCGGCGCGGCGTGAACAGCACGCGGTCGGTGCCAGGAATGCGCGCGCTGACGTGACCGAAACCCTCGACAATGCGAAAATGCGTCAGCACGCGGCATCCGGCCAGCACTTCGGCGCGCAGTTCGGCAGACGATGCGAAGGTCATGGTCATCTCCGGCGTCGCAACATACTCAAACGTCATCCCCGCGAAAGTGGGGATCCATACTCACCATCATCTCAACATTGTCTGTAGAGGCCAAGTCAACGACTCTGGACCCCAAACAACGACGGGGTTATGGGTCCCCGCCTTCGCGGGGACGACCTCAGGATGTGCGGCGAACACCCTGGTCGATCACTTGGAATGAAATTCGTCGTGCCGTCGCGCGCGATGCGCGGCAACAGATCGACTTCCCACGAGAGATATTCTTCCGCGGCCTTCTTGGTGTCGCCGGTGCGTTCGTAAGGCTTGAGCCAGGCGTCGATGGCCTCGTCCGCCATCCGTGGATTCTCTTTGGTCAACGGATGCCCCGCCGCCTTCCACGCTGCATTGCCGCCGGCAAGCACCCGCACCGGATGCGTCGTCAGCGCAGCCGCCTCCGGCGCCGCCAAACCGGCGAGTCTGCCGTCCTCCGATGTCAGCACCAGCGTACCCGTGAGTGGAATTTTGGCGAGCGCCTTGTCGAGACGCGCGCGGATCGCAAACCAGGCGCCGGGGATGTGCGCAGAACGATAGGTCCGGCTCAACGACAGATCGACGGCGGTCGCAGTGCCATGCGCCAGCATGCCGGCAAGGTCGGCGGCGGACACCATCACGTCCGGCGCGGGCGGATCGCCGAGCATCGGCGCTTGCGGCCAGCCGGTCTCGGAGCCGGACTCGACCAGGACATACACGTCCTTCCATCCCATCTGGCGCAGCCAGGACGCGGTCATCGCCGCGCGCACTTCCTTGTCGTCGACCAGGACGACACGCGCGCCGAGGGTGCCGATGTATTGGTCGGTTCCCTGCACAAGCTGACCGCCTGGCGCGGAGACCGCGCCCGGGATGTGACCCGCCGCATATTCCGGCAGGTCGCGTACGTCGAGCAGATAGAGCGAACGCGTTTCCTGCTCGGCGCGGAAGCGATCGAGCGTTGCGCGATCGATGCGCTCGATACCAAGCCGTTCAGCACTCCACCGGCGGCGCGCTTGCCCCAGTCACGCGGGCACCTCGATCTCCAGGATGGTCCCGGCGCCCGGCGTTGAGCGCACGCGGGCCGTTCCACCCAGATGTGCCGCGAGGTCCTCGACGAGGGACAGTCCCAGGTGCCCCTCCTCGCGGCGGCGCGCGCGCGTGGCCTCGTCGAACCCGCGCCCGTCGTCCTCCACCCGCAACCGCGCCTGCCCGCCGTCCACGCTCACCCGCACCAGCACGCGCGTGGCACCGGCGTGGGCGGCGGCGTTCCTCATCCCCTCGACCGCGCCGCGGTACAGCAGCTCCTCCGCGGCGGGGGCCAGGACGACGTCGCCGGGCACGTCGATGTCCACCGCGACACCCATCTCTCGAAGCTCGCCCGTCAGGTCGCCGATCGATGCCGCCAAGCCGGCCTCGTGCAGGCGGCCCGGGTTGATGTTGACCACGGTGGCGCGCAGGCGCCGGATGCCCTCGCGGGCGGCGTCGGCGCCCTCCTCGAGCGCCCGCACGGTGGCCGGATCGGTGCCCGGCCCCGCTCGGCGGCCGCCGAGAGCGAGTACGCCAGCCCCGCCAGGTTCTGCACCGGCCCGTCGTGCAGGTCGGCCGCCACCCGGCGGCGCTCGAGCGATGACGACTCCAGGGCGGACTCCAGCAGGGCCTGGCGCTCCCGCAGGCCGTCGCGCAGGCGCCGCGCCGTGGACCAGGCCAGCGGCAGCTGGATCAGCCACAGCAGCAGCAGCGAGCCGATCACGACCGGTGCGATCGCGATCAGGATGCGGTCGCCGCGGGCCTCGATCGCGCTCTGGCGGCGGTACATCTCGAAGAGGGCGCGGGGCTGCCCCCCGGGTCCGGATGGGCAGGTACACCTCCAGCAGCGACCCCTCCTGGCGCTCATGGACGTCTTCCGGCTTTGAGAGGTCGCTCAGCTCCGCGTCGGTGATGCCGCGCTCGAGCGCCTCGCGCTCGTCGGCGCCGAGCGTGAAGCGGCGGCCGATCAGCCGAGGCTCGTCCGAGTAGACGATGCGGCCGTCCGGCGTCCAGATCTTGACCCGGACGATGTCCTCGCTGAGCACGCGCTCCTGCACCGTGCGGTCGAGCTCCGCCAGCGCGGCCGGCCCGGCCGGCCAGCGCCGCGTCGGTGAGACGGGGCTCCACGATCCCGCGGCCGGCGAGCGTTGCCAGCCGGCGGGCGTCGTCCACCGCCTCCCGCTCGGAGAGATCGCGGAGCACGAGGCCGCCCACCACGACGAGGGCGGTGAGTGCGATCAGGCCGGCGACGGCGAAGCGCAGGATCGCCCCGCGCACCGACGGCCCGCTATCGGGAGGGCCCATCGCGGCCGATCGTATGCGCAAACGCCCACCCTTGGCGCCCCACGGGGAGGCTGTCATGATCACCGCCGTGCCGAACCTTGGGCGTCCCGAGGTGACCCGCCCGTGACCGACTGGGCCGTGGACGTCATCACCACCCTCGGATACATCGGCCTCGCCGGGCTGATGCTGGTGGAGTGCGTCTTCCCGCCCATTCCGAGCGAGGCGATCCTGCCGTTCGCCGGCTTCGCCGTGTACGACGGCGAGATGACCTTCCCCCTCGCCCTCGCGGCCGCCACCGCCGGTTCGCTCGTCGGCAACCTCGCGCTGTACGTCGCCGCGCGGCGCGGCGGCCTTGCCGTGGTCGCGCGCCATGGCCACCGGGTGGGCGCCACGCCGGGAGCGGCTCGCGCGCATGGAGGCCTGGATGGACCGGTGGGGCGCGGCGACCGTGCTCGTGGGGCGCGCGATCCCGCTCGCGCGGACGACGGTTTGCTGCCCGCCGGCCTCGCGTGCTTCCCGTTCTGGCGCTTCGTGGTGCTCACCACCCTCGGCAGCCCCGCGCGGAACGGCGTGTTGATCGGCCTCGGCTTGGCCCCTGGGCGAATCGTGGCGGGACGTGGAGAAGGCGCTCGGCCCGGTCGAGCGTGGCCGTGGTCGTGGTTCTCGCCTGCGGAGCCGCGGTGCTGCTGCGCACCCTCGCCTACCGGCGACGCCGGCTCGGCGACCGCACCGGGGGCTGAGGGCGTGCCGCTGCTGCGCCGAGGCCCGCTCGTCCGCGCGACCGTGGGTATCCTTCCGACGACGAGGTCGCGGTCGTCCTCGAGCCGCTCCTCGGCGGTGGCCCGAGCACGAGGGTGGCGACCGGCTCGTGATCCCGCTCGCCCTGGCGGCGCTCGCCCTCCATCACGCCGTGGAGACCGAGGTCGCCGTCGTGCGCGGCAGGCTCTACGACGCCGCGACGGCTCTCGCCCGCGGCCGCGAGGGCGGCGCGGCGGAGGACCTGCTCGCGTCGGTGTCGGGATTTCGCATCGTGGAGGGCCACCGCGTGGGCAACCCCCGGCGGGATCGAGCTCCTGCTGGAGCGGTCCTCGCGCGGTCCGCTGCCGAGCCTCGGTCCCTCGACGGCCGAGGTGAGCCAGGTGGCCGACGCGGCGGCGGCGTTCGCGGCTTGCCTGGCGCCGCGGGGAGAGGACGTCCACCTCGCCGCGGCCCTTGCCCTCGAGGGCCTGCTGGGCTGGTACAGCGTGGACAACCCGCGCCGCAAGCTGACCGAGGAGGCGGTCGCCTTCGCGATCCGCCACGCCGCCTCCCGGATGGCCGAGCAGGGCCACGATGCCCCGCCCGAGGTCACCGCGGCGCTCGCGGAGCGACGCCGGATCGACCCGCTCCCCGGGGAGGCCTGACCGGCCCCCGCGCCCTCAGGCGGAGACGAGGGTGCCGTCGGGAACCAGGTCGATTATCGCCCGCGCTGACCATGCGGAAACCCTTGGTCGTGGAAGTCCTCGACGATCGGCCGGTGATCGTCGCGCAGGGTCAGGACCGCCATGGGGAGCGGGGGCACGTTGACGAGCGGGACCGCCACGAGCCCGGGGACGTTGAAGAAGCGCAGGATCGAGGGGAACGAGGTGATCACGTTGTCCTGGTACCCGACGCCGCGCAGCACGTCGAGCACCGACCAGGCCTCGACGCCGTAGTTGACCGGCTCGCCGTCGCGCTCGTCCGCGGCGGCCCAGTAATCGGCGATCTCCGCCGGGCCGGTGGAGACGAAGGGATCGTCGGCCAGGTCCATGATCGAGGTGGACGCGGCCTCGCTCAGCGGATGCCGTCGCGACAGGATCGCGGCGCGGGGTTCGACCACCACCACGTCGCTCTCGACGAGGGGGTTGTCGCCATCGATGATCGGGGGCCGCACCAGGGCCGCGTTCACCGAGCCCACCGGCAGGCCCGCGGCGGGCTCGGAGGTCACCTCCACCAGCCGCAGCTGGGCCCCGCGGGTGGGCCCGGGCGAAGGCCTCGAGGATGGGCCCGGTGAGCTCGGCGAAGCCGTTGGACATGATCCCCACCGTGAACGGGCCGCGGTGGTCGAGCGTGCCGGCGCTGAACACGGCCAGCTGCGCCTCGGCCATGCGCTGGAGGATGTCGCGGGCGCGCGGCAGCAGCTCCTTTCCCGCCTCGGTCAGGCGCACGGCGCGCGGCGTGCGCTCCAGCAGTACCGATCCGACCTTGTCCTCGAGCCTGCGGATGGTCTGCGACAAAGGCGGCGCCGCCATGCCCAGGCGCGCGGCGGCGCGGCGGAAGTGCAGCTCCTCGGCCACCGCGACGAACGCCCGCAGCTCGGCCACGGTGGGCTCACGCACGTGCCCACGGTCCGTCGCGTCGGTTCCCATGTCCCCGCCCCCTCCCCTATTTCGCCCCGGGAGTCTCCTCCAGACGCGCCCCCGCGCGCAACGACGTTAACCCTGGAAATCGGCCCGCCCCCGCACGGTGGAGGTTCCGTCAGACCCGGCTCGGTGGCGGGAACCGGACGCAGCCGGGGTGGGCAGCACCGTCGCCGCCACCTGGAGGAGCGCTTCCCGGGACTCCTGGCCTCGGTGCTGAGCGCGGCCGCCCCGGAGGACTCTCGGGGGTTCCGAACTCTGACGCTTCCGCGACACCGACCGCTTCCGGGCCCCCGAGCAGTTTCCGAGCTTCGAGCGCTTTCCGAGCTTCGGGCGCTTTCCGAGCTTCGGGGGTCCCCGAGCTCTGCAACGTTTCCGAGCTTCGGGCCCCGAGCTCTGAACGTTTCTGAAGAGTGCGGAGAAGGGGAATTGCGACGAGCGTGGAGTCGGCCTCTTGGCGGGCGGACCGATGGCGAAATGCGCCCTTGGTCGGGCGCATTTGCATCGCGCAGCGGCCCTTCGGGCCGGACATGTGCGCGGACAGGTCAGACCCACACCCCCCTCGGCAGCGCCCGAAGCACGGGCGCTGCGCGCCCTCGGCGACACCCGGTAGGACGGGCCCGGCTCCGATGTCGCCGAAGGCGACGAGACGGCCGGGCCCTGCCCGGCCGTACGAGCTCGCCGCCGCAGGCGGCCAGCGAATGCAAATCCACCCGGCCAGGGTGGATTTGCCGCGGCCAGGCCGGGCCGCAAGAGCCCGGCCTCGCACGCGTGAGGAGCAGGCGCTGTTGAACAGACGATCAGGCCCTCAGAGGAGACTGTCAGAGCTCAGAAACTCAGAGCTCTGAACGCCCAGAGCTCTGAAACCCCAGCGTTCCGAAGTTCGGGGGTCTCCGAGCTCCGGGCGTTCAGAACGCTCAGAGCCCCGAAACCTCAGGGCTCAGAAGGCGCCGGATCCCGGGGGGCGGTCGTCGCGCACGGCGCTGATCCTCCACGGCACGTCCGGCGAGCCGTCCAGCGCGAGCGTCCAGGTGCCGTCGAAGCGGCTGGTGCCGTCCTTCGAGCCGGCGACCAGCGTGAGGGTGTTGCGGTCCTCGACGTAGCGGACGCCCTCCAGCTCCATGTGCACGGTCACCGTCGCGGGCGAGGCGTCGGCGTCGAGGTCGACGAAGGTCACCCTCCGCACCACCGGCGCCCGCACCACCAGCCGCAGGCTGCGGCCCGGGCTCGGCGGGTACAACAGCTCCTGGAGCAGCTGTGGTTGGGCCAGGTGCGCGAACGGGGCGTCGTCACCATCGACCGCCTGGGCCCAGGCGGCGACGCCCCGCCGCACCGCGGCCTCGATGATGTCGGGGTCGAAGCGCTGGTCGGTCAGCGACAGGTCGCGGGCCTTGCGCAGCGCGCTGGCGGCGTCCTCGTCGTCCAGCTCGGCCGGGCTCACGCCGTCGGGCAGCGCGTCGGCCACCGCCGCCTCCACGCGCGCCCGGTCGGTGAGGCGCGCGTCCTCGCTGGGGTCGGCCTCCATCGGGGCGTCGAGCTGGTGCTCGCCCTCCTCGTCCTGCTCGATCGAGAGCAGGATCCAGCGCCCGCCCCCGCGGCCCAGCGTCCAGTACTCGCGCAGGGCGGTCTCCCCGGTGGGGTTGCCGGTGTGGGTGATGCGGTCGCCGTCGCGGTCGATCACGTAGTCCTCGAGCTCGGCCGAGACCCGCACCACGCAGCGGTCCTCCTCCTGCTCGGGGCGGTTGGTGAGGCCCACGTACTCCACCGAGCTCGAGACCACGGACACGTGGTTGCGCCAGCCCTTGGAGGCGAAGTCCTCCAGGCGCAGACGCCACTCGGCCATCAGGTCGGGCCCGACGAGCGCCGCGAGGGCGTCGCGGTCGTCGCGGTCCCAGGCCTCCTGGATCTCGACGAACAGCCGGCCCGCCTCCTCGACGACGTGGTCGGCCGCGAAGACCGGATCGTCCTCGGCCGCCACCAGCGCCCGGCGGCGCACCTCCTCGGCCCGCCGCGCCCGCCGGGCCGCCGTCGCGCGGTCGCGCGCCTTGGCGTAGGCCCTGCTGAAGGTGGCCTTGCGCTTCTGCTGCACAACGCTGAACACGATCACCGCGGCCACCCCGCCGAACAGGATCAGGGCCCCGGTGCCGCCGATGTTGCCGCCGCCCCCGGTGCCGCCGCTGCCGCCGAAGCCGCCACCGCTGCCGCCGCCCCCTCCCCGCCCCCGCCGAAGCCGCCGCTGCCGCCGCCCGCGGCGGCCAGCGCCTGGGCCGCCTGGAACGCGAGCCAGGCGAGGGCGGCGGACAACGCGATGGCGCGGCGGCGAAGGTTCACGCAGACGAGGCTAGCGGGCGGCGGCGTACGTCTCGCATGCAGGGATTCGCCGCCGAGCTACTAACGTACCCGCTATGACAAAGAACACCGAAGGGCCCGACGTGTCCGGGCGGGGCGTCTCACGCCGCCGCTTCCTCCAACGATCCGCCGCGACGGCCGGCACTCTCTGGCTGGGCGGCCTGGCGGCCGGCCCGTCCGGAGCCCTGGGGCGGGGATGGCAGCCCCCGAACCTGGCGGGCATGAACGTCGTCATGTTCCTCACCGATCAGGAACGCGCGATCCAGCACTTCCCGCTGGGCTGGGAGGAGCAGAACCTCCCGGGCCTCACCCAGCTCAAGCGCCACGGCCTCACCTTCGACAACGCCTTCACCAACGCGTGCATGTGCTCGCCCGCCCGCTCGACGATGATGTCGGGCTACTTCCCGGCCCAGCACGGCGTGAAGTACACGCTCGAGGCCGACATGGAGCCGCCGACCTACCCGCAGGTCCCGCTGCCGACGCCGGACTCGCTGGCCAACCTCGCGACCGTGATGTCGGCGGCCGGCTACAACGTCGTCTACAAGGGCAAGTGGCACTGCAGCAAGCCGGCCGGATCCACCTGGAGCCCCTCCGACCTGTCGGCCTACGGCTTCTCGCGCTGGAACCCGGCCGACGCCGGTGCCAACCAGAGCATCCCCGAGATGGGCGGCGGCATCGCCAACAACGACGGCCGCTTCATCGACCTCGGTCGGCGACTACGAGAGCGGCGACGAGGGCGCCCTGCAGTACCTGACCTCGACCGCGGCCTCCCAGCAGCCCTTCTTCATGATCGTCTCGCTGGTCAACCCGCACGACGTGCTGGCCTACCCCCGCAACGACTCGGCGGCCGGCTACAGCGACGACTGGCTGGAGGGCGACATCGGCCTGCCGGCGACCGTGGACGAGGACCTGCGCCTCAAGCCCCGCGCGCAGGCGGCCTTCCTCAAGATCTTCAACCTGAGCGGCAAGCTGCGCACCGCCCAGCAGAAGCGCAACTACCTGAACTTCTACGGCAACCTGATGCGGGCGTCGGACAACTACCTGGTAAACGTGCTCGCCGCGCTGAAGTCGGTGCCCACGACGCAGGGCTCGACGCTCCTGGACGACACCCTCATCATCCGGACGGCCGACCACGGCGAGATGGGCCTGGCCCACGGAGGCCTGCGGCAGAAGAACTTCAACTTCTACGAGGAGTCGCTCCGCGTGCCCCTCGTGTACTCCAACCCGAGGCTCTTCAAGACGCCTCGCCGCTCCGACGCCCTGGTCTCGCACGTCGACTTCCTGCCCACCCTGGCGAGCCTCTTCGCCGTGCCCCAGAGCGCGCGCGCGGCGTGGCAGGGACGCGACTACTCGTCGCTGGTGCTGCGCAAGACACGCCGCCCCGCGTGCAGAACTACGTCGTCTTCACCTACGACGACTTCCAGGCCGGACAGGCGTCGGGCCCCTACGTGCCCCCGCCGCAGCACATCACCAGCATCCGCGAGACGCGGTGGAAGCTCGCCCGCTACGACGACCCGGCCGGCACCGTCCGGACCGAGTGGGAGATGTACGACCTCAAGACCGACCCCCTGGAGACCACCAACCTCGCCCGGCCCGGCTATCGCCGCACCAAGGCCGAGGCGGCGCAGCTCGCGCGCCTGCGCAAGAAGCTCGCCCGGGTCCAGGCGACGCGTCTGCAGGCGCTGTGATGGCCCGCCCGCCGACCCGCCCCGCGATCGCCACCGCGGCGATCCTGGCCGTGGCCGCCGCCGCCGGGGGGCTCGCCGCGACCGCGGCGACCGCTCCGAGGGCCGTCCCGGTGCACCTGATCGGCCGCACCTCCCTCGACAAGGTCGTCACGCCGACCCTCCTCGTCGATCGCGGAACGGTCCGCGGCAGCCCGGTCGGCTCGGGGAAGATCCGGCTCGTCTACCGGCTGCACCCGAAGAGCGGCATCGCCACCACGAGGTTCACGATCACCAACGCCCGGGGCACCGTCTCGGGCACGGCCACGTCCCGCTACGCGGTCACCCGCCTGCACATCACCTTCACGGGCGCCGGCTCCATCACGCGGGGCACCGGCTCCTACCGCAGGATCCGGGGGCGCCCGCTGGCCTTCGACGCCGTGCACTCGCTCACCGGCAAGCGGGAGGTGATCGCCTTCACCGGCCGGGCCACCCTGCCGTAGCGCCGCGCAGGAGGTTCGAATCCGTCCGGCCCGGGGGATCCCTACCGACGATGGCCCATGGTGGATGGCACGCCCCGGACGAACGGGTCGCCCCGAGCGGGCCGCTCGTCGCCGCTCGTCACGCCGAGGACAGCGGGGGCGCCGCGACCGCGTCGCTCCCCCCGGCGCGGTCGGGCCCACCGTGGTGCCCGGACCGGCATGAGGCGCAAGGTCTCGAGCGATCTGTGGTGGCGCGACGCGATCGTCTACTGCCTGGACGTCGAGACCTTCCAGGACACGGACGACGACGGCCGCGGCGATCTGGTGGGCGTGATCGAGCGCATGGACTACCTCGCCGGCATGGGCGTGACCTGCCTGTGGCTGATGCCGTTCTTTCCGTCCGCCGACCGCGACGACGGCTACGACATCCTCGACTTCTACGCGGTCAACCCGCGCCTCGGGACGCTGGGCGACTTCACCGAGATGGTGCGGACGGCCGGCGACCGGGGCATCCGGGTGGTCGCCGACCTGGTCGTGAACCACACGTCGGTCCGGCATCCCTGGTTCCGCAGCGCCCGGACCTCGCGCGACTCGCCGTACCGCGACTGGTACGTCTGGAGCGACGATAAGCCGCGCGAGCGCCCGGGCGACGTGGTCTTCCCCGACCAGGAGGACTCGAACTGGGCGTGGGACGAGGCGGCGGGGCAGTGGTACCTGCACCGCTTCTACTCGGAGCAGCCGGACCTCAACGTCGCCAATCCGCGGGTGCGCGACGAGATCGCCCAGATCGCCGGCTTCTGGCTCCAGCAGGGCCTGTCCGGCTTCCGCGTCAACGCCGTGCCGTTCCTGATCGAGCCCGTCGGCATGCCGCCCGGCGCGGTCGAGGACCCCCACGACCTCCTCGCCGACCTGCGCGCCTACCTCGGGCGGCGCCGGGGCGACGCGGTGCTGCTGGGCGAGGTCAACCTGCCGCCCCGCGACCAGGCGCCGTTCTTCGGCGTGGGGCGGCGCGAGCTGGACATGATGTTCGACTTCCACGCCATGCAGGCCATGTACCTCTCGCTCGCGCGCGAGGACGCCGGGCCGCTGGCCGCCGCCCTCGAACGCCGCCCGGAGCTGCCCGACGGCTGCGGGTGGGCCGTGTTCGTGCGCAACCACGACGAGCTGACGCTGGACCAGCTCTCCGACGCCGAGCGCGCCGAGGTCTTCGACGCGTTCTGCCCGTCGGACGACCTGAAGCTGTACGGCCGCGGCCTGCGCATGCGCCTGCCCACCATGCTGGGGGGAGACGAGAGGCGCGTGCGGCTCGTGTACTCGCTGGCCTTCTCGCTCCCCGGCGCCCCCGTCCTCTTCTACGGCGAGGAGATCGGCATGGGCGAGAACCGCGACATCCCCGGGCGGCTCGCCGTCCGCTCGCCGATGCAGTGGTCGGAGGGCCCGGGCGCGGGGTTCTCGCGCGCCGCGCCGGGAGACCTGTGCCGCCCGCCCACCGAGCTGCCGGGCTTCGGCCCGGCCACGGTGAACGTCACGGACCAGCGGCGCCGCCCGGATTCCCTGCTCAACTGGTTCGAGCGCCTCATCCGCCGGCGCCGGGAGTCGCCCGAGATCGGCCACGGCAGCTACGCGCGCATCGCCACCGACGATCCCGCCGTCCTCGCCCACCGGTGCGACTGGGAGGGGAGCACCCTCGTCGCCGTCCACAATCTGGCCGGCCGCGGGGCGCGTGTGGACCTCGGCGCGCTCCTAGCGGACGAGGTGGCGGGGCTCACGGACCTCTTCGGCACGCGTGACCTGCGGGTCGTCGACGGACTGCTCCGGTTCGACATCGAGCCCTACGGACATCGCTGGTTCGCGCTCGAGCCGGTCGCGGATGCGGACGCGCCGATGGAGGAGGCTCACGCGGGCATGAGCAGGGACGAGCTCTACGCGCTCGCCGCGAGCCGGGAGATCCGCGGGCGCTCCCGCATGACCAAGGACGAGCTGCGGGCCGCGCTGGCCGAGACCGGGTAGCCCTCAGCCGAGCCACACGATCACCCCCTCGTCCGGCGCCAGTCGCACCGAGCGCACATCGGTCCGCTCGCCGGAGCGGGCGGGGTCGGTGGAGAGCAGGACCCTCGCCACCTCGCCGCCGGGAGGGTGCACCTCGCGGGGCGCGTCGCCCATGTTGATCGCCACCAGCAGGCGCTCGTCGCCGCCCTCACGGATCCACGCCAGCACGTCGTCGTCGTCGTCCAGCATCCGCTGGCATCCGGTACGCAGGGCCGGCGAGCCGCGCCGCAGCGCGATGGCGCGGCGCCAGAGCGACAGCGCCGACCCGGGATCGTCTCGCTGCGCGTCGACCGCCAGGCGCTCGGCGTCCTCGACGAGGGGCAGCCAGGGGGTCCCGGTCGTGAACCCCGCGCCCGGACCGGCGCGGGAGGGGCGCTCCCAGGGGATGGGGGCACGCTCGGGATCGCGTCCGTCCAGATCGACCGCGGCCGCCGCGGGGATGCGCGCGTCCGGCAGACCGAGCTCCTGCCCCTGGAACACGAACGCGCAGCCGCGCAGTCCCAGCAGCAGCAGCGCGGCCGCCCGCGCGCGCGCCGGCCCCCTGCCGTCCACGTCGTAGCGGCTCGCGACCCGGGGGTGGTCGTGGTTCTCGAGGCACCAGGTGGGCCACGCCGGCGGCGGCGCCACGCGGTCGAACTCCTCGATCACCGCGCGGAAGCGCCGGGCGCTCCAGGGGGTGCGCAGGAACACGAAGTTGTGGGCCAGATCGAGCTCGTCGCCGGTCACCAGGAACGACGCCAGGCGCTCCTGGTCCAGGACGTACACCTCCCCGACGGCCATGCGGTCGTCGTACTCGTCGAGCACCGCCCGCACCCGGCGGACGACCTCGTGGCCGGCCGGCCACGCCTGGTCGCGGGGCCACGGGCCGCCGCCGGGGGGCGCGTCGGGGACCTTGCCGAGCTCCTGCACGACGTCGATGCGGAAGCCGTCGACCCCCCGGTCCAGCCAGAAGCGCAGGGTGTCGAGCATCGCGTCGGCCACCGCCGGGTTCGACCAGTCGAGGTCGGGCTGGCCGCGGGCGAAGGAGTGCAGGTACCACTGGCCGGTGCCCTCGTCCCATGTCCACGCGGGGCCTCCGAACGTCGAGCGCCACCCGTTGGGCGGCCCTCCGTCGGGGCCTCCGTCGCGCCAGAAGTACCAGTCCCGGTGAGGGTCGGCGCGCGAGGAGCGGGAGGCCTCGAACCACGGGTGGCGGTCCGACGAGTGGTTCGGCACCCAATCGACGATCACGCGGATGCCGCGCGCGTGGGCCGCGGAGACGAGCCGGTCGAAGGCGGCCAGATCGCCGAACAGCGGGTCAACGTCGGTGTAGTCCGCCACGTCGTAGCCGAAATCGACCATCGGCGAGCGGTAGAAGGGCGACAGCCAGACCGCGTCCACCCCGAGGTCCGCCAGGTGGTCGAGCCGGCCGGTCAGGCCGGCGAGATCGCCGACCCCGTCGCCGTTCCCGTCGGCGAAGCTGCGCGGGTACACCTGGTACACCACCGCGCTCTGCCACCACGGCGTCGCCATCGCACGGCAGGTTACCGGCGCCGCGCACGCCGGCCCATCGGCCCGGTTGCGCGGTCGGCCGACGGCCCGCTACGTCGCGGGCAGCGGCCCCTCCGACCAGCCGGCGCCCAGCTGCATCGCGAGGGCGAGGTCGTCGGGCGAGGCGACCTCCTCCTCCAGGCAGCGACCCGCCTCGTCGCGCGCGCCGCGGTAGTAGTGCTCGGCGACGTCGCGCCCGGCCTCGTCCGGAGAGGCGTCCGGAGGCGGGCGCCCGATGAAGAAGCCCTCGCCCGACTTCGCGCCCAGGCGGCCCGCGCCGACGTGCGCGGCCATCAGCCCGCCGTCGCCGAAGCGCTCGCCGTACGCGGCGACGAGATCCCCCTGCACGTGCGCGAGGGTGTCGAGGCCGATCAGGTCGCCCAGCGCGAAGGGGCCCATCGGCGCGGGCCCGCCGGCCACCACGGCCGCGTCGGCCGCCGCCAGGTCGGCGCCGGTCTCGGCGGCCCGGCGGTAGGCCTCGCAGAGGGCCCGGACGAGGACGCGGTTCACCAGGAACCCGGGGCACTCCGCCACCGCGACCGGGGTCTTGCCCAGGCGGCGCACGAGGTCGGAGCCGGCGTCGGCGGTCGCGTCGGAGGTGCTCTCGCCGCGGATCACCTCGACCAGCCTCATCGTGCTGGCCGGGTTGAAGAAGTGCAGCCCCAGCACCCGGTCGGGCCGCGATGTCGCCCGGCCGAGCTCGCTGATCGACAGGCCGGAGGTGTTCGAGGCCAGCAGCGCCTGCGGGTCGGCGGCGGCGTCGAGGGCGGCGAAGACCCGGAGCTTCACGTCCATCACCTCGGTGACGGCCTCGATCACCAGCCCGCACCCCGCGAGGTCCGACTCGGCCTCCGCGGGCACGACGAGCTCCAGGAGGGCGTCGGCCTCGGCCGCCGTCATCCGGCCCCGCTCGACCCGGCGGGCGGCGATCGAGCCGACGTGGGCGATCCCCCGGTCGATCAGGGAGCGCTCGACATCGCGCAGCGCCACCGGGATTCCCGCCTGAGCCGCGGCGAAGGCGATCTCGCTGCCCATCACCCCGGCGCCCACGACCCCGATGCGCTCGATCCGCGTCGCCATCGCTACCTCCCGGTGAAGCTCGCCGGACGCCGCTCGGCGAGCGCCGCGCGACCCTCGTTCCAGTCCTCGGTGCCCAGCAGCGTGGCGAACGACGCGCACTCGCGGGCGAGCCCGTCGGCCAGGGGCAGCGCGCGGGCCGCCTGCAGCGCCGCCTTGGCGTGGCGCGTCGCGATGGGCCCCTTGGCGGCGATGGCGGTCGCGACGGCCGTCGCCGACGCCTCGAGCTCGGCCGCCGGCACCACCGTGCTGGCGATGCCGTGGGCCAGGGCCTCGTCGGCGGTCAGGACCCGCCCGGCGAGGATCACCTCGGCGGCCAGCGAGCGCCCGACGGTGCGCGGCAGGAGCTGGGTCCCCCCCGCGCCGGGAAGCAGGCCCAGTCCGGTCTCCGGCAGGCCGAAGCGCGCCGTGTCGGCGGCCACGATGATGTCGCACATCAACGCGACCTCGAAGCCCCCGCCCAGGCAGTGGCCGCCGACCGCGGCGACGATCGGCTTGGGGAAGTCGAGCACGCACCGCCAGGTCTCGACGAAGGCCGGGGCCTCGTCCGGTGGGGGCAGGTCCTCGACGTCGGCGCCGGCGGCGAACGCCCGCTCGCCGCCGATCAGCACGGCGACGGAGATCGTGTCGTCGGACGCCAGGGCGGCCAGGTGCCCGTCCAGGGCCCGGATGAGCCGGGCCGAGATCGCGTTGAGCTTCTCCGGGCGGTTGAGCCGCAGCACCGCGATCGGCGGCGCGGCCTCCAGGAGCACGACGTCGCCGCTCACGCCCCCTCCGCCTCGAGCTCGGAGCTCGCCCGGGCCGCGGCCTCGGGATCGAAGTACTGCCTCTCCGGGCTGTCGGGCCCGATGTTGAGCGCGACGTTGATCGAGCCGAAGCCGCCGACCATGGCGACCAGCACGCACAGCTCCACGATCTCCGGCTCGGAGAAGTGCCGCCGCAGCTCGAGCACCATCTCCTCGGTGACGAACCGCGCGCCGGACGCCATGGTGCCCGCGAAGACGATCGCCGCGCGCTCGGCCGGCGTGTAGGCGTCGCTCGCCTCGGGGTCGTCGATCGGCAGGTAGTCGGCCTCGTCGACGTGGGGCAGGGCGCAGGTGAAGCGCGTGTTCTGGCAGATGCGGCACCCCACCGCCCGCGCGATGGCCATGCGGCAGAGGTCCTTGACCCGCATGTCCAGCACCCCGCCGGTCCACAGCGTGAGGTAGAGGCCGAAGAACCCCGCCATCAGGTCCGGCCGGTGGGCCATCACCCCGTTGAAGTTGCCCTCCACCCCCTCCGCGAGCGGAATGCGCGGCAGCGCCGTCTCCCCCACCGGGCCGACGATCTCGATGATGCTCTGGCTCATCGGTCTCCCCCGATCACTATCGGAACTCGGTCTTGCGCATCCCGTCCGGATCGATCTCCTCGCGGATCAGCCGCACCTGCTCGGCGCTGGGCGCCGGGGTCTCGGCCACGTCGTCCGCCACCAGCAGCAGGTCGAAGCCGGTCGCCTCCTGCACCTGCTCGACGGTCACGCCCGGATGCACCGAGCGCAGCCGCATCCGCTTGGACTCGGGCTCGAAGTCGCATCACCGCGAGGTTGCGTGACCACGAGCTCGGGACCGCCCTCCAGGCCCAGCCGCGCGCGCTCGTCGCCGCCGCCCAGGTAGCCGGCGCACGACACGAAGTCGACCCGCTCGACGAAGGAGCGCGGGTTGTGGTTCGGGCTCCAGTAGAAGCAGCCGCTTGCCGATCGAGCCCATGTCGCCCAGCCCGGCCGTGCCCGGGCAGGCGCACCTTGGGACGGTGGTAGTCGGCCCCGATGACCGAGTTGTTGGCGTTGCCGTACAGGTCGAGCTGGGCGCCGCGCCGACGCAGAACTTGGTCGAGCCAGCGACCGTTGAGCGCGTAGCTCCAGAAGTCCCCGTACTGCTCGACGTACATGACCGAGTCGCGCCACAGCGGCGCCTCGAGCGTCGACGGCCGGCACGCGCTGCGGGCGCGGGTCGAGCCCGGCCGCGCCGGCCAGCCACACCAGGTCCGGGCGCGTGGGTGCGGCGGGCGAGCATGATAGGCCGCACACCGGCAGGAACGAGGCCATGCCGTTGCAGGCCTGGTCGCCGTCCTGGAGCGTGCGCGGCGAGCACGGGCGATCATCAGCTCGTCGACCGTGTAGTCCTGGCGGGGGCTGTCCTGCCATGCCGATCAGCCAGCCGCTCCCACGCCGATTCGGGTCAGCACTGGCCACGCCGCCGACCGCGTCGAGGTAGTCGGCGTGGTCGCCGGCCCGCGCACGTGGCGCTCGAGGAAGCGCCTCGCGCTCGTCGGGGTCGCGGGCGGCTTCGCCCACTCGAGTGGAACGCGGTGTCGTAGCCGTAGCGCGGGATGAACGAGGTCGGGTGGGCGCCGTAGGGCACCTCGACGACCGCGTCGACGGCGAAGCCCGGCAGGACCGTGCGGTCGGGTTGCGCGCGCAGCACGCTCGCCGTCGACGATCTCCTCGACGGTCACGATCACCTTGCGCGCCGCCTTGGGCATGATCCCGATGTCGGGCCAGAGGATCGTCGGCTCGATCTGCACGTTGCCGCACCGTCGGCGCGGTGGGCGTGCACGAGGGCGACGTCGGGCACCAGCGCCCGGCAGGCGACCAGCTCGGTCGCCGCCGAACGGGTCGTCGATCACTCGACCAGGTTGTCGTTGGACGTCGATCAGGTCGGTGCCGATCAGCCCGCGGGTGGGCAGGAACGGCAGGCTGCGCGCGCCGGCCCCGAGCCGCGCAGTTCAGCGCCGTCTCCGACAGCTCCTCCACGCGGATCTCGCCGGCCTCGACCGCCTTGCGGTACTGCTGGCAGAGGCCGAACTGCTCCATCGACACGGCCGCGCCGATGAAGCGGTCGATCACGCCCGCCGCGGCCAGCCAGTCGACCGGGCATGCCGCCGACCAGGCACACCAGGCCGAGGTCGCGCTTCTCCTGCCGGATCAGCTCGCGCACCATCGCCATCGGGGCGGCCTGGTCGCCATGTTCTGGAGGGCGACGAGTCGCCGTCCTCGACGAGGGCGACCGCCTCCTCGAGCGAGGTGATCTTGCCGGTCGCCATCCCGGTCAGGCCGTCGCCGCCGACGGCTCGGCCGTCGGCTCGGCGGGGCGCGGCGGCAGGCCGAAGACCGACGCCGCCGTGTCGTGCAGCAGCGCCGCACGGCCTCGGGCTTGAGGTCGAGGTCGGCGATCTGCTGCAGGCTCTCGTCGTGCAGGATCAGCGGGTAGTCCGTGCCCCACATGACCTTGCCGATGCCGCGGTTGCGCGAGTTCAGGAACCGCACGAGCTTGGGATCCCAGTACTTCGGTGCGTGGCCGGAGCACGCGATGTAGACGTTCGGGGTGCTTCCAGGCCATCGAGATCAGCTCCTCGACCCACGGCCACCCGGTGTGGCGCGCCGATCAGCTTGAGCTCCGGGAACCAGATCGCGATGTCGTCGAGCAGGATCGGCTTGCCGCAGGCGCTCGGCATGAACTCGGCGGAGTGGCCCAGTCTGGAAGACGACCGGCACGTCCAGCTCGGCGGCCTTGGTGTAGAAGGGCCACCACTCCGCGCCGTTGATCGGGATGCCGAAGCCGAAGGGGTGGACGTGCGCCGCCCGACGAAGCCGTAGTCGCGCACCGCGCGCTCGAGCTCCCGGACCCCCTTCATGCCCGACATCGGGTCGATCCCGGCCAGGCCGAACGACGCGGCCGGGGTGGCCTCGACGAGCTACGCGATGTGCTCGTGCTCGATGTCCGATGCCATCGCCGCGGTCGCCGGTAGAACGCCATGCTTCAGCGACGGGCACACAGACCGCTGCAACGCCCTCCTCGTCCATCCGCTCGACCAACTCCTCGGGCGTGAAGAGACCATGTGGTCGGCGCGACCCCACTGCTCGCCCATCATGAAGTAGACCTCGGCGTTGTCGATGAAGATCGTTCCGGATGCCCCGCTCGTCGAAGGGGTTGCACCAGCGTCGATCGCTCGGGATGTCGTGGACGGCGCATGTGACTCCTCGGCTCGGGGCGCTCGATGGGGGCGGGCACCTGCGGTGGCGGCCCTCATCCGTACCGCCGCTCGATCAGGCTGGTCTTGTGTGCCGTGCGCGCGAGCGCGCCCGCGGCCACGACGGTGACCTCGGGTCGCACCGACATGCGCTGGTGCATGCGGTGGGCCACCTCGTCCGCGAGCCGCTCGCCGCCGGACTCGTCGACGTCGGCGCCGCGCTCCACCGTCAGGCGCAGCGGCGGCTCGACCTCGGGGGCCGGGAGCGGTCGAGCACGACGCGCAGCTCCCCGGTGGCGTGGGGCGCCAGCTCCTGCACCAGGTTGCGGATCGCGGCGGGGTAGACCTTCACGCCCTTGACGATCAGGAGGTCGTCGATGCGGCCGATCACGCTTGACGCGGGGGCCGGGCCGCCCGCACGCGCACGGCGCGGTGAACACCTGGTAGACGTCGCCGACCGAGGCGCGCAGCGGCGGCGGCGCCTCCCACTCAGGCTGGTCTTGACCCGCTCGCCGATGGCGCCGTCGACCGAGCGCCATCGGCTCCTTGGTCTCGGGGTCCACGAGCTGGGTGACGACCGCCGTGTCGTCGCCGAGGACGATGCATGCCGCCGTACTCGTCGGTCCCGCGCTGACCATCATGATCCCGTGGGCGCCGCCCAGCATGTCGTGGACAGGCGCGCCCCAGGCCCCCTCGAGCTTCTGCGCGCACCTCGGGCAGGCCCGCGCCGGGCTCGCCGGCGCAGAAGATGATCTCGATGCCGAGGTCGCGTGCGCGTGCCCGCCGAGGACCTCGGGGGCCCGCTCGGTGAGGTGCTGGCGTAGCTGGGCGTGCAGCACGAGCACCCGCGGCCGCACCAGCTGGGCCATCCGCAGCAGCCTCTCGGCGCCCGCCTCGGCGCCGATCGGGATCGATGCGTGGCCCCCATCCGCTCGACGGCGCGGACGACGGATAACCCGCGAGGTACATCGACAGGCCGAAGCCGTGCAGCACCATGTCGCCGGGCCGACACCCGCGACCCGCAGGCGCGCGCCCAGAGCGCGTCGGTGGTGTCGACGTCGGCCTCGGTGAAGGGGTAGAAGGTCGGGTCGCCGGTCGTCCCCGACGTGGAGGCGACCGCCACCACGCTCTCGAGCGGGGCGCACAGGTGCTCGCCGAACGGGTGCCCCTGCTCGACCCGCGACCGCTCCTGCAGCTCGCGCTCGGAATCCTTGTCCAACAGGATCGGCAGGCGCTCCAGGTCGGCGACGCCCGCGATGTCCCCGGGCTCGGCGCCGGCGCCGCGCAGACGGTCGCGGTAGAAGCGCGATCCGGCGGCGCAGTAGGCCACCGTCTCGCGCACGCGGCGATCGCGGAGCTCCGCGATCGCAGCCGGGTCGGACGGCGGACCGTCGGTCGAGGGCTCTGCGAGGGCTGCCGTCACGCCCGTATTTCTACCAAACGATTGGCAGAACTTCAGGAGCACCGCACTTGACCCGCCCCCGCGTCGGCCCGTAACTTCCACCAACCGGCCGGTAGAAATCCCGGAGGGATGAAGTGCGTCTGATCGCCATCGTGCGGCACGGCGAGGAGGAGCAGGGCAGCTCCGGGATGGAGGCGCGCAGCGCGCGCCCCCTGAGCGCCCGCGGGCGCGCCCAGGCCGAGGCCGCCGGGCGCTTCCTGCGCGGGCTGGCCGACGCGCGCGTCATCGCCAGCGACGTGCCGCGGGCCCGTGAGACGGCGCGTCTCATCGCCGGCCCGGGGCGCCCGGTGGACGAGGACCCGCGGCTGGCCCCGATCGACCTGGGCGACTGGGAGGGCGCCACCGGGCGGCTCGACGACCTGGCCGGCCGGCTGCGGCGGCGCGACGGGCGCCCCCCGGGGGGCGAGAGCATGGCCGACATCGGCGACCGCGCGCGCGCGGCCCTGGCCGACGCCCGCCGCGACGAGGGCGACCTGATCCTGGTCGCGCACCGCCTTCCCAACGCGATCCTGATCGCGGAGGCGATGGGCTTCGCCGCCGAGGACGCCTGGCTGGTCCAGCAGTCGCACGGAGCCGTCAGCGTGCTCATCGAGGAGGAGGGCCGCGTGCGCCCGGCCACGGCGAACGTGGCCCCGCTCGATCCGCTGCGGCGCGGCGCGCGCACGGTGAGCGTTGTCTAGCCCGGCCGGCGCCGCGACGCACGCGATCGAGCGGCGGCTCTATCTCCTGCGCCACGCCGAGGCCGACATGGTCGACGCCGGCGGCCGCATGTGGAGCGAGGCCGAGGAGCCCCTCACCGAGCGCGGACGGGCGCAGGCCGCCGAGCTGGCCGCGCTGTTCGCCGGGGTGGACGTGGACCGGGTCCACTGCTCGTCGATGGCGCGGGCCCGCGAGACCGCCGAGATCGTCGCCGGCGACCGGCCGGTCGAGGCGCGTCCGGGCCTTCGCGAGATCGCGCTGGGCGAGCTGGAGGGCGGCACCGCCCGCGACGTGTTCGCGGCCGCGCCCGGCTTCCTGTCCGACCCGGACGCCCGGCTGCCGGGCGCCGAGAGCTTCCGCGAGGTGGCCGAACGCGTCGAGCGCGAGGTCGCCGCGGTGCTCGACCAGGACCCCGGCGACGATGTCGTGGTCGTCGGGCACGGGGCCGTGAACCGCGCCCTGCTCGGCCGCCTGCTGGGCCTCGGGGACGACCGCGCGCTGCGCCTGCGCCAGGACTGGGCCTGTGTGAACGTGCTGGAGCGGGCCGGGGGCAGGTGGTGGGCGGGCACGATCAACCACGCGCCCGGAGGGCTGGAGGAGCTCGGCATGACGCGCCACGTCGCCGCGCTCGACGAGGACATGTGGCGCCGGCTCGGGAGATGACACGTGAGGGGGACAGCATGACGGTGGTCGGCCGAGGGCTCGTGGTCTCGGGAACGGGGTGCGCCGGGACGGGGCGCCGCGCGAACGAGCTCGACGAGGTGTTCGCGCTGCTGAAGGACCCCGACCTCGGGGACGCGATCCTGCTGGTGGACTCCCCGTCGGCGACCGCGATCGTGCCGCTGCTGTCCAAGGTGCGCGGGATCGTGTGCGCGGACGGGGGCATGACCTCGCACCTGGCCATCGTGTCGCGCGAGTTCGGGCTGCCGTGCGTGATGGCGGCCGACGTGGCGTCGCTCGGGGACCTCGACGGCAGGCCCCTGACGGTGTCGGCGGAGGGCGAGATCGCCGTTGGGTAGCGAACGCCCCGCGCTGTACCTGAACGTCTCGGTCCCCGACCTGGCGGAGCAGGCGGCCACCCTGCCGGCGGCCGGGGTGGGCCTGATGCGCGCCGAGTTCCTCGCGCTGGGCGTCGGCCACCACCCCATGGCGCTGCTCGCCTCGGGGGGCGAGGAGGCGTTCATCAACGTCTTCGCGGGCGGGTTGGAGAAGGTGGCCAGGGCGTTCCATCCCCGCCCGGTCACCTACCGGATGCTCGATCTCAAGACCAACGAGTACCGGGGCCTCGCCGGGGGCGAGGAGCACGAGCCGCTGGAGGCGAACCCGATGATCGGGATGCGGGGCGCGGCGCGCTACGTCAGCCGCCCCGAGGAGCTGGCCCTGGAGCTGCGCGCCGTGACCCGGGTCGTCGACGCCGGATACGACAACGTGCGCCTGATGGTCCCCTTCGTGCGCACCCTCGGCGAGCTGGCGGCCGTCAAGGCGCTGGTGGCCGACAGCGGGCTACTGGAGCGCGGGATCGCCTTCTGGATCATGGCCGAGGTGCCGTCCAACGTGCTGCTGGCGCGCCGCTTCGCCGCCGCGGCCGACGGCGTGTCCATCGGAACCAACGACCTGGCCCAGCTGATGCTCGGGGTCGACCGGGACTGCGCGGGCCTCGCCGACCGGTACTCGGTGGTCGACGAGAGCGTCCTCGACGCGATCGGGCGGGTGATCGAGGGCGCCCACCAGGAGGGCGTGCCCGTGTCGGTCTGCGGCGACGCCCCCTCGCGCGAGCCGCGGCTCGTGCGGGCCATGGTCAACATGGGCATCGACGCGATCTCGGTCGTGCCGTCCGCGTTCGAGGAGACCCGCGCCGCCCTCGACGTCGTGATGGAGGCGCGCCGGTGACGCCCGACGAGCTCCGCGACCTGATCGCCCGCCACGGCGCGGGCACGCGCGATTTCTTCCTGGCCGGCCACCCCCCGGACCTGATGTCGCCGCTGTTCAACATGCCGGCCCGGCTGGTGGTGGGCAGCCACTGCTACTTCGAGCACGCGCCGGAGATCCTGCGCCGCGTCGCCGCGGCGGTGCCGCCGGCCGAGCTCGGCCGGCGCGCCAAGTCCCTGGGCCACCGGCCCAACGGCGTGGGGATCAACTCGCTGATGCTCGGCTACCTCAACGGCCGCGAGCAGCGCCGCCTGCTGGCCGGCCTGGGCCCGGACGACCCCCTCCCCGAGGAGCGCTACGAGGACACCGAGAGCGTCGTGGACTTCTGGGGCGCGTTCATGGGCGCGTACCTCGAGGACGACGCGGGCCTCATGACGTGCGAGATCGGCTACCGCATGCCGATCCTCTCGGAGGCCGACGCGCGCGCGGCGGCGGCCATGACGCGGCCGGCGGCGCCGGGCGAGGACCGCACCGCCGTCCGGCGCATGATGGCGGTCGTCCACCTGTACACCTTCATCCAGAACGGGGAGGCGCGCGTGGGCGCGTTCGCCCACGGGCCGTACCCCCAGGAGGACGGAACGATCCTGCTGGCCAAGGAGCTGGTGGGGCTGCGCGACCGCTTCATCGACCTGGGCGTGGACGAGCGGCCCCATCTGGACACGGTCGTGCGGCTGATGCGGGTGCGCGGGGTGACCGCCCGCTTCGACCTCTACGGAAGCCTCTCCACGGAGCCCTTCGAGATCGAGGACGCCATCGTGGCCGACGCGATCGTGACCGTCGAGGACGGCGCCGCGCGACCCCTGGGCGCCGACGAGGTGGAGCGGCTCACCGAGGCGGCGGGCACCGCCCAGGTGCGCGCGTACGAGCGCGCCGCCGAGTGGTCGACCGACTATCGCATCGGCTACGGCGCCGACCTCTACGCCTCGCTCATCCTCACGATCACGGCGGCCGCGGGGCTCGACATGACCGACGAGGTGCGCGAGCGCTTCCGGGCGACCGCGGCCCGCGTCGTGCCCGGGCTGCGCGACGGCGCCGAGCCGCCGCTGGTGCTGGCCCACATCGGCTCGGATGCGCCCGACGTCTACTCGCCGGTGCTCCCGGCGCCGGCGGGCGCGCGATGAGCCCGGAGCACCTCGACGAGATGATCCTGCTGTTCGGGGAGAACCTGAAGAACGAGATGCGCGCCGAGCGGCGCGAGGCGCTGACCTCGGTCCTGTTCGACCTCCCCCGGCGCTCGCTGCTGGGCTGGTTCGCGCTGTACGAGCATCAGGCCGGCTTCCTGCGTGAGCTGATGGAGCGGGTACCGCCCGAGGAGATCGGGCGGCGCATGAAGGTGCCCGGCACGCGCCCGTACCACCTGCAGCTGTTCATCGTCATGTGCAGCCACTTCCTCGCCCGCCAGCAGCGGATGCTGGAGCTGGGGCTGACGGAGGGCCAGCCCTTCGGCGAGGAGCGCCACGACGACCTCGTCACCGTCGTCGACTTCTGGGAGCGCACGAGCCGCGCGTACCGGTCCGACGGGCTGGTGCTGCCGGTCGAGGCCGGCGACACCCAGCGCGTCCTCGACGAGGAGACCCTGGGCCGGGTCGGCGACCTGCTGCGCCCGGCCGACGCCGACACCTACGCGAGCGTGCGGCGCATGGCCGCGACGCTCGAGCTCTACAACTTCGTGCTGCACGGCGAGCAGCGCGACGGGATCTTCGGCCACGGGCCCTACCCCGGCGAGGGCGGGCGCACGGTGTTCCTGCGGGAGTTCAACGACCTGCGCAACGACTACATGCCGTGGGCGCGGACCGAGACGCGCAACCCCTTCCCCAACGTGATCGTCGCCCACGAATGCCACGACACGAGCATCCGCTGCGACATGTTCGGCGGGGCGGTCACCCGCCCGATGGAGATCGCGGACCGGCTGGACCGGCTGGCGGTCTTCACGCAGGAGGACGGGGAGCTGCGGCCGCTGGACGGCGACGAGATCGCCGCGGTGCAGGAGGCCGCGGCCGCCGCCCAGATCGAGCTGTACATGAAGGCAGTGGAGTGGACCCCGCGCTACAAGATCGAGTACGGCGCCTTCCTGTTCGCCAACCACCTGAAGCCGTTCTTCGACGTCGCGGGCGTCGACGGCGGCATCGGCGACCGCATCGCCGCCGCCTGCCAGGAGACCGCCGACCGGATGCTCGACGACCTGGAGGCCAGCGTGGAGACCGGCCTGCCGGGGGCCATCTGGGGGCACATCGGGACGACGCCGGGACGCCTGTTCTGGCCGGCGGCGTGACGGCCACCCGCACCGGGCTCGACCGGCTGCTGGCCCCGCGCTCCATCGCCCTGGTGGGGGCGTCCGGCGATCCCGCCAAGTTCGGCGGGCGGCCCCTGGCCGCCCTGCTGCGCCACGGCTACGACGGCGATCTGGTCGCCGTGAACCCCGCGCGCGACCAGATCCAGGGCGTCCCCTGCCTGCCCTCCCCCGCGGACCTGCCCGAGGGCCTCGACCTGGCCGTGGTCCTGCTGCCCGCCGAGGCCGTGATCGACGCGGTGCGCGCCTGCATCGCGCGCGGAGTGGGCGCCGTGGCCGTCTTCTCGGGGGGCTTCCGCGAGACCGGGCCCGAGGGGGCGGCGCGCGAGCGGGAGCTCGCGCGGGTGGTCGCGGAGGGCGGGATCCACCTGCTCGGTCCCAACTGCCCGGGCTTCGTCAACAACCGCGCGCGCACCGCCTGCTCGTCGAGCGCCTTCGCGACCCGCGACGAGATGTTCCCCGGCCCGATCTCGTTCGTGCTGGGGTCGGGGGCGGTGGCCGGCATCGTCTGCGACCGGGCCTTCGACCGCGGCATCGGCGTGGGCGCGGCGGTCTGCACGGGCAACGGGCTCGACGTGGACGTGCCCGACGTGGTGCGTCACCTGGCCGCCGACGGCGAGACCCGGGCCATCGGCCTCTTCCTCGAGGGGGTCGGCGAGGGGACCGAGCTGATGGAGGCGCTGCGCGAGGCGCGCGAGCGCGAGGTCGGGGTGGCCGTGCTCAAGGTGGGCCGCACCGCCGCGGGACGGTCGGTGGTCGCCTCCCACACCGCCGCGCTGGTCGGGAGCGACCGGGCCTTCGACGCCATGTGCGCCGGCCTGGGGGTGGTGCGGGTGGACGACTACGACGACCTGCTCGAGACCACCCACCTGCTGGCCACCGTGCCGCGGCCCGGTCGCCGGCTGGCCGTGGCCGGAGCCTCGGGGGGGATGAACGCCGCCCTGGCCGACGCCGCCGAGGCCAACGGGCTCTCCCTGCCCCGCCTCGCCCCGGACACGGTGGCGCGCCTGGGCGAGGTGGTGCCGGACTTCGGGGCCGCGATGAACCCGGTGGACATCTCGAGCGCCGTCATGGCCGACCCGGGCGGCCTCGGCGAGGCCCTGGGCGTGCTGGCCGGCGACCCGGAGGTCAACGGCGTGGTGGTGGTGATCGGCGACCATCCCCCGTCCCTGTCGGAGCGGCTTGCCGACGGCATCGCCGCGATCGCCCACGGCCTCGACGGCGGCGTCGTAGCCCAGTGGTCGGCGGGATCGCTCTCGGAGCCGGGCATGACCCGGCTCAACCGGGCGGGCGTCCCGGTGTTCGAGTCGCCCGAGCGCTGCATGAGGGCCATCGCCCGCGCCATGCGGGCCGACGAGGCGGCGGCGCCGGCCGCCGGCCCCCCGGGCGCCCCGCTGCCCCGCGGCCCGCTCTACGAGAGCGAGGCCAAGGCGCTCCTCGCGGCGCACGGCGTGCCGGCGCCGCGCGGCGTCGCGGCGCCGGACGCGGCGCGGGTCCCCGCGGCGGTCGCCGCGGCCGGGCTCGCCGGGCCCCTGGCGGTGAAGGCGGACTGCCTCGGGGCCGTCCACAAGACCGACGTGGGCGCCCTGCGGCTCGGGGTGCCGGTGGCCGAGGCCGGCCGGGCCGCGGAGCAGGTGTGGCAGGCGGCCCGCGCCGCCTTCGGCTCGGAGCGGGTGCGCGGCGTGCTGGTGGAGGAGATGGTCGAGCCGGTCGCCGAGCTGATGGTGTCCGTGCACCGGGACCCCCACGTGGGGCCGATCGTGACGGTCGGGGCGGGCGGATCGCTGGTCGAGCTGCTCGGCGACGCGGTCAGCCGGCTGGCGCCGGTCAACGCCGACGAGGCCGAGCGGATGCTCGGCGGCCTGAGGATCGCCCCGCTGCTCGACGGGCACCGCGGCCGCCCGCCCGCCGATCGCGCGGCGCTGACGGCCGCCATCGCCGCGGTGTCGCGCCTCGGCCCGCTTCTGGGCGCCGGCATCGAGCTGGTGGAGGTCAACCCTCTCGCGGCCCTGGCGCGCGGGGTGGGTGCCCTCGACGCGGTCGTCGAGGGGCCGCCGTGAGCGATGACCGCTCCGCGCGGCTGGCCCGCACCCTGAGCCCGGAGGGGGTGGCGGTGATCGGCGCCTCGCCGCGCCCGGGAAGCCTGTCGGCGCGGTTCGTCTCGGGCCTCCTGCGCCACGGCTTCCCCGGACGGGTGGTGCCGGTCAACCCCAACTACGACGAGGTGCTGGGGCTCCCGTGCGCGCCGACGATCGGGGCGGCCGGTCCGATCGACCTCGCCGTGCTCTCGGTTCCCCGGCGCCTGGTGATGGCCACCCTGGCCGAGTGCGACGCCGCGGGCCTGGCGGGAGTGGTCATCTTCGCCTCGGGCTACTCGGAGACCGGCGCCGAGGGGGCGGCCCAGGAGCGGGAGATCGCCGACTTCGCCGCCCGGACCGGCCTGCGGGTGATCGGCCCCAACAGCCCGGGGTTCGTCAACGCCACCCACCGCTGCTCCGTGATCGCCTCGGGGGCCGCCTTCCGCGAGCCCCTGGTGGCCGGCCGGATGGCGGTGGTCGCCCAGAGCGGCGGCGTCGCCGGCCTGCTGCTGGAGCGCGCCCAGGACCGCGGCGTCGGCATCTCCCAGGTGATCTGCACGGGCAACGAGGCCGACGTGACCGTGGGCGAGGTGCTGGGCGCGCTCGCCGCGGACCCGGCCACCGGCTCGGCCGCCGTCTACATGGAGTCGATCCGCCGCGGGCCGGTGCTCCTGGAGGGCCTGAGGGCGATGCGCGAGGCCGGCAAGGGGGTTGTGATGCTGAAGGTGGGGGCCACCGAGGCCGGCGCGCGGGCGTCGGCCGCCCACACCGGCGCGCTCGCGGACGACGACGACGTGGTGAACGCGGCCCTGGACGCGTTCGGCGCCGTGCGCGTCACCGGCTTCGACGACCTGATCGAGACGGCCGGGCTGCTGGGGGCGCACGGCCCCGCCGCCTCGCCGGCGATCGGCATCATCTCCACCTCCGGCGGCGCCGGGGTGGTCGCGACGGAGGCGGCCGAGCGGGCGGGCCTCGCGCTGCCGCCGCTCGGCGAGGCCGCCCGCGCCCGCCTGCTGGCGGCGGCCCCCGATTTCGCCGCCGTGGCGAACCCCGCGGACATGAGCGGCATGTTCGTCGAGGACCCGGAGATCTTCCGCGGCTCGCTGGCGGCCTTCCTCGAGGAGCCGTCGATCGAGGCGGTGGTGCTGGTGCTGACGGTCCACCCGCCCGAGCTCTCCAACGAGCTCGCGCGACGCTCGATCGAGGCGGCCGCGGCGGCGAGCCGGCCGCTGGTGGTGCTGTGGACCGCCGGGGCGATGAGCGACCCCGCCCGGGCGATGCTGCGCGAGGCCGGCGTCCCCGTGATCGAGGACGCCGACCGGTGCATGACCGCCCTCGCCGCGCGCGCCCGGGCGGGGCGGCGGCGGGCCGGGCCGGTCGTCGCGCCCGAGGTGGCCGTGCCCCCGCTGGCCGCGGCGCGGACGTCCGGCGCGGCTCTGGAGCACGAGGCCCTGGAGCTGCTGGCCGCCGCCGGCGTGCCGACCGGCCCCACCGTGGCCTGCGCGGACCCCGACGAGGCCCGCGCGGCCGCGACCGCCATGGGCTTCCCGGTGGTCGTGAAGGCCGCCGCGCGCGACCTGCCCCACAAGAGCGACGCGGGCGCGGTGGTGCTCGGCGTCCAGGGGCCCGACGAGGCCGCCGCCGCGTTCGCGCGCGTCGTGGCCGCCGCCCGCGACGCCGGGGCGAGCGCCGAGGGGGCGATCGTGCAGCGCCAGGCCGAGCCCGGCACCGAGCTGATCGTAGGCGTCCGGCGCGAGCCCGAGCTCGGCCTGTGCCTGGTCGCGGGCCTCGGCGGCGTCCAGGCGGAGCTGCTCGGCGACGTGGCGCGGCGCCTGCTGCCCCTGCGCGAGGGCGATGCGCGGGCGATGCTCGACGAGCTGCGCCTCGCGCCCGTCCTGCGCGGCCACCGGGGGGCCCCGGGCGCGGACCTCGACGCGGTCGCCCGCGCCGTGGAGGGCGTCGCGGCGGCGGCGGCGGCGCTCGGACCCGACCTCGACGCCATCGAGGTGAACCCGCTGATCGCCCGGCCCGAGGGCGCGGTGGCCGTGGACGCCCTGCTCCTGTTCCGGAACGGAGGACGATGAGAGACGACTACTCCCACCTGATCGGGCATCGCTTCCCCGGCGGCACCGCGACGATCCCGGAGTGGGTCGACTGGCTGTGGCGCGACGCGGTGCTGTCGGACCCGCGCGCGGAGGGCGTCCACCCGGGCCTGGCCTACCTCGCGGCCGTCCAGGGCTCGGGCGTCACCTTCCAGGACATCTTCGACCTGGCCGAGGCCACGGCCGAGAGCGGCCCGATGTTCGGAGAGCAGACCCTCACCTTCGAGGCGCCGCTCGAGGCCGGCACGACGTACGCGGTCGAGGGCGAGATCACCGACGTCGTGCGCAAGCACGGCCGGCGGGCGGGCACCTTCGACATGCTCACGTTCGCGCTGCGCCTGCGCGACCCCGCCGGCGCCGTGGTCGCGACCAACGTCAACACGTTCATCTTCCCGCGCGCGTCCGGGGGTGCGGAATGAGGATCTCCGAGGTCGAGGTGGGCACCGAGCTCGAACCCTTCGTCGTCGCGTCGGTCAGCGCCGAGAAGATGAAGCTGATGGCGGCCCTGCTGCGCGACCCTAACCCGATCCACCTGGACGAGGACGCGGTGCGGAGCCTCGGCATGGGCGAGCGGGTCGTCAACCAGGGACCGGCCAACCAGGCCTACCTGATCAACATGCTGCTCGCCTTCGCCGGCCATCCCGGCGCGATCCGCAGGATCAACGTGCGCTTCCTGGGCAACGTCTTCGCCGGCGACCGGGTGGAGTGCCGCGGGCACGTCACGGAGGTGGACCGCGAGCGCGGGCTGGTGAGCGTGGAGCTCGAGGAGACGGTGGACGGGGCCCCGGTGATGGCCGGCAGCGCGGTGGTCGCGCTCCCCGGTTAGGCCATGCGATTCGGGCTGGTCCTGCCCATCGCCCGCGCGGACGGCGACCTGCCCCGGTTGCTGGGCGAGCTGGCCGCCGAGGCGCGCGCCGCCCGGCGGGCCGGCTTCGACGCCGTGCTGCTGCCCGAGTTCCACCAGGCGCGGGGGGCGGGCGCGGTGGTCTCGCCCATGCTGGTGCTGGCGCACCTGGCGGCGCACGCCCCAGGCATCCGCGTCGGCACCGCCGTCCTGGCGGGCCCGCTCCACCATCCGGTGCGCCTGGCCGAGGACGCGATCATGCTCGACCATCTCACCGGCGGCGGGCTCGTGCTGGGCCTCGGGATCGGCCACCAGGAGGTCGACTTCGCGGCCTTCGGCGTGCCGCACGCGCGCCGCGCCCGGATCCTCGACGAGGTGCTCGACGTGCTCGACGCGTGCTTCGCCGGCGCGCCCTTCCGGCACGAGGGGCCGCGCTTTCGCCTCTCCTCGGTCGGGATCACCCCGCGCCCCCTGACCCGGCCGCGCCCGGAGGTCTGGATCGGCGCGCACTCGGCCTCGGGAATCGACCGCGCCGCGCGGCGCGCCGACCGCTGGCTGGCCGATCCCCAGCGGGACGTCCCCACGATCGCCCGCCTGGCGGCGATGTACCGCGACCGCTGCGCGGTCCACGGCACCACGCCGCGCGTCGCCATGTTCCGCGAGGCGTGGATCGCCGGCGACCGCGCCGAGGCCGCGCGCGAGTGGGGCCCCCACGCCCTCGCCGTCCACCGCCTCTACTGGCACGTGGGCACCTACCGCCCCCACCTCGAGCCGTGGTCCGAGGGGATCGGCCGCGAGGGCTTCACGCTCGACCGGGTGGCGCCGGGGCGCTTCCTGATGGGCTCGGGCGCCGAGATCCGCGCCGAGGTGGACGCCTGGGCGGCGGCGACCGGCGCCGACTACCTGGCCCTGCGGTTCCGCCAGCCGGGCGGGCCGCCCCACGAGGCGGTGCTGGAGGCCCTCGCCCGCTTCGGCGACGAGGTCATCGCGCGGCCCTAGGGGCGCTCACGACACGCCGGGGCGCAGGTCGGTCGGCGTCAGGACCCACCTCCGGGTGAGGGCGAGGGGGGTGTGGCCAGCCGCACGGGCGCGCCCCGGAACCAGCGGGCCGTGGCCACGCGTTGGCGGATGAGCCAGGCTCCCCGCTCGCGCACCACCACGTCGGCGTAGTCGCCGGTCTTCATGCCCCCGGATGCGCGGTGGATGGTCATCCACTTGCTCCTCACCCGCATGGTCGCGCCGTCGGCCACCACCAGCACGTTGGACGTGTGGTGCGAGGGCGGGTGTGGCGGTGCCCCCAGGGCGAAGAAGGCGCGGATCGCGGTCAACCCCCTGTGCACCTCGCCGGTCATGCCGCTCAGGTCGAACACCGCATCGTCGGTGAAGACGTCGGCCAGGCGGTCGAGGTCGCCGTCGTCGATCACGTGCCCGTAGAGCGCCATCAGCTGCTGGATGGCGACGGTGTCCTCGATGCTCGGGCTCACGGCGAGGCGGTCCGTCCCTCGACGGGCCCGACCGCCTCGAGCTGCAGCTCGCGCAGCCACGGCACCAGATCGTGGGCCATCGGGACGACCACGAACTTGCTTGCCCCCTCCGCGACGAACCGCTCCAGCAGCCGGCGCAGCGCGGGCGCTCCGACCGCGACGTGGTCCTCGCGGGCCAGGCCCGGACGGCGGTCGAGCAGCGCCACCGCGGCGGCGCTCAGGCACGACTCGTCGGGCGTGGCGAACAGGGTCGTGCCGTAGTGGTCCTCGTCGATCGCGCGGCCGGCCTCGGCGGCGGCGGCGCGGATCGTGTCGATCAGGCCCCGCATCTGAGAGGGGGCCACGAAGGATCCGAGCCAGCCGTCGGCCAGGCGCCCCGCCCGGCGCAGGGCGCGGGGAGCGTGGCCGGCGAGCCAGATCTCGAGCCGCGGGCGCGTGGGCCGCGGCGCCAGGGTGACGTCGTCGAACGACCAGAACCGGCCCTCGTGCGAGACCGGCTCGCCCGGCCACAGCGCCCGCACGATCGTCATGCACTCGGCCAGGCGCGCCGGGCGCTCCGAGCGCTCGACCCCGATCGCCCGGCTCTCGCGTGGCTCGTCGATGCCGAGGCCCATCGCGGGGAAGAGGCGCCCCCCGGAGATCGCGTTGACGGTCGCGAGCTCCTTCGCCAGCAGCACGGGGTTGCGCGCGGGGGCCACGATCACGCCGGTGCCCAGCTTGAGGCGCTCGGTGCGCGCGGCCACCGCGGCGAGCGTCGGCAGGGGGGCGGCGTCCCCGAGGGTGGCGGTGTCGCTGAGCCACAGCGAGTCGTAGCCCAGCTCCTCCATCGCCTCCACCGCCTCCCAGAACGCCGGCGACCCGGGATCCACGGGATCGAACGGGCTCCATCCGAGCCCCACGCGGACACTCATCGAGGACCTCCCCGAGATCGCGGCCGGGAAATGGCGAGGGCGGCCCGAAGGCCGCCCTCGATCCTGCATCCGACGGTGTCGGGTCGGTCCTACGCACCCTTGACGTTCGTGAACTCGTTCTGCCACTTGGTCGTGAAGAACGTCTGGTAGTCGTTCTCGGGAACGCGGTACTCGCCCTTGGGCGGGATGTTGCTGCTGTCCACGATCACGTAGTCGTAGACGGTGCCCATGCCCGGGTACTCGGGCTGCGGCGTGGTGGCCATGGGCGTCTGGCGTGCCTCGAACCCGGCGATCTGGTCCACCGCGATCCAGCCGGACGCGTCGTACGGGACGTCCGAGACCGCGTCGATCGCTCCCGAGCGCATCAGCTCGTTGGTGGCGAGGTCGGCGTGGAAGGTGACCACCAGCGGCTTGTCCGGGAAGGTCTTGCCCGGGAACTTGGCCGCGACGGCCTGCCCGCCGGCCTGGCCGGCCGAGTCGAACCCGAACCAGAAGGCCTTGAGGTCGGGGTCGGCGGTCAGCTGGTCGTTGACCTGCTTGCGCGTGCCCTCCACCAGGTTGGCCGCGTCGGTCGTGGCCTCGACGGCGATCTTGACCTTGGACTGGTCCTTCACCGCGGCCCGCAGCGTGTCGGTGCGCTCCGTGGACCACTGCACCGGGTAGTCGGTGACGGCGATCGGAACGGTGTCCGCATCGACCTCATTGAGCTTCGGCATGAGGTAGTCGGTCAGCACCTGCCCGGCCTGGGTCTCGTCCGGGTAGTAGGTGCCGGCGAAGAGCGGGTCCGGGGCCACCTGGCCCGAGAACTCCACCACCGGGACGTTCTGCTTCTTGGCCTTGTTCAGCTGGGCCTTGATGAGCGACGGCTCGATGCCGAGGACCACCAGGACATCGACCTTCTGGTCGAGCAGGGAGTCGGCGCAGCGGGCCATCTTGGTCGGGTCGCCCTGCGCGTCGCAGGAGTTCACCTTCCAGCCCAGCACATCCGTCGCCTCCTTGAACGTGCGCTCGGCGCGCTGGGCCGACTCGACCGCGCCCACGATGTTGACGAAGCCGATCGTGGTCGCCGGGACCGCGACCGGGGTGCCGGCCGCCGTGGCCGCCTCGAGCCCACTGGCCTTCGCCGTCTCGGCGCGGGCGTCGGCGCCGCCCTGGGCGGTGGTGTCGGCGGCGCTCGACGAGCCGCTGTCGTCGTCGCCGCAGGCGGCGGCGACCACGGCCAGCGCGCACACGAGCGCCACGAGGCCGACCCACGTGAACCGTTTCCTCATGCTTTCCCCCCTCTGGAATAACAGGACGCGCACGTCATTCAAACGACCGGTAGGTTGAAAACGGCTCGATCGTACGATTGGTCACGAAGTCAGTCAAGGGGCGTCTGGTCCCACGTCACTCGACGGCGTCCGCGTAGCAGCGCGCGACGAGCGCCTCGTCGGTGACCGCCTCGCCGGCGAGCTCGCCCACGAGCCGGCCCTCGCGCATCACCAGGACCCGGTTGCAGGCCCCGACCAGCTCCGTGAACTCGGACGAGATGAAGATGACCGCGTGCCCCTCGAGGGCCAGCGCCTCCATCAGCCGGTACACCTCGTCCTTGCCCTCGATGTCGATGCCGTGCGTCGGCTCGTCGAAGATGAAGACGTCGGCGCCCGAGCGCAGCCACTTGGCCAGCACGACCTTCTGCTGGTTGCCGCCCGACAGGAAGCGCACGGGCTGCTCGACGTTGCCGACCTTGATCCCGAGCTCCGAGACCATCTCCTGCGCGGTCGCGCGCTCACGACTCACGCGGGGCATCGGCACCGCCCGCCCGATCCGGAACTTCGCCAGGACCGGCAGCGTGATGTTCTTGCGCACGCTGAAGTCCATCACCGCCCCCTGGCTGCGGCGGTCCTCGGGCAGCAGCACGAGCCCGTGCCGCCTGCTGTCGCTGGGGCTCGCGATCCGCACCTCGCGGCCGCGAACCGTGACGCGGCCGCCGTGCCGCCGGTCGGCGCCGAAGATCAGGCGCACCAGCTCCGTGCGTCCCGAGCCCGACCAGGCCGGCGATGCCGAGCAGCTCGCCGGCGTGGACGCCGAAGCTGACGTCCTCGACCACGCCCGGCTGGGCCATGCCCTCCACGCGCAGCAGCTCCTCGCCGCGCTCGGAGGTCATCACGGCGCGCGCGCGCTTCTCGGGCGCGACCTCGGCCGACCCGGTGATGTGCGCGATCAGGCTCGCGGTGTCGAGGTTGCCGTCGGGCCGCGAACACGATCCTGCCGTCGCGCATCACGCTCACGGCGTCGGTGATCTGGAAGATCTCCTCCAGGCGGTGGGTGACGTAGACCACCGCGACGCCGCCGTCTCGGCCAGGGCGCGCACGACCTGGTGGAGCTGCTCGATCTCCTCCTCGGTGAGCGAGGCGCTGGGCTCGTCGAGCACCAGCAGGCGCGCGTCGGATGCGATCCCGCGGGCGATCATCACCATGCGCTGGTGCGCGACGCTGAGGCTCGAGACCAGCGCCTTCGGGTCGATGTCGCCGGCCCCGAGGCGCTCGAGCACCTCGCCCACCTTGGCGCGCAGGCGGCGCCGGTCGAGCAGGACGCCCAGCCGCTTGGGATAGCCGAGCCCGAGCTCGACGTTCTCGGCGACCGTCAGGTTGGGCACGTCGGCCAGCTCCTGGTGCACGAAGGCCAGGCCGAGCCCCGTGGCGCGGCGGGGGCTGTGGATCCCGACGGGCTCCCCGTTGATCAGGATCTGGCCCTCGTCCGGCTGGGTCGCCCCGGCGAGCACCTTGATGAGCGTGCTCTTGCCGGCGCCGTTCTTGCCCACCAGGCCGAGGACCTGCGCCGGCGGCGATCGCGCCCTGGGCGCCGTCCAGCGCCGTCACCCCCGGATAGCGCTTGACGAGGCCCCGAACCGCGATGAGCGGGGGCGCCGGGCCGCCGGCCCTCATCTCGCCCGCTGCCCGAGCTGGCTCACGAGGACGGCGACGATCAGGATGCCGCCCTGCACGAGGTTGATCACGAAGGTCTCGAGCTGCAGCATCGTCAGGCCCGTTCTGGATCACCCCGAGGAAGAGCACGCCCACGACGGTGCCCGGGATGTTGAACTCGCCCGGCCGGAAGACGGCCGAGCCGAGGAACACGGCGGCGAACGCCGGGAGCAGGTAGGGCACGCCGGTGTTGGGGACCGACGAGGCCGCCTGCGAGGTCAGCAGGATCCCCACGATCGCCGCGGACAGCGCGACGATGACGAACCCGGTCACCCGGACGCGGCGGATGCGCACGCCCGACAGGCGCGCCGCCTCGGGGTTGCCGCCGATCGCGTACATGTACCGGCCCAGCTCGGTCTGGTCGAGCAGCACCCAGAGCACGATCGCGATCACCGCCGCGATCCAGATCTGGTTGTTGAGCCCCAGGATCTCGCCCTGGCCGATGTCCACGTAGCCCTTGGGGACGCCCGAGAAGATCGTCTTCTGGTCGGTGAACGCGTATTCGATCCCGACCAGGATCGTTCCCATCGCCAGCGTGATGATGAAGGAGGACCCGCCCAGGTAGGCGATCAGGAAGCCGTTGGCCAATCCGACGCCGAGGCCGAGGGCGAGGGCGACCAGCACCGCGAGCTGCCAGGCCCAGCCGTCCTGGGCCATCAGCACCACGGCGGCGCCGCCCGCGAGGCCGATCATCGAGCCGAACGACAGGTCGAAGTCCTGCATGACCAGCGGAACGGTGAGGCCCGCCGCGACGATCAGGGCCGGCGCGGCCGCCGTGAGGATCGACTTCGTGTTGGCCGTCGTGGGAAACGAGTCGGGCTTGGCCAGGCTGAAGAAGAGGATCATCGCGGCGAAGGCCAGCAGCAGGCCGTAGCGCGCGACGATCGAGCTCAGGCGTTCGACGTGCGCCCTCCGTCGGGCGGCGGCCTCCGCGAGGCCGTCGGCACCGGGAGCATCTGCGACCCTGCTCACGCTCGCCCCTCCCGCATCGTGTCCTCCTTGGTCGTGGTCATGACGCCACCGTGATGTCCGGCATGCCCCCGTCGATCTCGAGCACCTGCCCCGTGATGTAGCCCGCGCCGGGCGAGCAGAAGAACGCCACCGCGTTGGCGACGTCCTCCGGCGTTCCGCCGCGCCCCACGGGGATGCGGGCGAGGAGCTTCTCCCGCACCTCGACCGGGATCCCGAAGGCGTCGTCGGGGCTGGTGCGGGCGGCCGTCAGGCGCGTCTCGATGTACCCGGGCGCCACGGCGTTGACGGTGACCCCGTAGCGCGCCCACTCCCGGGCCACGCTGCGCGTGAGCCCGATCACGCCGGCCTTGGCCGCCGAATAGTTGGCGTTGCCCACGCTGCCGTAGATCCCGGAGACCGAGGCCACGTTGACGATCCTGCGCGGCGCCGACCGTTCGCGGTCGCGGAACCACGGCGCCACCGCGCGGATGCAGTTGAACGTCCCTCGCAGGACGACGTCCTGCACCAGGTCCCACTCGGCGTCGTCCATCTTGTGCACGAGCGCGTCGCGGGTGAGGCCCGCGTTGTTCACCAGGATGTGGAGGCCGCCCAGCCGCTCCGCGGCGGCCGCGGCGGCCGCGTGGCAGTCGTCGAGGTCGGCGACGTTGCCGGCGACGGCCACGACCCGGTGCCCGGAGGCCTCCAGCTCGCGGGCGGCCGCGTCCACCGGGGCGGCGTCGATGTCGGTGATGCACACCGCCGCGCCGTCGAGCGCCAGGCGCTCGGCGATCGCCCGGCCGATCCCGCGCGCCGCGCCGGTCACCAGGGCGACCCGCCCCTCGAGGGGCCGCGCCCCCTCGCTCACGCGATCACCAACCAAACGGTCGTTCGTGACATCGATCACATCCTCAGTCATGGCGGCCTCCCCGGCAACCGGGCCGGGGCTGTCGCCGGTCACGTCCTCAGCCCGCACCGCTGACCCCCGCGACCTCTCCCGCCCGGTGGCCGAAGACCAGCGCCGGGCCGATCGTCCCCCCCGCGCCCGGGTAGGCCAGCCCGAACGGGCTCGCCGCCGCGTTGCCCGCGGCGTAGAGCCCCGGCACGGGCCCGCCGCCGTCGGCGGCCAGCACGCGGCCGCGGTCGTCGGTGCGCGGCCCCCCCTTTGTGCCCAGGCAGCCCGGCAGCACGCGCACGCCGTAGTACGGGCCGTCGCCCAGCGGACGGAGGGTGGGGTTCGGAGCGCGCCCGTCGCCGATGAAGCGGTCGTAGGCGTAGGCGCCGCGCCCGAAGTCGTCGTCGGCGCCGGAGGCGGCCAGCGAGTTGAAGCGCGCCACCGTCGCGGCGAGCGCCGCCGGGGGCGCCCCGATCGCCTCGGCCAGCCCGCCGATGTCGTCCCCGCGCGCCAGCCACCCGGGGTCGGCTCCCCCGCGCTCCAGCGGGCCGATCGAGTAGCGGGCGCGGTACTCCGCGTCGAAGACGAGCCATGCCGGCTGGCGGGGGAACGCGAACCCCGCGGCGTCGAAGTCGTGGAGGCTGCGGCCGACGTCGTTGTAGTTGGCGGCCTCGTCGACGAAGCGGCGCGCCCGGCCGTTGACCATCAGGCTCCCGGGCCGCGCGCGCTCGGTCAGCACCAGGCGGAAGAGGGGGGCGCCGTCGACCTCCTCGCCCGGGACCCCGAGGGCCGGGCACCACCAGGCCTCGCTCATGTTCCCGAGCGCGACGCCGACCGACATGGCCATCCGCAGGCAGTCGCCGTCGCACTCGGCGACCCCCGCCGGCGCCGTCATCGGGCCGCGCAGGAAGGCCCGCACGAGCGCCGGATCGCGCTCGAACCCGCCGCCCGCCAGGATCACGCGCCCCGGCACCTCGCCGTGATTGGTGCCGACGCCCACCACCTCGCCCCGGGACACGATCAGGCGCCGGGCGCGCGCCCGCGTGCGCACCTCGCCCCCCGCGCGCACCAGGGCGCCCAGCAGGGCCGCCACCAGCGCCCGCCCCAGGGTGACGACGCCGCGGGCCCGCCGCTCCTCGACCTCGGCGCGGTTGACCCGCCCGTCGGCCAGCTCGGCGTAGGTGACGGGGCCGAGCACGTTGGGCGCCTCGCGCAGCAGCGGGGCGATGGCGGGGTCGGGGACCACGGGCCCGGGCTCGAGGGGGCGGCCGCCGAGCTTCCCGCCGGAGCGCTCGGCGTGGTAGTCCGGGTACGGCAGGGCGTGCCAGCGCAGGCCGGTCTGCTCCAGGTGCCGCCCCACCCGGGCGGCGTCGTCGACGAACGTGTTGACGAGCCCCTGGTTGACGTCGCCGATGGCGAGGCTGCGCATGTAGTCGCGCGCCTCGGCGGCGCTGTCGGCGATGCCGAGCTCGGCCGCCCGGTGGTTGGCGGGCAGCCAGGCCACCCCACCCGACAGCGCCGTCGTGCCGCCCACCACCGCGCTGCGCTCCAGGAGCGTCACCTCCGCGCCCTGCTCGCGCGCGGACAGCGCGGCCGCGAGGCCGGCGGCGCCGGAGCCGATCACGACGACCCGCGCGCGGACGCTCATCCGCCGTCCTCGTCGCGCAGGCGCGCGCGGCCGTCGCGCCACACGGCCCTGCCGGCGAGGACGTCCTCGATCGTGAGACCGGGTACCGGGACGTCCCAGCGCTCGTCGGTCTCGACGATCTGGATCAGCGCTCCGAATCCGGACCGGGGGCGGATGTAGCTCTCCATCCACCACGACCGCGAGCGGTTGGTCCCGGTCGTCTCGAAGCCGGCCTCCTCGAGCTCGGTGATCGCCTCGTCGAGATCGGGCACCAGCATCGTGAGGTGGTGCAGGCCCTGCCCGTGGCGATCGAGGTAGCCCCGCAGCACCGTGTCGTCGCGCAGCGGCTGCAGCAGCTCGATGCGCAGGCCCGGCAGCTGGACGCGGACGGCCCGGACGCCGGACGCGTCGTCGTCGCCGCCGCTCACGAAGCGCCCGCCGAGGACATCGGAGAACAGCACCAGCGCGTCCTCGATGGACTCGACGGCCACCGCGACGTGATCGATGTCTCGGACAAGGGCCATGGATCGGGATCCCCCCGCGATTCGGGTGGCGCAGTATCGCGACCCGGCGACTCATAATCAACCGGGCGTTTGGTAGAACCCTTCCACACGAAAGCTCGCCGAACCACGACTCGCGTCACGAGGGGGAATCCGATGTCGGCCAATGCCCACCACCACCCGGCGCTCAGGGTGTCCAACCTGGAGCGCGCGACGCGCTTCTACCTCGATGCCTTCGAGGGACACTGGATCACGCGGCGCTTCGTCCTGGAGGGGCCCTTCGCCGAGATGGTCTTCGGCGGCCCTCCCGGCACGAAGTACGCGGTCTCGCACATCGGCTTCGACGAGGGCTCCTGCGTCGAGCTGTTCGAGTTCCTGGAGCCGGTCGCGCCGATCCGCGAGATCGATCCCTGGGAGGGCAACCTCCTGCACTTCGGGATCCTGGTTCAACGACGTCCCGGCGGCCCTCGCGCGCGTCGAGGCGGCCGGAGGGCGGCGCCTGTGGCCCGAGATCGCGGAGTGGGGCGACGCGAGCGTCATCTACGTGCTCGACCTCGACCAGAACATCATCGAGCTCACCGACCGCAGCGTGGCCCGCATCGCCGAGCTGACGATCGAGCAGTTCCCCGAGGCCGCGCCCGACGTCGAGGCAGCCCGATGAGCGGCCGCCTGGAGGGCAAGGTCGCGATCGTCACCGGAGCCGGACAGGGAATCGGCGAGGCCGCCGTGCACCGGATGTCGCAGGAGGGCGCGCGCATCGTCGTCTCCGACGTCAACGAGCAGAGCGGCCAGGCCGTGGTCGCGGCCGTCCGTGACGCGGGCGGGGAGGCCGTCTTCGTGCCGGCGGACGTCGCCGAGGTTGACGACGTGAAGGCCCTGTTCGCGGCGACCGCCGACGCCTTCGGGCGCCTGGACGTGCTGCACAACAACGCCGGGGTGCACGAGACCCAGTTCACGACCGAGGCCCAGAGCCACGAGCTCGACGAGGCGGTCTGGGACAGGGTCGTCGGCATCAACCTGAAGGGCGTCTGGATGTGCTCGAAGTACGCCGTGCCCCTGATGACCGACTCGGGCGGGGGATCGATCGTCAACGCCGCCTCGATCGGCGGCATCGTGGGCTACCCCATGGGCGCCGCCTACGGCCCCGCGAAGGCCGGCGTGATCCAGCTCTCGCGCGTCATGGCGCTCGAGCTGGCCCCGTTCAACATCCGCGTCAACAGCTACGCCCCCGGCAACACCGACACGCCGATGGTGCAGAAGTACTTCTCGTCCGGGGCCCCCGAGGAGCAGGCCATGATCAAGGCCCAGCTCATCGGGACCCACCTGATCCCGCGGCTGGGGCGGCCGGAGGAGGTCGCGAACCTGGTCCTCTTCCTGGCCGGCGACGAGTCGTCGATGATCACCGGCGCGAACATCACCATCGACATGGGCACGACCGCCTGGCGCGGCCTCCGGGCCGACGGCTAGGAGCCGTGGCCGCCGCCGGGCCGCAGCTGCGCGAGGGGGCGCGCGAGCGCCTCTACCGCGTGGCGCGGCCCGCGCGCGGGCCGGCGGTGCTCACGCGTGAGTCCCCGGGCCGGGACGCCCGGGAGCTGGCGCGCTCGGGATCGTGGACCGTGCTGGCCCGCGCCGTCCTCGAGGACGCGCTCACCGAGCCCCCCGGCGGAAAGCTGGCCCGCGACCTCGGCCGCTTCCTGGTGACCGCCCGCGGCGGCGAGCATCGGATGAGCGGACAGGAGCTGAGCGCCTGGCTCGAGACCTGGCGCCCGCCCCTGTCCACGATCTTCCCGGATCGCTTCCGCGCCCGCTGAGCGGGCGAGGGCGCGACGGGCGGCCTCAGGCCCCGGGCGCCCACTCCGCCTCGACGTCGAAGACGTCGATGTGGAGCCCGGCGACCGAGGGCATGAACCCGTCGGCGGCGATCGTCGCCCACTCCGGCGAGGCGATGGCCGCGTCGAAGTCCTCCCGGTTGTCGAACCAGATCTCCGCCCCCCGCCACGCGGAGGCGTGCTCCCCGCCCGCACCGGGCACGCCCTTGAGGACGACGTGGCGCCGCAGCTTCGGCAGCGCGCGCACGTTCGGAACGTGCACGCCGAAGTAGTGCTCGTCGATCTCCTCGGGTGACATGCCCTCGGGGATGTGCCAGGTGCCCTGCAACTTCACCATCCGTGCGCCTCCTTCGGGTGATCGGTGGAGAGGGTCACTGGCCGTCGAACTCCGCGTTCCACTTGGCCGTGAAGTACGCGACCACGTCCACGTCCGCCTGCGGGTACTCGCCCTTGGGCGGCAGGTTGTCCTTGGTCACGAGCTGGTAGTCGAACAGGTCGCCCACGCCGGGATAGTCCGGCGACGGATCCGTGGTGAACGGGGTGTCCCGGCCGTAGAACTGGTAGATGCTGTCCATCGCCATCCACGACGACGCGTCGTAGTTGACGTCGAGGACCTCGTCGATGAGGCCCTGGCGCATCAGCTCCGCGGTCCCCAGGTCGGCATGGAACGTCGTCACCAGCGGCCGGTCCGGGAACTCCTTGCCCGGGAAGGCGGCCGCCACCACGGGGGCGCCGGCCTGGCCGGCCGTGTCGAACGCGTACCAGAATGCCTTGAGGTCGGGGTTGGCCGTGATGATGTCGGCCGTCTGCTTCCTGGTCCCCGGGACCAGGTTGGCACCGTCGGTGTCGACCCGCGCCACGACGTCGATCTTCGGCTGGTCCTTCAGGAGGTCGTCGAGCACCACCGTGCGGGCGTGGATGGACGGGAGGGCGAAGTTGACCACCGCCAGCTCGGCGCTGTCGCCCGGAAGCGCGTCGAGCTTCGCGATCAGGTCGTCGGCCAGCATCTTCCCGGCGATCTGCTCGTCCGGGTAGAAGGCGGCGTCGTAGCCCGGGGGCACCTCGCCGCTGACGCACAGGATCGGGATGCCGGCCTTCTTGGCCTTGTTCACCACGAGCTGGATCTGGCCGGGGTCGATGCCGATCGTCACGATGGCGTCCACGCCCTGGTCGAGCAGGCTGTTGCCGCAGGTAACCCACTTGGTGGGATCGCCCGCGCCGTCGCAGGCGTTGGTCTTCCAGCCGACCACCTTGGCCGCGTCCTTCAGGGAGTTCTCGACCCGGTCGGCCGATTCGATGCCGCCGATGATCTGCAGGATGCCCACGGTCTTCGTGGGCAGGGCCACCGGAGCGCCGAGCTCCTTCGCGGCCGCGGTTCCGGCCGCCGCGTCGGCGCTCGCGGACGCCGCCGGCGCGGTCCCGCTCGCCGACGTCGCGGCCGAGTCGTCGCCGTCGTCGCCGCAACCCGCGACGAGGCCGACGGAGAGGGCCGCGATGGCGGCCCCGATCAGTGCTCGCTTGAGCATGTCACCACCAGTGTTCGGGATAATCAAACAAACGCTTGTTTGAAGTGAGGCGACCCTAGGAACCGGCGGGCCCGCTGTCAATGACCGTCCTCAGTAGCGCCAGCCGTCCCCGAAGGTCGCCAGGCGCCTGCCGAGGATGTCCTCGACGACGGTGAGGCCGGCGCGCGCGGAGCGGTCGACGCCGATCCCGCGGCTGCGGAACGTCTCGCAGGCGAAGTAGAGGCCGTCGACGTTGGGCGCGCGCCAGTGGGGCCGGAAGCTACCGACCAGGTCCGGCTTCTGGATCACGCCCGAGCGACGGGTCGTGGACCAGGTGCCGGCGGCGCCAGCACCGGGTCGCTCGAGGCCCGGATACATGTTCTCGAGGTCCCGCTCGAACTGCTCGACATCGTGCGCAGCATCGCACTTCACGTCGCGCACCTTCTCGCCGGGGATGCATGCCGCCGACGTACAGGTGCGTGCCGGGCGGCGACGAGCCGGGGTCCATCGCGGTCTGGTTGAAGAAGAAGCCGGCGTGGCGGCAGGTCGGGGCGTGTCCAGCCAGGTCGCCAGCTCGCGCGGGTCCACCGACGTGGACCGGCTCCTGCGTCGCGATGTACAGGCCGAGCCAGGTGACCCGGAACTGGTCCTGGGCAGGTACCGGATCTGGGCCGCGTACCAGTCGGGCAGGTCGCTCGGCGGACCACGCTCGAGGACGTTCCACACCGGCAGCGTGGAGACGACGCAGTCGGCCTCGATCATCTCGCTCCTCGAAGATCTCGTTGGGGAGGACCCGCGGCTCGCGGCCGACGGCCACCCCGCGACGCTCCCGTCCTCGATCACGCACCCGCTCGACCCGGGTGCCCAGCCGCACCTCGCCGCCGTTCTCGACGACCGCGTCGCGCAGATCCCGGAACATCCCGTCCCAGCCCTGCCCGGGCCAGAACGAGTACCCGGCCACCCGCTTCTCGTAGTAGTGCATCTTGCGCACGTAGAGGTTGTCGCTAGGCGGAGTGGTCCCACCACTCCTCGGTCATGCACTCGAGCACGGCGATGAACTCCAACAGATCGATGACGCCCTGGTCGCTCGTGTGCTGGAGCATCCACTCGCGCATCGGCCGGTCGTCCCAGGCTCGAGCTCCTCGTAGGGGGTCTCCGTCAGGATCCGGATGACCTTCTTGAGCTCGCCCTTGTCGGCCGAGTACCGGTCACGGATCGAGCCCCACCGCTCCGTCTCGTGGTCCCAGACGGCCATGTCGTGGAGACCGCGCCGTGGACCAGCTCCTTGCCGACGTGCTCGAAGACCTTGGTGATCCCGGAGCCCGAGTCCTCGATCAGGTGACCGCCGACGTTGAGCCTGAAGCCCTCGTCCGGGACCGCCATGCCGCGGCCCCCCAGCCACGGGCCGGCCTCGAGCACCAGCACCGGCGGCCCTGGTCGCAAGCAGCGACGGCCGCGGCCAGGCCGGCGGCACCCGCTCCGATGACGACGACGTCGTAGCGCGGCATGGCGATCTCCTCGCGGTCAGTAGCGGACGGTGTCGGCGAAGAAGGGCAGGCGGCGGCCGAGCACCGCCTCGGCGGTGCGTGATGCCCGAGCGGGCGGCCTTGTCGATGCCGATCCCGCGGGCCCGGGTGGTGTCGCCGGTCAGCCAGAGACCCTCGACCCCGCGCACCACGCGTGTCGGGACGCACCGCGCCGACCAGGCCGGGCTTGCAGATCACCCCGTAGGTGGTGACCAGGTGCGGCTTCTTCCACAGCGCGCCCGCGCGCCGCCGGCAGCATCTCCTCGATGTCGAGCCAGAGCTCGTGGAACTTGCGCGTCGATCCAGGCCGGTCGCCGTAGTGCTCGGTCGCGTCGAAGGCCGCGCCCGACGCACGTCAGGTACTCGCCCGGGCGGCGAGACGTCGGGGTCGTAGCCGGTGAAGTTGAGCGTGAACCCGGGCAGGCCCGTCGCGCGGGGTCGCGAAGAACGACGCCATCTCCCGCTCGGTCATCGCGATCACCGGCTCCTTGGCGGCGATCCAGTAGCCGAGCCAGCAGGCCCGGTTGCGGTTCGTCGGCAGCAGCTTGACCCGCTGCAGCAGGTCCCACGGCAGCACGCCGTCGTCGAACAGCCGCGGGAGGTCCCAGACCGGCGCGTTGACGACCACGTCGCTCGGCCTCGATCGTCGCCGGCCCCGTCCGTCACGCGGTCGCGCAGCCGCACGCCCGCGACGGCCGCCCTCCACGAGCACGCGCTCCACGGTCTCCGGGCTGGCGCACGCTCGCCGCCCGAGTCCCGCGAAGGCGGCCGGCCATCGCGTTCCAGAGCTGGTCCCAGCCGCCCATCGGCCAGAACGAGTAGCCGGCGGTGCGCTTGCGCTCGTAGTGGAGCTTGCGGACGTAGAGGTTCTCGGAGGCCGAGTGCTCCCACCACTCGCGCGGTGATCTGCTCGAGCACGGAGATCGCCTCCCAGACCAGGAAGACGCCCTCGTCGTGGTGTAGCGGCGCATCCACTCGCGCAGCGAGAGGTGGTCGAGGTTGTCGAGCTCCTCGTACGGGTCTCGATCGACCGCCTCGATGCAGCGCTTGAGCCCCTGCTTGGCGGCGCCGCCGTAGTACTCCTGGATCGGCCGCCAGCGGTCGCGGTCCCAGAACGGCATCGAGTCGCTGCGCTCGGTGTGCTCGAGGGTCGACGCCGAGCAGCTCGCAGACGCGCGTCAGGCTGTCGCCCGGGTCCTCGACCAGGTGCGAGCCGAGGCCGATCTGGTGGCCGCGGAAGCGGTGCTCCATCGCCCGGCCGCCGAGGTAGGGGTGGCGCTCGACCACCGCCACGCTGCGGCCCGACGCCGCCAGCACCCCCGCGCACACCAGCCCCGCGGCCCCGCCCCGATCACGACGGCGTCGTACCTCACGCGGGCCCCCGCACGTCTACTTGAGCACGACGGCGTTGGCCGGCGACGCGCAGCCGCCGGGCAGGTTGAGGGGCACCGAAACCATCAGGCCCTCCCACACGCCGTCGGCGCGGCAGTCGTCGCACAGGTCCTCGAGCCAGAAGAGCTCGCCGACCGCGAGCCCCTGCCGGGGCAGCATGCGGTCGTGGAGCATCCGCCCCTGGGGCGGCGCGGGCACGGCCTCGAGGCCGGGGTTGTCGGCGGCCACCGCCGCGAAGCGCCGCTCCTCCAGCCAGCGCGCGGTGGCCTCGTCGGGGGCCAGCCCCGGCGCCGACACCTCGGCCGGCCGATCCGCGGGCGGCGCCGCGAGGTGGGCGGCGAGCCAGCCCGTGCGCAGCAGCAGGACGTCGCCCTCGCCCATCGTCACCCCCTGGCGCGCGGCGCAGGCCTCCACCTCCGCGCCGGAGATCTCGCGCCGCTCGTCGCGGCCCAGAGCGAGGCCGCGCCCGAGGTCAACCAGCACCGCGCGGCCCATGATGCCCCGTGACCAGAGATCGATCCCGAGGTCGCCGGGCGGGCGGGCGCCGTAGCCGGTGCCGTCGGGCCGCAGCAGATGGCGCAGCGCGTCCCAGTGCGACCCCTGCTGCGTGTTGAGCCCCTCCACGCGGTCGTCCCAGTTGAGGGAGAGACCGTCGACCGCAAGGACCTCGTGACGCATCGGCGCGCGGCCGAAAAGGGGCGGGTCGGGCTCGCCGAGCGGGATGTCCAGGCGGAAGGCGGCCGCGCGGCGCACCAGCGCCAGCGACCGCCGCAGGCGCTCCGGGGTGAGGCGCGAGACGCTCCCCAGCCGCGGCTCGGCGTCGGGCGGCGGGCCATCCGGCGGGCCCGCGGCCCGGCCCTCGAGCACCATCCTCCGGACGCCGTGGGTGTCGTACCACTGGGTGAGGCGGGCGATCGCGCCGTCGGCCAGGCGGTAGGCGTTGAGCGCGTCGAACGCGACCGGGCTCCCGTTGGCGAGGCGCCCGGCATAGGCGATCTCGACCATCACGTCCGACCCGCTCACGATCACCCGCACCGGCTCGTCATGGTGCACCGGGAACGGCGCAAGGATCTCGCGGTAGTAGCGGGCGATCTCCTCGCCGCCCGTGCCGCGGCCGCCCCCCCGCCGGCACGACGATCGCGTCGGCCGCGAAGAGCTCGGCCACCCCGTCGTAGTCCTCGGAGTTGATGCGCGCGAAGTAGCTCGCGATGAGGGCGCGGGCGGCGTCGGGACCGTCGTCGCTCACCGGTGGGGCCGCCGGGCGGGGTGGGGGGCCGCGACGAGCCGGCCGGCGTCGCCGCCGGCCGGTGTCGCCCGTGTGCAGCTCACCACTCAGTCGTCCGTGTCACTCGTCCCCGTACCGGGTCCGTTTCGCCGACCGACCGACCGGCCGGCGGAGTCGAATCTAACAAACGCTTGGTTGAAATCAAGGACGCCGAGGCTCGATGATGCGCGGGCCAGGGCGGCACGGACAGGGGGCGAGATGAGGGACAGGGTGTGCGTGGTGACGGGCGGGGCCCAGGGCATCGGGCGGGCGGCCGCGATGGAGATGGCCTCTCGCGGCGGCCGTGTCGTGGTGTCGGACATCGACGACCCGGCGGGCGCGGCCACCGTCGCGGAGATCGCCGATGCGGGGGGCGAGGCGGTGTACGTCCACTGCGACGTGCGCGACCGCGAGGACATCCGGACGCTGATGGATGCCGCGGTGGAGACCTTCGGCGGCATCGACCTGCTGCACAACAACGCGGGGATCCACGAGTCGGCGCTCTCGGAGACGCTCACCGTCCACGAGCTCGACGAGGCGGTCTGGGAGACGGTCTACGAGATCAACCTGCGCGGCGTGTGGCTGTGCACGAAGTTCGCGGCGCCGCACCTGCTGCGCTCCACCCGGAGCCCGGCGATCGTCAACGCGGCGTCCACCGGAGGGGTGGTGGGCTACCCGATGGCCTCCGCCTACGGCGCGACCAAGGGCGGCGTGATCATCCTGACCAAGACCACCGCGGTCGACCTCGGCCCCACGGTGCGCTGCAACTGCTACTGCCCGGCGGCCGTGGACACGCCGATGGTCTCGAAGTACTTCGAGACGGCCGACGACCCCGACGCCATCATCAAGGCGCTGGTGGGGTCGCACATCATCCCCCGCCTCGGGCGGCCCGAGGAGATCGCCAAGCTGGTCTGCTTCCTGCGGCTCGGACGACGCCTCGTGGATCACCGGGCAGTCGTTCATCATCGACGGCGGCTCGCTCGCCTGGCGGGGCACCAACGCGTGAGTCGCGTCTCCGCCGGCGCCCTGCGGCGCCGGCGTGACGGCTCCCGCGCCCCCGGCGGGCGGCGCTAGGAGGCCGCCCCGTCCACCGCGCGCCCGGCGACCGCATCGCGGATGAACCCGATCATGCCGTCGATCGGCGAGCCGGGCGTGAAGACGGCGGCGACCCCCATCCCCGTGAGCACCGGGACGTCGGCGGCCGGGATGGTGCCGCCCACCAGGACGATGACCTCCGCGGCGTCGGCGTCGCGCAGCCCGTCGATGACCCGCGGCACGAGTGTCATGTGGGCGCCCGAGAGGATCGACATGCCGATCACGTCGGCGTCCTCCTGGACCGTGGTCGCGACGATCTGCTCGGGCGTCTGGTGGAGGCCCGTGTAGATGACCTCCATCCCGGCGTCGCGCAGGCTGCGGGCGATGATCTTGGCGCCGCGGTCGTGCCCGTCGAGGCCGGGCTTGGCGACGACCACGCGGATCGGCGGCGGGGTCGCGGGCGGGTGGTGCGGCATCGGCGGCGCTCCGGATTGGGGTACGCTTTCTACCAAACGTACGTTAGATGAGACACGACGTGGCGGCGGGAGGTGGGCGGATGGCCCTGGCACGAGACACACAGGCGCGCCCGGACGGCGGCGAGCGGGCGGCGGCGGCCCCGGACCGCACCACCACGATGTCGGGCCACCCGCTGGCGGGGGTCTACGAGGGCCCGGGACCCGAGCGCGAGGCGCCCGGCGAGTACCCCTACACGCGCGGCATCCACCCCCAGATGTACCGCACCCGCCTGTGGACGATGCGCATGTTCGCCGGCTTCGGCTCGCCCGAGGACACCAACGCGCGCTTCCACCACCTGCTCTCCCAGGGCCAGACCGGCCTGTCAACGGCCTTCGACATGCCCGCCCTGATGGGCTACGACCCCGACCACCCGCTCTCCGAGGGCGAGGTCGGGCGCGAGGGGGTCTCGGTGGCCCACGCCGGCGACATGGCGCGCCTGTTCGCGGGCATCGACCTGGGGGCGGTCTCGACCTCGATGACGATCTCGGGCCCGGCGCCGGTGGCCCTGGCCCTGTTCGTGGCCGCCGCCGAGCGCGCCGGGGTGCCGCGCGGCGCCCTGCGCGGCACCCTCCAGACCGACATCCTCAAGGAGTTCATCGCCCAGAAGGAGTGGATCGTCCCCGAGCGCCCCTCGATGCGCCTGGTCGGCGACCTGATCGCCTTCTGCGCCGACCAGATGCCCCTGTGGCACCCGGTCTCGGTGTCGGGGTACCACATCCGCGAGGCCGGGGCGACCGCCGCCCAGGAGCTGGCCTTCACGATCGCCGACGGCCTGGCCTATGTCGAGGACGCGGTCGCCCGCGGGGTCGACCCCGACAGCTTCCTGCCGCGCTTCTCCTTCTTTTTCAACTTCCACATCGACTTCTTCGAGGAGGTCGCCAAGATCCGCGCCGCCCGGCGCCTGTGGGCGAGCCTGATGCGCGAGCGGGTCGGCGCCAAGGACCCGCGCTCGTGGCAGCTGCGCACCCACGTCCAGACCTCGGGCGTCTCGCTGAGCGCCCAGCAGCCCCTGCTCAACCTGGCCCGCACCGCCATCGAGGCCCTGGGGGCGGTCGTGGCCGGCACCCAGTCGCTGCACACCAACGCCTGGGACGAGACCCTGTCGATCCCGACCGCCGAGTCGGCCACCTTGGCCCTGCGCACCCAGCAGATGATCGCCGCCGAGAGCGGCGCGGCCAGCGTCGCCGACCCGCTGGGCGGCTCCTGGCTGGTCGAGTCGCTCACCGACCAGCTCGAGGCCCAGGCGCGCGACTACCTGGCGCGCATCGACGCCCGCGGCGGGATGGTGGCGGCGGTCGAGGAGGGCTTTCCCCAGGCCGAGATCGCCGAGGCCTCCTACGCCTACCAGCGCGACTTCGAGGCCGGCCGGCGGGTGATGGTGGGCGTCAACGCCCAGGTCGAGCCCGAGCGCGACGAGCCCGACATCCACACCGCCGACCCCGCGGCCGAGCGCGCCCAGATCGCCGCCGTGCGCCGCTGGCGCGCCGAGCGCGATCCGGCCGCCCACGCCGCCGCCCTGGCCGCCGTCGCCGGCGCCTGCCAGGGCAGCGACAACGTCATGCCCCACCTGGTGGCCGCCGCCGACGCGGGCGCCACCATCGGCGAGATCTGCGACGTCTTCCGCTCGGTGTGGGGCCCCTACCGCGACCCCGCCCACTGGTAGGCCGGGAGGGCCTAGCGGAACCCGAGCGCGTGCTCGGCGATCAGCGCCTTGTGGAGCTGGTTGTTGCCCTCGACGATCTGGAAGACCTTGGCGTCGCGCAGGTAGCGCTGGAGCGGGTACTCGTCGCTGACGCCGTACGCGCCGTGGATCTGGAAGGCCTTGGTGGCGGCGTCCATGGCGACGTCCGAGGCGTACATCTTCGCGATCGACGAGTCGGCGCGCGACGAGACGCCGGCGTCCTTGCGGTGCGCCAGGCGGTAGGTGAGCAGCCGCGCCGCCTCGACCCCGCAGATCATGTCGCTGAGCATCTCCTGCACCATCTGGAAGCGCCCGATCTCCTGCTTGAACACGATGCGGCTGCGCGCGTACGGCACCGCGGCGTCGACGCACGCCTGGGCCAGGCCCACCGACCGGGCGGCCACGCCGAGGCGGCCGTTCTCGACCGCGTTGAGCGCCACGGCCATCCCCTGCCCCTCCTCCCCCACCAGCGCGTCGAGCGGCACCCGCACGTCGCTCAGCACGAGCTCGCCGGTCGACAACGGGCGGAAGCCGTACTTGTTCTTCACCGGCCGCATCTCGAGGCCGGCGGCGTCGCGGTCGACGATGAAGGCGCTGACCCGCTTGCGCCCCCGCTCGTCCACGCCGTCGTGGGCGAAGGTGAGGAAGTAGGACGCGACGTCCAGGAAGCTGATCCACATCTTGCTGCCGCGGATCACGTAGCCGTCGTCCTCGCGGCTGTACGTCGTGTCCATGTCGGCCACGTCGGTTCCCGAGCGGGCCTCGGTGACGCCGGCGCCGGCGAAGATCTCGCCGCGCGCGAGCGGCGCGAGGTAGCGCCGGCGCTGCTCCTCGGTGCCGAACCGCTGGATCGAGTTGCCGACCAGGCCGCTGGGGAACGAGAGCGCGCACGCCACGACGTGGCAGACCTTGGAGATCTCCTCGATGACCATCGCGTAGGTGAGGTGGTCGAGCCCCGCGCCGCCGTACTCGGCGGGCACGATGCCCCCGGCCAGCCCGAGCCTGCCGGCCGCCTGGACGATCTCGGCGGGGAAGCGCTCGTCGCGGTCGTAGTCCGCGACGTACGGGGCGATCTCGCTGCGGGCGAAGTCGCGGGCGAGCTGGACCAATTCCAGCTGATCGGCGGTCGGCGAGAGGTCCATGGCGCGAGCAGGATACTAGACGTCCAACCAACCGTTTGGTAGGTATCCGCATCGTGCCCGGCGCAACCATCATCGGAGTCGGCGAGACGCGCCACACGGCGCGCCGCGACGACGTCACCACCACCGAGCTCGCCTGGGAGGCGGTCGAGGCCGCCCTGGGCGACGCCGGGGTGGCGCTGGACGACATCGACAACGCGGTCACGGCCTCCCAGGACTTCTGGGAGGGCCGCACGATCTCGAGCATGGCGGTCAACGAGGTGGTGGCCGGCTACCTGCGGCCGGAGTCCAAGGTCGCCGCCGACGGCGCCCAGGCGGTGATGTACGCCTGGGCCCGCATCGCCGGCGGCACCTACCGCCTCGGGCTGGTGGTGGCCCACTGCAAGGAGTCGGCGGCCGATCGCCACGCGGTCGAGCTGGCGGCGATGGACCCGTACTACCTGCGCGACCTCGACCTGGACGAGACCATCGCCGCGGGCCTGCAGGCCGGGCTGCTGGGGTATCCCGCCGAGCTGCGCGGCGCCGCGGTCGCCGCCTCGGCGGCCCGGTCGCCCTGGCGCGATCCCCTGGACGCCGCGGCCGTCGTCGCCTCGCCCGAGACCGCGAGCCCGCTGCGGCGCGCTGGAGCGGGCGCCCCTCGCCGACGGCGCCTGCGCCCTGGTGGTGGCCGACGAGGAGACCGCCGCCGCGCTGGGACGCCCCGGCGTCCGCATCGCCGGGTGCGGCACCGCCACGGACCCCTACTGGACCGACCGCGACCTCGCCGCCGCTCCCGCGCTCGGCGCGGCCCGCGACGCCGCCATGGCGGCCGCCGGATGGGACGCGCTGCCCGCCACGGTGGAGATCACCGCCCCGTACGCGCACCAGGCCCTGCTGTGGGGCGGCGAGATGGGCCTCGGCGCCCCCGAGCGGGTGGTGGAGCACCTGGCCGGCCCCGGATCGCCGCGCGGCGGATGGCTCGGCGGGACCCCGGGCGTGGTCGCCGGCCTGTCGGCCGTCGCGGGCTGCGCCCTGGCCCTGCGCGAGCGGCCGGGCCGCGCGGTGGCCCACGGCGCCACCGGGATCCTCGGCCAGAGCCACCACGTCGTGTGCCTGGAGGCCACGTGACCGGCGGCGGCGTCTGATGGGCCGCGGCGTCGCCATCGTCGCGACCGGCCAGACCGACCACGTGTCGCGCCGCACCGACGTCAACGTCGCCGAGATGGCCCGCGAGGCGGTCGACCGCTGCCTGGAGTCGGCCGGGACCGACCTGGCCGCCGTCGACGCGATCGTGCTCGGGAACATGGAGATGTTCGAGGGCATCAACATGCCCGACCAGTGGATGGCGAGCACGCTCGGCGCCGCCGGCAAGCCCCTGTTCAAGCTCAACACCGGGGGCACGGTCGGGGCGCAGCACGGCCGTGGGCGCGACCCAGCTGCTCGCCGCCGGCACCTTTCGGCGCGTGCTGTGCGTCGGGTACGAGAAGCACTCCGAGGGCTCGGTGCAGGCCGCGATCACGACCGTCGGCGACCCCGTGTGGGAGCGGGCGGTGATGGCCGGGGCGATCGGCAACTTCGCCGTCGATGGCCTCGCTGTACGTGGACGAGTCGGGGGCCACCGCCGAGCAGGCCGCGAAGGTCGCCGTCAAGGCGCGGCGCAACGCCTGCCGCAACCCCCACTCCCACCTCAAGATGCCGGACGTCACGGTCGAGGACGTGCTCGCGTCGGACATGCTCGCCTACCCGGTCCGCAAGCTCGACATGTGCCCGAGCTCCGACGGGGCCTGCGCCGTGCTGTTCGCCTCCGACGAGGACGCCGGCGCGCTCGCCGCGCGCCCGGCCTGGGTCACGCCGCGGTCACCGCCCACGACCAGCAGTTCATGGGCGACAGCCCCAAGCGCCTGGCCGAGATGCGCAGCCTGATCGCGGCGTCGCGCAAGGCCTACGCGCAGGCCGGCATCGACGACCCCCTGATCGACCTCGACGTCGCCGAGATCTACGAGCCGGCGACCTACGCGGAGCTGGCGATGTACGAGTGCCTCGGCCTGTGCGAGAAGGGCGGGGGCGGCCGGATGATCGACGACGGCGTCACCGAGATGGGCGGCGCCCTGCCGGTGAACCCCTCCGGCGGAGTGCTCTCGGCGAACCCGGTGGGCGCGACCGCGCTGATCCGGGTGGCCGAGGCGGCGATGCAGGTGATGGGGACGGCCGGCGAGCACCAGGTGGAGGGCGTCGAGCGTGCGCTCGCCACGGGCTACGGGGGCAACGCGTGGTCCGAGGTCATGATCCTCAAGGGCGAGCGCCCGTGAGCGACGAGCCCCTGCGTCTGAAGCGCCAGATCACCCTCCGCTACCGGTTCGCGGCGGGTCGCTTCGGCACGCCGTTCTTCCGCGCCCTGCGCGCCGAGGGCCGGGTGCTGGCGACGGTGGACGACGCGGGCAACGTCCTGATGCCTCCCCGGCCGGTCTCGGGCCTCACCAACACCGCCACCCGGGGCTGGGTCGAGGTGGGGCCCACCGCGACCCTCTCGGGCTACACGGTCGTGCACGTGCCGTTCATCGACCCGATGACCGGCGAGCGCCGGCCGGTGCCGTACGGGTTCGGCCTGGTGCGCTTCGACGGCGCCGCCACCAACGTCTACCACCTGATCGACGAGACCGACCACACCAAGCTGCGGGTCGGCCTCCTCCTGGAGCCGGTCTTCAAGCCGGTCGCGGAGCGGCAGGGGAACCTGGCCGACATCCGGTTCTTCCGCGTCCGCGGGGACGGCGAGCCGGCGCGCGCGCGGCCGATCCCGGCGCCGGAGCCGGGCGAGCCCCTGGTCTACGAGCAGAAGATCGACCTCCCCTACGTCTACACCGCGGGGGCCGCGCAGCGGGCCTTCCTGCGCGGGCTGGCCGAGGGGCGCGTGGTGGCGAGCGTCGACGAGGAGGGCCGGCGCTACGTCCCGGCGCGCTCGCACGCCCCCGACGGGCGCCCGCTGTCGCGCACCGAGGACGTCGCCCCGGCCGGCGTGCTCGAGGCGGCGACCACCGCCCACCACCTTCCCGGCGCGCCGTCGTTCGGCCTGATCCGGATCGACGGCTCGCTCACGCCGTTGGTGCACCGACTGGGCGACGGCGCGGAGCGGCTGCCCCCCGGGGCGGCGGTCGTCGCGGTGTTCGCCGCGGACCAGGAGGAGCCCTCGGTGAACGCGATCGCCCACTTCCGTCCCGCGCCGTGACCGTCCGCGGGCTTGCCCACGTGGGCATCCTGGTCGCCGACGTGGAGCCGGCGCGAGCGCTGTTCGCCGGGCTGGGGTGCGCGGTGACCGGGCCCGAGCGCGACGACGCGCTCGGCCTCTGGCTGCTGTGGGTCGACGTGGGCGGCGCGACCCTGGAGTTCGTGGCGCCGGCGCGCGACGACTCGCGGGCGGCGGCGGCGCTCGCGCGCGGCGAGGGCGGCGTGCACCACGTGGCGCTCGAGGTCGCCGACGTGGAGGCCGCGATCGCCGAGCTGACCGCCGCGGGCACCCCGGTGCGCGACGCGACGCCCCGCCCGGGCGCACACGGCTCGCGCGTCAGCTTCCTCGATCCGGCGGCGGCGGGCGGGGCGCTGATCGAGCTGGTCGAGCCGTGACGACCGCCGATCTGATGGTGGCCGTCCTGGCGCGCGAGGTGCGCGACGGGGACGTGGTGGGCGTCGGCCTCGGCACGCCCCTGGCGCTGTGCGCCTGCCTGGTCGCCCGCCGGACCCACGCGCCGGGCGCGGACCTGCTGGTGGGGGGCGCGGTCTCGCCGGACGTTGACCTGCTCACCTGCATGCGCGGCGCCCGCGCCGTGGAGGGGCGCACCGCCGGGTACGTCCCCCACATCGACACCATGGACATGGCCGAGCGCCAGGCGATGACCCTGCAGTTCCTGCGCCCGGCCCAGGTGGACGGGGAGGGGTTGACCAACACGAGCAGCGTGCGGCCGTCCGGCCGCCCCCGGCTGCGCCTGCCGGGGGGCCTGGCGATGGCCGACGTGCCGCGGCTGATGCCGCGGGTGGTGCTGTACCACACCGACCACCGGCCCCGGGGCCTCGTGGAGCGCGTGGACGTGGTCACGGGGCGGGGCGGGGCGTCCGAACGGGGCGGCTACCGCTCCCGCGGCCCGACGGTCCTCGTCACCGACCTCTGCGTGATCGCCCTGGACGGGCGCGCGCCGCGCCTGCTGAGCGTCCACCCGGGCGTGGAGGCCGACCGGGTGGCCGAGGCGACCGGCTTCGACCTGGAGATGCCCGCGCGCGTGCCCGAGACCGAACCGCCGCGTGCCGACGAGCTGGCGGCCATGCGCGAGCTCGATCCACACGGCCTGCGCGGCGTCGAGGCCCGCGACACCCGCGCCGAGGCGCTGCCCGCGATGATCCGCCTGCTGGAGGGGGCGCCGCGATAGCCGGGCTCGCCGAGGGCCTCGCCGGGGTGAGGGACGGGGCCACGGTCGCCGTCGGGGGAGCGGGGCTCGTGCGGGCGCCCGTGGCGGCCCTGCGCGCCCTCGTGGCCGCCGGCCCCCGGGACCTGGTGGTGGTGAGTTTCCTCGGCGGCGTTGACGTCGAGCTGCTCCTGGAGGCCGGGTGCGTCGCCGAGCTCCACTCGGCGGGCGTCTCGCTCGACGGCGCGGGCCTGGCGCCGCGCTTTCGCGCCGCGCGCGAGGCGGGGACGATCCGCTTCGTCGAGTGGTCCGAGGGCTCCCTGGTCGCCGCGCTGGAGGCGGGCGCGCGCCGGCTCGACTCGGCCCTGACGCGCAGCGGCCTGGGCACCGACCTGCCCGCGATGAACCCGTGGCTGCGCGAGACCGCCGATCCGCACACCGGCGCGCCGGTGATGGCGGCGCGGGCGCTGGTGCCCGACCTGGCGCTGCTGCACGTGCCCTGGATCGACGCCCGCGGGAACGCCCATGTGGCGGGCGACCTCGCGGCCGACGGCCTGCTGGCGCAGGCGGCGCGGCGCACCGTGGTGACCTACGAGGAGCGACGCGACCTCGATCCCGCCGACGCGGCGATCTCGCGGATCTGGCTCGACGAGGCCGTGCACGCCCCCGGCGGGTCGCTGCCGAGCGGCTGCCACCCGCTGGTGGGGGCGGATCTCGCGGCGGTCGGGCGGATCGCCGGCGGAGGGCCGGTGTGAGCGCCCCGGCGGACCTCGTGACCGCGGCCCTGGCCGAGGAGATCGCCGCCTCGGGCGTGCGGGTCTTCGCCGCGACCTCCCCGCTGACCGTGGTGGCGGCCCTGGCGGCGCGCCGCCTCGGGCTCCCCGACCTGGCGATCGCCGGGGGCTTCACCCGTCTCGACGCCGACCCGGTGCCGGCCCTGACCCTCGGCGAGGCGGGGCTCCTGGGCTCCGCGCCGGGGCCGCGCGGGAGCATCGGCGACGTCTTCGCCCTGCTCGCGCGCGGCGCGGGGGGCGTGGCGGTGTCGCCCGCCCAGCTCGACGCGCGCGGGCGCACCAACCTGTCGGGCGTCGGGCCCCCGGGCGCGCCCGTCACCGCCCTGCCCGGAACGCGCGGCCTCGCCGACAACAACGACTCCCCGGCGCGGGTCTGGTACCTGCTGCCGGCCCACTCGCCGCGCACCCTCGTGGCGCGGGTCGACGTGGTCAGCGGTCCGGCGCCGGACCGCTCCACGCCGCGGCGCCTGATCACCCCGGCCGGGCTCTTCGACCTCGGGCGCGCCGGCTGGGCCGCGATCTGGCTCTCGCCCGACGGCGAGTCGCTGGTCTCGCAGGCCCCCGGGCTCGACGCGCGGGTCGCCGGCGCGCCGGTGCGCGAGGAGCCGCCCGCCCGGGTGCTGGCGGCGATCCGCGAGGTGGACCCCCACGAGGTCCGCGCCGTGGAGATGGCCGGCCGGGCCGAGGCCGCCGAGCTGTGGGCGGCGCACGCCCGGAGGGAGGCCGGGGGCTGAGGCCCCGGTCCGATCAACCAACCGTTTGGTGGAAAAGCATCCGCGGCCGTGAAAGGATCGCGGCGGTCCTCGTCCCGGCGACAGGGGGGTTCTCGCCATGAAGTTCGGTCTTCTCAATCGCCCGCAGGATCCGCCCGCGGCGGAGAACATCACGCGGCGGTGGGCCGAGACCCTCGCGGCGTCGGAGCTCGCGGAGAAGGTCGGGTTCGACGGGGTGTTCGTCCCGGAGCACCACATGATGCCGGACGGCTACCTGCCCGCCCCCCTCGTGGCCTGCGCCGCGATCGCCGCCCGCACGAGCCGCGTCGATGTGGGCACCACGGTGTTCCTGCTGCCGTTCTACAACCCGATCCAGGTGGCCGAGCAGGCGGCGATGGTGGACATCATCTCCGGCGGGCGCATGGTGCTGGGCTGCGGGATCGGCAACTTCGAGCCGGAGTTCGAGCTCTACGGCCTGCACAAGAAGGGCCAGGGCAAGCGCTTCGAGGAGGCCATCGACCTGGTCCAGCGCGCGTGGGCCGGCGAGGAGATCGACCACGAGGGCACCAACTTCTCGGCCAAGGGGCGCATCAGCCCGCTGCCGCAGAACGCGCGCCTGTGGCTCGGCGCGATGTCGGAGATCGGGGTGCGGCGCGCCGCGAAGTTCGGCTGCCCGTGGCCCACCGACCCCCTCCACAACCTCGCGGTGATGTCCGAGTGGGCCGAGGCCTACCGGGCCGCCGGGCAGGAGTTCGGGACATCCGACAAGCTGTCGGTCGCGCTCCTGCGCGACGGGTGGGTGGCCGACGACCTCGACACCGTCGAGCGCGACTGGTGGCCCCACATCCGCTCGGAGCACTGGTTCTACTTCTCCCAGATCCCGCGCTGGGTGCTGGACCGCGAGCCGTTCCTCGAGGGCATCGAGAAGGAGGAGGACTTCCACTTCGAGACGCACCGCCAGGACCGGCTGATCGTGGGCAGCCCCGAGGACTGCATCGCGAGCATCCGCGCCTCCGAGGAGGCGGTGGGCAACGACTACCTGATCATGAGCTTCCGGGTGGCGGCGGGTCCGAGCCACGAGAAGGAGCTCGAGTGCATCGAGCGCTTCGGCAGGGAGGTCATCGCGCCGTACCGCGAGCGGTATGGCGGATAGCCCGCCGGAGATCCCCGCCGGGAGCGGGATCACCGCGATCCCGCTCCCGACCCCGTTCGCCGTCGGACGGGTGAACTGCTACCTGATCGAGGACGACCCGCTCGTCCTGATCGACCCCGGCCCCCACTCGGTGGAGGCCCTCGACGAGCTGGACGCGGCGCTCGCGGCCCGCGGCCACCGGGTGGAGGACGTGGGGCTGGTCCTCGTGACCCACCAGCACCTCGACCACAGCGGCATGGCCGGCGCGCTCGCCGAGCGGGCCGGGGCCGACCTCGCCTGCCTGGCGCCGCTGGCGGACATGCTCGCCGACATCGAGACGGCGCTGGAGGTCGACGACGACTACCAGGTCCAGGTGATGCTGCTCAACGGCGTGCCGGAGGAGACGGCGCTGACGCTGCGCGACATCTCGGCCTCGTTCCGGCGGTTCGCGGCGCCGGCCCGGGTGACCCGCCGGCTGGAGGAGGGCGACGCGATCACGCTCGGCTCCGGCAGGAGCCTGCGCACGCTGCACGTGCCGGGCCACAGCCCCACCGACACGATCTTCCTCGACGAGGAGCGGGCGATCGCGATCGCCGGCGACCACCTGATCGCCCGCATCTCGTCCAACCCGGTCATCCACCGGCCGATCGCGGGATCGACCGACCCCGCCCGGCGGGTGCCGGTGCTCGCCACTTATCTCGACTCGCTGCGCCGCACGCGCGAGCTGGACATCTCGCTCGTGCTCTCCGGGCACGGCCGGCCGATCGCCGACCACCGCGCGCTGATCGACGAGCGCATCGCCCACCACGAGGTGCGCAAGGACGAGATCGAGGCGCTGATCGTCGCCCGGCCGCGCACGGCCCACGCCCTCGCGCGCGCGATCTGGGGCGACATCGCGCTGAGGCAGGCGTATCTGACGCTCTCCGAGGTCCTGGGGCACACCGATCTGCTCGTCGCGGAGGGGCGGGTCCGGGAGGACGAGGACGGCGGCATGGCCGTGTTCTCGCCGGCCTGAGCCGCCGCGGCGAGGACGACACGAAAGTCACGGAGGTGATGGGAGTGCAGCGCATCTACACCGAGGAGGAGCTCGACGCGTTCGCCACGCCGCGGTCGATCCTGCTGGAGCGTGCGGTCGCGGCGCGGGACGAGGAGGCCGTGCGCTTCGTGCAGGCCGAGATGGACATCGAGTGCCTGGCGATCTACGACGCCTACATGAACTGGATGGGCGTCCTGCAGACGTTCATCCTCGAGCGGACCTCCGAGGAGACCCACGACCGGGCGCTCCTCTGGTCGGCGGAGGAGGCGGCCCGGCCGTTCGTCGAGCGGCTGCGCGGAGGGGACGCGGCCTCCTGGGCGCGCTGGCTCGCCTCCCGGCTGCGCTCGTCGGGGAGCACGTTCTCGGTGGAGCAGGACGACGTGCGCATCCGCTTCCGCTGCGACCTGTGGGGACCCCTGCGCCAGTGGCGCGCGCCGGCCGCGTGGCAGGGGCAGGAGCCCCGGCACCGCGAGGGCGACCGCATCGTGTACCCCGCCTACGGCCACTACGAGTCGTCGGCCGCCTTCCGGCAGCTGAGCGGCGCCCGCCCGTTGACCCATGGCCGCGACGCGCTCCCGTCGCTGATCGCCGCCGAGATCATCTTCCTGGAGATCGTCCCGACCGAGGTCTTCGGCCGGCCGATCGCGGTGATCGAGCTCGGCGAGCGGCTCGAGGATCCGGTTCACCTGGACGTCTACACCGACCCCGGCGCCATCCCCGCCGAGGCTTACGCCCGCTTCGGGATGGCCCGTCCCGCGCAGGGGAGCCTCGCTCCGGGACCCTCCCGGCCCCTGTCCGACGAGGAGCTGCGCCGCATGGGGATGCCGCTGTCGCTGCAGGTGGAGGAGGCGTTGGAGGCCGGCGACTGGGACCGTCTGCTGGCGATCTCCGGCGACATGGACGCCGAGCTGGTGAGGGCCAAGGACCCGATGGGCGTCCAGATCGCCGGCCTGCTGAGCTGGATCGCGCGCCACCTCGGCGAGGATGCCGCCGAGGAGGCCCTCGCGCGCACGGCCGAGGTGGTCATGACGCCCTTCCTCGACATCGTGAGGGACCTCGAGATCGCCGACGCGATCGCCGTCTGGGCGATCGCGTGGCGGTCGCACGGCTCCACCTTCTGGATCGAGGAGGACGACCAGCGCTTCATCCTGCGCGGGCGCCCGCTCGGGGCCTGCCACCGCATGTGGTCGCACCGCTACCAGCACGAGGTGGAGCGCATCTCCGAGAGCCGGGTGCGCTACCCCACCTTCGGCAACTACGACCCACCCGGCTCGTTCCACCTGATGCGCGAGCCGCGCGGGATCACGCACGGCAAGGTGGGCTACCCCATCTACAGCTGCCACTGCCACATGCTCCACGAGATCTTCCCGATCGACCAGCTCGGGCATCCGCTGTGGGTGGAGGAGCATCCCATCCACGACCCCGACGGCGAGACCGTCCACATCCACTACAAGGACCCGGCGATGTGGCCGGAGCGGTACTACGCGCAGGTGGGCAGGACGAAGCCGGTGGCGGCCTCGGCCCGCTGACCCGGGCCCCCGGGGCCGCCCGCCACGCCCCTACGACGTGGTGGAGCGGCCCGACCGGGCCCGCGTGGGCGCGGGCTTCGCCTTCGATGTGGCCGTGGCCGCGCCCTTCGGGGCGGAGGCCTTGGCCTTGGCCTTGGCCTTGGGCGTCGCCTTCGGCACGGCGGCCTTGGGAGCGATGCCCTTCTTCGCGGCCGCCTTCTTCGCGGAGGGCGTGGCCGCCGCCGCGCGGGCGCCGCGCCCGTTGCGCGGGCCGACCATCCCGTCGATGGCCATCGAGGCCACCTGGGCGCCGATCTGGGCGGGGGTCCAGACGCCGGTCGGCTGGTACCAGTGGTACACCCAGTTCATCATCCCGAAGAGCGTGAAGGCGGCGAGCTTGGGGTCGAGCTCGGGGTTGATCGAGCCCTCCTCCTGCGCCTCCGCGATCAGGTCCCGCAGGTAGTCCTCGTAGTAGCGCCGGCGCTCGACGATCTCGATCAGGGGCTTCTCCGAGAGCGAGCGGTAGTCGTGGTAGAAGACCGCCATCTTCGTGACGTTCTGGGTGTTGAAGATGACGTGCTCGCCGATGTAGTAGCGCAGGCGCTCGATCGCCGGGGCGTCGATCGCGCGGGTCCGGTCAACGATGCCCTTGAACGCGTCGTGGACGTCGGAGAGGACCTGGAAGAGGAGGTCCTCCTTCGAGCGGATGTAGTAGTAGAGGCTGCCCTTGAGGATCCCGACGGCCTCGGCGATGTCGTGGACGGACGTGTCCGAGTAGCCCTGCTCGTGGAAGATCTGCGCGGCGGCGTCGATGATGTCCTGGGTCCGCTTCTTCGAGGACGCCGTCCTTCCGGACTCTGCGGCGCCGCGCGCGCTCTCACTCTTCATCGGCTGACCTCGTGATCGATGCTCGTATGGACGACGGACGGATCCCGCGCTTCCAGCAGCGCACGACCGGGGTCCGCCGCGTTCTGATGCAGCCACGACCCGTCCTCGGCGTGCAGGGGGGTGAACGCCGTGGGCCACGAGCCACCTGCGGCCGGCACCACGAGATCCACCTCGAAGGAGAAGAGCTGCGTGAGCCTGCCGTCCCGCGCGATCGTATCCTGCGGGACCACCTCCTCGACGCAGACGATCGTCGTGCGGGCCGCGCGCGCCAGGACGACGTCGACGTCCCACAGATGGTCGGGGGGCCAGGGCACCTGGACGTTCCCGGACGAGTCCGAGCGCCAGGCGTGGATGACCGCGACGTCGGGACGCAGCGCCGGGACGGCCAGGAACGACTCGTTGGAGTAGGGATCGACCACCCGGCGAAGGCCGCGCTCGGCGACGAGGTCGGACCCGATCGCGGCCCGCGTGGGCAGGAACGGCACGCCCATGGCCGCGGCGCGGAGCCCGCCGACGAGCATCCACTCGCTCATCTCGCGGTCCTCCACCGCCTCGCCGGCGACGGCCTCGCAGAAGCGCGGCGCGCGGCCGTGCAGGCCCAGGGAGACCGAGCTCGAGGCGACCGACGCCAGGGCGTCGGCCGCGAGCAGCACCTCGACGTCGAGGCCGCCGACGAATGTGACCAGGTCGAGGTCCCGCCTGCCGGCGCGGGCGAGCGCGACCACCGCGCGCATCGGCTTGCGGCTGGCGCCGATGCCGCCGATCCCGACGGTCGCCCCGTCGGGCACGGCGGCCACCAGGTCGTCCCAGGTGCCGAGCCGCCCGCTCACGCGTGGAACCGCGGTGGGCGCCGCTCGAGGAACGCCGCGATGCCCTCGCGGGCCTCGGGCTGCGAGAGGGCCTCGACGACCGCGTCGCGCTCGATCGCCAGGCCGTGGTCGAGATCGCCGTGCACCCCCTCGTCGAGGCAGCGCTTGATCAGCCGCAGGCCGGGGGCGGGCATCTGCGCGAGGCGCTCGGCCAGCGCCACCGCCTCGGCCCGGGTCTCATCGGGCGTGGCGCACGCCGTGGTGACCAGCCCGATGCGCTCGGCCTCGGCCGCCCCGAGGCGCGTGCCGAGCATCAGCATGTCGGCGGCCCGCGCCCGCCCGACGAGCCGGGGCAGCCGCTGCGTGCCGCCGCCGCCCGGGATGATCCCGAGCCCGATCTCGGGCAGCCCGATGCGGGCGTCGCCCTCGGCCATCACGCGGAAGTCGCACGCGAGCGCCATCTCACAGCCCCCGCCGAGGGCGTGCCCCGTGATCGCGGCCACCGTGGGGATGCCCACCCGCTCCAGGCGCCGGAACGTGGCGTGGACCAGGTCGACCTTGCGCCCGGTGGCCCCGGGTCGGAAGTCGTAGCCGGCCATCCGCTTGATGTCCGCGCCCGCCACGAAGATCGTGGGGTGGGCGCTGGCGATGACGGCCGCGCGGACGTCCCCCGACAGCTCGAGGCCCATCACCAGGCGGTCGATCTCGGCGTACAGGTCCTCGTCGAGGGTGTTGGCGGGCGGCTTGTCCAGGGTGCAGACGGCCACCGCGCCGACGGGCTCGACGGAGAAGAACGCGAGTGTGGTGAGGGAGGTATCCAAACAAACGGCCGGTAGACTAGAGGTGATTCTCCCACGCGGACCGGCTGTCGAGAAACGTCCGAGACCAAGAAAACCGGATTCAACCACGTCGCGGCGCTCGTGGACGGCGAGATCCACCTCGCCCACGCCCGTCTGCCGGGGCGCGGCGGACGGCGCGCGTACGCCGATCGGGACGAGGACGCCGTCACCCTCGGGGCGACCGCGGCCCAGGCGCTCCTGCTCCGCCATCCCGGCCTTCGCCCCGGCGCCCTGGTGCTCGCCACCACCACCCCGCCGTACCGGCTGGGCGGCAGCGCGCAGCCCCTCGCCGAGATGCTCGACCTGGCCGACGACGTGGTCGCGCTGGAGCTGACCGCGACCCCCGCGGACGGGCTGGCGGCGCTGCGCGTGGCGGCGGCGCTCGCCGACGGCGGTCGCCCCGTCCTGGTGGTCGCGGCCAACCGCGCGGCCCACGTGCGCCCCGAGGACGGCGACGGGGCGGTGGCGGTGCTCGTGGGTGGCGGCCCGGCGGCGATCGAGGTGGCGTTCGGCGCCTCCCGGGCGCAGGAGGGGCGGGAGCGCTGGGCGCTCGCCGACGGCGGCCCCGAGCGCGAGGGCGACCCCACCCTGACCGCCGCGCTCCTGGACGAGCGCGTGCGCGGCGCGGCGGGGGGGCGGCCCGCCGGCGTGGTCTCGGCGGCCGGGGCGCGCCCCGCGGCCCGCCTCGAGCGCGATCTCGGCGGCCCCGGCGACCCCGTCGTCGGCGACGCGGGCTTCCTCGGCTCGGCGCACGCGGCGGCGCGCCTGCTCGCCGGAGCCGGGGCGGCGCAGACCATCGTGGCCACCGCCAACGGCGTCAGCCACGCCGTCCACGCCACCCCTGGGGAGGGCGCCCCCGCCCTGGCGGCGAGAGCCGCGCGGGCGCTCGCCGGCGGGGCCGAGATCGAGCGCCCCCCGGACCCCGGGATCCACGACGAGGGCTTCGCGCCGTACCAGTCGCTCCCGCGCGCGGGCCGCGAGCGCGGCCAGGAGCTGCGGCTGGCCGCGGTGCGCTGCCGCGGCTGCGGGCGCACCGTCTATCCGCCCCCGGTCGCCGTGTGCCCCTCCTGCGGCGCGTCCGGCCCCCACGAGCCCGCCCGCCTCGGGCGCGAGGGCGCGGTCCTCACCATGACGCGCGACCACGTGTACCCCGACGCCCGGCTGACCACGATGGCGGTGGTCGCGCTGGACGGCGGCGGCAGGTTCTACGGGCAGGTCGTCCCCTCGGGCGAGGTCGCGGTGGACCAGCGCGTGCGCCTGGTGCCGCGCGTCCTCCACCGCGGCGGCGACGTCGTGCAGTACTTCTGGAAGGTGGAGCCATGCCGATAGCCGGAGAGGTCGCGATCGTCGGGACCGCCACGACGCCGTTCGGCGTGCTGCACGACCGCGGATACCTCGACCTGCTCGCCGAGGCCGCCCTCGGCGCCATCGCCGACGCCGGCGTCGAGCCGGGTGCGATCGAGGCGGCCTGGCTGGGCACCGCGGAGCCCATCCTCGCCGGGCTCGTGGGCGACTCGGGCACGGCGGTCGCCGAGGCGATCGGCTTCGGGCCGCGCCCGGTGACCCGCGTCTCCAACTTCTGCTGCACCGGCATGGAGGCCGTCCGCGCCGCCGCCCTCGACGTGGCCGCCGGCGAGCACGGGCTGGTGCTCGCCATCGGCGCCGAGAAGATGCGCGACGTCACCAGCCGCGGCAGCCTGCTGGCGAAGACCGCCAACCAGACCCATCCCACGCTGGCCAAGGGGCGCACCGCGCCGGGGCAGTTCGCGCTGCTCGCCAACCGCTACATGCACACCTACGAGACCGACATCGCGTCCCTGGCGCGCGTCGCGGTGAAGAACCACGAGCACGCCATGCGCAACCCGAACGCCCACTTCCGCCGGCCGGTCACCATCGAGCAGGTGCTCGGCGCCCCACGGGTGGCCGAGCCGCTGGGCGTCCTGGACTGCACGCCCACCACCGACGGCGCCGCGGCCGTGGTGCTGGCGCCGGTGGCGTGGGCCGAGCGCCACGCCTCCCGCTACGCGGTGATCCGGGGGGTCGGCCTGGCCGTCACGGACGGCTACTTCACGACCTTCTTCCACGAGGACGAGGACTTCCTCGGCTTCCGCTCCACCCGGGCCGCCGCCGAGGCCGCGTACCGCCAGGCCGGCGTCACCGACCCCCGCCGGGAGCTCGACGTCGTCGAGTGCCACGACTGCTTCACGATCACCGAGATCGTCAACACCGAGGATCTCGGCATCTGCGGCCGGGGCGAGGGCGCCGCGCTGCTCGAGTCCGGGGCGACGACGGCCGGGGGCGACATCCCGGTCAACCTCTCGGGCGGCCTCCAGTCCTGCGGGCACCCGGTCGGCGCCACCGGCGTGCGCATGATCGCGGAGATCGCCGACCAGGTGACCGGCCGGGCCGGTGAGCGCCAGGTGCCCGGCGCGACCACCGGACTGGCCCACACCCTGGGCGGACCGGGCGTGGTGAGCGCGGTCGCGGTCCTCGGCGCGGCGCGCTAGACGGCGCTCCGGTCGGAGCGCAGGAACGCGCGCAGCATCCCCGGCGACCAGGTGTCCTGGTGCTCGCCGTAGACGTGCGAGCCGTCGGGCAGGGTCCAGCGCACCATGCAGGCCCAGACGAACCAGGGCGTGCCGGGCAGCGCGATCCGGCTGATCACCTCGCCGTCGGCCGCGACCGCGCGGCCGTCGTCCACGCCCCGGATCCGCACCGCCACCGGGCGGCCCCGGGCGTCCCGGTCGAGGGCGCAGGTCGCGTCGGCCAGCGGCCGCGTGACGCCCTCGCGCAGCGCGAAGGCCGTGAGCACCTCCTGCCCCTCGCGCTCGCGGCTGCGGCGGGTGGCGACGTGGAACCCGGTGCCGTCGGCTCCGGCGCCGTAGCTGTAGGTGAGAAAGTTCTCCTGGCGGCTCTCGCGGCGGGGCGACCAGGTGCGGTCGCGCATCTCGATGCAGTCGATCTCGAGGCGCTCGCCGTGCAGCACCAGCTCGCCGGTGACGCGCCCGAGCTGGTCGAGGTGGCCCCGGCCCTTGGCCACGACGCCCACCGCGTGGGGCGGATGGATGGCGCGGAAGGTCATGTCGAGCCGCACCGCATCGCCGTCGGCGTAGGTGACCCGATAGGCGGTGAGCGGCTCCAGGCACTCGTACGAGAGCCCGTTGGGCAGCGTGAAGCCGGTCGCCTCGATCCCCTCGGGGATCGGCAGGTGCCACCACGTGCGGTGGTACGGCAGCTCCCAGAGCTCCTCGGCGCCGGTCTCCCAGATGTAGACGCCGCACGACATGATCCCGAGCTCGGGCCGGAAGAGCGGGTAGGTCCACACCACCAGCCCGCGCTCGGGCACCGCGCCGGCGAACCACGCCGTCTCGGTCCACGAGCGGTCGTCGCTGCGCGGCGGGTGGAACCCGTCGTCGGCCGGCCCGAGCTCCACCGCGGCTACTTGATCGCGATCGGGTTGAGCGGCGAGCCCATGCCCCCGGGCAGGTAGAGCGGCGGCGCCACCAGCATGAAGGCGTAGGCCCCGTCGGCGGCGCAGTCGGCGGCGAGCGCGTCCAGCTCCCACAGCTCGCCCAGCGGCAGCCCGAGATCGACCAGGCACGCCACGTGCACGGGCAGGAACCGGTCCGAGGGGTCCTCGGGGACCAGCGACTCCACCCCGAGCGTGTCGGTCGCGAGCGCGGACACCTGCTTGTCGTGCAGCCAGCCGATGGCGTCGCGGCCGATGCCGGGCGAGGCGACGAAGTACGCGTCGCGGTCGTCCTCGTCGGTCAGCGTCCACCAGCGGCCGAGGTGGCCGGTGCGCACCAGCAGCATGTCGCCGGGCAGCAGCTCGGCGCCCTGCGCCTCCAGCGCGGCGTCGAGCAGCTCCGGGCCGATGATCTGGTTGTCGGGGCAGTGCTCGAGCCCCTGGGCCCGCGCCGGGTCGAGGAGCACCGCGCGGCCCACGAAGCTCTCGCGGTGGTGCTCGATGCCCAGGAACTTGCCGCCCCCGAGCGTGGTCATGCTGCCGGCCCAGTAGCCGTTGTACATCGAGTCCTGCCACATCACGTGGCCGAACGCGTCCCACTGCGTGGAGCCCTGGGTGGGCATCTGCAGCATGTCGTCGTTCCACTGGAAGCCGGGGACGTCGGCGTTCCAGGGGCTGCCGACCACGGCGTCGGATCCCGACATGAGCGGCAGCAGCATCGGAGCCGGGCGCGAGGAGAGCGACGGCGCCGTGCGGTCGATCGGGAGGGCCAGGGAGAAGACCTTGCCGGTCCGCACCAGCTGGGCCGCGGCCACCCGCTCGGCGGGCCCGATCAGGTTCTGCGTGCCCCGCTGGTCGTCGTCGCCCCAGCGGCCCCAGTTGTTGGGCTCCCCGGGCGCGTACCCGCCCACGACCTTGCCGCTCTCGGCCACCGTGTAGCTCGGAGGGGTCCAGCCCGTCGTGTAACCGCCCGGTTCCGTGCGCCCCATCTTCGCCTCCCGTATTCAACCAAACGATTGGTAGGAAGATCCTACCCTCACCGCGGGCCGGAAGGCGCCGCCGGCGAGTAGAGCCGGTGCAGGGGCGCCAGCGCCCGCCGCGTCAGCGCGAGGTCGCGCAGGAGGTGCGCCCGCAGCCGCGGGCGCCAGCCCGCCAGCTCGTCGTCGCCCTCCACCCGGACGGCCGCCTCCTCGAGGCCGGCCGCCTCCAGGCCGCCAGCGGCGAGCTCGGCCAGCAGGGCCGCGTCCGCCCGCCGGCGCTCGTCCTCCACGCCCTCCTCGATCGCGATCCTCAGCGCCACCGATTCGAGCAGCGCCGCGGCCACCTTCACCCCCTGCCGCAGCGCGGGGTCCTCCAGGCCGGCGAGCACGTCCTGGGCGAGGAAGCGCCCCACGCCGTGGGCCACCTCCCCGGCGCTCGGGCGCGGCCCGGCCGGAGGGGCGCCGCCGGAAGGGGCCGGCTCCTCGTCCGGCGCGACCGGCGGCCACCCGGCCAGCCGGGCGGCCCGCTCGAGCCACGACGGCAGCAGCTCCAGCCCCAGACCCGCGTTGGCGGGGCGCACGTTGCGGCCGTCGGCGTAGGCGCGGACGCCGTCCAGCAGCATCACCGACCGGCTCACGCAGGCCAGGCACTCGAACCACGCCAGCGTCTCGCGGTCCACCGGCACGCCGCGCTCGCGCTCGTAGGCCTCCACCACCAGGTCGCGGTCATACCCTCCGCCGCAGGCCCAGCGCGCGGCGCCCAGGTCGTCGAGGGGGTGCCCGAGGTGGGTGAGCTCCCAGTCGAGCAGCGCGGACAGGCGCCCCCCGTCCACGAGCACGTTGTGGGGGCCGGGGTCGCCCCACAGCAGCGCGACCGGGGCGTCGGCAGTCGGCGCGTTGGCTGCGAGCCACGCGAGCAGCGCCCCCAGCAGCGGCATCTCGGCCAGGCGGGCGGCGCGGTAGCGCGCCTGCCAGCGGGCCAGCTCCTCGCGCGCCGCGCTCGCGCCGTCGGCCGGGCGGGGCAGGTCCAGCCCGAGCGCCGCGAGGGGCAGCGCGTGGAGGCGGGCCAGCGACTCCCCGAGCCCGCGCGCGACCGAGCGCCGCGTCGTCTCGTCGGCCCGGCCGGGAGGCGTCCCCGGCAGGCGCTCCATCACCAGGTAGGGGCGCCGCAGGGTGGTGCCGGCGGCCTCCGTCCACAGCACGTGCGGCACCGGCAGGCCGTGGGGCCGCACGGCCCGGAGCACCGCGAACTCGAGCGCCCGGTCGGTCCAGGCCAGCGTGCCGGCCGCGGCGCTGCGGCGCAGCACCAGCCCCTCCGGCGGCCCGCCCCCGGCGACCGCGACGAACCACGTCTCCTGCCCGTTGCCGAGCGCCCCGCGCTCGACCGAGGCGCAGCGGGCCTCCGGCCCCAGGTGCTCCCGCAGCAGCGGGGTGAGGTCGTCGGGGGTGAGGGCGTCGGCGGCCACGGCGCGCCTACCGTGGCACGTGAGGCGGCCGCTCGCGGTCCCACGCCCGCTCCGGGTCCAGCAGCAGGCGGGCGCCGACCCGGTCGATCTTGCCGTTGCCGAGCCGCGGCAGGGGATCCGCCGTGACGACCACGAAACGCGGCAGCTTCCAGCGCGCCAGGCGGTCGGCGAGGCCCTCGAGCAGCGCGGGCGGGGCGGGGTCGGCCCCGGCGCGGACCACGACGATCGCCCCGACCTCCTCGGTGCGCAGCCGGTCGGGGACGCCCACGACCAGCGCCTCGACGACGTCCGGGTGCTCCTCGAGGGCCGCCTCGACCTCCTCGGCGCTGATGTTCTCGCCGCCGCGCTTGATGACGTTCTTCAGCCGCCCGGCGAAGTGCAGGGCCCCCTCCTCGTCCAGGAAGCCCAGGTCGCCCGAGCGCACCCAGCCGTCCACCAGCGTGCTGCCGGTCGCCTCGGGGTTCTTGAGGTAGCCGATCATCACGTGACGGTGGCGCAGGCAGATCTCGCCCACCGCCCCGGGCGGCACCGGCCGCATGCCGTCGTCGACGACGCGCACGTCCACGCCCCTCATCGCCCGTCCCACGAACCCCTCGCCCCCCGGCTCGCCCGGGTCGCCGCCCACCGACAGCGCGCCGGTCTCGGTCATCCCCCACACCGTCGCGAGCTCGACCCCGAACCGGTCGCGAAAGGGGGCGTTCCATGAGTGCGTGATGACCAGGCGCAGGGTCGTCGCCCCGGCGGCCGGCGCCCCGGCCTGCGTCTCGAGGAGCAGGTTGAGGTGAGCGGGGAACAGGATGCAGGCGGTGGCCCCGGTCGCCTCGACCTGCCCCCAGAACTCCCCCGGGCTGAAGCGGTCGGCGATGGTCAGGCGGCAGCCCGTGTGGAGCGCGATCGACTGCGCCGTCAGGGCTCCGACCGCGTGGGCGAGCGGCGTCGGCAGGAAGAAGTTGTCGTTCGCGACGATGCCGTAGCGGTCCGCGAAGGCCTCCCCGCAGCTGAAGAAGGCGCCGCTCGGCAGCACGACCCCCTTGGGCCTGCCGGTGCTGCCGGAGGTGTAGAGGATCGCCACCGGCGACAGCTCGTCGTAGCCGTCGAGCGGCCCCGGCGGCCCGCCGGGGCGCGCCGACAGGTCCGCGAGCGAGACGGCGTCGTCCGGGGCGTGGCGCGCCAGCGCGTCGGCGGTCAGCACCAGGCGCGTCGGCCGCGGCCACTCGCCGCGGCGCGGCAGGAGGGTGGCGGCCACCGGATCGTCGGCGATCAGGATCTGCGCCTCGGAGTGGTCCATCTGGAAGGCGAGCTCCTCGAAGGTCAGCCCGCCGAGCAGGGGGACGTGCACCGCGCCCAGCTGCTGCAGCGCCAGCTGGACGGGCACCGTCTCGGTCCGGTTCGACAACCCCACCAGCACCCGCACGCCGGGTCCCACGCCGAGCTCGCCCAGGCCGCGCGCCAGCGCCCGCACGAGCGCGTCGCAGGCGGCGAACGTCCAGGTGCGCCCCTCGCTGAGCAGGAACGGCTCATCGGGCGTGGCCGCGACGCGGCGGTTCCAGAGCTCGCGGCCGATCGGCGGGAGCCCCTGCATCGCCTAGAAGGGACTGTCCAGGAAGAGGGTGAGGCTGCGAAAGCGCCAATCGGCCCCGTCGGCGACGACCTCGGCGTCGTAGCGGCCAGCGCTCTTGAGCGCGGTGACGCCCCCGTCGGTGACGATCAGCGTCAGATACGCCTCGACGCGCGCGCGGTCCTCGCCCGGCTCCAGCAGGCGGATGTTGGTGACAACGTGGCGGCGCTGGTCGCTCTGGGCCCCGAAGGCCGCGCCGAAGAAGGCCAGCACGTCGTCGCGGGGCTGGAGCGGGCCGATCGTGTCCGCCCCGGCGATGTGGAGGAGGAAGGCGCCGTCCGGCGTGAAGCAGTCGCCGATCAGCGAGGCGTCGCGCAGGTCGTTGGCGGCGCCGTACGCCGCGAACAGCTCGGCGATGGCGTGACGGTCGGCCATCGCTCAGAACCCCCGCGGCAGGCCGACGCTCTCGGCGACGAGGTTGCGGACCATCTGGTTGGTGATCGGGCCGATCTGGTACAGCCGCACGTCGCGCCAGTAGCGCTGCATGTTGAACTCCTGCGAGTAGCCCATGCCCCCCAGGATCTGAATGCCGCGGTCGGCGGCCGCGGTGGCGTGCTCGGAGCACAGCGCCTTGGCGGTGGACGACTCGATGCCGCAGTCCATGCCCTCGTCGTACATCCAGGCCGCCTTGTAGGTGAGCAGCTCCGCCTGGGCCAGATTCATGGCCATGTCGGCGATCCAGTGCGAGATCGTCTGGAAGCGGCCGATGGAGCCGCCGAAGGCCTCGCGCTCGTTGGCGTAGACGACGGCGTCCTCGAGCACGCCGCGCAGGACGCCGGTGCACAGGGCGGCGACCAGGATGCGCTCGTTGTTGAGCGTGGTCAGCAGGTGGTACCAGCCCTTGTCGACCTCGCCGATCACGCGGTCCGCCGGCACCCACGCGTCGTCGAGATGGACCTCGCACGACGCCACGCTGCGCATGCCCAGCTTGGGGATGGGGCGCGCGACCACGCCGTCCTGCTTGGCGTCGACCAGGAACAGCGTCTTGCCGCGGGCCGGCTTGTCGGGGTTGGTCGAGGTGGTGGCGAGCAGCAGCAGGTAATCGGCCACGTGCGCCATCGTCGACCAGATCTTGGCGCCGTTGATGCGGAAGCCGTCGCCGTCGGGCGTGGCGGTGGTCCGCATCGCGCCGAGCAGGTCGGTCCCCCCGAGGGCTCGGTGACGGCGATCGCGACGTTGATCTCGCCGGTCACGAGCTTGGGGATGAACTCCGCCTTGAGCTCGTCCGAGCCGAACGCCTGGATGGACTTGGCGTTGAAGGAGGTGACGCCCCAGAGCCAGCTCAGGCCGGCGAGGCTGCGGGCGATCTCCTCCATGAAGATCGACTGGATGACCGCGCCGCCGCCCTGGCCGCCGTAGGCCTCATCGACGCCGATGCCGAAGAAGCCCGCCTGGGCGATGTCGTCCCACAGCTCGCGCGGGAAGTTGGAGCCGTCGTGGTCCTCGCGCCCCTCGAGCTCGTTGGCCCTGAGCTTGGGGTACTTCGCCTCGACCCAGTCCCGCACGGTCCGCCGGAAGTCGTCCTCCTCGGAGCTGAACCTGAAGTCCACGCCGCGCCCCTTCGTCTCGCCGCCCGCGGGCGGTGCTCACCGGGTTTCAAACAAACGTTTGATTCAACTCTACCCGATGGTCGAGTCCCGCTGGAGGGCCTCGTCGTTGACCACGATCTCGGTCGCGACGAGGGTGCCGGTCTCCGGATCCACGAGCTGCCGGAAGACCACCGAGTTGTCGGTGAAGATGGCCGGGTCGCGCACGTTGGGGTTCGCCTCCGTCAGCGGCAGCTCGCGGCTGGTGAGCCCGGCCTTGTAGTCGCCCGACACCGGGCCGAGCATGCGCCCGGACGGGACGCTGCGCACCTGGCCGCCGACCACGTCCAGGTACTCGGTGAGGCGCTGCGCGCCGTCCGCGCCCGGCTCGTCGCCGCTCTCCTCGCGCGAGGGCGCCGTGCCGCCCAGGCGCTCGGTACGGATGGCGAGGCGGCGCGCGGTGGTGGCGGCCTGGTCGACCCGGCCGTCGGCGCCGAGCACGACGCCGTAGGCGCGCTCGCCCCACTCGGCGGTGACCCGGCCGGCCGCGACGTCGGCGGCCACCCGCTCGGGCTCCCGCAGGAGGGGATCGCCGTAGCCGGAGCTGCCCGCCCAGCCGAACACCCAGACGTCGGCGGGGGTCGGTCGCCGGTCGAAGCTCTTGGCGGGCACCATGTCGAGCTCGCCCTCGAGCTCGGCGAGGCGTCCCGGCATGCGGCCCGTGCGCGCCACCTGGGCCGCCACGTCGGCGTCGTGCACCAGCACGAAGCTGTTGGTGGACGAGGGGTATCCGCCGAAGATGCCCGGCCCGGGGACGGCCACCTCGCTGGTGATCGTGAAGAGGTTGATGCCGTCGGTGCGGTGCGGCACGAACGCCAGCTCGGCGCCGTTGCCGCCGCGCCAGCGGCCGGCGCCGCCGGAGTCCGGCAGCTCCTTCCTCCACAGGAAGAGCATCGGGTAGAAGAGCTCGGTCTCCTCGACGTTGGGCATCGTCGACTGGAGGTCCCACGGCCAGCCGCCGGTGTCCTGGCCGTCCCGCCACGAGTAGGCCGACAGGGCGGCCCCGACGGGGTCGAGCAGGAACGAGCTGAAGGGCGCGCCGCGCTGGTCGACGCCCTGGATCGCGTTGATCGGGAACGAGAGCACGCCCATGCAGCTCTGCACCTCGCTGCGCAGCACCTCGTCGCTCGAGGTGGCGAGCATCTTCGAGATGACCAGTCCGCCGAGCCCGATGGACTGCAGCAGCGTGAGCGCCGGCGACCCGGACACGGCCGCCGGGCGGGTGGCGCAGGTGATCGTCCCGGGCACGACCTCGAACTCGCAGTGGCGCAGCGCGCCCTCGATCACGAACATCTGGTCGAAGAGCATCTGCGAGGCCAGCATGCTGACCGACGGCGCCCTTCCACCCGGCGAACGTCCCCGAGAGCGTCCCGCCCTGGGGCGCCGAGCCCTCGTTGGAGAAGGTGAGCGTGCTCCCCCGCTTGGTGAGGGTGAGGCGGTTCTGGTAGAGGCCGCGGTCGCCGGGCATGGCGACCTCCATCCAGCCCTCCTCGGTCCAGGTGCCGTCGGGGATCGTGTCCATGCGGCGCAGGAAGGCCGACTCGGAGTCGTCCTGGAGCTTGCGCATGGTGGCCTTGACGGTCGCGGCGCCGTAGCGGCGGATCATCTGCAGGATGCGGTCGCGGGCGATGCGGCAGCCGGTGATCTCGGCCCGCAGGTCCAGGCGCACCAGGTCGGGCATCCGCGAGCTGCGCAGGTACATCTCCTCGATGTCCGTGCGGATCACGTCGCCCTCGACGATCTTGACCGGCGGGATGCACGGCGACTCCCAGAAGACGTCCTGGGCGAACGGGTTGAAGCCCGCCGGGGGCGGTGCCGCCGAGGTCCCACTGGTGCAGCGTGTTGGCGACCCAGCAGAAGAGCCGCCCGTCGTGGAAGACCGGTGCCATCACCGCCACGTCGGACTGGTGGGTGGCCCCGATCCACGGGTCGTTGCACAGCCACATGTCGCCGTCGGCGATGCCCGGGTTCGTCGGACCGGTTCTCGAGGGTCCACTTGACCGCGTTGCCGACCGCCGCCGAGAGGTACTGGAGGAACGGCCCGAAGAAGACGAAGTCGCCGCGCTCGTCCAGGATGCAGGGGTTGAAGTCGTGCCCGTAGGCGCAGATCGGCGAGCCCGAGATCTTCATGATCGTGTTGCCGTGCTCGGTGTTGACGTTCCACAGCGCGTGCCGCAGCACCTCGTGCGTGACCGGATCGACCGTCGCGTCCACGTCGTCGTGGAGCGTCAGCGACGGCGCGATCCTCAGGTCCGCCGGGGGGATGTACGGGTAGTGCCGCCCATCCCAGACGATCTCCTCGCTCATCGCGCCTCCTTGCCGATCGTGATGACGAAGCTGCCGTAGGGATCGACCGTCCCGGAGTCGCCGGGCGGGACGACGATGGTCGTCTCGGCCATCTCGACGATGGCCGGCCCGGAGACGGTCGCCCCGGGCCGAGGCCCTCGCCGTGGAAGATGTCCGTGGGCCGGAAGCCGCCGTCCTCCCAGTAGACGTCGCGGCTGCCCGAGGGGGTCACGGCGCCCCCGGGCTCGGCGCTCACGAGCGAGGGCGTGCGCACCTTGCCACGGGCCGACACGCGGAAGACGCCGGCCTGGACCCCCGCGCCGGTGAACGCGGACCCCGCGCCGTACACCTGCTCGTAGCGGGCGACGAAGCGGTCGACCTGGGTCTCGGCCAGCTCGGGCGTGATCTCCCCGCCGGGGACGGGCACCTCGACCTGGTGGATCTGGAGGTTGAACTTCATGTCGGCGAAGCGGCGGATCTCCACCTGCTCGCCCGTGAACCCCTCCGACTCCAGCTGGGCCCGCGCGCGCCCCTCGAGCTCGGCGAAGACCGCGTTGAGCGCCTCGGCGTCGAACGGGGCCGCCATCAGCTGAGCCTTCTCGTACACGTGGAGCACGTCGGCGGACATCACGCCGAGGGCGGACCAGGTGGAGGCGAGGTCGCCCAGGGGCACAACGACGCGGTCGCAGCCCAGCTCGCGGGCGAACCGGGCGGCGTGCGCGCCGCCGGCGCCGCCGTAGGCGTAGATGACGAACCCGCGCGGGTCGAGGCCCTGCTCCAGGGTCATCTGGCGCATCAGGTCGGCCATCTGCGACTCGACGATGCGGACGGCGCCGGCCGCCGCCTCGACCTCGCTCATCCCCATGGGCCCGGCGACGGTCGCCATGGCGCGGCGCGCCGCCTCCCCGTCCAGGGTCATCTGCCCGCCGAGGAAGTTGTCGGGGTTGTAGCGGCCGAGCACCACGTTGGCGTCGCTCGTGGTGCGGGCGGTCGCCGCCGCGGCCGTAGCAGGCCGGCCCCGGCAGGGCGCCCGCGCTCTCGGGACCGACGCGCATCGTGCCCGAGCCCTCGTCGAGCCAGATGATCGAGCCGCCGCCCGAGCCGATCGACTCGATCAGCAGGCGCGGCATGAAGAACGTGTACTGGTTGATCACCGTGTCGGTGGCCGTCAGGGCCTCGCCGTCGTGGATCAGGCCGACGTCGAAGCTGGTGCCGCCCATGTCGCAGGCGATCACGTCGCGATGCCCGAGCAGGTCGGCCAGGAACGCGGCGCCGGTGACCCCGCCCACCGGCCCCGAGCCGATCGTGAAGAGCGGCGACTCGGCCGCCTGGGCGGCGGGCACCACCCCGCCGGCGGCCTGCATGATGAGCAGCGGGTGGACGTAGCCCTTGGACGTCGTGGCCTCGTCGAGCCGGCGCACGTACGTCGAGGTGATCGGGCCGATGAAGCAGTTGATCGCCGCGGCCGCGGTGCGCTCGTACTCGCCCGGCTTGGCGATCAGCTCGTGGGCGCACGAGACGAAGACCCCCGGCGCCATCTCCTCGACCATCGCGCGGACCCGCCGCTCGTGGTCGGGGTTGACGAAGCCCCACAGGAAGCTGATGGCGATCGCCTCGACGCCGTCGTCGAGCAGCTCCTGGATGGCCTGGCGCGCCTCCTCCTCGTTGAGCTCGAGGAACACGTCGCCGGCCCAGTCGATGCGCTCCGAGACCTCCTTGATGAGGCGGGGGGCACGATCGGCTCCGGCTTGCGATGGCGCGACACGTGCAGCAGCCGCTCGATCGGCAGCCCCGCCGAGCGCCCGAACGAGCGCATCATGATCAGCGCGTCGCGGTGGCCGCGCGTGGTGATGAGGCCGGTCGTGGCGCCGCGCATCTGCACCAGCACGTTGGTCCCGACGGTGGTCCCGTGCAGCAGCAGGTCGGTCTGGGTGAGGAGCTCCTCCAGGCCGAGGCCCGCGCGACGGGCGGCCTCCTCGACGGCCGCCATGAAGCCCGCGGAGAAGTCCGGCGGCGTTGACGAGGCCTTGGCCAGCGTCACCGTTCCGGACTCGTCCATGATCACGCAGTCCGTGAACGTCCCGCCGATGTCGACGCCGCAGTAGTAGCCCATTGTGCTCCCGTCGTCGTGCCGAGATCGCGGCGCGGCGGCAGCTCCAGGTGGCGGACGCGCGCGTGGCGCGATCCGCCTGGGCCCCCCTCGCCGGTCGAAGCGGGGCCTATCTTTTCGACCAAACGGCCGTTTGGCAAGAGCGCGGGGCCACGATCATCCGGTGGCGGCCGCGTGCGCGTGCGCCTCGGCCACCTCGCGGGCCTCGGCGATCGCGCTCGCGATGTCCCGGGGGGCGCGCGCGTCGCCCACGCGCACCACCGGGCAGGCCGCCCCCTCCAGGCCGGCGACCGCCGTGGGGTGCAGCGGCTCGGCGACCACCACCCCGTCGGCCGGGCACAGGCGCTCTCCGCCGGCGGCGCGCACCACGACGCCCTCGGCCGTCAGCCGCGCCGCACGGCCCGCGACCACCGCGCCGCCGGTCCGCGCGAGTCGCACCATCAGCGCCTTGGCGGCCAGGCCGCTCGTGTCCGCCCCCGGCCGGCCCTCCTCGAGCACGGTGACCGCGGCGCCGCGCGCGGCCAGCCACAGCGCGACCGCCAGCCCGCGCTGCCCGCCGCCGAGGACCACCGGGCGGCGCGGCGGACCGGGCGTGCCCGCGCTGGAGGGCGCCCCCTCCAGCAGATCCTCGAGCGTCCACGCGGGCAGGTGCTCGTAGCCGTCCAGCACCGGCGGGGCCGCCAGGGCCCCGGTGGCGACCACGACCAGGTCGGGACCGAACCCCGCCAGGGCCCGCCCGTCGGCCTCGACCCCGCGATGGACCTCCACGCCGGTCGCGGCCACCCGGCGCTCGAACCACGCCACCAGGCGGTCGAGGTGGGCCAGCACCGGCGTCCGCGCCGCCAGCCGCAGGGCCCCGCCCAGCGACGCCTCGCGCTCGACCAGCACCGCCCGGTGCCCGAGCTCGGCGGCCCGGCACGCGGCCTCCATCCCCGCCGGGCCCGCGCCGACCACGACGACGCGGGCGGCGGCGCGGGCGCGGGGCACGGGGGGGCGCCGCTCGCGGCCCACCTCGGGGTTGACCGCGCACGAGATGGCCTCGCCGAACTGGAGCATCCCGGCGCAGGCCTGGACGGTCGCGATGCACGGACGGATCTCCCGCGCCCGCCCGGCGGCCGCCTTGGCCACCCAGTCCGGGTCGGCGATCAGCGCCCGGCCGAGGGCGACCGCGTCGCAGTCGCCGCGTCGCAGGGCCGCCTCGGCCGCCGCGGGACGCACGATGCGCCCCACGCCGACGATCGGGATGCCCACCGCCGCGCGCACGCGGGCCGCGGCGCCGAGGAAGATCCCCTCGGGATCGTCGAGCAGCGGGATCGAGTACGGCACCGACCCGTACACCCCGCCCGACACCACCAGGCCGTGGGCCCCGGCCGCCTCCAGCCGCGGCGCGAGCGCCACGGCGTCCTCGACGGTCAGCCCGCCGGGGACGTGGTCGGACCCGTTCATGCGCACGGTCACGCAGGCCTCGGGGGCGGCGGCGCGCACCGCCGCGATCACCTCCATCGCGAAGCGGGCCCGCTCGGGCGCCGTCGCGCCGCCGTACCCGTCCTCGCGCCTGTTGCTGTCCGGCGACAGGAACTGGCCGATCAGGTACCCGTGGCCGGCATGGATCTCCAGCAGGCCGAAGCCGGCGTCGGCGCCGGCGCGCGCGGCGTGGGCGTAGGCCGCGACGATCTCCGCGATCTCGTTGACCGAGAGGGCGTGCGGCACCTCGCGGACGTGGGCGTGCGGGGCGACCGGGGAGGGCGCGACCGGCCGTGTCCCGGTCAGACGGCGCGAGGCCTGGCGGCCGCCGTGGCCGAGCTGGAGCCCGGCGACCGCGCCCCCGCTCGCGATCGCGGCCGCCAGCGGCGCCAGGGCGGCCGAGGCGCCGGGCCGCCACATCCACGGGATGCGCTCCTCCACCCGGCCGCCCGGGGCGACGGCGCCGAAGCCGACGACGACCACGGCGGGGCCGTCGCTGCGCGCCCGAAAGTACGCGATGGCGTCGTCGTCGGGCGCGCCCTCCCGGAAACCGAAGCCCGTCGTCATCCCGGAGAGCAAGACCCGGTTTCGGAGTGTGAGCGGCCCGAGGACGAGCGGCGAGAGGAGAGAGGAGTACACGGACCCTGCACGCGGTTCTACCAAACGATAGGTTGATTTACGATGATCGCCACCGGACCCGGACACGAGGTGAAGACGGCGTGCAGATGACCGAGAGGATCGGGCTCCTTCGCGGAGCGGGCTACGACCTCGGGCCCTTCGCGACCCGCTATCCGCCGGCGCAGCGCAGCATGGTGCGCCTGCTGGCCGACCAGGCCCGCGAGCTCGGGGACGCCACCTGGCTCGTCTTCGACGGCGCCGACGAGCTGAGCTTCGGCGACGCCGACGCGCTGACCAACCGGGTCGCGCACGCCGTCATCGCCACGGCCGGGCGGGGCGCCCACGTCGCGCTCTTCCTGCGCAACCAGCGCGAGTTCATGCCGGTCTTCTACGGCGCGATGGCCGCCGGGGGCGCGGCCGTGCCCCTCAACGCGGACGCCCGCGGGCCGCTGCTGGAGTACGTGATCGCGCGTTCCGACGCGCGCATCCTGGTGGCCCGCGCCGACCTGCTCTCGCGCCTGGTGGAGCTGCCGGGCCTCGGGGCGGTGGAGCGGGTGCTGGTGGTGGGCGAGGGCGACGAGCCGCCTCCGGCGCAGATCGGAGGCGTCCCGGTCGAGCCCTTCGAGAGCTGGATCGCCGGCCGGCCGGCCACCAGCCCGGGCGATGTCCCGGCCGGCCCGGACACGGCCCTGATCCAGTTCACCTCGGGCACGACCGGCCGCTCGAAGGGTGTCGTGTACCCCCATCAGTTCCTGTACCTCTACTCGGCCATGCTCAGCGACTCGCTCGGCCGGACACGCGACGACGTGCTCACGACCCCCCTGCCCATGTTCCACGTGGCCGCGCTCCACATCATCGCCAACTCGGCCCTCCACGCCGGCTGCACGGCCCACCTCAAGAGCCGGTTCTCGGCGAGCGCCTACTGGCGGCAGGCGGCCGAGGACGGGGCGACCTTCTCGATCCTCCTCGGGCCGATGGCGGCGATCATCCTCAAGCAGGTGCCCGAGGCCCCGGAGCACCGCATGACCACGATGTTCTGCGTGCCGCCGCCCCCCGGCAAGGAGACCTTCGAGGAGCGCTTCCGGGTGCGCCTGCTGTGGCAGGGCTACGGGATGACCGAGATCTACCCCATGCCGATGCGCACCGAGATGCTGGACGGCCCGCCCGACACCATCGGCCACCCGGTGACGTGGATGGAGTACGGGGTCGTCGACGAGAACGACGTGCTGCTGGGGCCGGGCGAGCCGGGCCAGCTCGTCTTCCGCCCGCTGATCCCCAACGCCATGGCCAAGGGCTACTACAAGGACCCCGAGGCCACGGCGCTCGCCTTTCGCAACTTCATGTTCCACACCGGCGACCTGGCGTCCTACGACGAGGACGGCTGCCTCCACTACCGCGGCCGCATGCAGGAGCGCATCCGCCGCCGCGGCGAGAACATCAGCGCCCTGGAGCTGGAGCTCGTGACCCTGAACCATCCCCAGGTGCTCGAGGCGGCGGCCTTCGCGGTCGCCGGCGAGTTCGGCGAGGACGACGTCAAGCTCGACGTCGTCGCGCAGGGCGAGCTCGCCCTGGAGGACCTGCGGGCCTGGCTGGTCGAGAACCTGCCCCGCTTCATGGTCCCCCGCTACCTGGAGCTGCGGGAGTCCTTCCCCAAGACCCCCAGCGAGCGGGTGGAGAAGTACAAGCTGGCCGCGCAGGGCTTCGACCGCCCCGGTGTGCTCGACGGCGACACGCTCGGGCCGGCCCGATGAGGGTCACGCTGGGGGCGCCGGGGCAGATCATGCCGCCGGCGTCCCGGGCGATCGATCTCGCCCGCCGGGCCGAGGACGACGGCTTCGACGCCGTCTGGTGGCCCTGCCACCTGATGGGCTGGCACCCGGACTCGGTGTGGAGCGAGGACCTCACCCCGCTGGCCGGCTTCCAGTCGTCGCCGCACGTGTACTTCGAGCCGCTGTCGATGATGGCCGCGGTCGCCGCGACCACCGAGCGGATCCGCGTGGGCGTCTGCGTCACCGACACCATCCGCCGCCACCCGGCGATGCTCGCCCAGACGGCCCTGACGATCGACCACGTCGCCGGCGGCCGCGCGATCCTGGGACTCGGCTCCGGGGAGCGGATGAACATCAGCCCGTACGGCATGGAGTGGTCGCGGCCCTACTCGCGTCTGGCCGAGGCCATCGACGTGATGCGGCTGCTCTGGTCGACCGACGCGCCCGTTGACTTCGAGGGGCGCTTCTTCCGGCTCGAGAAGGCCGTCCTCGGCCTCAGGCCCCACGAGGGTCGCGACCCCCAGATCTGGATCGCGTCCCACGGCCCCAAGATGCTGGCGCTGACCGGGCGCCAGGCCGACGGCTGGCTGCCCACCCAGATGCCGCCCGAGGAGTACGCCGACAAGCTCGCGGTGGTGCGCCAGAGCGCCGAGGCCGCCGACCGCGACCCCGACTCCGTGACGCCCTCGATGCTGGCCTACGTGCTGGCCGCGCCGGACGAGGAGACCTTCGAGCGGATGTGCGCCGACCCGCTCGTCCGGCTGCTGTTCCCGGCCGTGTCGCTCCCCGACTCGGTCTACGCCCAGCTCGGCGTCACGCCCCCGTTCTCGGGCGGGGCCGGCTACGACGACTACCTGCCGAGCACCGTGACCCGGCAGGAGGCGCTCGAGCTCGTGGAGCACATCCCGCCGGAGATCGTGAGACGCACGACGCTCCACGGCGACGCCGCCCAGATCGCCGCGCAGATCCGGGCGCTCCAGCAGGCGGGTCTGCGCGACGTCGTCCTGTGGAACATCACGGCCTTCGCCGACCCGTCGCTGGCCGGCTACTCGTTCACGGTGCTGCGCGAGGTGCGGGAGCTGCTCGCCGACTGAGAGAGCCTGTTTCGCGATGAGACGCGGCCATCCGGCCGCGAAAACCGAGCGAATCTAGGACGCAGGGAGGGTGGAATGCCCGGAGGGCATTGCCCCGACTGAGGACGACGAGTCGCGACGGTTTGCAGCGAGCCGGTGGTCGTGGACCCTCATCGTGAGACAGGCTCTGGCGGGTCAATCGACCGGGCCGTACCCCTTGGGCTCGTACTCGCCGACGCAGTGCTCGTAGTTGCCGTGGCCCACCCGGTCGGCCGTACGGAACGTGCACGAGCGCTCGAGGATCGAGTGCGGCACACGGTCGGCCAGCGCCCCGTAGCCCGGGCGCAGGTCCCATTGCTCGCCGTTGACGTACAGCGGCCCCTTGGGCGTCCCCTGGGCGTGCTCGCCGCCGTAGCCGCCGCCGAAGATCGCCATCACCGGGCCGAGCGGCTCCACCGCGATCTCCAGCGAGCGGCCGTCGGCCGCGTCGATCCAGACCGTCCCGCCCGCGAGCACCCGGTGCGGCCCCACCAGGTCGAAGTCGAGCTCGTGGCGGAACGCCGTCACGGGCACCGGCGGGCCGGGCTCCTCGCCGGGGGCCGCGACCGGGCGCAGGCAGCCGCACAGGTAGTCCTGCGTCCCGTGCCGGTCCTCGTGCGCGAAGACCCAGATCGAGAGGTCCTCGAACTGGATCGGCAGCCAGGTGTGGAAGCCGCGCCGCACGCGGGCCGAGGCCGGCCGCACGCCCCACGAGCGGTCGCGCTCGCCGGTCCAGCCGGTGCAGTCGAAGCGCGTGCCGCCCACCTCGACCCACCCCTCGTAGCGCCCCGCCTGCACGAAGTGGCTGTAGCCCACGAAGATCGCCCCGTCGCGCTCGATGATCTGGGTGGGCATCTGGAACGGCTGGGTGATGCGCGTGAAGGTGATGTCGAAGGACAGCCCGTAGCCGGCGTCGTCGAGGGCCAGCCGCCACACGCGCAGGGGCTCGACCACGTCGAAGCGCAGGGGGCCGGCGTGCAGGCGCCAGAGGTCCTCGTCGCGCTCGCGCCCGCAGCGCACGTTGTGCTGGACGCCGTCCCGCCAGGCGATCGCGAACCCGTCCATGTACCGCGTGTTCGGGTAGATGCCGAGCCCGCACCACATCAGCACCTCGCCCGCCGGGTCGTGGACGTCGAAGATGAAGCGCTCGGTCCACCGCGGGTCGTCCATGAAGACCCGGTCGTGGGTCGCGAAGGTCTGGTGGGTCAGGTAGTCGTCGTGCTCGGTGATCATCGGCGTCCCCCTGGCCGTGGGCAGTAGCGCCAGGTCTCCTCGAAGCCGCCGATGCGCCGGCCGAGATAGTCCTCGACCGCCGTCAGGGCCGCGCGCGCGGCGCGGTCGACCCCGATGCCGCGGCTGCGGAAGGTCTCGCTGGCGAACAGCAGGCCCTCGACGTTGGGCGCCCGCCAGTGCGGCCGGAACACCCCCACCAGCCCCGGCTTCTGGATCACGCCGAAGGCGGGGTCGAACACCAGGTGCCGGCGCCGCCAGGTGGACTTCTGGAGGCCCGGGTACATCATCCCGAGCTCCTTCTCGAAGGCCTCGAAGTGGCCCTCGAGGTACACCTGGTCGCGCCCCTTCGATCCGGGGAAGACGCTGCCGGCGACGTGGAGGTGGGTGCCGGGCGGCGACACCGTGGGGTCCATCGCGGTCATGTTCGAAGAAGAAGCCCGGGGCGCCCGTGAGCGGCGCGTGGAACCAGGTGGACAGCTCGCGCTCGGAGAGGGCGAAGACCGGCTCGTCGGTGGCGATGTACAGCCCCGCCCAGGCCACCCGCAGCGCGTCGCGGGCGAGGAACTTGATCTGGGCCGCGTACCAGTCGGGCAGGTGCTGCTCGGGGACGACCCGCAGCACGTTCCACACGGGCAGGGTCGAGATGACGCAGTCCGCCTCGATCACCTCGTCCTCGAACACCTCGTTGGGGATGATGCGCGGCTGGCGGGCCACCGCGACCCCCACGACGCGGCCGTTCTCGATCACCACGCGCTCCACCGGCGTGCCGGTGCGCACCTCGCCGCCCTTGGCGGTGATCGCGTCGGCCAGGTCCTGGAACAGGCCGTCCCAGCCCTTCTCGGGCCAGAAGGAGTAGCCGGCCATGCGCTTCTCGGCGTAGTGCATCTTGCGCACGTAGAGGTTGTCCGAGGCCGAGTGGTCGTACCACTCGTCGGTCAGGCACTCGAGCAGGGCCAGGTACTCCCACAGCGCGATGACGCCCTCGTCGCGGGTGTGCTGGAGCATCCAGTCCCGCAGGGGGCGGTCGTCCCACTTGTCGAGCTCCTCGAAGGGCGTCTCGAGCAGGGCGGTGATGACCTTCTTCAGCTCCGACTTGGTGCCGGAGTAGAACTCCCGGATGGAGATCCAGCGGTCGTCCTTCCACACCGGCATCTCGTCCGAGACCGCCCCGTGCACCAGCTCCTTGCCCACGTGCTCGAAGACCTTGGTGATGCCGGAGCCGGAGTCCTCGAGCAGGTGGGCACCCACGTTGATGCGAAAGCCCTCGTCCGGAACGGCCATGCCGCGCCCGCCCAGCCACTGGCTCGCCTCGAACACGGCCACCCGCTTGCCCTCGGAGGCGAGCAGCGCGCCGGCCGTGAGGCCCGCGGCGCCGGCCCCGATCACCGCCACGTCAACCTTCGCCATCTCCCCCTCCGCTCTCGTTCGCGTCCGCCGGTCCGGCGGAGCATACCCACGTTGCCTACCAACCGACCGGTAGAATAGTGTCCCCGCGGTGAGCAAGCTGGAGAGCATGGACGAGGCGGCCGCCCGGGTCGCCGACGGCGCGACGGTCGCGATCGGCGGGCTGCTGATGAACGGGGCGCCGATGGAGTTCTGCCGGGCGCTCGCCCGTCGGGGCGCGCGCGACCTGACCGTGGTGGCCATCGTCGCCGGCCCCTCGGTGGACTGGCTCGTCGCCGCCGGCTGCGTGCGCAGGGCGATCGTCGGCCTGGTCAGCATGGAGGGCTTCGGGCTCGCGCCCAACTTCCGCCGCGCGGCCGAGCGGGGCGAGCTCGAGGTGGAGGAGTGGAGCGAGCACACCATCATCTGCGGCCTGCAGGCCGGGGCGGCCGGCCTGCCGTTCATGCCGACCAAGGCCGGCCTCGGCACGGACATGCCCGCGCTCCATCCCGAGCGCACCGAGATCGTGGAGCACGCCCGCGGCACCTTCCTCGCCTGCGGGCCGATCCGCCCGGACGTCGCGGTGGTCCACGTGCACGAGGCCGACGTCAACGGCAACTGCCGGGTACTGCCCGAAGCTCGTCTGGATGGACTCGGAGCTGGTCAAGGCCGCCGAGACGGTGGTCGCGACCTCCGAGCGGATCGTCCCCGAGCGCACGTTCCGGGCGGCGCCCGAGCGCACCACCTATCCCGGCTTCGCCATCGACGCCGTGGTCGAGGCACCGCTGGGCGCCTACCCCACCTCCCTCTTCCCGTGGCACGGCTACGACGGCGCCTTCATCACCGAGTACCTGGCGGCCGCCCGCGACCCGGAGGACTTCGCCGCGTTCTGGCGCGACCGGGTCGATGGCCCCCGCGGACGGGCCGGCGCTGGTGGACGCCAACGGCGGGGCGGCCACCCTGCTGAGGATCCGGGCGGCGGGGTCGGCGGCGTGAGCTACGGCATCGACGAGCTCATGGTCGCGGCCCTCGCGCGCGAGATGCCCAACGACACGAGGGCCTTCAACGGCGCGGCCTCGTTCATGCCGGTGTGCGCCTTCATGCTCGCCCGCGAGACCCACGCGCCGGACCTCGTGTGGGTGGCCAGCTCGATCGCGGTCGACCCGTCGCCGCCCCGGATCCCCGAGTCGACGCTCTCGGACGCCCTCTGGGACCGCGCCACGATGCTCCACAGCTCGGCCGCCGACTTCTGGTGGTACGCCCAGAACGGACGCCTCAACACCTTCTGCTTCCGCGGCGCCCAGATCGACCCGTACGGCAACGTGAACAACACGGTGATCGGGCCGTACGACTCGCCCAAGGTGCGCCTGCCGGGCGGGGGCGGCATGGCCGACCTGTCGTGTCAGGTGCCGCGGGTGTACCTGTGGTCGACCACCCACACGCCCCGCGTCTTCGTGGAGCGGCTCGACTTCCGCTCGGGCATGGGCTGGGGCGACGGCCCGGGCCACCGGGAGCGGCTCGGCCTGGAGGGCGGCCCGCGGGTGATCGTCACCAACCTCTGCGTGATGGACTTCCCCCCCGAGACCCGGCGCATGCGGCTGCGCAGCGTCCACCCGGGCGTCACCGTCGAGGAGGTCCAGGCCGCAACCGGCTTCGAGGTGCAGGTGGACGGCGAGGTCTCCACCACGCCCGAGCCCACGCCGGAGGAGGTCGCGATCATCCGGCGGATCGACCCGACCGACATGCGCAAGCGCGAGCTCGCCGGCGGGTGACGGTGTCCCAGTGAGAGGAGCCCCACGATGGTGAAGGCGATCTACGTCGTCTACCGCAGACCGGAGCTGACGCGCGAGGAGTTCGCCCGGCATTGGACGGAGGTGCACGCACCGATCGCCCAGAACCTGCCCCACATCCGCAGCTACACGATCCACCCGGTGACCGCGGCGATGGAGATCGAGGGGACCAAGGAGGCCGACGGCTTCGCGGTGTGCGTGTGGGACACGCAGGAGGACTTCGAGAAGGCCCTCGCGAGCCCCGAGATGGCGGCCGCGGGCGAGGACGCCGCGAAGATGGCCCGCCACTTCGAGTTCTACCTCGTGGACGACCACACGATCATCTAGCGCCCGGGGGCGCTCCCGGGGTCGGGCCGGTAGCGGGCGTGGACCCCGAGGCCGGTCTCGACGTAGCCGTACCCCTCGACGCCGTCGATGGTGAACCGGCAGCCGTTGTCGATCTGCCCGTCGAGGCGCTCGCGCACGGCCGGGTCGGTCACGTCGTGGCGGTCGCGGCCGGGCGCCGCGCGCGCCGGGTCGGCCGTGTAGCCGACCACGCTCAGGTACAGGCGGGTGCGGACCTCGAGCTCCACGGTGCGGCGCGCCCCCGAGGCGAAGTCGAGCGTGACCCGCCCGGCGCGCAGCAGGGTGCCGTCGAACGCCAGGTCGTGCTCGGCGCCGACGACCCGGTCGGCGACCCCGCCCTCGTCCATCAGCCAGCCGTTGGTGAAGACGCGCCGGCCCGACGCGGTCTCGTACAGCAGGGCGTAGAGCGCGGCGTCCGGCAGCTCGGCGCCGCAGAACACCACCAGCCCCCGCCGGGGCGCGCCCTCGTGCTTGCGCAGCCCCCAGCCGCGGTCGCGGAAGCCCGCCCGCTCGTGGACGACCGTGTCGCGCCCCTCCACCGACACGACGCCGGAGTATCGCCCGGACTGGAAGAAGTTCATGTAGTCCGTGACCACCTCGCCCTTTAGCTCGATCCGGTTGGGCTCGGTCGCCACGGGCGCGAAGCGGGCCTCGTAGGTGAGGTCGAAGGACACCGGTCCGCCGGGGTCGTCCAGCACGAGCCGCACCCGCTCCAGCGGCTCGACCACCTCGATGCGCACGGGCCCCACGTCGGGCCGGTCGGGGTCGTCGCCCGCGGCGAGCGGCTCGGCCACGCGGCGGGCGTGCAGCTCCCCCCGCGACACGACGCCGGCGAACGCGGTGCGCCGGCCGTCGTGCGGGTACACGGCGCGGCCGACGTCGAGGATCATGTCGTCGTCCACCATCAGCAGGTGGTAGCAGCGCTCGGCCCAGGCGGGGTGGTCGTGGACGGTGGCCGCTCGGGGCGCCACCAGCTGGTGGGAGTACAGCTCGTCGGCCGCCGTCAGCGGCGGTCGCCGGCTCATCGGCCCAGGCGCCGCAGGGCGGCGTCGCCGATCAGGGCGCCCCGGGCGATCGGGATCTCGGCGAGGCCGGCGGGCGTCCAGTTGAGCACCCCGATCCACCACCGCCCCTCCGCCCGCTCGAGCACGTTGACGCAGGCCCAGTCCTGGCGGATGCGGTGCGCCCGGTCCATCGGCATCCGCAGCAGGTGGGCGATCAGGCCGCGGTTGAGTCCGCCGTGGGCGACGACGACCACGTCGCGCTCGTCGCTCGCCTCGAGGATCTCCTCGAGCGCCGCGCTCGCGCGCGCCGTCACCGTGGTGAGCGACTCGCCCCCCGGCAGGGCCGCGTCGGGGTCGGCCAGCCAGCGCGGCGCCGCCGCGAAGACCTCGCGCGAGTGGGCGCCGTCGAGGTCCCCCAGGGAGATCTCGCGCAGCCGCGGGTCGAACCGCAGCGGGCGTCCCTCGCCGGCGAGGATGCGGGCGGTGTGGGCGGTGCGGTCCATCGGGCTGGAGTGCACCTCGGTCACCGGGATCGCGGCGAACACCTCCCCGAGGGTCTCGGCCTGCGCGATCCCCCGCTCGGTGAGCGGGATCGGATCCTCGGAGCGCATGTGGCCGTCCACCGTGAGGGCGTCGGTCTCGGCGTGCCGCACCAGGTAGAGGCGCCGCTCGACCGCCGGCTCGAGCGTCGGCCCGGCCTCAGCCACGGCTGGTCACGGCGCGCGTGCGCAGCGGGTCGAGGGGGCTGATGTTGAGCATCTGCACCGCGAGGCCCCGGCCCTCGCGGGCGAGGATCGTGACGGCGCCGGGATCCTGCTGCACCAGGCAGGCGTCCCGGGGGGCGAGGCCGAGCAGCTCGGCCAGGAGCACCGCGTTGGTCATGCGGTGGGCCACCACGATGGCGTCGCCCTCGGGGGGCAGCGCTCCGAGGAAGGCCGCGCGGAACCGGACCGCGAGGTCGGTCAGCGACTCGCCGCCGGGAGGCGCCAGGGCGGGGTCGCTCAGCACGCGGGCGAGCCCGGGGAGATCGGCGGCCGGGCGCCCCTCCCACTCGCCGAGGTCCATGCCGCCGAGCCCGGGCACCACGTTGACGGGCCGGCCCCCCGCGACGATGCGCGCCGTCTCGATCGCCCGGGGGCGGTCGCTGCACGCGACCCGGGGCGCCTGGAGGGGCGCGAGGAAGGCCCGCGCGGCCTCGGCCTGGGCGCGCCCGGTGGCCGACAGGCCGCGCGGGCTGCGGCTCTCGACGCCGTGCAGCCCGTCGGCGGCGCCCACTTCCTCACCATGGCGGAGCAGTGCGACGAGTGCCAACGGGATGCTCGCTTCGGGGACGATTTCTACCGGACGTTCGATTGAACGGTACGGTCCGACGGGAGGGGTCGTCAATCGCGCGGCCGCCGCCCCGGCACTTTGCGGCAGAGGTGACAAACTGCCAAACGTTTGGTAGAAAAGTGCCGTCGCGACCGGGGCCCCCGCGGGCCGGACGGGGGTCGCCCATCCACCAGACCAGGCCCGTGGCCCGCCCGCGCGCCCGGCGCCGAGGAGGACCGGAGACACATGCGCATCGGATACCTGATCGACCTGCACAAGGGCGGCTACGACCAGCCCATGCCGAGCCCCCAGGACGCCCACGACACGATGGAGGCGATGATCGAGGAGGGCGTCGTCGCCGAGCGCGCGGGCTTCCACTCGATCCAGATCCCCGACCGCCACGGGCGCACCGAGTGCTACTTCCCGGGGCCGGAGCAGATCCTCACCATCCTGGCGCGCGAGACGGACAAGGTCGCGATCGGCTCCTACACCTGGCTGGCGACCCTCTTCCACCCGATGAAGGGCGCCGAGCAGTTCGCGGTCATCGACAACCTGTCGCAGGGCCGCCTCTACACGACCGTCTCGCGCGGCTTCCACCCGGGCTATTGGCAGCAGTTCGGCATCCCGCAGGAGAAGCTGCTCGGCCGCTTCCTCGACGCGGTCAAGATCTGGCGCGAGGCCTTCAAGGGTGAGCGCTTCACCTACGAGGGCAAGTACTGGCAGGTTGAGAACGGGCTGCTGGCGCCCCAGCCGTACCAGACCGGCGGCTGGCCGATCTGGGGCGGCGGCAACGCGACGCCCGCGGCCATCACGCGCTCGGCGACGTATGGCGCCGCGTGGACGTGCGACCCCTTCCCGCTGATGAAGGAGACCTGGGACGCCCAGGTGGGCGGCTACCGCGCCGAGGCCGAGCGGCTCGGCAAGAAGCCGTTCGTCGTGCTGATGCGCGACGGCTGGGTGGCCGACACCTTCGAGGAGGCGGCCCAGGAGTTCGGGACGCACTTCGTCGAGGAGATGCGCTTCTACTACCGCCAGGGCATCTTCACGCACCACCCCGACTTCCAGAGCGAGCAGGACATCACCGCCGAGCGCGCCGCGCCCCACCTGGTGATGGGCACGCCCGACCAGTGCATCTCGCAGCTCGAGATGTACCACGAGGACTTCGGCGTCGATTACTTCACGCTGCGCTTCCGGATGCCCACCGGCCCCTCGATGGAGAAGGCCCACGAGCAGATCCAGAAGTTCGGCGAGGAGGTCGTGCAGCCGATCCACCGCAAGTACCCGGCCCCCGACCACCCCGCCATTCCCGCGGCCTGCCGTTGGTAGGACCGCCGCCCGGCAGCTGGGCGGTCGATCCGGAGCGGGCCGGCGCCTGGGAGATCGCCCCGGGGATGTGGCAGCTGCGGCTGCCGCTGCCCTGGGACACGATCGGCACGGTCAACGCCTTCGCCATCGCCCGCGACGACGGCCTGATGCTGGTCAACTGCGGATCGGCGGGCGACGCCAGCTGCAGGGACGCGCTGGCCGCCGCGATCGCGGCGGCCGGGCTTTCGCTGTCGGACGTGCGGCTGCTGGTCGCCACCCACACCCACTCGGACCACGTGGGCCTGGCCGCGTGGGTCATCGAGCGCAGCGGCTGCCGGTTCCTGATGCACCCGGCCTCGGCCCACTTCTACGACGCCATGCGCGAGCCCGAGCGCATCGGGGCGATCCGACGGGCGCGGGCGGTCCGCGAGGGCGTGCCGCCCGAGCGGCTCGAGGACTGCGCGGACGTCCGCGAGGAGCTGGAGGGGGTCCTCGCCCCGGTCGCGCCCGACGGGCTGCTGGTGGACGGCGTCCGCCTGCCCTCGCTGCTCGGCGACTGGGAGGTGCTCGAGACCCCGGGCCATGCGCCCTCGCACGTCTGCCTGGTGCAGCGCGAGAACGGGCTGGCGATCGTCGGCGACCTCGTCGCCCGGACGTTCGCCCCCTACCTCGACTACGGCTACACGCCCGACCCGGTCGCGGAGCTGCTCGCCTCGCTCGACCGGGTTAACGCGATCGACGGCGTGCGGCTCGGCCTGCCCGGGCACGGGCGGCCCCTGGACGATGTCGGGGCAGCCATCACGACCTACCGCGACGGGATCCACGGGAGGCTGGAGGACGCCCGCGCCGCGGTCGCGGCCGGCCCGGCCGGGGCCTACGAGCTGACCCGGCGGATGTTCGGCGAGCCGACCTCGGACCAGAGCGCCGTCTGGCTCATGACCGAGGTGCTCTGTTACCTGAAGCACCTGCGCGACGCGGGTGCTGTGGTCCGTGACGAGAACGCGCGCGGCGCCTACCGGTACCGGCCGGCGCCCGCCCAGAGAGGGAGCTCATGACCGCCACCGGCGCACCCGGGCCGTCGTTCGACGGCCGCACCTACCCGTACATGCCCCCGCGGCAGCCGCCCGAGGCGGTGAGGCCCCTCCTGCACGCCGAGCGCGACGAGGTCGACCCCACCACCTTCGAGGTGCTGCGCCACGCGCTGTGGAACCTCAACATGGAGCACGGCAACGCGATCATCCGCACCTCGGGCTCGCCGGTGGTGGTGTACGCCCACGACTTCAACCCGGTGATCCTGGACGAGGCCGGCGACTACGTCTTCTTCGGCCCGTGGCTGCAGTACCTGGTGGCGGCCACCAGCCCGGCGGTGAAGTGGATCCTCGAGAACCGCCACCCGCGCCCGGGCATCGAGCCGGGCTGCATGTTCATGACCAACGATCCCTGGATCGGGGCCACCCACCAGTCCGACCTCACGATGCTCGCGCCGGTCTTCTGGGAGGGCCGGATCTTCTCGTGGGTGGGCAACAGCCTCCACCACCAGGACCTCGGCGGCACCGCCCCCGGCGGGTTCAACCCCGTGGCCGGCGGACATCTTCTGGGAGTCCGGGATGATCCCGCCGGTGCGGGTGGTCGAGGACGGCGAGCTGCGCGTGGACCTGGAGGAGGAGTTCATGCGGCGCTCGCGCATGCCCGAGCTCGTCGCCGTGGACCTGCGCGCCCAGATCGCCGGCTGCAAGGTGGCGGTGGCGCGCATGGAGACCCTGCTGGAGCGCTACGGCCCCGGCACGGTCAAGGGCGTGATGAAGAAGATCCAGGACGACTCCGAGGCGGCCTTCCTGCGACGCCTTGCGACCATCCCCGACGGGGAGTGGCGCGAGGAGGCCTTCCTCGAGATGGCCGTCCCCGGCGATCGCGCGCTGTACCGCAACTCGCTGGTGCTGCGCAAGACCGGCGACCGGCTGGAGTTCTCCAACGAGGGCACCGACCCGCAGATCGGCACGCTGGGCTGCACCCTGGCGGCGTGGTCCGGGGCGATCGGGGCGATGGTGAACGCGCAGCTGATGTTCGACCAGCTGTTCGCGATCCAGGGCGCGCTGCGCCACATCGACTTCAACGCCGAGCCCGGGACGCTGACCTCGGCCGTGCACCCTTCGGCGCTCAGCCTGGCGCCGCTCACCCTCGACCAGTGCATCGCCCTGGCCGGCCTGTGCATCTCGAAGATGCTGAGCGCGAGCGACGACCCGGAGCTGCGCAAGGAGGGCGCCTCGTGCATGGGGTGCACGGCCTTCCCGATCGCCGCGTTCTCGGGCGCGTACGACAACGGCCAGCCCTTCGCCACCCTCTTCCTCGAGGGCGTCGGCGCCGCGCTCGCCGGCAGCTCGTGGAAGGACGGGATCGACGTGGGCGGCTGGCCCTGGGACCCCCAGGTGGTGATGCCGAACGTCGAGGAGTTCGAGTTGACGTTCCCGATCCTCTACCTGTGGAAGCGGGTGCTCCCCGACTCCGGCGGCGCCGGCCGCTACCGCGGCGGCAACAGCATGGACCTGGGCGTGGTGGTGCACGGTGTCGAGTCGATCGCCCACCACACCGCCTCGGCGGCCCACTGCGCCGTCCCCGGCCCGCCGCTGGCGGGCGGGTACCCGTCGAGCCTCAACACCTACACGCTGCTGCGCGACACGGATGTGCTGGAGCGCTTCGGCGAGGGGTCGGTGCCGGGCCTCGACGAGCTCACGGCCGACCGCAGCGAGACCCTCCCCGCCAAGGCGTTCGGCATCCCGCAGAACGCGCGCGACGTCTACGTGATGAGCTGGACCGGGGCCGGGGGATACGGCGATCCGATCGAGCGGCCGCCGGACGACGTGCTGGCCGACGTGCGGGCCGAGGCGGTCACCGCCGGCGAGGCCGAGCGCCTGTACGGCGTCGTCCTCCGCGACGGGGCGGTCAACGCGGCGGCCACCGAGGCCGGGCGTGCCGCGACCCGGGCCGACCGGCTCACCTGGGACGGCCCCTCGGGGGCCCGCGCGGTCGCGGCCGGGTCCGAGCTGCGGGCGGTCGGCCCCGAGCTGGTGGCCGTGCGCGACGGCGACGGTCAGTCGCTCGCGTGCGGCGAGTGCCTGACCGTCCTCAGCCCGGTGGACGGCAACTGGAAGGACGGGGCGCGCGTGCGCGAGATCCCGCTGGAGCAGGGCAACCGGCATCAGCCACCGGTCGCGACGCTGACCGACGACGACATCGTCCTGCGCCAGTTCGCGTGCCCGGGCTGCGGGCGGCTGCTGGACAACGAGGTGCGCCGCGCGGCGGAGACGCCCCTCTGGGACTTCCGACTGACGAAGGGGGTCTGAGCGTGTACTACCTCGGAGTGGACATCGGCGGCACCTTCACCGACGTGGTGTCGGTGGACGACGCGGGGCGCGTGCGCGCGACGAAGGTCTCCTCGACGCCCCCGCGGTTCGAGCGCGGGTTCATGGAGGGGGTCGAGAAGCTGGCCGCCCTCCACGGCACGACCGCGGACGCGTTCCTGGCCGACTGCGAGATCGTCCTGCACGGCACGACGGTCGCGACCAACGCCGTCGTGGAGCTGCGCGGCGCGAAGGTCGGAGTGCTGACCACCCGCGGGCACCGCGACACGCTGCCCGTGATGCGTGGCAGCGGACGCAGCAAGGGCCTGCCGGTCGATCAGATGCTGCACGCCTCGCGCCAGCGCAAGCCGCGTCCGGTGGCCGAGCGGGCGCTGATCCTCGAGCTCAACGAGCGCATGGACGCCCGCGGCGAGGTGGTCGTCGGGCCTCGACGAGGCCGAGGTCGAGCTGCGCGTGCGCGAGCTGCTCGACGCCGGCGTGCAGGCGATCGCCGTCTGCCTGCTGTGGGCGGTCGCCAACCCCGAGCACGAGCGGCGCGTGGCCGAGGTGGTGGCCCGGCTGGCGCCGGAGGTCCACGTCACCTGCTCCCACGAGGTGTCCTCGCGCACCGGCGAGTACGAGCGCTTCGCGGCGACGGCCATCAACGCCTTCATCGGCCCGGAGAGCGCCGCGCTACATGCGCCGGCTGGCCAGCCGGCCTCGACGAGCGCGGCTGCCGCGGCTCGTTCCTGATCATGCAGGCGTCGGGCGGCGTGGCGCCGGCCGAGGGCGCGGCCCGCCTGCCCATCCTGCACGATCGGCTCCGGCCCCTCGGCCGGGCTCGCGGCGAGCGCCGTGCTGGCCGAGCGCCGGGGCGAGCGCAACGTGATCACCACCGACATGGGCGGAACCAGCTTCGACGTCGGGCTGGTGGTGGGCGCCCAGCCGGTGCACGCCAGCTCGACCGTCGTGAGCCAGTACGAGTTCTTCATCCCCCGGGCCGACATCGAGTCGATCGGGTCGGGCGGGGGCAGCGTCATCCACTACGACGGCGCCAGCCACACCCTGCGGGTGGGCCCGATGAGCGCCGGCGCCGACCCGGGCCCGGCCTGCTACGGCAAGGGCGGCGACCGCGCGACGGTGACCGACGCCAACCTGCTGCTGGGCTACCTCAACGCGGAGAACTTCCTGGGCGGCGAGATCCCGCTCGACGCCGCGCGGGCCGAGGCGACCCTGGCCGAGGCCGGGCGCCGCTCGGGATGAACGCCCTCGAGGTGGCCGCCGCGGCGCGGCGGATCGTGGACGCCCAGATGGCCGAGCTGATCCGGGTGATGACGGTCCAGCGCGGCATGGATCCCCGCGACTTCGTCGTCTACGCCTACGGCGGCGCCGGGGGCCTCCACGTGGCCGGCTTCATCCGCGAGCTCGGCGGGGTGCGGGCGGTCGTGCCGCTCGGCGAGCTGTCGGCCACCTGGTCGGCGTTCGGCTGCGCCACGGCCAACCTCGTGCACATCCACGAGCACGTCGAGACGCTGGCCAGCCCGCTCGACGCGGGCCGCCTGGGCGAGATCTTCGCGGAGCTCGAGGGCGAGGCCCGCGCGCGCCTGGACGCCGAGGGCATCCCCACCGACCGGCAGGTGCTGGAGCGCAGCGTCGAGATGAAGTACCCGCTCCAGATCAACCAGGTCGAGGTCGAGGCCCCGGCCGGCGCGCTCGCGCCGGACGCCGGCCAGGTGCTGGCCGACCGCTTCGCCGCCCGCTACGAGCAGCTCTTCGGCGCGGGGGCGGCCTTCGAGGGGGCCGGTTGCCAGGTCGTGCTGTGCCGGGTCACCGGCCGCGGGCTGCTACCCCGGCCCGACGTCCTGCGCGAGGCGGAGGGCGGGTCGGGCGGGGCGCTGTCGTCGGACCGCACCCGCGAGGTCGTCTGGGTGTCGGCCGACGAGACGCGGACCCTCACGACGCCCGTCTTCGACGTGGAGGACACGGCCGGCGGCGGCACCATCGAGGGCCCGGCGATCGTGGAGGGCGCGAGCACCACGATCCTCCTGCCCCCGGGCACGCGGGGGGCGATCGACGCCTCCGGCGACATGGTCGTGGAGACGGGCGCCGGGGTGCCGGCGTGAGCCTGGGCCCGCTCGACGACCTGATGATCCACCAGACGCTCGACACGCTCGACCAGGTCGCGTCGGATGATCCCCGGTGGATGGAGCGCTTCTGGTTCGGAGTGTGCGACCCCGAGGGCAAGGTCGGGCTGATCTGCGGGCTGGGGACCTACCCCAACGCCGGCATGGTGGACGCGCTGGCGCTGGTGGCGCGGCCCGGCGAGCAGCACAACCTGCGCAGCTGGCGTCCCCTGGGCGACAGCCGCTGGACCCTGGACTCGCCCCCGCTCTCGTTCGCCATCACCGAGCCCATGCGCACCTGGCGCCTGGCGGCCGAGCGCTCGGACGTGGACATGGCGTTCGACCTCACCTTCCGGGCGCGCACCCAGCCGTTCCAGATGGAGCCCTCGATGCTCATCCACAAGGACGGGCGGCTGGTGATCGCCTACGCCCACTTCGTGCAGTCGGGGGTCTTCGACGGGTGGATCGAGGCCGGCGGCGAGCGCTTCGAGGTGGACGGGTGGCTCGGCGAGCGCGACCGCTCGTGGGGGGCCCGCAACCCGTCCGGGCGGGTCAAGCGCGGCCTCCACATCTGGCTGCCCCTGCAGCTGCCCGACACCGCGCCGTGGGTCTGGATCCACGAGCGCCCCAGCGGCCGGCGCACCAACCTGAGCGGCGCCCTGCGCCCCGACGGCCTCGGCGAGCCCGACCGGGTCACCGACTTCACCTACGACCTCGACATCCGCGAGGTGGGCCACCACCGCATCCTCGACCGCTCGCGCCTGTCGATCGCCTCGGAGGGCGGCCGGAGCATGGACCTCGAGACCGAGCTGCTGCTGCCGGTGTTCCTGTCGGGGGGCGGCTACGCCGACGACGAGAGCGGCCAGGGCGTGCCCAAGGCCAGCGCCGGCCACGAGGGCGAGGTGTGGTCCACGGCGACCGACGCCGACGTCGCCGCGATCCCGATCTCGATCGTCAACCACTTCGTGCGGGTGGACGGCCCGAGCGGGCGGGGCGTCGGGGTCTTCGAGCTCTCGGTCGGGGAGTTCGAGCCGCTGGGCTACACGGCCTGAGCGGCCAGGGCCGGCCGCAGGCGCGTCGCGAGCAGCTCCACGTGCCGGTCGGCGAGGTCGTCGGGCATCCCGGCGACGCTCTCCCAGAAGAAGACGTGCTCCACCGGCATCGCCTCCAGCCACCCGCGCAGGAAGGGGATCGCGTCGTCCGGGGTCAGGACGTGCAGGCGCGGCGGGCGGGCGTGGGCCCCCGGGCCCTCGCGGTCCTGGCGGCGCGCCTCGGCGTCGCGCACCAACGTCGGCGGCAGCGACGCCGAGTCGCCGTCGCCCAGGCCCTCGCGCCCGTAGCGGGCGTAGCTCTCGCGCTGGTAGGCCAGGTGGGGGCGGATGCGCGCACGGGCCTCCTCGGGATCGTCGGCCAGGATGACCATGGCCAGGCCGCTCATCCGGGCCGACGCCGGGTCGTGGCCGCCCTCGGCGAGCCCCTGCCGGTAGGCGTCGAGCAGCCCCTCGTCCAGCCACAGCAGCCCGGTCCCGAGGCGGCCCGCGATCCGGGCGCCGCGCGGGGTCATGAGGCCGAGCCAGATCGGCACCGGATCCTGCAGCGGCGGCGGCGTGCAGGCCCCCTCGGCCCAGAGCCGGCGGATCTCCCGGACGCTGCGGCGCAGCAGCGCGAACCGGTCGGCGTGATCGACGCCGTAGGCCGCGAACTCGGGCACCCGGTAGCCCGCGCCGAGCCCGAGCTCCAGCCGGCCACCGCTGACCAGGTCAACGATCGCCGCCTCCTCGGCGATCTGCACGGGCGGGCGCAGAGGCGCCAGCATCACGGCCGTGCCGATGCGCATGCGACGCGTGCGGCCGGCGATCGCCGCCGCCATGGTCAGGGGCTGCGGGAGGTAGCCGTCCTCGAAGAAGTGGTGCTCGGTGACCCACACCGAGTCGATCCCCAGGCGTTCGGCCTCGACGATGCGGTCCATCGTGCGGGCGTAGTGCTCCCCCCAGGGACGCCGCCACTGCGGGGGGTTGCGCAGGTCCGCGTAGATGCCGACCCGCACCGGGCTCACAGCGCCAGCGGGCGCCTCTCGGCGGGCCGCTCCTCCGTCCACTGGCGCAGCACGTCGCGGCGGACGAAGCGCCAGCCGTCCTGGGTCCGGGCGTAGGCGTCCCGGTAGCGGATGTACATCACCAGGTCGGTCGCGCCCCCGGCGTCCTCGGTGAGGTGGTGGGCCATGCAGTACACCTCCCCGGTCCCGGCGCCGCCGGCCGTCTCGCACAGGTGGTTGGCCATCAGGTGGAAGGTCGTCGAGAAGGTGCGCAGCAGGTCCATCACGTCGCGCAGCGCGTCGTGCCCGCGGTACTCGACCACCGGCTCGCCGTCCTCGGTCTCGTACACCGCCAGCACGGCGCCGGGGGCGAAGAGGGCGGCGAAGGCGTCCGCGTCGCGGGCGTCCACGGCGGCGGCGTAGCGGTCGACCAGCGTCCGCAGCTCCAGCCGGTCGGCGATCGTCTCGAGGGTCGTGCTCATGGGCGGCCTCCGGGGGTCGCGTTGACGGGGGGGCGCCGGCCGTCCCGACCGCAGGGGGCCGCGGTCAGGACGGCCCCCCACCGGGGTCGGCGTCGCCGACCGCGGCGAGCGGGATGCCGCGCGCGTCGGCCCACTCCTCCCACTGGGCCGGCGTGCGCGCGAGGAACGCCCGCGCGAGGGCTTCGCGCCCGAGCTCGGCGAGCCCCAGCTCGGCCCGCAGGCGCTCCTGGAAGTGGGGCTCGATGGCGGCGAGCGCGAGCCAGCCGCCCTCGGCCTCGTACAGCCCGTAGGCCGCCAGGCCTCCTCCCACCAGCCCCCCGGCGGCGGTCAGCCCGTGCTGCCAGGGGCCGACGAACGCCGCGGCGGCGTCGGACAGGGCCACCTCGGCGTAGCGCGCCCCGCCGCCGCGCTCGCGGGCCAGCAGCAGGGCCAGGGCCGCGGAGACCGCCCGCTCGGCGCCCCCGATGTCGGCCATCAGGGTGCGCGGCAGGGCCGGCGGACAGAGCAGGCCGAGATGGGCCATGTAGGTCAGGTCGTGACCCGGCACGTCCTGGCGCGGATGCGGGTAGCCGACGATCGCCACCTGCACCAGCCGCGCGAAGCGGGCGCCGACGTCGGCCCAGCCCAGCCCGAGCCGCTCCAACGCGGCCGGGCGGCTGGAGGTGATCAGGATGTCGCACCGCTCCAGGTGGCCGTCGAGGTGCGCCCGGTCGCCCGGGTCCTTGAGGTCGAGGACGGCCACCGTCTGGCCTGCCGTCAGCCGCTCGTAGTAGGCGGGGGCGTTCGCCTCGAGCGGGTCGCCGCCCGGCGGCTCCACCTTGACCACGGCGGCGCCCAGCTCCCCCAGGCGCGCGGCCGCGGCGGGGCCGGGCAGGTTGATGCCCAGGTTGACGACGAGGACGCCCTCCAGCGGGCGGGGCGCCCCCGCCGCGGCCTCCCCAGGGGCGGCACTCGTATCGCGTCCGGCGTCCACGCGGCCGCAGACTATCAACCAAGCGTTTGGTTGAAAACGGGCCCTCGACCGCCTATGGTCGCGGACGGCTGGACGGGCACAGAGTTCGTCCCCCGGCATGTCCATCGAGCGCGGGAGCCTGGGGTCGGGGATGACACCGGAGCGGACCTCGATGACCAACGCGGACCCCTACGAACCCACGACGGAGCAGCGCGAGATCGCCGAGGTCGCGTTCGCGATCGGGGCGGCCTACGCGGACCGGCGCTTCGACGACCACGCGGCCTCGCTCGCCCAGTGGGAGGACCTCAGCCGTTCCGGCCTCACCGGGCTCTCCCTGCCCGAGGAGCACGGCGGCGCGGCGGGCATGCTCGAGCTGTGCATGGCCTGCGAGCGGATCGCCGCCGGGGGCTTCCCAGCGGCCAAGCTCGTCATCGCCACGGCGATCGCGGGCACGGTGATCGCCCGGCACGGCACCGAGGCCCAGCGCGAGCGGTGGCTGCCCGGCATCGCCGCCGGCACCACCCGCTTCTGCTTCGCCTTCACCGAGCCCGAGGCGGGCTCCAACGCCAACCGGCTGCGCACGACCGTCGCGCCGGCGGGCGAAGAGCTCCGGCTCAACGGCCAGAAGACCTACATCTCGGCGCTCGAGTCGTCCGACGCGATGATCGTCGTCGCCGCCGATCCCGAGCGCGACGGGCTGACCATCGCGGTGGTGCCCCTGCCCTGCGAGGGTCTGACGCACCACCCGGTCAAGATGTCGGCGCCCTTCTTCGAGGACCAGTGGCACGTCTTCTACGACGACGTGGCCGTTCCGGCCGACGCCGTCCTGGGCGAGCGCGGCGGCGGCGGGCGGGTGCTCTTCGACGGCCTCAACCCGGAGCGGCTGGTCGTGGCGAGCCAGGCGGTGGGCGTGGGGCGCTGGTCGCTCGCCCGCGCCGCCGACTACGCCTCCCAGCGCGTGGTCTTCGACGTCCCGATCGGCGCCCACCAGGGCGTCCAGCACCCGCTCGCCGAGGCGCTTGTGGCCCTCGAGGGCGCCTGGATGCTGGTGCAGCGGGCCGCCCGGCTGCACGATGCCGGCGCCCCCGCCGGCCTGGCGTCGAACATGGCCAAGATCGCGGCGTGCGACGCGGGCCTCGCCGCCGCCGACGCCGCGCTGCAGTGCTTCGGGGGCAGCGGCTACACCGACGACACGATGCTCCTCCAGCGCTTCACCTACATGCGGCTGCTGCGCACGGTGCCCGTGGCGCGCGAGCTCGCCCTGAACCACGTGGCGACGGCCGGCCTCGGCCTTCCCCGCTCGTACTGATCACGGACACGGAGGCGATCATCGGCATCGAGCACGTTGTGGTGGTGGGCGGCGGCGGGGTCATGGGATCCGGCATCGCGCAGGTGGTGGCCCAGGCGGGCCTGCGGGTGACCGTGGTGGAGATGGACGACGCCGCGGTGGCGCGCGGCCTGAAGCGCATCGAGCGCGGGCTCGAGCGGGCCGTGCGGGCGACCGCCCTCGCCGGGCCCGAGGCCGCGGCCGAGGTCCGCGCGCGCATCACGGGCTCGACCGACCTCGAGGCGGCGGCGGCCGGGGCCGACCACGTCATCGAGACCGTGGTCGAGGAGCTGGACGTGAAGTGCGACGTGCTCGCGCGGCTCGACGCGGCCTGCCGCGAGGAGGTGGTGCTGGCCTCCAACACGTCCCAGTTCTCCATCTCCCGGCTGGCCGCCGCCACCGGGCGCCCGGACCGCGTGATCGGCAGCCACTGGTTCAACCCGCCCCCGGTGATGGGCCTGATCGAGATCGTGCGCGGGGTCGAGACCTCCGACGCGACGCTGGCCGTCGCCCTCGACCTGGCGGCGCGATACGGCAAGCAGACGATCGTCTGCAAGAAGGACACCCAGGGGTTCGTCACCTCCCGCCTGATCGCGCTGTTCATCGTCGAGGCCGCGCGGATCGTCGAGGAGGGGATCGCCGACGTCGAGGACGTCAACAAGGCGTGCGTGCTCGCCTTCAACCACGCGCTCGGCCCGCTCGACACCGCCGACCTCAGCGGGCTGGACATCGTCGAGAGGGTCGCCGACGGCCTGGTGGCCCAGTACGGCGAGCGCTTCCTGGTGCCGGCCGGTGTGCGCGCGCGGGTCAACGCCGGCCACCTCGGGCGCAAGACCGGCCGGGGCTTCCGCGACTACGGGGCCGCCACCTAGCGGAGGGGCCGGTAGAAGGCGCGCAGGTCCTCGACGAGGGCGGCGGGCTCCTCCATCGGCGCGAAGTGCCCGCCCGCCGCCATGTGGGTGACCCGGCGCAGGTCGTAGTAGCGCTCCAGGAACGAGCGCGGCATCAGCGAGAGCTCGCGCGGGAACATGGCGACGCCGGTGGGCGCCTCCACCACCGGCGTGCGGTCGTGGACGGGGGCCCAGGGGCGGTGCGCGGCCTCCCAGTAGAAGCGGGCCGACGTGACGAGGCTCTCGGTGACCCAGTAGAGCATCGCCGTCGTGATCAGGTCGTCCTTGGAGAAGCGGCGCTCGACGTCGCCGTCGCAGTCGCTCCAGTTGCGGCGGCGCTCGAGGATCCACGCGAGCAGGCCCACGGGGGAGTCGTGGAGCGCGTACGCGAGCGACTGCGGATCGGTCCCCTGCACGGCCGAGTGGCTGGTGCGCACCGCGCGCGTCTGGATGGTCCGCTCCAGCAGGTGGCGCTCGTCCTCGGCGTACTCCTCGGGCCCCGGACGCGGCGCGTGGAACAGGTCGAGCGGCAGCGCGAGGCTCAGGTGGACCCCGACGATGCTCCCCGCGTGGGCGTGCCCGAGCTGGGCGCTCACCAGGGCGCCCCAGTCGCCGCCGGCGGCCCCGAAGCGCTCGTGCCCGAGCGCGTCGCGCATCAGCCGCACCCAGAGGTCCGCGGTGCGGGTGAAGTCGATGCCGGTGCGCGCCAGCGGCACCGAGAAGCCGAATCCCGGCAGCGAGGGCACCACCACCTCGAACGCGTCGGCGGGGTCGCCGCCGTGGGCGGCGGGGTCGCTCAGCGGCCCGATCACCTTCTGGAAGTCCCAGAAGGTCCAGGGCCAGCCGTGCGTCAGCACCAGGGGCATCGGGTCCGGCCCGACGCCCGGGGCGTGGACGAAGTGGATCGGCACGCCCTCGACCTCGGCCCGGCGATGGGTGAAGGCGTTGATCGCGCGCTCGTGGGCGCGCCAGTCGTAGCTCCGCCGCCAGTGGCCCACGAGGGCCTCGAGGTAGCCGCGCTCGGTGCCGTAGCGCCAGTCGCCGTTGTCCACGTCGAGCGGCCAGCGCGTGCGCGCCAGGCGCTCGCCGAGGTCCTCGAGCACCGCCTCGGGCACCGCCACCTCGAAGGGCTCGACGGCGATCGCGCCCACGTCAGCCGGCGGGCGCCGGCGCGGCCGTCGAGCGCAGCCAGCGCCGGTCGCCCACCAGATCGCGCGCCGTCCGCGCATCCCGCCATTGCGCGGTGCCGAGCAGGTGGCGGTGGAAGGCGATCAGCGTCTCGATGCCGCCGATCTCGAACCCGTCGAGGGCCTCGAGCATCCGCGCGGTGGCGCCCTCGCGCGAGACGTCGTGCACGACCAGCTTGGCCAGCAGCGAGTCGTAGAAGGCGGGGACCGTGAAGCCGGCCGCCACCCCCGAGTCCACGCGCACGCCCGGCCCCGACGGCTCCCGGTACGAGGTGATCGTCCCGGGGCTCGGGATGAACCCCTTGTGCGCGGCCTCGGCGTTGATGCGGCATTCGATTGCGAGCCCGTCCAGCGCCACCTCGTCCTGGGTCACCGCCAGGGGCTCCCCGGCCGCGACGCGCAGCTGCTCGTGCACCAGGTCGATGCCGGTGGCCATCTCCGTGACCGGTGTGCTCCACCTGGAGGCGGGTGTTCATCTCCAGGAAGTAGAAGTCCTCGCCCACCAGCAGGCCCTCGATGGTGCCCGCGGACGTGTACCCGATGCTGCGGGCGATCCGGACCGCCTGCTCGCCCATCCGCGCCCGCAGGGCGGCGTCGAACGGTCGGGGCGGGGGTCTCCTCCACCAGCTTCTGGTGGCGGCGCTGGATCGAGCAGTCGCGCTCGCCCAGGTGCACCACCGCGCCATGGCCGTCGCCGAGCACCTGCACCTCGACGTGGCGGGGGTCCGCGAAGTAGCGCTCGAGATAGACGGTGGCGTCGCCGAAGAAGCGGGAGCCCTCGCCCCGCACCGCCTCCAGGGCCGCCTCCAGCTCGCCCTCGGACCCGGCGACGCGAAAGCCCATGCCGCCGCCGCCGCCCGACGCCTTGACGGCCACCGGGTAGCCGATCCGCTCCGCGGCCGAGCGGGCCTCGTCGGCCGACGCCACGGCGGCGTCGCTGCCCGGCACCACCGGCACGCCGAGGCGCGCGACCACCTCGCGGGCCCGCGTCTTGCTGCCCATGGCCTCGATCGCGTCGGGGCCGGGGCCCACGAAGACCAGCCCGGCGTCGGCGCACCGCTGGGCGAACCCCGCGTTCTCCGAGAGGAAGCCGTAGCCGGGGTGGATCGCCTCGCAGCCCGAGCGCCGGGCCACCTCGAGGACGGCGTCGGCGTCGAGGTAGCTCTCGCGCGCGGGGCCGGGGCCGATGCGGTGGGCCTCGTCGGCAAGCGCGACGTGGGGCGCCTCGCGGTCGGGTCCGAGAACACGGCCACCGACCCCACCCCGAGCTCCCCCAGGGCGCGCAGGATCCTGACGGCGATCTCGCCGCGGTTCGCCACCAGCACCTTGTCGAACACGCGTCCCTCCGGGTCGCCGGCGTCCTCAGTCGAGCTCGAACAAGAGCTGACCCTCGGCGACCTGGTCCCCCGCGGCGACGTGGACGCCGGCGACGACGCCGTCGTCCTCGGTCTCCACGGGGATCTCCAGCTTCATCGACTCGATGATCGCGAGCTCGTCGCCGTCGCTGACCCGGTCGCCCACCTTCACGAGCACCTTCCACATGCTCCCGGTGATCGGGGCGCGTATCTCCTGCACCGGGCCTCTCCTCGCATCGCTCGCGTCGGGTCGCGTCGAAACCTAGCGTCCCGGGCACGCTATTCTCAACCAACCGTTCGTTTGAAATACTGCCACCCGCCGACCGGGCCCATCCATCGGGGAGGGCCGCGGAGCGGGAATCCGGAGGACCAGATGCAGACGCGTGAAGTCGTGATCGTGGAAGCCGTGCGGACGCCGATCGGGCGCGGGCACCCGGAGAAGGGCTACTACCGCGACACCCACGCGAACGACCTGCTGGGGGCCTGCTACACCGAGGTCATCCGGCGCGCGGGCATCCCCTCGGAGGCCGTCGAGGACGTCATCAACGGCTGCGTCCAGCAGTACGGCGAGCAGTCGATGAACATCGGCCGCAACGCCTGGCTGCAGGCCGGGCTGCCCTACGAGACGCCCGCCACCACGGTCAACCGCCAGTGCGGCTCGTCCCAGCAGGGCATCAACTTCGGCGCCGCCCTGATCGCCACCGGCGTCCACGACGTGGTCATCGGATCGGGCGTGGAGCACCTCGGCCACGTGCCGATGTTCGTGGGCGAGCACTGGACCGACGAGGTCGGCACCCCCTTCCCGCCCGCGCTGATGGACCGCTACGACCTGGTGCCGCAGGGTTTGAGCGCCGAGATGATCGCCGACGAGTGGAACGTGCCGCGCGAGGAGCTCGACGAGATCTCCCTGCGCTCCCACCAGCGGGCCGCGACGGCGACGGCCGAGGGCCGCTTCGCGCGCGAGATCCTCCCCTTCGCGGTCAACGGGGACACGGTCACCACCGACCAGGGCATCCGGCCCGACACGAGCCTCGAGGCGCTGGCGTGCCCTGAAGCCGGTCTTCCGGGAGGACGGGCGCATCACCGCGGGCAACTCCTCGCAGATCTCGGACGGCGCGGCGGCGGTGCTGCTGATGTCGCGCGAGAAGGCGGACGAGCTGGGCCTGCGCCCCCGGGCGCGGATCGTCGACCAGACCACGGTCGGGGTCGACCCGGTGACGATGCTGACCGGCCCCATCCCCGCCACGCGCAAGATCCTCGAGCGCAACGGCATGACGATGTCGGATCTCGATCTGGTGGAGGTCAACGAGGCCTTCTCGTCCGTGATCGGGGCCTGGCGCCGCGAGCTCGACGCCGACATGGACCGGGTCAACGTGAACGGCGGCGCGATCGCCCTCGGCCATCCGCTGGGCTCGACGGGGGCGCGGCTGGTGACGACCCTCCTGCACGAGCTCGAGCGCTCCGACGGCGAGTACGGGCTCGTCACGATGTGCTGTGGCGGCGGCCTGGGAACGGGCACCCTCATCCAGCGCGTCTGAGCCGGCGAGCGCGAGCGATCCTCCGGTGCGCACGCTCGACCTCTTCGACCTGTCGGGCCGCGTCGCCGTCGTCACCGGCGGCGGCCGCGGCATCGGCCGCCAGATGGCCACCGCGCTCGCCGAGCTCGGCGCCGACGTGGTCGTGTGCTCGCGCAAGCTGGACAACTGCGAGGACGCGGCCGCGGAGCTGTCCGCGCTCGGCGTGCGGACGCTCGCCATCGCCTGCGACGCGCGCGACCCCGCGTCGGTCGATGAGGTGGTGCGGCGCACCGTGGACGAGCTCGGCCGCCTCGACGTGCTGGTCAACAACGCGGGGGCGACCTGGGGCGCCGCGCCGGAGGACGTGCCCCTCGACGCGTGGGCGAAGGTGGTGGACGTCAACCTCACGGGCGTGTTCACCTTCTGCCAGACGGCGGGCCGGGAGATGATCGCGCGGGGCGGAGGCCGGATCCTCAACGTGGCATCGATCGCGGGGCTCAGGGGCTTTCCGGCCGACGTGGTCGACGCGATCCCGTACAGCGCGAGCAAAGGCGGGGTGATCGCCCTGACGCGCGACCTGGCGTGCAAGTGGGCCCGCCACGGGATCACGGTCAACGCCCTGGCCCCGGGCTGGTTCCCCTCGGACATGTCCTCGGTCGTCCTGGAGGACCGGGGCGGGGCGATCGTGGACCGCATTCCGCTGGGCCGCCTCGGGGGCCCGGACGACCTCAAGGGCGCCGTGGCCTTCCTGGCGTCCGGCGCCTCGGACTTCGTGACGGGGCAGACGCTCATCGTGGACGGAGGGGAGTCGGCGTGGTGATGGGATACGCGGGACGGGAAGCGCAGGGGGAGGCCCCGATGCTGAGATACGAGGTCCGCGACGCGGTCGCCTGGTGCACGATCGACCGGCCGGAGAAGCTCAACGCCATGACGCACGGCTTCTTCTCGGAGCTGCGCGAGGCGGTGGACGCCGCGGGCGCCGACCCGGACGTGCGGGTCGTGGTGATCCACGGCGAGGGCCGCTGCTTCTCGGTGGGCGGTGACATCGCCGGCTTCGGCGACATCGGGGGGACGGCGGAGCGGCGCGCGTACGTCACCGAGGCGGTCACGGCGTTCCGCGCGGTCGAGGAGTCGCCGACGCCGGTGATCGCGGCGGTGCACGGGCACGCGCTCGGCGGCGGCTGCGAGCTGACGCTGGTGTGCGACCTCGTGGTGGCCGACGAGACCGCGCGCTTCGGCATGCCCGAGAGCGGCGGTCGGCCTGATGCCCGGCATCGGCGTCGTACGGGGGCGCGCCCACGCGGGCCTGCACGCGCTCAAGTACCTCATCCTGACCGGCCTGCCGATCGACGCCGGCGAGGCGCGCCTGGCGGGCCTGGTGAACGTCGTCGTGCCCGCCGGCGGCCACCTCGCCGAGGCCGAGCGGCTGGCCGACGCCATCGCCCAGCGCTCCCCGCTCGCCGTCTCCACCGCCAAGGCGTTCCTCGGCTGGGACGCCGCCGAGCGCTACAGCCACTCCATCGACGCGGTCGCGATGCTCCAGGGCAGCGAGGACCACGCCGAGGGCGTCGCGGCGTTCGTCGAGAAGCGCACTCCGGCATTCGAGGGGCGATGAGCGACGACCCGGCCACCCCCGGCGGCGACGCCGCGCCCGCCGAGCCCCCTCCCCCGGACACGGCCGAGCGCGTCGCGGAGCTCGAGCGCCGCCGCGCGGCCGCCCTCGCGATGGGGGGCCCGGAGCGGGTGGCCCGCCACCACGCCTCCGGGCGGCTCACCGCGCGCGAGCGGATCGACGCGCTCGTGGACGCCGGCTCCTTCTACGAGCTCGGCCTGCTTGCCGAGCCGGAGCTGAGACGCGAGGCCCTCGCTCCCGCCGACGCGATCGTGTCGGGCTTCGCCCGCATCGACGGCCGCAAGGTGTGCATCCTCGCCGTCGACGCCACGGTGCTGGCGGGCACGACGGCGCAGGTCAACATGCGCAAGCAGAACCGGCTCGCCGCCTTCGCGGGCCGCAAGGGGCTGCCCCTCATCTGCCTGAGCGACAACGACGGGGGACGCATCCCCGACGTGATGGGCTGGCGCTTCTCGGGCCTGCCGTTCGACTTCCTCACCTTCGTGCAGGCCCCTCCGGGCCATCCCGAGATCCCGCGGATGGCGGCGGTGCTGGGGGCCAGCTACGGCGACTCGGCCCTGCACGCCGCGATGGGGAACTACGTCGTGATGACCCCCGAATCGGCGCTCGCGCTCTCGGGGCCGCCGGTGGTCTCGGCGGCGATCGGCGAGGAGCTGACCCACGACGAGCTCGGAGGGCCCGCCGTGGCGACCGGGATGAGCGGGTCGGCCCACGCGGTGGTCGAGGACGAGGGGGCGGCGTTCGACGCGCTGCGACGCTTCCTGGCGTACATGCCCGACACGGCCGCGATGCCCGCTCCCACCGCCCCGCCGCGCCCGCCGGCGACCGACCCGGAGCGGCTGCTGAGGCTCGTCAAGGCCGACCCGCGCCGCGGCTACGACATGCGCAAGGTGCTGGACGCGATCGTCGACGCCGACAGCCTGCTGCCGTGGGGCGAGCGCTACGGCGCCAGCGTCATCTGCGCCCTGGCGCGGCTCGAGGGCGAGCCGGTGGGGGTGGTGGCCAGCCAGCCGATGCAGCGCGGGGCGGTGATGGACGTGCCGGCGCTCACCAAGGAGGCGGCGTTCATCGACCTCTGCGACACCTTCAACATCCCGCTGGCCTTCTTCCAGGACGTGCCGGGCCTGATGATCGGCTCGGAGGCCGAGCGCGCCGGCATCCTCGCCGCCTACGAGCGGGTGGTGGCGCGCCTGGCGCGCGCCGAGGTGCCGAAGGTCGCGGTGGTGGTGCGCAAGGCCTACGGCGGCGGGCACTTCGCGCTGGGCGGCCGGCCGACCCATCCGGACCTCGTGCTGGCCTGGCCGACGGCGGAGCTCGGCTTCATGGCCGCCGCCACCGGCGTGCGCACGGTGCACCGGCGCCTGCTCGAGGACACGCTCGCGGCCGAGGGCACCGAGGCCCACGACCGGCTGGTGGCCGAGCTCGCCGAGGAGTGGGCGCGCGAGTCGGAGCCGTGGGAGGCCGCGGCGCACGCCTACATCGACGACGTGATCGACCCCCGGACCACCCGCGAGGCGGTCCGGATCGGCATCGACTTCGCGTGGGGCAGCGGCCCGCGCGTCAGCAAAGCCCGGACCTAGGAGATCCCGAAATGCCCAGCGGCCCCCTGGCACACGTCTGCTTCCTGGTGAAGGACCTCGACAAGGCGATCGAGGACTGGCGCAAGATCCTCGGCGTGCTCGACCCGGCCCAGCTCGAGGCGCCGATCGTGCGCTACGACCGCTTCGAGGCCGGCGGCGACGTGATGAGCTGGGCGAACTTCGTCAACACCGGCGGCTGCGAGATCCAGCTCCTGTGCCCCCTCAACGAGGACGGGCCCCTCGGCAGGCGACTCGCCAAGCGAGGCGAGGGGGTGCACCACATCTGCTTCACCACGCCCGACCTGCCCGGCTCGGTCCGCAAGCTGGCCGACGCCGGCGTGGAGCTGACCAGCGAGGAGCTGTCGCAGGACCCGCAGGTGCCGTGGCAGTACTGGACCTTCATCGCCCCCAGCACCAGCCACGGCCTGCTGGTGGAGGTGGCCTACCCCTACCTCGCCGTCGACGGCAAGTGGGAGCCGGGTGCGGGCGTGCCCGTGCCATGACCGCGTCCGCGTTCGACGCGGTCGGCGTCGGGCTGTGGACGATGCAGTCCACCGCCACGGCGCCCGCCGCCCCGACCGAGCTGTACGAGCGGTTCGCCGACGACGCCGCCCTCGCCGAGCGGCTGGGCTTCCGCTCGGTCTGGTCGGCCGAGCACCGGGCCTGGTACGACGGCTGGTGCCCGGCGCTGGCGCACGCCCAGGCGTTCGCCGCGGCGCGCACCGAGCGCGTCCGCTTCGGCCACGCGATCCTCCTGGTGCCCCAGCACGACCCGGTGCGCCTGGCGCGCGCCCTCGCCACGCTCGACCGCCTCTCGGGCGGGCGCGTGGACCTCGGCGCCGGCCTGGGCCACCGGGATGCCGAGTTCGACATGGTGGGCCTGCGGCGCAACCGGCGCGGCCGCCTGATGGACACGGCGCTCGACACGATGGCGGCCGTCTGGGCGGGCGAGCACGGCGACGCGCCGCCGCTCCAGCGCCCCGGGCCCCCGGTGTGGGTGGGCGGCATGGCCCCGCAGGCGATCGCGCGCGCCGCGAGCCGGGGACACGGGCTGATGCTCCCCCAGACCCTCCGCCCGCACGAGCTGCGCCGGATCATCGACGACTACCACGGCCAGGCGGAGAGCCCGGGGACCGTGGGCGCGCTGCGCGACGTCTGGGTGGAGGGCGACCCGCGGCGCGCGGAGGAGTTCCGGCGCAGGGTGGACGCCCACTTCCGCGAGGAGGCCGGCTCGTGGTGGGTGCTCAAGGGGCAGGTGGGCTTCTCCCAGCCCGAGCAGATGGACCGCCAGCTCGGGCGCATCTACGACACCGAGGTGGTCGGCGGGCCCGCCGAGGTGGCCGAGGGCCTCAACGCCCTCTACGCGGCGGGCGTCGAGTTCCTGGTGCTGCGGGTCAACTTCGACTTCGTCGAGCGAGCCGAGCTGCGCGAGCAGCTCCAGCGCCTGGCCGAGGACGTCGTCCCCCTCCTCCAGCCCGCCGCGGCGCGGATCGCCTGATGCGCCTGCTGATCGAGCCGAGCGACGCGGACGACCTCGAGACGCTGGTCGCCGCCGGTCACGCCGCGCGCCGCAGCGGCCTCGACGGCGTCCTGATCGGCCGGACGCCCGTGGTCTCCGCGCCCCTCGTCGCCGCCGCGGCGCTGGCCGCCCGGGTGGAGGGCATCCGGATCGCGGCGCGGGTCGAGGTGGGCGAGGCCCACCCGATCGAGGTCGCCGAGGAGGCTGCGGTGGTGGACGTGGCCAGCGGCGGCCGCCTGATCCTGGTGGCCGAGCCCGCCCCCGGCCGCGAGGATCGATTCGGCGAGGCGCTCGACCTGATGCGCACCGCCTTCGCCCCGGCGCCCTTCCGCTTCGAGGGCGCCACGTGGCGGGTGCCGGCCAACCTGCCCGCCAACGAGCACAACCTGGAGCGCCGCGCGCGGCTGACGCCCGCGCCCGTGCAGCCGCGGCTCGAGCTGTGGGGCGCGGGCGACGGGCGCGACGCCGCGCTGTCCCGGGGCCTCGGCTTCCTGGCGGATCGCGACGACGAGCCGGACGCGCTCGGGGCGGCCTGGGAGCGCGCCGCGACGACGCTGGGGCCGGCCGCCATCGGGGCGGCGCGGGCGCGGTGCGAGCGATACGAGGGTGAGGCGGCCGCCCTGGTGGAGAGGCTGCGCGCCGGTCGCGGGGCCTTCGGCCAGTCCTGGGCCGTGATCCGGGCCCCCGGAGCGGCCGCCCTGGCGATCTCGCGCTGGGTGCGACCGCGGGTGCAGACCGACGACCTCCCTCCCGGGCTCGAGGCCCACTGGGACGCGACGCTCCCCCGGTAGCGGCGCCCCGCTTCGGCGTCCTGCTGCCGGCGTTCGGCGCCACCTGGTCGCAGGCGCGGGAGATCGCCGCGCGCGCCGAGGCGGCCGGCTACGACGACGTGTGGCTGCCGGACCACCTGCTGGGCATCCCCGATCCCGACACCGCGGTGCTGGAGGCCTGGACGACGCTGTCCGCGCTGGCCCAGGCCACCGAGCGCATCGGGCTCGGAACGCTGGTCGTGTCGGCGAGCTTCCGCCCCCCGCGGGTGCTCGCCAAGGCCGTCCAGACCCTCGACGAGATCGCGCCGGGACGCCTCACCCTGGGGCTGGGCGCCGGCTGGCTGCGCGAGGAGCACGAGGCGTTCGGGCTGCCCTTCCCGCCCCACCGCGAGCGGATCGCGCGCCTGGTGGAGACGATCGAGGCGGTGCGCGAACGGGCCCCCGGCGTCCCCGTGCTCGTGGGCGGCGCCTCGAGCGCGGCGATGTCGGTGGCCGCCCGGCACGCCGACCTGTGGAACGCGCCCGGCGACCGCCTCGACGAGCTGCCCGAGCTCGCCGCCGCGTTCCGCGGGCACGCGGCGCGCGCCGGGCGGGCCGTGGACCTGGTGGCCCGGGTCGGCGTGTTGCTGGGGGACGCCCCCGGCGAGGCCGAGGCCCGGCTGGCGCGCCGGTCCAATCCCTGGACCCGCATCGGGCTGGGACCCCTCGGCCTGGTGGGCGACCCGCCGACGGTCCTCGCGCGCATCGCCGAGCACCGCGCCCTCGGGGTGCGGCGCTTCGTGCTCGGCTTCTCCCAGCGGGACGCGCTGGGCGGAGCGCTGGAGGCCTTCGCGCAGCGGGTGGCCGCGCCCGCGCGCACCCGGACCCTGACCCGATCGGAGGACGCATGACGGAACCGACCCTCGAGCGCCTGTGGGCGCTCCACGAGATCCAGCAGCTCGCCTACCGCTACGCCTACGCCTTCGACTCGCGCGACGTCGCCGGGCTCGGGGCGCTCTGGCTCGAGACCGAGAGCCCCCTTCCCTACCCGGACATCGACATCCACACGGTGCGCGGGAGCTTCGACCAGTGGCTGGAGGGCCTGGGCCCGACGGTGCTCTCGGTGACCAACCATCTCATCGACCTGGGCGACGACGACGACGCGACCGGAGTCGTGTACTGCACCGCCCAGATCGACCTGGGCGAGACCTATGTCGAGCAGGCGGTCCTCTACCACGACGTCTACGCCCGTCACGAGGGCGCGTGGCTGTTCCGCTCGCGCCGGCACATGCTGTGGTTCGGCGAGGAGCGGCCGGACAACCCGTTCCGCCTGCCCCCCGCCAACTGGCCCGCCAGCCCGGTGGGAAGCGGGACGCTCCCCGGCGAGCTGCCCAGCTATCAGGCCTTCCTCGCCTCGCGGAGGCCTACGCGAGAAGACGGGTGAGCCACCCGCCGACGGCCTCGCGCAGGGCGGCCACGTCGGACCTCAGGGAGTGGTCGCCGGCGATCCGCGCCACCGTGCGCCCGGGGGCGTCGGGTGGCATCCCGAAGGGGTCGCGCTCGCCCTGCACCACCAGCACCGGCACCCGGACGCCCTCGAGCTCGGGCAGGCGGTCGGGCCGCGGCGCGGCGCCCGCCCGGGCCGGCGGCCGCAGCGGGAACGCCAGGCACAGGACGCCGAGAGCCCCCGTCGACCCCGCCGTGCGGCACGCCACCCGCGCGCCCGACGAGCGCCCGCCCGTGACCAGCGGCAGCCCGGCCAGCGGCCCGGCCGCCAGGTGGGCGACCACGGCGGTCCAGGCCTCGTCCAGCCGGGGCGCGCGCGGCGCGCCGCGCCGGCCGGCGACGCGGTAGGGCTGCTCCACCAGCGCGACCGCGATCCCCGCGGCGAGCGCCACACCGGTCGCCGCGACCAGATCGGGCGCCGCCACGCCGCCGCCGGCCCCGTGACCCAGCACCAGCCCGGCGCGCGCGGCGGGCGCCGGCAGGTGAAGGTGGGCCCGGGCGGGCCCCTGGGGCGTGTCCACCTCGATGGCGGCGGCGACCTCGGGCACGGCCGCGGTCAGCAGCCCTCGCCGTCCACGGAGCACACGCCGCCCATCCAGGCCGGCATGCGGCGGAACGTCTCGCTCCCCTCGGCCGGACCGTCGCCGTATGTCTCGGCGAGGTACGCCAGGATGCGCCGCCGGTCCCACACGGCCAGCGGGCCGTCCACCAGCATCGGCACCTGCGGCGGCTCGCCCTGCGCGGCGACGAGGGCCGCGCGCGCGACCGGATCGCCGCGCACCGTGATCGCGTCGTAGGAGAGCCCCAGCGCGTCCAGGGCCCGCTTGACCTCCACGCACTTCCAGCAATCCGGCGCGTCGTAGAGGACCACACCGCCCCCCCGGTCGTCGTCACCGCCTCGCCGGGACGATAGCGGGCCGGGGCCCCCGCCCGGATGCTCCCCGCGGCGCCGCGTGAGAGGCTCCGCGAAACCCCCACCGTGGATCGAGGTGCCCCATGTGCCGCAACATCCGGACCCTCCACAACTTCGAGCCCCCGGCGACCGAGGACGAGGTCTACGCCTCGGCCCTCCAGTACGTGCGCAAGATCAGCGGCTCCACCAGGCCCTCGCGCGCCAACGCCGAGGCGTTCGAGCGCGCGGTGCAGGAGGTGATGGAGGCGTCGCTGCGGCTCCTCGACGGGCTCACCACGACGGCGCCGCCGAAGAACCGCGAGATCGAGGCCGCCAAGGCGCGCGAGCGCGCGGCGCGCCGGCGGGCCGCCTGACCGGTCCGCCCGGGCGGCGCTCGGGCTCCGCGAACCGGAGCCCGAGCGCCGGCTCCGGCCCTATCTGACGGTCACCGCGGTCTCCATGCCGAACTGCGAATGGTCGTGCCCGGCCGAGTGCCGGTCGCCGTAGAAGCAGACGAGCACGTAGTTGCCGGGCCTCAGGTGGACCGGCACGTAGTTGACCGATCCCGGGTTGACGACCCCGATGATCGAGATGAACTGCGCGACGTCCTTGTCGTTGAACTTCCCGGAGCGGAGCCCGGCGACCGCTGAGGCACCGGTCACGCCGGGCTTGAGCTTGAGCGCCACCACGAAGTGGTAGTTCGCGCCGATGTTGTTGATCCTGAGCGTCCCGCGGCCCGAGAGGGTCGCCGGCGCGCGGATGCCGTAGTCGTAGAGCATGATCGTCCCGCTCGTGGCGGGGGGCGAGCCGCCCGCCGAGCCATTGGGGATGGTGAACTGCGCCGCCGGGCCGAGCCCCTTGCCGTCGGGCGGCTGCGCGGTCACGTAGTCACCGGGCGGAAGGTCGAGGGTGGTCACGAACGTCTGCCCGGGCGCGACGCCGAAGTACGTCGTCAGGGTCGCCGTCGTCCCCTCCGGCACGTTCGAGCTGCGGTTGAGCTCGGCCCGCAGGTCGGCGAACGTCTTGCCCGGCTTGATGCGCGTCAGTGCGAAGTTCACCGGCTTCGTGCCGGTGTTGCGGGCGCTGACCCTCGTCAATCCCGCCACGAGGGTGCTGGTATCGCCGACGGTGGTCTTCCCCTTGGCCAGGGTGACCGTGATCTGCTGTGTCGCCGCGTGCTCGCTGCCGAGTCCGCTCGCCACGACGAGCCCGAGGCTCGCGAGCAGCGCGACGACGATCAGGGCGCCGACACCGAGGCGCCTCCTGTCGAGAGTGCCGGATCGCTGCGCGTCCATCGATGCCTCCTGATCCTCGCTGGTCGGAAGGCCCGAACCGCTGCGATCATCGTCCAGGCGGCGCGCGGCGGGCAACCGGCGGACGCCGGCGGCGGCCGCCTGCGGCCGGGCCGAGGGCGGGGGCGGGATCGTTCGGCGCGTTGACGTGGCCTTCCGGGGTTTGGGAGCATCCACGAGGGACGCTCCCTTCGGAGGCGGTGGCGCCGTGAGCGATGTCGCGGCGATGAAGCAACAGGCCCGGGCGATGTGGGCGGCGGGGGACTTCGACGCCGTCGCCGACTTCATCTGGGAGGCGGGGGGCGTCGTCGCGGCGGCGGCCGAGTGCGGCCCCTCCGACCGGGTCCTCGACATCGCCGCGGGCACCGGCAACGCGGCGATCCAGGCGGCGCAGCGCGGAGCCGACGTCGTCGCGTCGGACCTGACGCCGGAGCTCTTTTCCGCCGGGCGCCGCCGCGCCGAGGCCGCGGGCGTCGACCCGGAGTGGGTGGAGGCGGACGCCGAGGAGCTCCCCTTTGCGGAGGCGACCTTCGACGTGGCGCTGTCAACGTTCGGGATCATGTTCGCCCCGCGCCAGTCGGTGGCCGCCGCGGAGCTGGGGCGCGTCGTGAAGCCGGGCGGGCGCATCGCGCTGTGCTCCTGGCAGCCCACGGGCTTCGTCGGCGAGATGTTCCGGACGATCGCCGGCTTCGTGCCGCCCCCCGCACCGGTCGAGGGGCCCCCGGTGCGCTGGGGAACCGAGGACGGGGCGCACGAGCTGCTCGACGGCGCGTTCGAGATCCGGTGCGAGCCCCGGGTCCTCGTCCAGCGCTACGCGGCGCCGATCGACGAGATGACCGACCACTTCATGGCCCGCTTCGGTCCCATGATCATGGCCAGGCGGGCGCTCGAGCCCGAGGGTCGCTGGGACGCGTTCCTGTCCGCGTACCGCGAGCTCACCCACCGGTGGAACCAGGCCGACGACGGGACGGCGGCGCTGCCGGCGGCCTACCTCCTGGTCACGGGAACCCGCAGGTAGTTCTGCTCCCGAGGGCCGGGGGGTCGGGGTGTCGCGCGCCACCATGGCGTCAGACGCAACGACTCAGTGCAAATCGTGCGTCTTCCGCGATGAGTGCCGCCGCCGTACCGTCGTCGCGGGTTCGCTCGCGCGTTCCCGACATCACGCAGTCGACGTCCCAGAGACGACGGAGGTTGACATGAGCACCGAGCGCCAGGATGCACCCCGCGGGATCTCGCTCGCCGCGGGAATCCTCTTCCTGATCACCTTCATCACGTCCATCCCGGCGTACGCCCTGTTCCAGCCGGTCCTCGACGACCCCGCGGGGTACATCGCGGGCGCCGGAGACGACAACCGGATCTACCTCGGCGTGACGCTGGAGATGCTCCTGATCGTCGCCAACATCGGAACCGCCGTCGTGCTGTTCCCGGTCCTCCGGCGACAGAGCGAGATCCTGTCGCTGGGCTACGTGACCGCCAGGATCGTCGAGTGCGTCTTCATCGCGGCGGGGATCCTCTGCGTCCTCGGGATCGTCTCGCTGAGACAGGACGACCCCGGCGCCGGCTCGCTCGCCGTCTCCCTGGCCGCGATCAAGGACTGGACGTTCCTGCTCGGGCCGGGCGTCATCGTCGGGCTCGGCAACGGCCTGATCCTCGGCTACCTGTTCTACCGATCGGGGCTGGTGCCTCGGTCCATGGCGATGCTGGGGATGATCGGTGGCCCGCTCCTGATCGCCGCCGGGATCGGCGTGCTGTTCGGCGTCCTGGAGCCGGGCGGCACCGCTCAGAGCCTCGCGACCGTCCCCGAGTTCGTGTGGGAGCTGTCGCTCGGCGTCTACCTGACCGTCGCCGGCTTCCGGCGATCGCCCGCGGTCCGACGGGCGCGCGGGCCCGTGGCCGAGCCGCGGCCGGCCTTGTGAGGCGCTCCCACCCCTGACCCGCACGGCGCGACGCCATCGGCCGGCGATCCTCGGCCGCCGGTGGCGTCGCGCCTCAGCGCGTGGCCCCGCAGGTGGCGCGGACGAGCCCGCGCAGCCAGCGGTGCGCCGGGTCGGCGTCGAGGCGCGGGTGCCATAGCAGCGACACCGTGAACTCCGGCGTCTCGACCGGAAGCGGGAAGCTGTGCGTGTCCGTGCGCAGGTTCGCCGTGTGCCGCTCGGGCACGCTGGCGATGAGATCGGACGCGCGGGCCAGACCGACCGCGGTCGCGAAGCCCCCGACGACCGTGACGACCTCCCGCGCGAGGCCGAGCGCCTCGAGGGCCTCGTCGATCGGCCACTGCGCGAGCCCCTCGCGCGAGACCGAGATGTGCCGGCCCCCGAGGTAGCGGGCGCGCGTCACCCTCGCGCGGGCGAGCGGATGATCGGCGCGCACGACGCCCACGAGGCGGTCGCGAAAGAGCGCCTGGGCGCGCAGCTCGGGACCGGTCGTCGGCTCGATGACCCCGGTCTCGAGATCGACGGTCCCCTCGCGGAGGGAGGCGGCCTCCTTGTCGGGCTTGGGCACGAAGCGCAGGCGCACCCGCGGCGCCTGCGCTCCGACCCGGGCGATCAGGCCCGGCCCGAAGTTCTCGACGAACCCCTCGCTCGTGCGGAGGGTGAACGTCCGGGCCAGCCGGGCGAGGTCGGGCTCCTCGGCGGGGCGGAGGATCGCCTCGGCGTCGCGGACCAGCGGACCCACCCGGTCGCGCAACTCGAGCGCCCGCGGGGTGGGGACCAGACCGCGCCCGGCGCGGACCAGCAGCGGGTCGCCCGTCGTATCGCGCAGCCGCGCCAGGGAGCGGCTCATCGCCGAGGGGCTCAGCCCGAGCCGGCGGGCCGCCCCGGCGACGCTGCCCTCGTCCAGGAGCACGTCGAGCGTCACGAGCAGGTTGAAGTCGGGTCGCGCCATGGCGCCAACCTCGCATGGCATGGCGTTCAACGCAATGATTCCGTGCAACTCATGCGTCTTCCGCCATGCGTATCGGCGTCCTAGCGTCGGTCGCATGCGAGATGGGCACGATCGTTCACGGCACGAGGACTCGGGCGAGGCCCCGCGGACGCCCCGGGTGCGATGGTCGCTCGCCGCGCTCGCGCTGGCGATGCTGCTGTCGTCTCTGGGAACGAGCGTCGCCAACATGGCCCTGCCGACGCTCGAGGCGGCCTTCGGCGCCTCCTTCGCGCAGGTCCAGTGGGTCGTCCTCGCCTACCTGCTCGCCGTGACGACGCTCGTGGTGAGCGCCGGCCGGCTCGGGGACCTCGTCGGGCGGCGGCGGTTGCTCCTGTTGGGCCTGGCCGCGTTCACGGGCGCGTCGGCCCTGTGCGCGTCCGCGCCGAGCCTGCCGCTCCTGGTCGCCGCGCGCGGGGCCCAGGGCGCGGGGGCGGCGATCATGATGGCCCTCACGCTGGCCTTCGTCGCCGAGGCGGTCCCGAAGGGCCGAACCGGCAGCGCGATGGGGCTGCTCGGCACGACGTCGGCGATCGGCACCGCCCTCGGGCCGTCGCTCGGCGGCGTCCTGATCGCCGGCGCGGGCTGGCGGGCGATCTTCCTCGTCAACGTTCCGCTCGGCCTGCTCGCGCTCGCTCTCGCGCACCGCCACCTGCCGCCCGACGGGCGCCGGGCGGGCCCGGCGCGCCCCCGGTTCGACCTCGCCGGCACGCTGCTGCTCGTGCTCACGCTCGCGGCCTACGCGCTCGCGATGACGATCGGCCACGGCCGCGTCGGACCGCTCGGCGTGGCGCTGCTCGCCGGCGCCGCCCTGGGGGTGGCGCTGTTCGCGGCCGTCGAGGCGCGGACGGCGGCGCCGCTCGTCCCCGCGATCGTGCTGCGCGACCCGGCCCTGCGAGCGGGGCTGGCGACGAGCGCGCTCGTCTCGACGGTCGTGATGACGACCCTCGTCGTCGGCCCGTTCTACCTCGCCGGGGTGCTCGGCCTGGACGCGGCGGGAGTCGGGCTCGCCATGTCGGTCGGGCCGGCGGTCGTGGTGCTGGCCGGGGTGCCCGCGGGTCGGGTCGCGGACCGCGTCGGCAGCGGGCGCCTCGGCGTCGTCGGGCTCGCGACCATGGCCGCGGGCGCCCTCCTGCTGGCGGCGACGCCGGCGGGGCTCGGCGTCCCCGGCTACATCGGGCCGACCGTCGTCGTGACGCTCGGCTACGCGCTCTTTCAGACCGCGAACAACACCGCCGTCATGGCCGGCGCGCGCCCCGATCGGCGCGGCGTGACCTCCGGGATGCTCAACCTCTCGCGCAACCTCGGCCTGGTGACGGGCGCGTCGGTGATGGGCGCGGTCTTCACCCTCGGGGTCGGGACGACGAGCCTGACGCAGGCGCCGTCCGAGGCGGTCGCGACCGGCATGCACCTCGCCTTCGCCGTCGCGGCGGCGCTGCTCGGAGCCGCCCTCATCATCGCCGTCGGCGGCCTGCGCCGCGTCCCCACCGGGCACGCGGCCGAGCCCTCCCGGAGCTGAGGGGTCCCGCGGCCGGGGTTCAGGAGCCCGTGGGCGCCGGGTCCGCGCCGACGCCCAGCTCGTCGAGCAGTCGCGCGACGCGAGCGCGGATCTCGTCGCGGATCACCCGGACGGCCGCGATCGACTCGGCGTCGGCCGGGTCGTCCAGCTCCCAGTCCTCGTATCGCTTGCCCGGGTAGAAGGGGCACGCGTCCCCGCACCCCATCGTGACGACCACGTCGGCGGAGCGCACGATGCTGTCCCGCAGGGGCTTCGGGAACGCGGCCGACATGTCGAGCCCGAGCTCGGCCATCGCCTCGACGACCAGCGGGTTGACGCGATCGGCCGGATCGGAGCCCGCCGAGCGCACCACGACCCGATCGCCGCCGAGGCGCGCGGTGAACAGAGCGGCCATCTGGGAGCGGCCCGCGTTGTGGACGCAGACGTAGAGCACCTCCGGGCGGGCGGGCTTCGTCGTCGTCATCGCACCGCCTCCCGGGGTTCGCCGAGCGCCGGGCGCGCCTCCACTGCCGGCTCCCGGGTGTCGCGAAGGAACTGGTAGATCATCGCGCCGACGAGCGCCCCCGCCGTCGGCCCGACCAGATAGATCCAGAGGCCCGTCCAGTCGCCGCTGACGAGGGCCGGGGCCAGCGAGCGCGCCGGGTTCATCGAGGCTCCGGTGATCGGCCCCATCACGAGCGCCTCGAGGCCGATGGTCGCGCCGATCGCGATCGCGGCCATCGAGCCCACCGCCCGCGTGTCGGTGGCCACGGCGAGGATCACGATCATCAGCACCGCGGTCAGGCCGGCCTCGAGCACCAGGGCGCCCAGGTCGCCCACGTGGCTGGGATGTGTCGCCCCGAGGCCTCCGGCGAGCCCGAACAGACCGCGCAGCGCCAGCGAGGCGAGCACCGCCCCGATCACCTGGGCGCCCACGTAGGGCCCGGCCTCCGCCACGGGGAAGTGGCGCGCCGAGCAGAAGGCCAGGGTCACGGCCGGGTTGAGATGCGCGCCCGACAGATGCCCCAGGGCGAAGATCATCGCCGCCACGACCAGACCGAAGGCGGCCGCGACGCCGCCGTGGCCGAGGGGATCGCCGGCGACCGCGTTCACGACGACGGCCCCCGTCCCGGCGAACACCAGGCAGAAGGTGCCGAGCGCCTCGGCGACGAGGCGACGGGGAAGGTCGGGACGGGCGCTCACGCCGCGGCGACGAGCTTGGCGGCGAACTCCGGTGGCAGGCCGGCCGCCTCGACCTCGCGCGCGACCCCCTCGGCGTCGTAGGGCACGCGCTCGATCGAGACGGCCACCTCACCGCTGGCATCGTCGAGCACCGCGAAGGCGCCGCGGGGATCGCCGTCCTTGGGCTTGCCGACCGACCCGCAGTTGACGAACAGGACTCCCCCGTACTCGCGCACCCACGGCTTGTGGGTGTGCCCGAAGACGAGGACGTCGCAGTCGGCCTGCCGTGCGAGGCGCTCGTAGAGCGAGGCGGGCTTGTCCTCGAACAGGTACTCGTTGACCTTGCGGGGCGATCCGTGCACCAGACGCACGCGCCGCGTGCCGAGGCGCAGGCGCAGGTCGAAGGGCAGGCCGGCCATGAAGGCCTTGGAGCGGGCGTCGGTGTGGGCGAGCGTCCAGTCCACCGAGAGCTGGCCCAGCTCGCGATCGTGCGCCGTGACGTACGCGCAGCCGCAGTCCTCCAGGTCCCGGGCGATCGCGTGATCGTAGTTGCCGTAGATCGTCGGGATGCCCAGCGACTCGATGCGGGCGCAGACCTCGTTGGGGTGGGGCCCGTAGCCCACGAGGTCACCGCCGCAGTAGGTCGCGTCCACCCCCAGCTCCTCGATGCGCGCGAGCGCGGCGTCGAGGGCCGGCAGGTTCGCGTGGATGTCGGTGATGATGGCGACGCGCATGTCAGTTGGCTCCTTGCGGGCGCGGGTTGGCCGTGGCCGGACTCGGGATCAGCGGTCAACGCACGCGTTTCCGTCGCGGTCGCGCACGGACGCCAGCTCCCCGAGCGCACGCGAGCGCACCGCCTCCCCCACCGGCGCGTAGTTGGCGGCGAGCAGCGCCTCCTGGCCGCGCGACGAGAGCGCCCAGCGCGCGGTCCGGACGACCTCGTCGCAGGTCCGTGCGTCCGCGTAACGGTCGTGGACGATCAGGTAGGTGGTCGCCGCGATCGGGTAGGCGCCCGTCACGGGCGCGTTCAGCATCCGCGAGCCGTAGGAGGAGAGCGGTGCGCCCGCGTCGAGCCCGACGGTTCCGGCGAGGGCCATCGACGTCTGCGTGGGGGCCACCCATTCGACCCCGCCGTCGCGCTCGGCGCCGATCTGCGCCAGCCGGTCGACCCGCTCCGGCGGCGCTCCCTCGCCGAAGATCGTCACGCCGTCGGCGAGGTCGATGTAGCCGATCGCGTTGTCGCGGTCCTGCAGGCAGGCGCCGACGCCCTCGTTGCCCGGGAAGCGCTCGATGTCGGAGCCGGGCCACGCGGGGAGGCGCGAGACGCCGACCGTCTTCCGGAAGCCGGCGTCGGCGCGCGAGAGGAAATCGGTGAAGACGGCGCTGGTGCCCGAGCTGTCCTTGCGGACGCATCGCGTGATCGGGGTGTCGGGGAACGGGACGCCCGGGTTCTCCGCGGCGATCCGCGGATCCGTCCACCGGCCGATCCGCCCGGAGAAGATGCCGGCGAGAGTGGACCCCGAGAAGCGGAGGCGATCGCCGGTGTAGTCGATGCCGCGCACGTTGGTCGCGACGGTCACCGCGCCGATCAGGACGGGGAGCTGGATCGGAGACGTGCCTTCGGGCGCGACCTCGCCCGCCGTCCGCGCGAACTCCTCCTGCTCGTCGTCGCCCATCGGGTCGTCGCTCGCGCCGAACTCGGTCGTCTGGTCGATCACCTCCTCCACACCCGCGCCGGAGCCCACCGCGCGGTACGTGCAGAGGTCCGATTCCGCGCACCACGCGACGAATGCCTGGCGCGCGAAGGTGGATCCGGAGCCCTCGGCGCGCGCAGGGTCGTCCCCCTCGTCGCATCCGGCCACGATCCCGAGCGCGAGCACCGCCACGGCGAGCGCCGCGATGCCTCGGCGGACGGGTGCGATGTCGGCGATCGTCATCGATCAGGAACGCTAATCCATTGACAGAAGTCTCTTCAATCGATAATTGTAAATCGATGTCGGTCGATTTCGTCCTCTCGCCCAAGCGCAAGCGCCCCGCCGGGGAGCCGTGCTGCGTGCCGGTCGTCTACCCCGACGTCGAACGCGAGACGGCCGAGCGGATGGCCCGGGTGGCCAAGGCCCTCGGGGATCCGATCCGGCTGCAGCTCGTCAACGTGCTCAGGAAGCACGCCGGGAAGGTCTGCGTCTGCGAGCTGACCCCGCTCTTCGACGTGGCCCAACCCACCGTCTCCCACCACCTGAAGGTGTTGCGCGCTGCGGGGCTGGTGGACTCCGAGCGCCGCGGCCTGTGGGCCTACTACTACGTCCTCCCCCACGCCCTGGCGGAGTTCGGGTCCTGGGTGAGCGCCACCCCATCGGTCGCCGAGGGAGCCCCCGCGTGAGCGGCGACGACGTCCACGACATCGTCCGCGAGCGCTACGCGGAGGCGGCCCGAGAGGCCGCCTCCGGCGAGCTGCCGGGCATCGTCGGCGGCTGCGGCCAGGGTGGCTGCTGCTCCCCCTCGGACGCGGCCTTCGGCGGCGCCCTCTACGAGGATGCCGACCGCGGCCACCTCCCCGAGACGGCCGTCCTCGCGAGCCTCGGCTGTGGCAACCCCGCCGCCGTGGCCGAGCTTCGCGAGGGGGAGGTGGTCCTCGACCTGGGATCGGGGGGCGGCATCGACGTGCTCCTGTCGGCTCGTCGCGTGGGCCCGGCCGGCAGGGCGTACGGGTTGGACATGACCGAGGAGATGCTCGCACTCGCCCGCCGCAACGCGGCGGAGGCCGGCGCGACGAACGTCGAGTTCCTGAAGGGCCGGATCGAGCAGATTCCGCTGCCGGCCGAGGCCGTGGACGTCGTCATCTCCAACTGCGTCGTGAACCTCTCACCCGACAAGGCCGCCGTGCTGTCCGAGACGTTCCGCGTCCTGCGGCCCGGAGGGCGGCTTGGCATCAGCGACGTGGTCGCCGAGGATCGCCTGACGGCGCACGAGCGGGCCGAGCGCGGCGACTGGGCGGGTTGCATCGCCGGAGCCCTCTCGACCGGTGAGTATCGATCGCTCCTGGCCGCTGCCGGGTTCCGGGACGTGGGCATCGACTTCACGCACGCCGTGGCGGATGGCCTCCACGGGGCCGTCGTCTCGGCGGTCAAGCCGCTCGATGCTCCGAGCGTGTTCACGACGGCCGGCGCGCGGATCCGGCCCGGATGCTGCTGATCGTCGTCGTCCCGGACTCGCGACGCGCGAACCCGGGCGGAGGCGCGTAGGCGACCGCCGTTCGTAGGATGCGGGCGTGACGCTCCTGAGGCCATGGGTCCTCGGCGCCGTCGTCGCGATGCTCGCGGCCGGCGCCGGCATCGCCGACGCGCGGGTGGTGGGCACCGGCACGCCGGCGAGCTGCACCTCCGCCGCCGTGGTCTCGGCCGTCGCCCGTGGCGGCCTCGTGACGTTCGACTGCGGCCCCGCGCCGGTCACGATCCGCATGCGCCGCACGGCGAAGGTGCGCAACACGAGCGCGTCGGTCGTGATCGACGGCGGCGGCCGGGTGACGCTCAGCGGCGGCGGCAGGCGCAGGATCCTGTACCAGAACACCTGCGACCGGGCGCAGGTCTGGACGACCGACCACTGCCAGAACCAGGCGACCCCGCGGCTGGTGGTCAGGAACATCGCGTTCGCGGCCGGCAACGCCACCGGCCAGAGGGTGGACGGCGGCGGCGGGGGCGCGATCTTCGTCCGGGGCGGCCGGCTGACGATCGTCGGCGCGCGCTTCACCGCCAACCGCTGCGACCGCAGCGGCCCGGACGTGGGCGGCGGCGCGGTCCGGGCGCTCAGCCAGTTCCGCAACCGGCCGGTGAGGGTGGTCCGCAGCACCTTCACCGGAGGACGCTGCGCCAACGGCGGCGCGCTCAGCAGCATCGGCGTGTCGTGGACGATCACCGGCAGCACGTTCACGGGCAACAGGGCCACCGGCCGCGGCGCGAACCCCGCGAAGGCGGGGACGCCCGGCGGGGGCAACGGGGGCGCCGTCTACCTCGACGGCAACCGCTTCACACTGACGATGCGCGACACGCTCATGAGCGACAACGTCGCGCCGGAGGGCGGCGGGGCGATCTTCTTCGTGAGCAACGACCGCACCGGCACCGCGACCCTGGCGGCCTCGACGCTGCGGCACAACCCGAGCCTGGGCTTCGAGACGGCGGGCCTGCCCGGGATCTTCTTCCTCGGCGCCCGCCGGCCGGCCCTGACGCAGGGCACCCGCCTCATCCGCTGACCCGGCCGCGGAGCGGCCCTCAGGACGGGTCCGTGGGCCGGGACGGCAGCGCGAACCAGGTCACCACCGCGATGACCGCCGCCAGCACGGCGATGGCGAGGTACGCGACCGCGGCTCCGCGCTCGAAGGCGTCACGGGCCGCTCCGGCGAGCGCGTCCCCCGCGCCGGGCGCCAGCGTGTCCGCGACCTCCAGCGCGCCCTGCACCGAGCCCTCGGCGCGCTCGGCGTCGGCCGGGGCGAGGCCCGTCAGCGCGTCCTCGACGTCGCGGGCGTAGACCGCCGCGAGGATCGAGCCGACGGCGGCGACCCCCACCGAGGCGCCCACGAACCGGCTCACGAAGTTGAGCGACGATCCGTCGCCGGCCTTGTCGGGGGGCAGGTCGTTCATCACGACCGTTGACGGCGGCGCGATGAGCACCGACAGCCCGGCGGCGAGGACGATGCTCCCGAGGATGCTGAGCCACAGCGGTCCCGACAGCGCCAGCCGCCAGGACGACCGCCGCGATCGCGGTCACCACGAGGCCGCTCGCGATCGTGGCGCGCGGGCCGGCGCGCCGCAGGAGCCACTGCGCCCGCAGCGAGCACGCGCCGAAGGCCACCGCGAACGGCACGAACAGCAGGCCGACCGCGACGATCGACTCGGCCCTCACGTCCTGGAGGTACTGCGGGTCCAGGAACAGGAACGAGGTGAACAGGAGATAGGCCAGGGCGAGGGTGAGCGCGCCTGTCGCCACCGCGGGGCGAGCGAGTATGCGCACGTCGAACAGGGGCGCGCGGGCCCGCAGCTCCCGGCGGACGAAGGCGACGAGCGCCACCGTGCCGACGGCGAGCGCCGCCGGCACGACGGGCTCGGTCCATCCGCGCCCGGGTCCCTCGATGATCCCGAACAGCAGCCCGGCCAGTCCGACAACCGACAGGGCCGCGCCGACGAGATCGAGCGGCGGCCAGCCCCCGCGCGGCTCGGGCGCCCGCGACTCCGGGATCGTGCGCGGCGCCCACCACCACGCCGACGACGATGATCGGGACGTTCACGAGGAACACCGACCCCCACCAGAAGTGGTCGAGCAGCAGGCCGCCGGCGATCGGGCCGATGGCGAGGCCCGCCGCCCCGAACACCACGAACGTCCCGATCGGGCCCGCGCGCTCGGCCGGGGTGTACATCGAGGCGATGATGGCCAGCGCCGGCGCGGTCACCCCGGCGGCGCCGAGGCCCATGACCGCCCGGGCCGCGATCAGCGCGGCCGCGTCCGGGCTGAAGGCCGCCGCGACGGAGGCCAGGGCGAAGAGGATGTAGCCGAGCAGGAAGACCCGGCGCCTGCCGTAGCGGTCGGCCAGCGCGCCCCCGAGGACGAGCACGCCCGCGAGGACGATGTTGTAGGCGTTGACGGTCCACTGCAGCTCGTTCGTGGGGGCGTCCAGATCCCGCGCGATGAAGGGCAGCGCGACGTTGGTGATCGTCATGTCGAGGCCGGCGGTCAGCGCGCAGAGGCACAGGATCGCGAGCGCCGTCGCACGCCGGGCCGGACTCATCGGCGAGGCGGGCACCTCGTGGTGGTGCATGTGCAGGCGTCCGTGATCGTGCACGGGCGGACCCTCTCACGGGCTCCGGGCGCGGATAAGGCGGCGGGGCGAGCGACGTCGAGCCCCCGACCCGTTTCACGCCTCCCCCGCGGCGGCGTTGCTGAAGCGTCGCATGTAGACGTACTCGCCACCGGCCACCGCCGCGCTGAAGGCGAGGAAGGCCACCACGACCACGAGGTCCGTGCGCGCCTCGTAGACGAAAAGCCCGGCGAAGACGATCAGCGTCCATGCCGATCGCGGCGATCAGCGGAGCGATCCGAGCCCCGGTCTCGGCGCGCAGGTGCCGAAGGTGGCCCCAGTGGATCGCGGCGTCGAGGGCGAGGTAGGCGAGCGCGCCCAGCGCCGCGACCCGCGTCAGGTCGAAGGCGATCGTCAGCGCGATCGCGACCCCGGTGGTGACGATCAGCGGGGGTCGACCCGACCGGGGAGGAGGAGCCGGCGGTCACCTCCGGGACCTCGTCCATGTCGCTCATCATCCCGAGCATTCGCGATGTGGAGTACATCGACGCCATGACGCTGGAGACCGTCGCGATCGACCGCGAGGGCCGCGACCAGCTTGAAGCCCGTCCGAGCCGAAGACGGGAGCGGCGGCCTCGGCCAGGGAGTAGTCGCGGGCGGCGATGATCTCCCCGAGGCCGAGGTTGCCGCGAACGGCCAGCATCACGGCCACGTAGACGCCGTGACCATGGCGATCGAGATGACGATCGCCCGCCCGACGTTGACGTGTGGGGTCCTCGATCTCCCCGCCGGTGTTGGTGATCGTGGTGAAGCCCTTGTAGGCGAGCACCGCGAGGGCCGATCGCGGCGATCAGCGAATCGGCGGTCGGCGCGTCGACCGCGTCGGGCGCGCTCGCCGGGAAGTCGGCCACCCAGCAGGCAGGCCCCCGCGAAGATGACGAGGCCTCCGATCTTCACGACGGCCATCACGTTCTCGGTCGTGTTGACGATCCGATTGCCGGCCGCGTTGACGGCGAACGACACGATCAGCAGCGCACGCCGAGCCCGGCGACGCCAGGGTCGCGGTGCTCGATCCCGATCAGCTGCGTGAGGTAGGTGCCGAAGGTGCGGGCCACGAGGCTCTCGTTGAGCACCATCGAGGCCCACATCGCCATCGTGAACGATCGCAGCCATCGGGCCCACCCCGTAGGCCTCGTTCAGGAACGTGCCGATCCCGCCGGCCGAGGGGAAGGTGTTCGACAGCTTCACGTAGGAGTACGCGGTGATGCCGGCGACGACCGCCGCGGCCACGAAGGCGAGTGGGAACCACCGGCCTGCCGGCTGCCGGCCACCTGGCCGGTCAGCGCGAAGACCCCGGCGCCGATCATCACGCCGGTGCCCATCGAGACGGCGCCGGACAGGGTGATCTTGTCGCGAGCGCGGTGCTCGGCGCTCATCTCTCCTCATCCGCCCGACGCACGGGGTGTCCCGTCGTGGGCTGTGGACCGGCGCGGCCCTCCCGGCGCCCTGCCCGGGCGCGGTGGGCCGCAGCCTGCGGTGCATGTCGGTTCTACTGGTACCCGTCATGGACGGTTTTCGACCGCTCCCGGCGTCTGACCACGCCGTCGCGGCGAATGCGAGCGGGCCGGCGACGCGCCATGAGGGCGATATCCGAGCCGCGATCCGGATGGAGGATGACGGGATCGAACCGACGACCTCCGCCTTGCAAAGGCTGATTCGGGGCGTCCCGCACTATCCCGGCGCGTCCCGAGAAGCCCGATAGCCCGCCCAGGGAGCCGCATCCCGGGCACTCCGGGCGGCGGACCTCGGGCGATGCCAGGGCCGGCTCACCGCTGCGGCTTTTCCCGCTCCGGTTGCGTGGATGCCCCGCCGACGTCGAGCGGGCGCGGCGGTAGCGTCGGCGTAGGCCGCCGCGCCCCCGCGCGCAGGCGGCGGCTGTCGGCCCGCAGCGCCGAAGGAGGTGCTCGACATGACCCACGCCAACCCGACCACGGACGCGATCCTCTGCCCCGTCTGCGACGTGGCGCCCGCGTCCGCCGGGCCCGAGGTGGTCCACGCCGAGCCGCTCGCCCACTGTGAGTGGTGCGGCGCCGAGTATCCCCAGCCGGACGACGCTCCGCCCACCGAGGCACCCACGCGCCAGATCCGGCCAAGGACGGCTAGTGGTCTACGCCGTGAGGCGCGCCTCGTCGAGCGCGGCGTTTCCGAGGTCGCCTGGCGGGAGAGCCGGATCGCCTTCGACAGCTCGCCGGCGCAGGGAGTGGCGCTTCCCGGTCCGGCCGAACTGCTGGGCGCGGCATTCGCCGCGTGCCTGCTGAAGAACGTCGAGCGCTTCTCGCAGATCCTGCCGTTCCGCCAGTCCGGCGCGTCGCTCCGGGTGGAGCTCGAGCGCCAGGAGGCGCCCCCGCGCTTCACGCGCATCCGCTACGAGCTGCGCGTGACGACCGAGGAGGACGAGCGCCGTGTCGAGCTCCTTCACCGAAACCTCCGGAAGCACGGGACGGTCTTCAACACCCTCGCGGCCGCCTGCGAGATCGAGGGCGAGCTCATCGCCGACCGCCCGTGGCGCGCTGAGCGAGCGCATCCTCGACTTCGGGCGTCCCGGTCATCTATCGTAGATCGACGATGAACGATCACAGACAGGCCATGGACCCCACCGTCACCGACCGGGTCGCCGAGGATCTGGCGCGTGTCGCCAAGGCGCTCGGCCATCCGATCCGCATCCGGATCGTGCGGCTGCTGCTCGCTCGGGAGGCCTGCGTGTGCGGCCAGATCGTCTCCGAGCTTCCGGTCTCCCAGGCGACCGTCTCCCAGCACCTCAAGGTGCTGAAGGAGGCCGGCCTGATCCGTGGGGAGATCGATGGGCCGCGGGTCTGCTACTGCGCCGATCGCGCCGCCCTCGCGCGGCACCTGGGCTCCTCGGGGCGCTGGTGGACGTCCGTTCGAACGACGAGTTGGAGGTGGTCCGATGACGAGTGTCAAGGTGTTCGACCCGGCGATGTGCTGCTCGAGCGGCGTCTGTGGCCCGAGCGTTGACCCGCAGCTTGCGCGCTTCGCGCCGATCTCGACTGGCTGGCCGGCGAGGGCGTGTCGGTCGAGCGGTACAACCTCGCCCAGCAGCCCGACGCCTTCGTCGCGCACGCCCAGGTCACCGACGCCCTGCGCGAGCGCGGCGAGAAGGCCCTGCCCGCTCATCCTCGTGGACGGCCGCAAGGTGATCGAGGGCGCCTACCCGAGCCGCGAGCAGCTCGCGCGCTGGGTCGTCCCCGTCTCCGGTACCAGACGCCTCCGTCACACCACCTCCGCGCCGCTGGTCAGCCGGCACCCCGGCAGGGCGCACAGAGCTGCGGCTGCGGCGAGGGCGGCTGCTGCTGATGGACGCCCGGGCCCTCCTCCAGCCCGGCGACGCGCGTCCTGTTCTTCACGGGGAAGGGTGGGATGGGCAAGACGACGCTCGCCTGCGCGAGCGCCGTGGCGCTCGCGCGAGCGGGGGCGAAGGGTCCTCCTCGTCTCGACCGACCCGGCGTCGAACCTCGACGAGGTGCTGGGGACCGAGCTCGCCGACGCCCCCCGGCCGGTCGCCGGTGTCCCGGGTCTCGACGCGGCCAACGTCGACCCCGAGGCCGCCGCGCGCGAGTACCGCGAGCGGCTCGTCGGCCCCTACCGCGGCGTGCTGCCCGACGCGGCGCTGCGCAGCATGGAGGAGAGCCTTTCGGGCGCCTGCACGGTCGAGATCGCCGCCTTCGACGCCTTCACCTCGCTGCTGGCCGACGCCGAGGCCACCCGCGCCTACGACAACGTCATCTTCGACACCGCCCCCACCGGGCACACGCTGCGGCTCCTGTCCCTTCCGGCCGCCTGGACCGAGTTCATCGACCAGAACACCACCGGCACCTCCTGCCTCGGCCCGCTCGCGGGCCTCGAGCGCCAGCGGGCCCTCTACGCCGAGAGCGTCGCCACCCTGACCGACCCGGAGCGCACGACGCTCGTGCTGGTCTCCCGGCCCGAGCCGAGCGCCCTGGACGAGGCGGCGCGCACCTCGGCCGAGCTCGCCGCGGCGGGCATGCGCCGCCAGGTGCTCGCGCTGAACGGCGTGTTCTCCCCGACCGACGACGACGACCCGACCGCCCGCACGCTCGCCGACCAGCAGGCGCAGGCCCTCGCGCGGATCCCCGCGGCGCTCGCCTCGCTCGACCGGGTCGAGGTTCCGCTGCACGCCTTCGCGCCGCTCGGTGCTCGCCGCTCTCGGCGCCGTGCTCGACCCCGTGCCGATCGCCGCAGGCGAGCGGCGGACGAACCGGGCACGCAGGTCGCCGACGCACCGCTCGCCGATCTCGTCGACGCCCTCGAAGCGCGGCGGCCCGGGCGTCGTCATGACCATGGGAAAGGGCGGCGTCGGCAAGACGACGATCGCCGCCGCCATCGCCGCCGAGCTGGCGCGCCGCGGCCACATCGTGCACCTGTCCACGACCGATCCGGCGGCCCACGTCGAGGCGACCGTCGCGGGCGCGCTCGAGGGCCTGACCGTCTCGCGGATCGACCCGCGAGGCCGAGACCGCCGCCTACAGCGCCCAGGTGCATGCGCGAGGCCGGCGCCGGACTCGACGCCCAGGGCGCGCGCCCTGCTCGAGGAGGACCTGCGCTCGCCCTGCACCGAGGAGATCGCCGTCTTCCGCGCCTTTGCCCGCACCGTCGCCCAGGGCGAGGACGGTTCGTCGTGCTCGACACGGCGCCCGACCGGCCACACCCTGCTGCTGCTCGACTCGGCCGAGGCCTACCATCGCGAGGTCGGGCGCACCAACGCCGAGGTGCCGCGCGACGTGTCCGAGCTCCTGCCGCGCCTGCGCGATCCCGCCTACACCCGGGTCCTCATCGTGACCCTCCCCGAGGCGACCCCGGTCCACGAGGCCGAGCGCCTCGCGGCAGACCTCGGCCGGGCGGGCATCGCCCCCTTTGCTTGGATCGTCAATCAGAGCATGGCCCTTGCTGGCGTCACGGATCCGACCCTGCGCGCACGCGCCCGGCGGGAGCACGCTCTGATCGACGCGGTGCGCGGGGAGGCCGAGCGTCTCGCGATCGTCCCCTGGCGCGCGGGCGGGCTGACCGGAAGTCTCGCCCTGGAGTCGCTCACGGCGGCGTGATCACGCCCGAGCGCGAGCGCCTTTCGCGCCGCTCACCGGCTTGCCGATACCCCGTCCTCGCGCCGGCAGCCTTTCACGACCTGCGCCGCTGCTGGGCGGTCCGCATGCTGGAGGCGGGCGAGGGCAGGCGCATGTGGCCCCAGCGTGAGGGGTGGGGCGATCTTGACCGCGTGCGCCAGCAGCAGCGAGACCTGGCCGAGGCCGAGGCCTCCAAGCGCGACGCCGCGATGGCGGGGCGCGGCCCCCACCCCCCCTGCCCCCCGGAGGGGCAGCGAAGTGCTGAGTCGTGACCAATCCGTGACCACCGGCTCCTCGGGAATGCGCTTCGATGCCACGTTGTGCAGATCTTCCGAGAACGAGAAAACCCGCCGGGGGCGGGCTTTCCGTGACAACAGAGGGATGGAGGATGACGGGATCGAACCGACGACCTCCGCCTTGCAAAGGCGGCGCTCTCCCAGCTGAGCTAATCCCCCGGGGCCGGGCCTAAGGTAGCATCGCCGCCCGGCAACCTCCCCCACGACCGCGAGGCCTCCCGTGAGCACCTCCCCCACCGGCGATCCCTTCGGTCCCGTCTACCGGCTGATGGACGAGATATGGGGCGCCCACTGGAGATGGCCGAGCTGATGCAGGGCTACAAGGCGCTGGTGGAGGACCTCGAGGAGAGCGCCGATCCCGACAAGCTGCGGCTGGCGCGCAGCCTCCCCGGCGCCCGCTACAGCGTGGCGACGACGTTCGTGCGCGAGCACTGGCTCAAGGTGGAGGCCGAGCTCGCGCGCCTGTTCCCCGAGGATCAGCCCTCGCCGTAGAGGTCGCGCAGGGCCGCGCCGAGATCCGGGTGGACGAAGGCGTAGCCCGACGCCAGGGTCGCGCGCGGCACCGCCCGCTGGCCCTCGAGCACGAGCATCGACATCTCCCCCAGGGCCAGGCGCACCACGACGGCCGGGGTGGGCACGCTGCTGGGGCGCCCCAGCACGCGGCCGAGGGCCGCCACGAACTCGCGCTGGCGCACCACGTCGGGGGCGGTGCCGTTGAGGGCGCCCGTGGCGGCATCGTGGTCGAGGGCGTGGAGGATGATCCCCACCTCGTCGTCGATGTGGATCCACGACATCCACTGCCGGCCGCCGCCGATGGGGCCGCCCGCGAAGGCCTTCACCGGCCGCGCCATCGGAGGGAGCGCGCCGCCCTCCAGCGACAGCACGATGCCGGTGCGGATCACCACCACGCGCACGCCGAACTCGCGCGCGCGCGGGCGGCCTCCCGCTCCCACGCCAGCGCGGTGGCGGCGAGGAAGTCGTCGCCGGGCGGGTCGGTCTCGTCGCGCTCGTCCTCGCCGGTGCCGTAGTACCCGACCGCGGAGCCGCTCACCAGCACCCGGGGAGCGCCGTCGCGGGCCAGGGCGTCCACGATCATGCGGGTCGTGCGGATGCGGCTCTCGCGGATGAGCTCTTTGCGCTCGTCGCTCCACCTCGGCCCCGACAGCGGCGCCCCCGCCAGATTGACCACCGCGTCGACGCCCTCGAGGGCATCGGAGGGCAGGGGCCCCTCGGCCGGGTCCCAGCGCACGTCCTGCGCCCCCGCGATCCCCGACGCCCCGCCGCGGGTGAGCGTCACGACCCGGTCGCCGCGCGCCAGAAGGGCGGTGCCCACGGCACGGCCGATCAGGCCGCTGGCGCCGACGATGGCGACCCTCACGGGCGCCTCACGGGCGCCCCGAGTCCCGCGCGCGATGGGCGGCGGTCGGCGCGCGCCAGGGCGAGCAGGTCGCCGGCCGAGATGCCGGGGGCGGCGCGCCGCGCGGCCCATCAACGCGCCCGCCATGCCCTCGGACCGCAGCCGCATGCGCAGGCGGGCCAGCGCCGGCTCCGAGTTGGGGCCGTCGGCGTCGATGAGCACCAGGATCAGCCCGTCCGGCCCGTCCGACCAGAGGCCGTCGGAGTCGCGCACCGTGTGACGGACGATCGCGGTGAAGCGGCTGGCCTGCGGGCCGCTGGCGTTCGGAAGCGCCAGCGCGACCAGCGTCAGCGGGCGCCGCGAGCGCCGCACGGCCTCGAGCGCCTGCTCGAGCGAGCGGCCGGACGTCCTGTGCGTCGGCGTCCGCCGGGGCCCCCAGCGTCGGGCCGAAGGGCGGCGGCGCGGGCCTTCCGGCGTCTCCGCGCCGACGACCTGGACCGAGCATGGCCATGGGTCAGCTTAGACGTCGGCCGAGATGTCGGGCGGCTCGCCGTGCCCGTAGCCGCGCGAGGCGTCGGGGTGGCGCGCCAGGACGGCGGCGATGGCGGCGTCCTCGTCGGCCGAGAGCGGCCGCCCCGGCCAGCGCGGCGTTGCGCTCGGCCTGGCCGGCGTCGCGGGCGCCGATGATCGCCGCGGTCACCTCCGGGCGCCGCAGGACCCAGGCGACCGACAGCTCCGCCACCCCTCCCGGCCGGCCCGCCTCGCGGGCGATCTCCTCGAGCTCGCCCACCAGGGCGATGCGGTCGCCGAAGGCGTCGTCGGCGAACAGCTCGCTCTGGGAGCGCCAGTCGTCGGCAGCCGAAGGTCGTGGCCGCGGTCATCTTGCCGGTCAGGAGGCCGTGGGCGAGGGGCCCGTAGGCGATCACGCCGACGCCGTTGGCGCCGCACCAGTCCAGCTCGCCGTCCTCGATGTCGCGGCGCATGAGGTGATAGCCGGGCTGGAACGAGTCGATCCGCCCCGCGGCCCCCGCCGCCTCGAGGTCGGGCAGATGGTAGTTCGAGACCCCGATCGCGCGGATCTTGCCCGCCGTGCGCAGGTCCTCGAGCGCCCCGATCGTCTCCGTGGCGGGCACGCCCGCGACCGGCCAGTGCACCTGGTAGAGATCGATCTGGTCCAGGCCCAGGGCCTCGAGGCTGCGGTCGCAGGCCATCCGCAGGTAGTCGGCCGACGCCTCGCGCCAGATGCGCAGCGGCGGGCCGAGCTCCCAGGCCACGCCGCCCTTGCTCGCGACGATCACCTCGTCGCGACGGTCGCGCACCGCCTGCCCGACGATGCGCTCGGCGCGCCCCTGGCCGTAGATGTCGGCCGTGTCGATCCAGTTGACGCCGGCGTCGATGCGCCGCGTGGCAGGCGGCCAGCGAGGCGGCGTCGTCCGCTCCCCCCCAGCGGCCGCCGAACACCCAGGTGCCCAGCCCGATCACCGACAGCTCCAGATCGCTCCCGCCGAGACGTCGCCGCTCCATGTGGTGCCCCCTTCGGGCGGCTACTGCGGCGTGAGCGCCACCAGCAGGCCGCCGTCGTCGTCGTATGCCGGGAAGAAGTCGACCATCGCCGGGAGATCCTCGGCCGACCCGTTGAAACGATAGGTGCACGGCACCTCGAGCACGCGCACGCCCCATTCGATGCTGCGCGCCGCCGGGTCGCCGTCGGGGAAGCCGGACAGGCCCAGGCGCTCGATGACGTGACTCCCGATCAGCTCGCCCTCGTCGTATCCGGTGACGGCGAACGACGCGTGGCCGGCGACCAGGATCCGCTGCTCCTTGTCGCACACGATCAGCGCGGTCTTGGGGCTCGCGTAGTAGTCCTCGAGCAGCTCGAACGCGAAGCCGAAGCCGCAGCGCGAGCACCCCCGCGGCTGGTGGCGCACGTTGCGTTCGCTGCTGCTCTCCCGGTAGGCGCAGCGCGGGCAGAGAAAGACGGGCACCAACTCATCGTAGCGACCGTCCGCACCCGTCAAGGCGGCACCGGTGGATGCCGAAGATGGGTGAGAAACATTTGTTCCGACCACAGAATGGATTCTCGTTATCTCGGGCCGCATCTTTCGCCCGAGGGGTCGGCATGGACGCCGTATCGCCGGGACCCTCGCTGCCTCAGCTCTGCTCGCCGCACTCGCGGGGATGGCCTCGCCGTCCCTCGGCGCGATGTCGCCGGCGCTCGAGTCGCGCGTCGCCGCGGCCGGCCCGACCGACCGCCTGGCGGTGATCGCGACCCTGCGCGACCAGGTGGACGGCGCGCGTTTCGACGGGCACCCGACGGCCCTGCTGCGCGCGCTGAGGAGCACGGCGGCGCGCACCCAGAGCGACGTGGTGGAGGACGTCGACCACCCGGTGAGGCGCTTCTGGCTGGTCAACGCGGTCTCGTTCGCGGGCACGCCCGAGGAGATCCGCGACGTCGCCGCCGACCCGGCCGTTGACACGGTCGATGCCGATGTCCGCGTGCGCGTCGCCGACGCGTCCGGCACCGCGGCGGCCACCCCCTTCCCCGATGCCGGCGGCGGCGACTGGGGCGCTGGCGGCCATCAAGGTGCCGACGGTGTGGAGCGCCTACGGCCTGCGCGGCGCCGGGGTCACCATCGGGACCATCGACACCGGCGTCAACGCGAGCCACCCCGACCTGGCCGGGAAGATCGTCGCCTGGCGCGACTTCGTCGCCGGCAGCCCGACCCCCATCGACGACAACGGCCACGGCACCCACACCGCCGGGACGATGGTCGGCGGCAGCGCCGGCGGCGCCCCGATCGGCGTGGCGCCGGACGCGCACCTGATCGTCGCCCGCGCCATGGGAGCCGACGGGGTCGGCGCCGGGCAGCGCCCTGCTGGCGGCCGCCGAGTGGATGACCGATCCCGACGGCAACCCGGCCACGGCAGACCAGCCGGGCATCGTCAGCAACTCGTGGTCGGCCTCGACGGCCAACGACACGTGGTTCCGGCCAATGATCCGGCGCTGGCTCGACCTGGGCATGCTGCCGGTCTTCGCCGCCGGCAACGCCGGGCCGGCGGCCGGCTCGGTCGGCAGCCCGGCCGGCTACCCCGAGGCGCTGGCGGTGGGCGCGATCGACTCCGCCGACGCGGTCCCGAGCTTCTCCGGTCGCGGGCCGGTGGTGTGGCAGAACGCCGATGGGCTCGGCCCGGCGGCGGGGACCGTGCTCGCCAAGCCCGACCTCGCCGCCCCGGGCGTCGGCATCACCTCGAGCACCGGCTCGGGGTACCTCTCGTACTCGGGCACCTCGATGGCGGCGCCCGCACGTCGCCGGCGTGGCCGCCCTGCTGCGCCAGGCCAACCCCGCCCTGAGCGCCCAGGGCCTCGCGGACATCCTCCGGCTGTCGGCCGATCGACATCGGCGCGCCGGGCGTGGACCCGGCCTCGGGCTTCGGACGGCTCGACGCGCTGCGCGCCGTGGAGGCCGCCGTCGGCCCGGCGCCCGACACCCGCTTCGTCGCCACCCCACCGGCCCTCACCAACGCGAGCCGCGCTCGTGTACGCCGTCTCCGTCAGCGGTGGGGCGACCGCTGTGCGCACCCGCGTGGACGGTGGCGCCTGGAGCGCCCCGGTCGCGCCCGGGAACCTGTCGCTGGAGGTCGCCGAGGGCAGGCACGTGGTGGAGGCCCAGGCCATCGACGCCTCCGGCGCGGTGGACCCCACCCCCGCGCGCCACGCCGTCGCCGTCGACCGCACCGGCCCCCGCATCACCATCCGCATGCGGCGCTCGGGCACCACCATGACGTTCCGCAGCACCGTGAGCGACGGCCTGAGCGGCGCCGTGCGCACAGCGTGCGATGGAGCTTCGGCCGCGGCCAGCTCGGGCGCGGCCGCGACGGTCAAGCGGCGCTTCGCCGAGGGCGGACGGCGGCGCGTGGTGCTCACCGCGCGCGACGCCGCGGGCAACCAGAGCTATGCGAAGCGCGCCTTCGCGCCGCGCGCCGCCAGCGCGCTGCGGGGCCTGAGGGCGCCGCGAGCGGCCTCGCGGCGCACCAGGAACGCGACGGTGGCGGGGTCGCCTGGTGCGCCCGGCGACGGTGCGCCTCGAGGCTGCGACGGGTCACCGGCGCGAGCGTCGCGGCGTCCACGGGCCTCGCCGCGTCCTTCTCCGCCCCCCGGCTCAGCAAGCCGGTCCGCCGCGCGACGGTCTCCTCGCGACGGCGCGGCGCCTTTCGCGCGCGCGTCCGGGTCGCGCGGCCTGCGGCCGGGAGTCTACCGCCTCGAGGTGAGCGCGGCCGAGCGCGGCACGAAGCTGGGCAAGCTGCGCACCTCTCGCAGGATCGTCATCAGGTAGGAGATCAGGTGGCCGTCAGATCGCGGCCGCGCGCATCTCTAACCTTCCCGACTCGTGACGCTGCTCGAAGCCATCGTCCTCGGGATCGCCCAGGGACTCACCGAGTTCCTGCCGATCTCGAGCACGGAGCACCTGCGCATCGTCCCCGCCTTCGCCGGCTGGGAGGACCCCGGAGCCCTCTTCACCGCGGTGATCCAGCTCGGGACCATGGCTGGCGGTGGTCATCTACTTCTGGCGCGACTCGTGACCGTGATCCTCACGACGTGGTTCGCTCAGCCTGCGCCGGCCGGAGCTGCGGAGCGAGCTCGACGCGCGGATGGGCTGGTACCTCATCATCGCGACGATCCCGATCGGGATCGCGGGCCTGGCCTTCCAGCAACCAGATCGAGACCGGGGCGCGCAACCTCTACCTGATCGGCACGGTCGCTCATCGTCGCCGGCATCGTGCTGGCGGTGGCCGACAAGGTCGGCGAGAAGGTCCGCGCGAGCTGGCGAGCGTGGGCCGCGCCGACGCCATCTGGGTCGGCATCGCCCAGGCCCTCGCGCTCATCCCGGGCACTCGCGCTCGGGCGCCACGATCACCGCGGGCCTCTTCCTCGGCCTGCGCCGCGACGCGGCGGCGCGCTTCTCGTTCCTGCTCTCGATCCCCGCGGTCGTGCTGAGCGGCCTCTTCGGCCTGACCGAGCTGACCTCGAGCGAGGATCCGGTCAGCTGGTGGGACCTCAGCGTGGCGACCCTCTTCGCCTTCATCTTCGGCTACATCTCGATCGCCTTCCTGCTGCGCTACCTCGCGAACCACTCGATGATGATCTTCGTGGTCTACCGGGTGGTCGCTCGGGACCGTCGTGATCGGCCTCACGGCCGCGGGGACGATCAGCTGAGCCGCGCGGGCCGGCTCGACGACCTCGAACTCGCGCGTGAGGTCGACCAGCTCCAGCACGCGCGACACGGCCGGCGACGGGCGCGCGAGCGCGAACGCGACGGCCGGCGTCGGCAGGCCGCGGTGCGCGCCTCGAGCAGCGCCCGCAGGTCCGGTGGAGTCCATGAACCCGACACCGGCGAGGTCGATGATGACGGGCGTGGTGCCCTGGCGCCGGGATCGCCTCGGCCAGGTGCGGCGCGCCCAGGATGTCGAGCTCGCCCTGGGCGACGATCACGACCGCGTCGGGACGGTCCTCCGCCCGGGCGCGGAAGGTGGCTATGGGCTCGCTCGCGCATCGTCGGCGAGAGTAGCAGGGGCGGCGGCGACCCGGTGGCGGATTGCGCGAGGGCCGATCGGGCACAATCGGGCGCGGTGAGCACCGCCCGAGCCTGGAAGCCGTCGATGCCCGCTGGGCCGACACTCGACGCCGCCGCGCGCGAGCGTCTCATCGTCGAGCACCTGCCGCTGGTGCGCGGGCTGGCCCGTCGCTACGCCGATCGCGGCGAGCCGCTCGACGACCTGGTCCAGGTGGGCACGATCGGCCTGATCAAGGCGATCGACCGCTTCGAGCCCGAGCGCGGCTACAAGCTGGCGAGCTTCGCGACCCCCACGATCCTCGGCGAGATCCGGCGCCACTTCCGCGACCGCTCGTGGACCGTGCGCGTCCCCCGCGGGATCCAGGAGGCGCGGGCCAGATCTCGCACGCGGTCGCCGAGCTCTCGGCGCAAAACGGGCGCAGCCCGACGATGCGCGAGATCGCCGAGTCAGACCGGGCTCGCCATGGACGAGGTGCTCGACGCCCTGGCGGCCGGCAGCGCCCAGCGGCCGGCGCCGCTCGCCTCGCCCGGGGCGCGAAGGGCGAGGACGACGGCGGGCATCGCTCGTCGGCGTCGCGGATCGACGGCTTCGCGCAGGCCGAGGCGCGGGCGACCCTCGACGCCGGGCCTCTCCGACCTGCCGGCGCGGAGCGCGTGATCCTCCACCTGCGCTTCGAGGAGGGCCTCACCCAGTCGCAGATCGCCGCCCAGCGTCGGGGTCTCCCAGATGCACGTCTCGCGCCTCATCCGGCGGGCGCTCGAGACGCTGCGCGAGAGCGCCGGCGACGCCGACCCGGGGCAGCTGCCCGACGCCGGTCAGGTGGATCGGCAATCACGGGAACGCGTACGCCGGCGGTCGGGGCACGCCGGCGGGGGGTAGAGTGCGGACCAGGGAGCGAGCGATGTACGCCGACGATCGGACGCAGGGCTCCCTCTCGTGAGCACCGAGCACCCCGACGTCGAGCTGGTGCTGCCCGCCGAGCCCGAGAGCGTGGCGCTGGCGCGCCAGATGGTGCGCGGCATCCTGGACGCGCTCGGCTGGGGCGAGGAGAGCCGCACCGACATCTCGATCGCCGTCACGGAGGCCGTGCACCAACTCGGTGCTCCACGCCTACCCCGGCCCGACGACGAGGGCGAGTACGAGGTCCACGCGTGGGTCGAGCCCGAGCGCCTCGTCGTCGCCGTCCGCGACCGCGGCCGCGGCATCACCCCGACGCGTGACCTCGCCCGCGGCGGGGCTCGGGCCTGGGCGCTGCCGCCTGATGCTGGCGATCGGCGACGAGGTCGCGTTCTCGACGCGACGACGGCGTCACCGAGGTGCGCATGACCTTCTCGCCGAAGCTCGCGCAGGTCGCACGCGTGAGCGGGGACGCGGGGCGGGGTCTGCGCTGCGCCGAGCGACCTCGGGGAGCCGGTGCTCGAGCGGCTGGTGGTGGCGCTGGCCGCGCGCGTCGACCTGCCGCTGGACCGGCTCGCCGACGCCCAGCTCGTGGTCGCCGTCGCTGGTCGGCCGGCGTCCCGGCACTCGCCCGACGGCGTCCTCGGCGTGCGGCTCGACGCCGGCCCGCGCGGGCGTGGATCTCTCCGTGGGCCCGCTGCCCGCGGGCGGGGCGCGCCCAGGTGGTGGCCGACAGCGCGGTTCCCGGCGCCGGCGCCGTGCTCGACCGGCTGGTCGACCAGCTGGCGGCGTCGAGCCGCTCGCGGGCGGCGGCGAGATGCTGCGCCTGACGATCGGCCCGGGCACGTCGGCGACCTGATCGCGCCGTGAAGAGGAGGTTCGTCGCCCTCGGCCTCGCCGCGCGCGGCCGTTGCCGTCGTGCGGCGCGAGATCGCGCGCACGGCGCCCACGCCGAGGCCGGCCGCCTCCGCCGCCGGTCACGCCGGCGGCGCCCGATCCCGCCGACGCGCGCCGCCGCCGACCTGCGCACCGGCTGGCGCGGCGCGACTCGACCCGTCATCGGCGGCGATGCGGGCGGGCCTCGCGCTCGGCATCACCGACATCGCCGCCACGCTGGCCTACTACGCCTTCCTGGCCATCCCGGCGATCGCCCTGGTGGTCGTGGGCGCCTTCGGCGTCGGCGCCAGCCCCGGCACGGTCGCAGGACCTGCTCGACCTGCTCGACGAGGGCGTGGTCCCCGACGACGCCCTGTCGCTCATCCACGACACCCTGACGCGCGTCACCGCGTCCAGCGGGCAGAGCGCGAGCCCTGGCCGTGGTCGGGCTGCTGCTCGCCCTGTGGACCGTGAGCGGCGCGATGCAGGCGCTGATGCGGGGCCTCAACCGCATCCACGGGTGCCGAGGAGACGCGCTCCTTCGCGGTGCTGCGCGGCGACGGCCGTGGGGCTGTTCGGCTGGGTGGCTGCTGGCGCTCATCGTCTCGTTCGGCCTGCTGGTCTTCGGAACGCCCTCTGGCCGAGGCGTTCGGCGACTGGGTCGGGGCGCCCGGCCTGATCGGGAGCCTCTGGTGGGCGCTGCGCTGGCCGATCGTGGGCGGCGCGCTCTTCGTCGCGATCGCGGGGATCCTGCGGCTGGGCCCGGCCGAGCAGCAGGCCCCGGCGCGGGGCCAGGCGATCGGCGCCGCGGTCGCCGTCCTGATCTGGGTCGTCGCCTCGGCGGGCTTCGGGATCTACGTCTCGCGGTTCGGCAGCTACGGGGCCGCGTGGGGATCGCTGTCGGCCGTGATCGTGATGCTCACCTGGCTCTGGCTGACCAGCCTCGCGCTGCTGCTGGGAGCGCAGCTCGAGGTGGAGGTCGGCCGCCGTGCCGCGACGGCGAGCGTCGCCGCGGGGAGGCCTGTAGCGTGAGGGCGTGATCGAGACGTGAGCGGGGGACGCCTCCCGTCCAGCCTCGGCCGCCCTGGTCGCGCAGCCAGAGGGCCGTTCCGCGCCGCGTCCTACGGCCGCTGCAGGAGTTCCTCCACCAGGAGGCGGCGGGCGGCCTGGTGCTGCTGGCGGCCACGATCGTCGCCCTCGTGTGGGCCAACGTGGCGACCGGCTCCTACACCGACCTCTGGAGCACCGAGCTCACGCTCCGGATCGGCGATCACACGATCACCGAGTCGCTGGTGGAGGTCGTCAACGACGGCCTCATGACGATCTTCTTCCTGGTCGTGGGCCTGGAGGTCAAGCGGGAGCTGATCGTGGGCGAGCTCTCCAACCGGCGCGCGGCGCTGCTGCCGGCCTTCGCGGCGCTCGGCGGCATCGTGCTCCCGGCGCTGATCTTCCTCGTCGTGATGGGCGGCGAGGATGGCTCGCGCGGCTGGGGCATCCCGATGGCGACCGACGTGGCGTTCGCGCTGGGCGCGCTCGCCCTGCTGTCGCGGCGCGTGCCCTCCCCGCTGGTCGCCTTCCTGCTGGGGGTCGCCGTGATCGACGACATCGCGGCGATCCTGGTGGTGGCCTTCTACTACACGGACACGATCACCCTGGGGTGGCTGGCCGTGGCGATCGGCGCCCTGGCGGCCATCCTGGCGCTGCAGCGCCTGCAGGTGCGCGACATGGCGGTGTACGTCGTCCTCGGCCTGGTCGTCTGGTTCGCCACCTTCGAGTCCGGGGTCCACGCCACGATCGCCGGGGTCGCGCTGGGCCTGGTCACGCCCGTGCGGCCGTTCCAGCGGCCCGCCGCCGTGAGCGCCGAGGCCGTGCGCATCGCCGAGGCCACCGCCGACCACCCCGAGGATCCCGACGAGGACGCCGCGCCAGTGGCGCCAGCCTGGCCTGGCTCTCGCGCGAGGCGATCTCGCCCCTCACCCGGGTCGAGCACGGGCTGCACCAGTGGTCGAGCTTCGTGGTGCTGCCGATCTTCGCGCTGGCCAACGCCGGCATCGTGCTCGACCAGGCCTCGATCGACGCCGCCCGCGACACGCCGGTGACCGCCGCGGTGGCGCTGGGGCTGGTGGTGGGCAAGAGCGTGGGCCTGACCCTGGGCGTGGCGCTGGCCGTCGCCCTCGGGCTGAGCAGCCTCCCACGGGGGGTGAGGTGGAGCCACATCGTCGGCGTGGGTGCGCTGGCCGGCATCGGCTTCACGGTGTCGCTGTTCATCACCGACCTCGCCTTCGAGGATCCGGCGACCGTGGCGGCGTCCAAGATCGGCATCCTGATCGGATCGATCGTGGCGGCCCTGCTCGGCACGGCGCTGCTGCTGGCGGCGGGCCGCAGGGCGCGCGGGGTCAGCCCCCCAGGCGGGCCCCGTCCTGATCGTCCACCGCCTGCGTGAAGGCCTCGTAGCTCGGCTTCTTCGACAGGTCCTCCCGCAGCAGGCCGGCGGGCCAGTTCATGTTGTCCTGGAGGTTGAACCAGACCACGGCCTTGACCCGGTCGCCGCGCAGCTGGGGCAGGGAGAAGATCTGCGACAGGTACTCGGCCTGCTGCTCCTCGGTGACCTTGGTGTCCCGGTACGTGGTGGCGGCCGTCGTGTAGCCCGCCTCGGTGATGTAGAGCGGCAGGCCCGGCTTCCAGGCGTCGAGCGCCTCCAGCACGCGGCCGACGGTCGCCCAGCTGGGCACCACCGTGGTGTCGGCGAGGGGCGGGGCGGCCGGGTACACGTGCTGGGAGTAGGCGTCCAGGGGGATGTCGCGCTCGCGCAGCCCCGCGCAGCCAGTCCATGGCGCCGATGCCGGTCGCGCTGGTGCTGCTGCGCGGGCCGCCGACGCCGACGATGACGATCGCGTCGGCGTTCGCCTTCTTGATCTCGGGATACGCCGCCCGGTCCATCGCCGCGTACGCGTCCAGCGACACCGGGTCGTCGCCCTCGAACTGGGGCGAGAAGTAGGCGGACAGGTTGGGCTCGTTCCAGATCTCGAAGTGGCGCACCTCCGGCAGCCTCTCGCCGCCGGGCGAGGTGAACTCGCCCGAGTACCGCGTCGCGAGGGCTCCCATGAAGTCGCCGAAGGCCTTCGGGTCGGGGGCGTTCGGATTGACCGCCCCCGGCGACGGCGGGGCGTCCGTGGCCCACTGCGGCGTGTTGTACACCGAGACGATCGGCGTGATGTCGCGCTTGGCGAGGCCGAGCATGATCAGGTCGGCGCGCGAGAAGTCGTAGGACGGGTCGGCGGGATCGGTGGGCCGGGCGGGCTCCGACGGCGCGATGTCCTTCCAGAAGAGGTCGACCCGGGTCGTCGTGACGCCGGTCTCGGCGATCAGGTCGAGGCGGGCCGGAAGCGTGTCGATGGGGTCCACCGGCAGGTGGTCGTCCTGGACGGCGGCCACGGCCCCGACGGGCGTGGCGTCGTCGCCGCCGGAGAGCATCACCGCCCCGACCACGACGACGATCACCGCCGCCAGCGCCACCAGCCCGATCACCACGCGACCTCGTCGCCCCATCGACCCCTCCGACTCGAATGGCCCGGCCGTCAACCCTAGGCCATGCGGCGGCCGTCCCCTGACGCGCCTGTCACACGGGCCCTAGATGCCGGCCTGGGCCGCGGCCGGCTCGACCGCGTCGGGCCAGGGCAGGCGGTCCGGATCGGGGTCGCCGGGAATGCGGTAGCTCCACGCCGGGTCGCCCAGCGCGCCGCCCGCCCACTCGTGGACGTCCCCCACGAAGCGGGCCAGGTCCATCGGCCCGTCGAGCGCGCTCGGCGCCATCGGGTCGGCCGAGAAGGCGAGCACCCGGCCGGCGCCGACGCGCCGCAGGATCGCGGCCGGGGTGCCGTCGAGGAATCGCGCCACGACGCTCGCGTCGGCCGGGACGCCGGCGAACCCGCGCGGGTTCGCCGTGTCGATCGGGATGTCGAGCAGGTCGTCGGGGACGCCGGCGCCGAGCGCCCCCGGCTGCACCTCGAGCACGGTGCCCGCGCGGCGGGGGCCCAGCGGCGCCCCGATCAGCGCGTCGCGCACGGGGGCGAGCGACGGGCCGCGCGCGCCCGCGGGGGTCGTGGTGAAGGCGTCGGGGTCGGTGACGATCAGGGTGCCGCCGGCGCGCACCCAGTCGACCAGCCGCGTCGCGAAGGGCGCGTCGAGGACCGCCCCGCGGGGCATCCAGAGGGTCTTCGCCGCCGCCAGCCGGGCGGGCTCGCGCGTGAGGCGCTCGTCCGAGTCGAAGCTGAAGGATGCGTGCTCGAGCTCGCCCAGGAGCGAGTAGGTCGTGTACAGCGCGTCGCCGCTGGCGCGGCTGCGGACGTTGCCCCGCCGCTCGGGCTGCCCCTGGCCCTCGCTGGCGGTGGAGTACAGCACGAGCTGGCTCGCGTCCGTGGGCGGAGCGGGCAGGCGCGCGCCCCGCACGGCGCGGGCGACGTCGAGCATCGCCCGGTAGAACTTCGGGCGCCGGAAGCGCGGGTTGTCCGACGCGAAGAAGCTGATGTCGGTGGCGCCGGCCCGCAGCGCCTGGGCGGTCCACGTCCACAGGTCGCCGGAGGTGGGCCGGTACCGGGAGTAGTTGAAGGCCTGCACCACGATGCGGGTCCGCTTGCCGGTCAGGTCGGACATCAGCTTGGCCCCGAAGCCGGGGTTGTAGCGCCCGCGTCCGGCGCGGTCGCGCTCGGGATAGCTCACGTACGGGTCGGCCTCCACCACGTCGGCGAAGCCGGCCAGCCGGGTGTAGTCCCAGGGGATGAACCCGTCGATGAAGCCGAAGTCGTTCGGGCTGACGACCGCGTCGCGGTCCAGCCGCCGGATCAGGCGCGCCTGCTCGGCCTTCATCGCGAAGAAGCGCCGGCCCGAGTAGCGCGACCAGTTGGTCCACCGCAGGCCCTCGGTCAGCTTCGTGCTGGGGCGCGCGAGGGGATTGGGGAGCGTGTAGCGGGTGGCGCGCCTGAAGTCGGCCGCCAGCCGGCGCCCGAACGGCGTCGCGCGCGCGCCTTGCCGCGCGGCAGCACCGCCACCGGCTCGTCGCTGCCGGTGTACTGGTTGACGTACGGCCGGTCGCGGACGGTGGGCACGATGCGGCGGATCTCGCGCAGCGCCGCGCGCCGGTACGCGGGATCGAGCAGCGACAGCCGCCGCGTCCAGGCCAGGGTCGGTGGGGTCGGCGACGACCGCCCGCTTCGAGTTGAGCGCGTTGCGCGCCGCCCACACCTCGACCGCGACGTCCCACTTGAGGCCGGTGGCCCGGTACTTGGCCAGGAAGTTGGCGGGCGTCCGCCAGCCGGTGGTCTCCGCGGGCGGCAGCGGCAGGGGCGGGAACGGCAGTGCGCTGACGCCGCTGAACCAGAGGCCGTTCTCGCCCGCGGTGGTCAGCACCTCGTCCATCATCCGGCGCCACACGGCCGGGCGGAAGGGCGGCGCGCGTGCGGGCCCGCCAGCGGGGGTGCTCGCCCTGGTTGAGCTCGTGGCTCCAGTCGGAGACGTTGCCGGCGGGGCGATCGGCGGCGGCGGCCGGGCCTGACGCCGTGGCCGCGACGAAGGCCAGGGCGGCGGCCGCGAGGATGGCGGGCAGGGGACGGGGCACGGGCGCGCCCATCATGCCCGTCGGCCGCCGGCCGCTCAAACGCACCCGGTGCGCGGAGGGCCGGCGGCGGCGGACGAGGCCTACACCGCGGTCGTTCGGTACGCCTCGATGAGGATCTCGGCCACCTCGGGGCGGGTGAACTCCACCGGCGGGATCTCCCCGCGGTCGAGCATCTCCCGCACCTTGGTGCCCGACAGGAACACGCGCTGCTCGGGCGACGACGGCGAGGTCTTCGTCGTGGCCATCCCCCCGGTCAGGTTGCACCAGAAGGAGTGCTCGAAGAAGAGCGGCTGGATGGCCAGCTCGTCCCGGGTGATGTCGTCGAAGATGCGGTGCGCGTCGTAGGTGCCGTAGTAGTTGCCCACGCCGGCGTGGTCGCGGCCCACGATGAAGTGCGTGCACCCGTAGTTCTGGCGCAGGATGGCGTGGAGCACGGCCTCGCGCGGGCCGGCGTAGCGCATGGCCGCCGGCAGCACGCCGAGCACCACCCGCTCGGCGGGGTAGTAGCCCTCGATCAGGACCTCGTAGCAGCGCATCCGCACGTCGGCGGGGATGTCGTCGCTCTTGGTCGCCCCCACGAGCGGATGCAGGAACAGGCCGTCGACCGTCTCCAGCGCGCACCTTGGTGATGTACTCGTGGGCGCGGTGGATCGGGTTGCGGGTCTGGAACCCGACCACGCTGGCCCACCCGCGGGCGTCGAACTCCGCGCGCGAGGCGCAGCGGGTCGAGCAGGAAGGGCACGGCGCCCGGGTCCAGGGGCAGTCGGGCGGCCACCCTGACGGGGCCGGCGAGCGCGGTGGTGCCGTGCGCGTAGAGCGAGGCGACGCCCGGGTGGGCCTCCTCGTCGGTGCCGTACACCAGCTTCGCCTCGCGGACCGGGTCGGTCTCGTAGCGGTCGGTGACCTCGAGCACGCCGAGGAAGCGGCCGCTCTCGTCCACCAGCTCCACCTCCGCGGCCGTGCCGACGCCGTCCAGCTCGTCGGCCGGGACGCCCAGCGTGACCGGAACCGACCAGGCCAGTCCGGAGGGCAGGCGCATGTCGGTCATGACCGACTCGTAGGCGGCGCGGTCCATGAAGCCGTCCAGGGGCGACATGGCGCCCACCGCGATCAGGTCGAGGTCGGCCTGCTGGCGCGGCGAGAGGGTGACGCGGGGGCGGTTGCCGCCCTCGTCGAGGGCCTCGTCGAGGCGGTTGACCAGGGTGCCGCCATGGGGGGTGATCGGGCCCGGGCTCAAATGCCCGCCCCGTCCACGTTGCCCACCATGCTCGGGTCGAGAAGCGTGTCGGCGCGAAGGCCGAGCCGTAGTGTCTCCAGCGGGATCACCTCGTCGGATGGAATGTTGCCCAGGTTCACGTTCGGGCCGAATTTGTGGATGAACCAGACCTGCTGCGACTTCTGGGGGGCCTCGAACAGCAGCCGGTTCGGATCGATGTGGTGGACCACCTCGTCGATGAGGCCCATGCGGACCTCGCCGTCGGGGCGGAAGATGCCGGCGGTCCCCGTCTCGCGGGCCTCGGTGATGACCTTCCAGGCGCCCGCGCGCAGCTCGGCGTCGATCAGCTCGACCCACCGGTAGGGGGCGACGACGGCCTGCAGGTCCTTGGAGCCGACCTCGCTCAGCACCACGAACTCCGCCGCCATGGTGCGTATCTGCTCGAGCTTGACGTCGTGGGCGATCGAGATCGTGCCGTCGGAGATCTCGACGTGGCCGAGCCCGAGGTGGCTCACCCAGCGGCGCCACTCGTCCAGTTTCTGCTGGACGAAGCAGACCTCCCAGAAGGTGCCGCCGAGGACGACCGGGACGCCGGCGCTCTGGTACAGGCGCACCTTCTCCCGGAGGTTGCGGGTGACATAGGCGGTGCCCCACCCGAGCTTGACGATGTCGAGGTAGTCGGCGACCGAGTCGAGCACCGCCTCCACCTCGCGCAACGGCAGGCCCTTGTCGATCATGTGGGTGATCCCCGCCTGGCGGGGCTTGGGCGGGCGCCCGGGCAGGGAGAGGAAGTCGGCCGCCGGCGGCGCCTCGACGACCTCCGATCCCAGGGTCTCGACGCCGTCGCTCATCGCGCCACCTCGGCCGCGCTGAGGCCGGCCCGGCGGCCGTACACGACCGTGTCGAGCAAGGAGTTGCCCATCAGGCGGTTCGACCCGTGGACCCCGCCGGCGATCTCACCGGCGGCGAAGACCCCCGGCAGCGTGGTCGCGGCGTTGATGTCGATCGCGAGACCTCCGTTGCGGTAGTGGAGCACGGGGTACACCAGCACGCGCTCGCGCGTGATGTCGACCCCCGCCTTGAGGTAGCGGTTGTGGACGTACGCCAGCCGGTCCTCGGTGAAGCCGGCGCCGTTCTCCCGGTCGATCGCCGGGGTGTCGAGCCACACGCCGACGCTGCCGTCGGGGGCCTCGGCGCCGCGCCCGTCCTCCACCGCGTCGACGATCGCCTGCGCCACGACGTCGCGGGGCGCCAGCTCGTCGACGAACCGCTCGCCGTCGGCGTCGTGGAGCGTGGCGCCGTAGGCGCGGGTGGTCTCGGGCAGCGCGTAGCCGGCGAGGGCCTCCGGCCAGATCGAGCCGGTCGGGTGCTGCTGCCAGGAGTCCAGCTCCCGCCCCTGCGCCCCCAGCTCCAGCGCCAGCCGGAGCACCTCGGGCGTCGCGTCCGGATGGTTGGTGCTGCGCAGGCCGAGGGCCTCGGCCTCGCCGCGCAGGCCGCCGCCCGCCGCCAGCACCACGGCGCTCGCCCGGACGGTGCGCCGAAGGCCGTTGCCGCCCGGCGCCACCACCGCCCGCCAGCCGTCCCCCTCGGGCTCGAGCGCGACCAGGCGGGTGGCCTCCCAGATGTCGGCGCCGCTCACGCGCACGGCGGCGCGCAGGGCCTTCACCATGTCGGCGCCGGTGCGCTCGCCCGCCTGCAGCAGGCGCTTGCGGCTGGCGCCGCCGCAGCGCAGCAGCCGCAGCCGGCCGGCGTCGCGGGTGAACGAGACGCCCAGCGAGTCGAGCCAGGCGATGGCGTCGGGCCCGCCCTCGGCGAGCTGGCGCACCAGCTCGGGACGGGCCGCCCGGTGGCCGGCCGCGAAGGTGTCCTCGAAGTGGGAGGCGGTGGAGTCGTCGTCGCCGACGGCGGCCTGGATGCCGCCCTGCGCCTTGCCGGTGTTGCCGGCGCCGAGCGCGGACTTGGTGGTGACGACCACATCGGCGCCCGCCCGCGTCGCGCTCAGGGCCGCCGACATGCCGGCGCCGCCGGAGCCGACCACGAGCACGTCGGCGCGCGCATCGGAGAGGCTGCTCACGGTGGGATGCTAACGGAGCCCAAAAATGCTCGCCAGTCTCATCGGCCTGATCAGGATTCTCTATGGGAGGCGGTGGCCGCGAGCGCCTCCTGGGCGAACTCCAGGAAGGTCGTCGTCACACGCTTGGGCGTGCGGCCGGCGTGGCGCACCGCGAAGAAGTGGCGCTCCAGCCCCGAGCCCTCGAGGCGCAGCGCGACCAGGGTGCCGTCGGCCACCTCGCGCTCGACGGCCAGGCGGGAGATGACGGTGATGCCGAAGCCGTCGAGCACGGCCGCCTTGACCGACTGCTGGAGCCCGAGCTCCATCGCCACCGTCAGATCGCGGTCGCGCAGCCCGCTCTCGCGGATCGCGGCCTCGACCACCGACCGCACGCCCGAGCCCTCCTGCTGGATCAGCATGGGTTCGGCGGCCAGCTCCTCGAGCGTGACCGAGCCGCGCCCGGCCAGGTGGTGATCCGGGGCGACGATCGCCACCAGCTCGTCGCGCACGAAGGGCTCGAACACCAGCCCGCGCTGGGCGCGCGCCGCGCCCACGATGCCCAGCTCGAGCTCGTCGTCGAGCACGCGCTCGCACACGGTCTGGGTGTCGCTCACCTGGAGGCTCACGCGCACGTCGGGATAGGCGGCGTGGAACGACCCCAGCAGGCGCGGCAGCAGCACCTCGCCCGGCCCGGTCGAGGAGCCCAGCACGAGCCGGCCCGAGACGGTCGTGCCGATCTCCTCGACGTCGCGCTCCAGCTCGGCCGCGAGGCCGATCATCCGGCGCGCCCCGCGGTAGACGATCTCCCCCGCCTCGGTCACCGAGACGCGGCGGCCGCTGCGGTCGAGCAGCCGGTGGCCCAGGCTCTCCTCCAGGGCGCGGATCTGGAACGACACGGCCGGCTGCGAGATCTCGAGCTCCTCCGCCGCCTGCGAGAAGGATCCCTTGTCCACGACGGTGCGGAAGGTGATCAGCTGGCGGAGGTCCACCGCGTGATCCTAGTCGCCCCCGTCCCCCCGCGCGGACGACAGGCGCCCGCGCAGCTCCTCGATGACGCCGATCCAGCGCTCGCGCATCAGGTCGCGGGCCATGGCGTCGGCCAGGCCCTCCTGGTGGAAGGCGATGGTGGTTCCCGTCGCGGCGGGGAGCACGCGCACCTGGAGGGTCGAGGGCTCCTCCCATCCGGGCGGCCGCCACGTGAGCCTGATGTGGGACCCAGGCTCGTTGACGCGCACCTGCCCGTCGGTGCCGTCCTCCAGGCGGTACGGGCCGACCTCCAGCGCGATCGCGCCGCCCAGCCAGATCTCCATGCCCTCGGGGGAGCGCAGCAGCTCCCACACGGCCTCCCGGTCGGCGGCGACGGTCCGGCGCACGCCGACCTCCCACCCCGCGGTCGCGGTGCGGCCCACCTCGTGCTGAGACGTCATGACCATCCCCCCTCGTGTCCCTGCCCTCATGGCCCTGCTACCCCGCCCCGGCCGGCGCGACGCACCCACGCCGGCCGGGTTGCACGCACCGGTTACTCTCGGTAACCTGATCGTGGTTACCCGTGGTAACCGACACTCTAATCCGTAGGAGCGCCTGATGAACCAGGATGAGCGCAGCACCGTCCTCCCGGTCCTCCCCCTCGACGACGCGGTCGTCCTCCCGGGCACCAGCGTCACGTTCCCCGTCACCTCGGACGAGCAGGCCGAGGCGCTGAACGGAGCCGTGGAGGGCCGCATCCTGCTCGTCCCGAGGATCGACGGGCGCTTCGGCTCTTTCGGCGTGGTGGCCAGCGTGGTGGGCGAGGTCACGCTCCCCGACGGGACGCGCGGCGTCGCCGTCGAGGCGCTGCACCGCGCCGAGCTGGGTCCTGCCGTGGGCGCCGAGGTGGGCCTCAAGGTCAGCGCCCATGAGCACCCGGACCCGGTTCGACGCCGGGCCCGAGGCGACGGCGTTGGCGCGGGAGTACCGCGCGGTGGTCGAGGAGGTGGCCGCCCTGCGGGGCGACCGGGCCCAGGTGGCCCGCTTCCTCGCCGGCATCGCCCACCCGGGGCGCCTGGCCGACACCACCGGCTACGCGCCGGAGGTCCCTCTCACCACCAAGCTCACCCTGCTCGAGACGGTCGACGTCGCCGCGCGCCTGCGCCTGGCGATCGACGCCCAGCGCGAGCGGCTCGCCGACGCGGGGCTGCGCCAGCGCATCCGCGAGGACGTGAGCGAGAACCTCGACAAGACCCAGCGCGAGATGCTGCTGCGCCGCCAGCTGGCCGCGATCCGCAGGGAGCTCGGCGAGGACGACGAGTCGGGCGACGACTGGGCCGAGCGCATCGAGGCCTCCGGCATGCCCGAGGCGGCCCGCGTGGAGGCCGAGCGCGAGCTCGCGCGGCTCGAGCGCCAGCCCGACGGCGCGGAGGCCGGGATGATCCGCACCTACCTGGAGTGGATGGTCTCGCTGCCCTGGGACTCGCGCTCCGACGAGCGGCTGGACGTGAACGAGGCCCGCGAGGTCCTCGACGCGGACCACGCCGGCCTGGAGAAGGTCAAGGAGCGCATCCTCGAGTACCTGGCGGTCCGGCGCCTGCGCCGCGAGCGCGGCATGGACGAGGGCAAGAGCGGGGTGATCCTGACCCTGGTCGGCCCCCCCGGAACCGGCAAGACGTCGCTCGGCCAGTCCGTGGCCCGCGCCCTGGGGCGCGAGTTCGCGCGCATCAGCCTGGGCGGCATCCGCGACGAGGCCGAGATCCGCGGCCACCGGCGCACCTACGTCGGCGCCCTGCCGGGACGGCTGGTCCGCGCCCTGCGCGAGGCCGGCACCCTCAACCCGGTCGTGATGCTCGACGAGATCGACAAGGTCGGCAACGACTGGCGCGGCGATCCGTCGTCGGCGCTGCTCGAGGTGCTCGACCCGGCCCAGAACCACAGCTTCCGCGACCACTACCTGGACGTGGAGCTCGACCTCTCGGAGGTCCTGTTCATCGCCACCGCAAACGTGGTCGACACCATCCCCGGGCCGCTGCTCGACCGGATGGAGGTCATCGCCCTCGACGGCTACACCGAGCACGAGAAGCTGGCCATCGCCCGCGGATACCTCGTGCCCCGGCAGATCGAGCGCAACGGCCTGCGCGACGGCGAGGTCGAGATCAGCGACGAGGCGCTGGCCGGGCGTCATCGCCGACTACACCCGCGAGGCGGGCGTGCGCGGCCTCGAGCGCCAGATCGGCAAGCTCCTGCGCAAGACGGCGCGTCGCGTCGCCGAGGGCGGGCAGACGCCGATCGCCATCGGCCAGGGCGACCTGGACGACGCCCTCGGGCAGCCGCGCTTCCACCACGAGGCGGCGGAGCGCACGGCCACGCCGGGCGTCGCCACCGGGCTCGCGGTGACCGGCACGGGCGGCGACGTCCTGTTCATCGAGGCCAGCGCGATGCCGGCGGACGGGCCGGGCGACCGCCTCGTCCTCACCGGGCAGCTGGGCGACGTCATGCGCGAGTCGGCGAGGATCGCCCTCTCGTGGACGCGCTCGCACGGCACGGACATCGGCATCGACTCGAGCGCCATGCGCGACCGGGAGTTCCACGTCCACGTCCCCGCGGGCGCGGTCCCCAAGGACGGCCCGTCGGCCGGCGTCACGATGGTGACGGCGCTGAGCTCGCTGGCCACCGGACGGGCGGTGCGGCCCAACGTCGGCATGACCGGCGAGGTCACGCTGCAGGGCCGGGTGCTCCCGATCGGCGGCGTCAAGCAGAAGGTGCTCGCCGCCCACCGGGCCGGCCTGACCGACGTGATCATCCCCGAGCGCAACCGCCGCGACCTGGAGGACGTGCCGGCCGAGGTGCTGGAGCAGGTCACGGTCCACCCGGTGCTGACCGTCCAGGAGGTGCTGGACATCGCCCTGGAGCCCGCCCACGACCGACAAGGGGCTCTGGCGGCATAGGGTTGAGGCGACGCCGATGGACGACTGTCGCTCACTCCCCCCGGTATGCCACCGCTACCAGCGCGCGGCCGAGCTCCTCGGCCGCCGCTGGAGCGCGGCGGTGATCCGGGCCACGATGGAGGGCCCCGCCCGGTTCACGGAGATCCGCGGATCGGTTGACGGGCTCTCCGCCCGGCTGCTCGCCGAGCGCCTGCGCGAGCTGGAGGGCGCCGGCCTGATGGAGCGGCGCGAGCTGCCCGGTGGGGCGGTGGAGTACCGCCTCACCGCGAAGGGCGCCGCCCTGTCGCGCGTCGTCCACGAGATCGAGGCCTGGGTGGACGACTGGGAGCCCTCGCCCGAGACCCCCACCCGCGAGGAGGCACACGATGCCCGTCCTGAGCGATGACGCCCGCACGATCCTGGAGGGCCGGGCGTTCGCGCACCTCGCGACCGTGCTGCCCGACGGCGCGCCGCACTCGGTGCCGATCTGGATCGGCCTCGACGGCGACCGGCTGGTGATGTTCACCCAGACCGGCAGCCGCAAGGCCCGCAACATCGAGCACGACGGCCGGGTCGCCATCTCGGTGGTGGACGAGGCGAACCCCTACCGCCAGTGCGACCTGCGCGGCCGGGTCGTCGAGCGCATCGACGGCGAGGCGGCCCAGGCGGTCGCCGACGAGCTGGCGGTCAAGTACACCGGCGAGGCCTTTCCCTGGCGCAGCCCCAACACGGTGGCGTACCTGATCGCGCCCGAGACCTGCCACTCGGCGGACCTGCCCTTCACCCACGAGGCCCGCTAGGGCCTAGCGGCTGGTGAAGTGGTGCTCGCCCGTCTCGCACCAGAACACGAGGCAGCCGGCCTCCTCGTGACGCGCGACGCAGGAGCACTCGCCCCCGTGATCGGGGCAGGGGCGGAAGACGCGCGAGAGCAGCCCCCAAGGCGCGACCGGACGGGTTCCCGCGGGCAGATGGTCGATCCGGTTCTCGGTGCGGTCGATGACGCTCATGGGGTCTCCCCGTGTGGAATGGAGGGGGGTGCCACCCCGGGTTCGCCATCGGTCACCTGGACCCTGCCGCCCCGCAACACGGTCCACAACGCCTCTGCAACAGGCTCAGGGGCGCCGGCGCTGACGCGCCGCCCGATCTCGTCGAGCCCACCCCGCAGCACCTCGGCGTCGAGCGCCGGGCGGGTGGCCCGCATGATCTTGGCGTAGCGCGTCGGGCGCACCTCCTCGTCCACGTTGAAGAGCTCCTCGTGGAGCTTCTCCCCGGGACGGATGCCCACCACGTCGATGGCGATGTCACGCCCGGGCTCCTTGCCCGACAGCTCGATCATGCGCCGGGCGAGATCGACGATCTTGACCGGCTCGCCCATGTTGAGCACGAAGATGTCGCCGCCCTCGGCGATGCCGGTGGCCTGGATGACCAGCTGCACCGCCTCCGGGATGGTCATGAAGAAGCGCGTCATCTCGGCGTGGGTGACCGTCACCGGTCCGCCCTGCTCGATCTGGCGCTGGAAGATGGGGAGCACCGAGCCCGAGCTGCCGAGCACGTTGCCGAAGCGCACCGCCCCGAAGCGCGTCCGCGACGCCGCGCCGTGGGCCTCGATGACGCGCTCGGCCAGGGCCTTGGACGCTCCCATCACGGTCTTGGGCTCGACGGCCTTGTCGGTCGAGACGAGGCAGAAGCGGTCCACGCCGTAGCGCTCGGCCAGGCGGGCCAGCACCTCGGTGCCGAGGCCGTTGTTGGCGATCGCCTGGAGCGGGTTGAGCTCCATCATGGGCACGTGCTTGTAGGCCGCGGCGTGGAAGACGATCTCCGGCCGCTCGGTGGAGAACACGCGCTCCATCGCGACCGGGTCCTTGCAGTCGGCGATCACGGGGACCAGCAGGCCCGCGTGGCCGCGCTCGCGCAGCTGCAGGTTGACCTCGAAGAGGTTGTTCTCGGCGTGGTCCACCATCACCAGGCGCCGCGCGCCGCTCGCCGCCACCTGGCGGCACAGCTCGCGCCCGATCGAGCCGCCCGCGCCGGTGACCAGCACCGCCCGGCCGTTGAGGTAGCGGGCGACCTGCTCGAAGTTGACCTCCACCGGAGCGCGGCCGAGGACGTCCTCCACGCGCACCTTGCGCAGCTGCCGCACCGCCACCTCGCCGGTGATCAGCTCGGGGAGGCTCGGCAGCGTGGAGCACGGGATCCCGGCCTGGCGGCACACCTGGAAGATCTCCTGGCGCACCGCGCCCGACGCGGAGGGCATGGCGATGATGACCTCGTCCACGCGGGTGTCGCGCAGCACCCGCGCCAGGTCGGCGCGCGTGCCCTTGACCCTCGTGCCCTGCACGCGCAGGCGCCGCTTGCGCGGGTCGTCGTCGATCAGCCCGACCGGCGTGTAGCCGAGCTCGCGATTGCGCTTCATCTCGCGCAGCAGGGTGTTGCCCGCGTCGCCCGCGCCGACGATCAGCACCGAGCGGCCGGTGTTGACCAGGTCGAAGCGCGAGGGCCGCTCGATGACGCTGCGCACCGCGAACCGCGCCCCACCGATCAGCACCAGCGTGATGACGAAGTCGAACAGCAGCACGCCGCGCGGGATCGGCACGCGGTCGTCCGGTCGCCACTGCGACAGGATCGCCGTGATCAGGAGGCTCGAGGCGACCGCGGCGAGCACGATGGCCTGGAGGTCGCGCAGGCTCGTGAAGCGCCACCACTTGGTGTAGAAGCGCATCGCGACGAAGGTCGCGAGCTTCACCACCACCACGATGCCCGCGGTCGCCGCGAACAGCTTCTCGTAGCGCCCGGGGACGTTCCCGTCGAAGCGGAAGTAGAAGGCGAGCCAGAAGGCGGCCACGACGAGCCCCGCGTCGACCGCGATCTGGGCACCGCGGTGGGCGAACGCCCGGGGGCTCCAGTTGAGCGGAGCGCGAGTCACGAGGCGGGGATACTAGTGGTGGCGGGCGCGAGAATCAGCTCCAGGAGGTGCTCGGGATCGCGAAGGGGAGGGACGTCACCCCGCCGCCGGTGCTCCAGCACCAGGTCGTCGGGGCTGGTGAGGCGACGCAGGCGCCCCTGCGCGATGAGCCCGCGGTCCACCGCGCCGAGACGGGCGGCGAAGGGCGTGTAGGCCGGGACGCCGAGCGCGGCGGCCTCGCGGTTCATCGTGCCCCCGGCGCTCACGACGAGGTCCGCGGCCGCGACCAGGCTCGGCCCGTCCACGGGCCGCTCGGGGACGATCGCCGCCGATCCGATGAGCGCCTCGCGCTGCGCCTGGGTCCGGGGGAGCACCACGGTCCGGACCCTCGGCGCCTCGCCCAGCAGGCGCGCCAGGGTCGCGGCGAAGAGGTCGGTCGAGGCCCCGCGGTGGTACAGCGTGACCTCCGGCGGCGGCCGCACGACCACGATCAGGTGCCCGGCGTCGAGGCCGAGCTCGCCCAGGACGCCCGGATCCATCTCGTGGTCCGCGAGGTAGTACTCCTCCTTCAGCCCGTGGTAGCGCACCAGCTTGGGGGGGCGGATGCCGTAGCGCGCGAGCGCCTCCTCGGGGATCGCGGCCGGCACCAGCACGCGGGTCGCCAGGCGGCCGTTCCAGTGGTGCATGGCCGCCGCGTACTCGTAGTCGAACATGGTCACCTGCGGGGTCCCGGCCAGGCGCGCGGCGACCGGCTGGTCGGTGCTGCCGTGGGCGACCGCCAGGTCGAACCGCTCCGCGCGGGCGAAGGCGATCAGGTCGCGCGAGCGGCGGACCATGGCGCGGGCCTTGCCCCCGCGCGACCCGCCCCCGTGCGCGCCCACGGGGGTGTGCTCGATGCCGAAGCGCTCGAGCAGCCCGATCGTCTGGGCGAACTCGCGCGAGGTGACCGTGACCTCGTGCCCGCGGGCGCGCAGGCGCTCGATCAACGGCCGGAAGATCACCACGTGCGGCGAGTTGGTCACGTCCACCCAGACCCTCACGCGCGCCCTCGGAAGGTCGTCTGGGATGAGACGCGGCCGGCCTGCCGCGAAAACCGAGTGAATCTAGGACGCAGGGAGGGTGTGATGCCTGGAAGGCATCGCCCCGACCGAGGACGACGAGTCGCGAGAGTTTGCAGCGAGCAGACGGTCGTGGACTCCATCCCGGAGGACCTTCCTACTACGAGAGCACCCCGGCGGAGCTCGCCGCGGCGACCACCTCGGCGATGTCCTCGCGCGTGAGGTTGGGGTGCATCGGCAGGGCCAGGGCGGTGCGCGCCGTCTCCTCGGCGACCGGCAGGTCGCCCTCCCCGTAGCCGAGGCCGGCGAACACCGGCTGCAGGTGCATCGGGGTGCCGTAGTAGACCGCCGAGGCCACGCCGGCCGCCGAGAGCGCCTCGCGCAGGGCGTCGCGGTCGGGGTGGCGGGCCATGAACAGGTGGTAGATGTGGGTGGCCCCGGGGGCCACCGCGGGGAGCGTCGCGTGATCGCCCAGCCCGGCCTCGGCGTACCAGGCCGCGGCCCGCGCGCGCCGGGCGTTCCAGTCGTCGAGGTGCGGATAGAAGACCCGGATGATCGCCGCCTGCAGGTCGTCGAGGCGCGAGTTGTAGCCCACCTCCTCGAAGATCACCTTGTCCTTGGAGCCGTGGAAGCGAAGCCGCCGCACCCGGTCGGCGAGATCCTCGTCGCGGCACACGACCATGCCGCCGTCGCCCATCCCGGGGAAGTTCTTGGTCGGGAAGAAGCTGAACGTGGCGATGTCGCCGAAGGTCGCGATCTCGCCCTCGGGGGCGCGGGCGCCGAATGCCTGGGCGCAGTCCTCGACCACCGCGAGGCCGTGCTCACGGGCGAGCGCGACGATGGCCGCCATGTCGGCCGGGTGGCCGAAGATGTGCACCGGCAGGATCGCCCGGGTGGCCGGCCCGATCCTCGCCCGCGCCGCCTCGGGGTCGAGGCAGTACGTGAGCGGGTCGATGTCGGCGAACACCGGCGTGGCGCCCACGCGGGCGATCGCCTCGGCGGTGGCGTAGAAGGTGTACGGCGTCGTGATGACCTCGTCGCCCGGGCCGATGTCGAGCGCGTTGAGGGCGATCACCAGCGCGTCGGTGCCGTTGGCGACGCCCACGCAGGGACGCCCGTCGAGCCGCTCGGACACGGAGGCCTCGAGCGCCCGGCCCTCGGGGCCCAGGATGAAGCGCCCGGAGTCCAGGACGCCGGCGATGGCGGCGTCGATCTGCCCGCGCAGCGGCCCGTATTGAGCCTGGATGTCCATGAGGGGAACGGTCATGCGGCGGCGCGGGACGCTATCACGGGTTCGGCTCGGGGAGGGTGACCGTCACCGTCGTCCCGAAGCCCTCGCGGGAGTCGGCGGTGGCCGTGCCGCCGAAGCGCTCGGCGATGTGCTTGACGATCGACAGGCCCAGGCCGGTGCCGCCGAGGCGCTTCGAGCGCGACGGATCGGCGCGGTAGAAGCGCTCGAAGATGTGCTGCAGGTGTCGTTCGGGGATGCCGGCGCCGTTGTCGGAGACGGTCAGCACGACCGCCCCCTCGGAGCGGCCCACGGTCACGGTGGCCGTCGCCCCGGGCCCGGCGTACTTGACCGCGTTCTCCATCAGGTTGCGCACCACCGTGCGCGCCATCGTCTCGCTGAGCGGGACCATTGCGGGACCGGCGATCTCGAGCGCCAGCGCGACGTTGTGCTCCTCCACCAGCTCGCCGAGCTCGTGGGCGGAGATCTCGGCGGCCTCGGCGAGATCCGAGCGCTCGGACGAGGGCCCGGCGCTGGTGGCCTCGAGCTCCGACAGGAAGAGGATGTCCGAGATCAGCGCCTCGAGCCGCTGGGTCTCGCTCGACGCCCGGGCGACGAAGTCGCGGCGGGTGACCGGATCCATCTGGGGGTCGTCCAGCGCCTCGAGCAGGCCCCTCAGCCCGGTCAGGGGCGTGCGCAGCTCGTGCGACACGTTGGCGACGAACTGGGAGCGCAGCTCCTGGTAGTCCACCGCCTCGCTGGTGTCGGTCAGGAAGACGAGGGCCTCGGGCGCGCCGTCCACCAGGTAGGGCTCGATCGCGATGCGGTAGGTGCGCCGGCCGTCGGCGAACAGCCTCAGCTCGAAGCGCTGCCGCTCGAGCTCGGCGAGCGCCGCGTCGAACCCGGTGACCAGGCGGATCTCGCTGAAGGCCTCCAGCAGGCTCATGCCCGGCACCAGATAGGGGAACCGCTCCAGCGCCACCATGTTGGCCTCCACCACCCTCCCGCCCCCGTCGACCCGCAGCGCGACGAACGGGAGGTCCTTGAGCACCTCGCCGCGACGGCGCTCGGCGGCCTCGGCGACGCGGGCCGAGGCGGCGGCCTCGGAGCGGGCGAGCGCGACGAGGGTCGCCGCGCGGCGGGCCCGGACCACGCACAGCCCCGCCACCGCGAGCGCGACGAGCGCGACGAGGAGGAGGGCGATGGTCACGCCCGGGAGTCTCGCAGGCGGCCGCGGCCGGTGGGCCCGGGCGATTTGGGGGAGTCCGGGAGGCGTGATTTTGTTCCCGGCTGTGACACGCGCCCCGCTGATCGCCGCCGCCGCGGCACTCCTCGCGGCTCCGGCGCTGGCGTCGGCCGGCCCGGTCACCGCGCTCCCGCCGGCCAAGCCGCCGGCCCTGACCCAGGTGGCCCCCGGGATCAGCTACCAGCGGGCGGCCCAGGCCGACGGCCAGGTGATCCACGTCGTGCGCGCGTCTGCGTCGCCGCGCGTCTCGCTGGCGCCGGTCGAGCCCGGCGGCTCGCCGGTCGCACGGGGCTCCCTCACGTCGGCGGTGGCCGCCCGCATGAACAGCGGCGCCGTGGCGGGCGTCAACGGCGACTTCTTCTCGCCCACCACCAACGAGCCCAGCGGCGTGCTGATGATCAACGGAGAGCTGATCCGGGATCCCGAGGCGAGCCGCTCGTCCCTGGTGATGCTCCCGGGCGGCGGCATCGACGCGATCAAGCTGGCCTTCCAGGGCCGCCTGCAGGCGCAGGACCCGGCCGGCGCGGTCACGGCGACCCGGTCGATCCTGGGCGTCAACCGGCCGGCCAAGCGCGGCAGCGAGACCCTGCTCTACACGCCCGCCTACGGCGCGCTCACCACCCCCGCGGGCGGGTCGCGGTACGAGGTGCGCGTGCGCCTCGACGTGGACGGCCCGATCCTGGCCGGCCAGCCCCGCGGCGGAACGGTGATCGGCGCCGCGAGCGGCGGGGGCATGACGATCGGCGCCAGCCACGTGGTGATCACGGGCGTGGGCTCGTCCGGGCCGGCTCTGGTCTCAAGCTTCCCCCTCGGCCAGCACGTCACCATCACGCCGGGGATCCTGTCCCTGCCGCCGGGCGCCCTCAACGCCATCGGCGGCGGACCGGCGCTGGTTCGGGGCGGCCAGGCCATCACCAACGCGGGCGAGGGCTTCTCGGGCGCCCAGGTCGACTCGCGCACCGCGCGCTCGGCGGTGGGCCAGGCCGCCGACGGCACCACCATGTTCGTCACCGTCGAGGGCCCGCAGCAGGGGCGTCCCGGCATGACCGCCGCCGACCAGGCGCGCCTGATGCGATCGCTGGGAGCGGTCACGGCGATCGCGACCGACGCGGGCGGCAGCGCCCAGCTGGCGGTGCGCGACCAGCTCGTGATCCCCTGGGGGTCGGCGCCGCGCAACCTGGCCGACGTGGTCGTCATGTCCTACGACGGCGTCACGCTCCTGCCCCTGCCCTACCGCGTGTCGGCGAACAACGACCGGGTGGACGACACCGCGTCGGTGGTGGTCCGCGCGACGCGACCGGGTCTCACCAAGGTCAGCGTCGCGCGCACCTCCGGGCGGCCCGCGCGCAACCTCTGGCAGGGGACCCTCGGCCCGGGCGCCGCCATCGTGAAGGTCGACCCCAGGAAGCTGCGCTTCGGCGACGGCCCCTACGTGGTCATCGCCACCCAGACCGCCGCCGACGGCAGCGGCGTCACCCAGGCGCGCCGCCGGGTGGTCTTCGATCGCACGATCGGCTCGCTCTCGGCCCGGCCCGCCACGCGCAGGGTGGGCAGGAAGGCGGTACCGCGCCTCGACGTCGGCTTCCGCCTGGTCCGCAAGGCGCGGGTGACGGTCCGCATCCGCAGCACCGCGGGCACCCCGATCGCGACCATCGTCAGCGGGCGGTCGCTGCGCGCGGGCCGGCACACGCTCACGTGGAACCGCATGGTGCGCGGCAAGCTCGTCTCGGGCACGGTCCAGGTGACCGCCGAGTCGCGGTCCTCCTACGGCACCAGCGGGCTGGTGCGCGCGGTGACGCTCAAGACCCCGCCGAAGCCGAAGCGGTCGGGCCCGAAGAAGCCCTGACGCCGCCGGGGCAGGCCGGCCCGGCGGCCGCCCCGCTAGTCCTCGTGGTGCCCTTCGATCTCGGCCTGGGTGGCGCGGACCTCCGACACCAGGCGGTCGATCTCGGCGTCGAGCCCGGCCTCTCCGTCGCGCTGGCGCACGACGAGGTGGCCGAGCTCCTGGGCCTGGGAGTTGACCTGCCGCTTCAGGTTGAAGTCGTGGGCCTTGTCCTTGGCCTCGTTGGCCCCCTTCTGGGCCGCGTCGCCGGCCTTCTTCGCAGCGTCCTTCGCCTTGTCGACAAGTCCCATGCCATCTCTCCGGTCTCGGCGGATCCCCCCAGGGCCGAAGCCTACTTGCCCTCTTCCCTCCAGTGAATGACCGTCAGGACGGTCGCGACCGCCGAGAAGATCAGCGCCAGGAAGAGGCCGATCTTGCGGCCCCCCGCGCTGCCCTCGAGGAAGATCATGAGCGTCACGATGAAGGTCACGCTGGTGAGGTAGGCGGCCCAGGTGGCGGGGTCGATCGCGGCGGGCAGCTCGCGGTCGAAGGCCTCGGCGGCCAGCAGGGCGGCGGCGACGCCGGCGAAGATCAGCATGAGCCACCACGATGGAATCGACGTCATCACCGCCGATGTTCGTCCCCGCGAAGCCGTACCAGGGGAAGAAGAGGCTGATGATGAAGAGGACGTTGGCGCCGGCGGCGCCGAGCAGCTTCTGCTCGCGGGTGAGCGAGTTCACGTGATCACTCCTGTATGGGACCGGTGAGCATCGGGCGGTTGCGCCTGGTGGGGCTTTCTACGCGCCCGCCGACCTCCCTTGCGGGCGCCGACGGCGCTACGGGAGGTCCATGGGCGGGTTGTGCCCGGGAATCATGCGCCGCGGAGCCGCCGCGCGGATCGCGCGGAACGCCGTAAGGTGCTCCTCGCGGCGCGGGAAGCCCTCCGGGAGGTCCATCCGCGCGAACCACGCGGGATCGGGTCCCGGGGTGTCGCCGGCGATCGCGACCACGCCCTCGTCGGAGTCGACCAGGTAGGCCACGTGGCCGTCCGTGTGACCCGGCGTGAGGATCCACCGCACCCCGGACAGCAGCTCGCCGGAGGTCCCGCTCATCGGATGGACGGTGCGCGCGATCGAGCGCGCCGCGCACGGCGGCGGCGTGGGGCGTGGCGAGCTCCACCTCGTGGGCGTGCAGGTCGACCTCCCCGAGCTGGGGCAGGGCTGAGACGTGGTCCGAGTGCAGGTGCGTCGCGAGCACGGTGCGCACGTCGTCGGGCGCCAGCCCGCGGGCGGCCAGGGCGCCCACCAGCATGTCGCCCTGGGTCATGTAGCCGGGGTCCACGATCACGTTCTCCGGCCCCGTCAGCAGCACGGTGTTGGGCCAGGCGATCATGCCGTGGACCGAATCGGGCAGGCCGCGGTAGGCGCCGAACGTCGATGCGGTGGTCGGCCCGCGCAGCTCGATGACCGCGTCGCCGCGCAGCGCGAACACGATCCGGTGGGTCGGGATCAGCACCTCCGCGTGCCAGGTGGCGCCTATCGGGCGGCCCCCGTGCGCGCCGAGCCCCCCGCCGAGACGCGGTCGTGCTCGTAGCAGGGCGCCTCGCGGAACGCCGCCACCGGGTCGCCTCCGGCGCGGCCCAGGCGCGTCGCCCGGGCGCGCAGCGCGATCGCGCCGCGCCGGATGCGGGGCGCCAGCGCGAGACCGCCCACGACGCCGCCCGCGACCAGCCAGCGCGCGCGGCGTCCGGTGCTCATTTCAGGAGCGAGAGGAACTCGTCGACGGGAATGGCGGTCAGCGTCTGGAAGTGCGCCGTGCCGCGCGCCGCCAGCTCGACCGACACCCGGGCGATGACCTTCTCGTCGGGCGCCTCGACGATGTTCACGAAGTCGTACGGGCCGAGCACCGCCCACTGCTCCACGACCCTCGCGCCCATCTGGGCGATCTCGTCGTTGACCTCCAGCAGGCGCTGCGGATTCGCCTTCAGCGTGCCCACGCCGTGCGGGCTGAGGGTGCTGAGAAGGATGTAGGTCGGCACGTGAACTGACTCCTTCGGGCCTCTGAACCGGGCTCGGCGAGGTTACCACCGTGGGACGGAAGGGCGCTCGGAGCGGTACCGTGGGGACGTGCCGGCCTCCTCGCGCGAGTCGATCCCCCGCCGCCGATCCGGGTCCGTACCGCGGGTCGGACGCGCCGGTACGCCCCTCGTCGGCGTGATCTCGGGCCTGGGGCTCGTGGTGTCGGTGTTCCTGCCCTGGTACGCCACCAACCTGGGCCCGCCGTTCTCGGCGACCAGCGCCAGCGGCTGGGAGTCGACCAACATGGCGCGCGTCGCCCTGGTGGCCGGCGTGGTGCTCGCGGCGGCCTCGGTCATGCTGCTGCTGGAGGAGCAGGGGGCCCTGCGCCTCGACCGCGCCGTCGGCGACGCGCTGGTGTGGGTGGTCCTGGTGGTCGCCATCCTCGCGGCCGCCGCGGTCGGGTTCCGCCTGATCGTCATGCCCGAGCCGGCCGAGTTCCTCTCGCGCCAGCTCGGCATCTTCGTCGCCGCGGCCTCGGCCGTCGGCGGCATCCTCGCGGGTCTCGCCGCGATCGCCACTCGCGACTGAGGGCGGATCCGCCGATATAGGGAGGGTGACGTACTACCTCCCACCCCCCGAGGAGGGGAGCTCCGGCCTCCAGGCGGTGTCGGGCGTGCGCCCGGCCCCGGGGGCGACGACCGACCGGGGCGCGCCGGGCCCCGGCCTGCCGGACGGCCGCATCGTCAGGACGGTGCGCCTGCCGGCCGGCGAGCTGGCCGCGTACCTGGGCGCCTGGGAGAACGATCCCCCGCCGGCGGTGGTGATCCCGGCGCCGCCCGGGGTGATCGCGCGCGAGCGCCAGCGCCCCGACCGGACGATGCCGGGATCGGTGCGCCGCCAGCGCCTGGCGCTGGTCGCCGAGGGGCGGGAGGCGACGGCGCTGCACTGGTCGGCGCCCGAGCCGGTCAGCGCCGACGACGAGTCGGCGTGGCGGCGGGCCCTCGACCGGCTGGCGCAGGCGGGGGCAGCCGGAGGCTGGCGCGCGTAGCCTGCCGGTGTGTTCCCGGTCGACCTGGACGAGCTGCGACGCGCCTTCGGGATGGGCGTGGCCGGCAATTTCGCGGGCCATCTCGAGCAGGCGGGCGAGGACGGGGACTTCGTGGCGGTCGAGGCGGCCTCGCCCGACGCGCCCAAGGGCCTCTTCCCGTTCTACGTGCCCGGCCACGAGTCGTTCCTGGGCGTCTTCCCCCTCTCCCACGACCGCATCTCCATCCCGCGCACGGCCGAGGCGGTCAACCTCCAGATCGAGCCCGAGGCCGCCCTGCTGTGCACGGTCGACTACCTCTCGGACGAGGTCACCCGCATCGCGCCGACGGCGATCGGCGCCTTCAACGACTGCTCCATCCGGCGCCCGGGCGCGTCGAAGATCAGCCACAAGAAGAACTGGGGCCCCGACTCGAAGGGGATCGCCGCGCGGTTCTTCCCCATCGGCGACCTCGACCCGGAGGGGGCCACGGCCCACCTGCGCCTGGCCTGCTTCCTGCGCCGCGGGGGGGAGACCCACCCGTACGGCATCGACAGCCCCCTGCCCGGATACAGCTTCTACGGCGACCGGCTGCTGAGCTGGATCGTCGACCGGCTCGCGAACCAGCGCGGGTCCGACGACACCCCGCTCGAGCCGGTGGGCGAGTACCTCGCCGACGCCGGCCGCCCCGGGACGATCCTCGTCGGCATCGGCGCGACGCGCTACACCCCCCTGGGGGAGGGCACGTACCTCGAGGCCGACGACGAGGCGCTGGTCGTGGTCTACGACTCGCGCCGCACGTCGCCGGACGACCTAGAGGTGACGGTCGGGCTGAGCCTCGAGGACGAGCTGTCCGGCGCCTCGGTGCTGCGCCAGGTGGTGGAGCTGGAGCCCTAGGAGCCGCGCGCGCGGCTGAACCAGCGCGCCGCGGTCGTCGCCATGACCACGGTGCCGGCCAGCAGCACCGCGAACAGCACGTAACCGACCACCGTGCCGCCCTGGACCGCCACGCTCGCCAGCCCGGCCAGCACGGCCGCGCCGACGCCGGCGGCGGTGCCCTGCGCGGCGAGCCGCCCTCGTGGAGATCCCTTGGCCATCGCCGTCATTGAACCACGCGGCCGCCGTCCCTGGCGGCCGCGATCGGAGGGCCGACAGTCCCTACGCCACGCCGACGACCGGCTCGACGGCGCGGAAGGTGATCTCGTCGCCGTCGGCGTCCACGATCACCCGCTCGCCGTCGTTCACCTCGCCGGCCAGCATCCTCTGGGCCAGCGGGTTCTCGATGCGCCGCTGCACCAGCCGCTTGAGCGGGCGGGCGCCGTACACCGGGTCGTAGCCCTCCCGGGCCAGCAGGTCGCGCGCCGCCTCGGTGATCTCGAGCTGCACGCCCCGCGTGGCCAGGCGCTCCCGCAGCCGCGCGGCCTGCAGCTCGACGATGCGTCCGAGCTGGTGCGGCCTCGAGGCGGCCGAACACCACGATCTCGTCCACCCGGTTCAGGAACTCGGGACGGAAGTGGTCGCGCAGCGACGCCCATCACGCGCTCCTGCGCGATCTCGCCGTCGATGCCCTCGGTCAGGAACTGGCTGCCGATGTTGGAGGTCATGATCACCACGGTGTTGGTGAAGTCCACCACCCGGCCCTGGCCGTCGGTCAGGCGTCCGTCGTCGAGCAGCTGCAGCAGCACGTTGAAGACGTCGGCGTGCGCCTTCTCGATCTCGTCGAGCAGCAGCACCGCGTAGGGGCGCCGGCGCACGGCCTCGGTGAGCTGGCCGCCCTCGTCGAAGCCGACGTAGCCCGGCGGGGCGCCGATCAGCCGGGCCACCGAGTGACGCTCCATGTACTCGCTCATGTCGATCCGGACCATGGCCCGCTCGTCGTCGAACATGAACTCCGCCAGCGCCCGGGCCAGCTCGGTCTTGCCCACGCCGGTCGGGCCCGAGGAAGATGAACGAGCCGATCGGGCGGTCCGGGTCGGACAGCCCGGCGCGCGCGCGGCGCAGCGCGTTGGCGACGGCGCTGACGGCCTCGTCCTGGCCGACCACGCGCTCGTGCAGGCGCTCCTCCATGTGGAGCAGCTTCTCGACCTCGCCCTCCATCAGGCGGCTCGACGGGCACGCCGGTCCAGGAGGCACGACCTCGGCCACGTCCTCCTCGTCGACCTCCTCCTTGAGCATGCGGCGGCTGCTCTGCTGCTCGGCCAGCTCGTCGTTGACGGTCCGCAGCGCCCGCTCGAGCTCGGGCAGGGTGCCGTACGCGAGCCGCGCCGCGCCCTCGAGGTCGGCCTCGCGCTCGGCCCGCTCCAGCTCGGTGCGCGCCGTCTCGATCTGCCCCTTGATCTCGCGGATCCGGTCGATGGTCGCCTTCTCCTGCGTCCCAGTGCGCGCGCATCGCGTCGGCGCTCCTCGCGCAGGCTCGGCCAGCTCCTCGCCGATCGCGTCGCGGCGCGCCGCGGAGCTCGCATCGGTCTCGGCCTCGAGGGCCTGCTGCTCGATCTCGAGCTGCATGATCCGCCGCTCGACGACGTCGAGCTCGGCGGGCACCGAGTCGATCTCGATGCGCAGCCGGCTCGCGGCCTCGTCCATCAGGTCGATGGCCTTGTCGGGCAGGAAGCGCGCGGTGATGTAGCGGTCGCGACAGCCGCGCGGCGGCGACGAGCGCGCCGTCCTGGATGCGGACGCCGTGGTGGACCTCGTAGCGCTCCTTGAGCCCGCGCAGGATCGCGACGGTCGCCTCGACCGATGGCTCGCCCACCATCACCGGCTGGAAGCGCCGCTCGAGGGCCGCGTCCTTCTCGACGTACTTGCGGTACTCGTCGAGGGTCGTCGCGCCGACCGCGCGCAGCGCGCCGCGGGCGAGCATCGGCTTGAGCAGGTTGGCCGCGTCAACCGCGCCCTCCGCCGCGCCGGCGCCGACGATCGTGTGGAGCTCGTCGATGAAGAGGATCACCTCGCCCTGCGGCGTCCTCGATCTCCTTCAGGACGGCCTTCAGGCGGTCCTCGAACTCGCCGCGGTACTTCGCGCCGGCCAGCAGGCCGCCGACGTCGAGCGGATCACGCGCTTGTCGGCCAGCCCCTCGGGGATGTCGCCCGCGACGATGCGCTGGGCGAGCCCCTCGACGATGGCCGTCTTGCCGGTGCCGGGCTCGCCGATCAGGACCGGGTTGTTCTTGGTGCGCCGCGAGAGCACCTGGATGACCCGGCGGATCTCCTCGTCGCGCCCGATCACGGGATCGAGCGTCGCCGCGCTCGGCGGCCTCGGTCGAGGTCGCGGCCGTACTGCTCGAGGGCCTGGTACTTCTCCTCGGGGTTCGGATCGGTGACGCGCGCCGAGCCGCGCACCGTGCGCAGGGCGCCCAGCAGCCGTCGCGCGTGACGCCGCTGCCGGCCAGCGCCTCGCGGGCCGGGCGAGGGCTCCTCGAGGAGGGCCAGCAGCAGGTGCTCGGTCGAGATGTACTCGTCGTTGAGGCCCTCGGCCTCCTGGCCGGCGCGGTCGCAGCACCGCGCGGTAGGGGTTCGAGAGCTGGGGCGCCGGTCGCCGAGCCCGCTCACCTGGGGGCGCCGCCCGATGGCGGCCTCGGCGGCGGCCCGCAGCGCCGGCCATGTCGGCGCCGGCGCCCTGCGCAGCACCGGCTCGACCACGCCCTCGCGCGCCTCGAGCAGCGCCATCAGCAGGTGGTCCGGCTCCACGACCGGGTTGCCGCGCTCGGCGGCGATCCGCGCGGATCCGGCGATCGCCTCCTGCGCGCGCTCGGTGGGCTTGTCAACGGCCATCTGTCAGTCCTCTCGTCGTCCTCATCCCGTCTCCCTCACGATCGGTGCGTAGCGCGGCACCAGCGCGGTCCCCTCGCGCACGGCCAGCACGAGCTGCCCGCGCGCCGCGCTCGCCTCCGCCAGCTGCCGCGCGGTGGTCCTCGATCACCTCGGTCAGCTCCGCGCGCAGGTCGCGGCATGCGCCGCTCGGCGCGCTCGAGGCGCTGCTCGAGCCGCAGCACCCGCTCGATGCCGGCCAGGTTGAGGCCCTCCTCCGAGAGCTCCTGGATGCGCCGCAGCAGCGCGACGTCGGCCTCGCAGTAGACGCGCGTGTTGCGCGCGGTGCGCCGCGGGCTGATCAGCCCGCGCCGCTCGTACACCCGCAGCGTCTGGGGGTGCATGCCGGCCCGCTCGGCGGCGACGCCGATCAGGAAGAAGCGGTTCGCCCGGCGTGCTCATGAGAACAGCGTCTCCCGCGGATCGCGCTCGTCGAGCTTGGCGAACTTCTCCAGCGCGTCCCTCTGCTTCTGCGACAGCTCGCGCGGCACGTCCAGGCGCAGGGTGGCGATCAGGTCGCCCCGGCCCCCGCCCTTAGGCGCGGCGCGCCCTTGCCCGCCGATCCGCAGCGCGCGCCCGTCGGCGCTGCCCGCGGGCACGGTCAGCTTGACCCGCCCGTCGAGGGTGGGCACCTCCACCTGGGCGCCGAGCGCCGCCTCGGCGAACGTGACCGGCACGTTGATGACGAGGTCGTCGCCCTTGCGCGTGTAGAGGCGGCTCGGGCGCCACCCGGGTGACCACCTGCAGGTCGCCCGCCGGCCCGCCGCGCGTGCCGGCCTGGCCCCGGCCCTTCAGCCGGATGCGGGTGCCGTCCTTGACGCCCGGCGGGATCTTGACCTTGATCTGCGAGCGGGTCGAGGTGCTGCCGGTGCCCTCGCAGGTCGGGCAGGGGTCGTCGATCACCGTGCCGTTGCCGCCGCACCGCGGGCAGGGCTCGCTGAACGCGAACGACCCGCCGTCGCGGCCGCGCACGCCGCGGCCCTTGCACTCGGGGCACAGGCGCGGGCTGTGCCCGGCTTCGCGCCGCTGCCGCCGCAGTCGGCGCAGGCCACGGGCGTCTCGACCGACACCGGCACCTGCGCGCCGGCCATCGCCTGGTCGAACGAGAGGTTGACCTCGACCTCGACGTCGGCGCCCGCGGCGCGCGCGCGCGGCTCGCGCCGCCGGCCGTCCCGCCGCCGCGGCCGCCGCGGAAGATCGTCGAGAACATGTCGGCGAAGTCGCCGAAGCCGCCGGCGCCGGCGCCTGCGCCGCCCGGGCGGCCGCCGTTCGGGCGCCGGCCGCCGAACCGCACGCGCGTCGTACTCCTGCCGCTTCTCGGGATCCGAGAGCACGTCGTGGGCGTGGGAGATCTCCTTGAACCGCTCCTCGGCCTTCGGGTCGCCCGCGTTGGCGTCGGGGTGGTGCACGCGCGCCAGCTTGCGGTACGCCTTCTTGATCTCGTCGGCGCTCGCGGTCTTCGCGACGCCGAGCGTGGCGTAGAGGTCGTCCACTCTGGTCCGCTCTCTCCCTTGTCCTCTTCTGGAGCGGCTGTCGCCGGCCGCGATCACGACGCGGCTGGGGCGCAGGACGTGCTCGGCGTGCCGGTAGCCCTTCTCGACCACCTCGATCACCGTGCCCTCCGAGTGGTCTGGCGACGGCATCGCGGCGATCGCCTCGTGGACCGTCGGGTCGAACGCCTCGCCGGTGGCGGGGATCTCCTCCACGCCCGTGCCCGCCAGGAGCCCGGCGAGCTGGCCGCGCACCATCTCGAGGCCCGCCACGATCCCCTCGCCCCGGGTCGCTGGGCGCCGGCACACGCCCGCTCGAGGTTGTCCATCACCGGGAGCAGCCCGCGGACCACTCGCGCGTCGCCCCGGTGGCGATCATCTGGCGCTCGCGGTCGTTGCGCTTGCGGAAGTTGTCGAACTCGGCCTTCAGGCGCTGGAGCGCGTCGAGGTACTGGTCGCGCTCGGCGCACCGCTCGAGGTCGGGGCCGGGCCGCCTCTCGACGGCCCCGTTGCGCCGCGGCCTCGTCGGCTCGGTGCCCTCGGCCGCGCCTCGCCGTGGCGCCGGGTCGTCGTCCTCGTCGCTCGGGGTCGCTCGGGTCATGACGCCTTCGTGGCGTCCTCGTCGATGACCTCGTACTCGGCGTCCTCGACGCCTCTCCTCGGAGCCGAGCCGCCGTCGCCGCCGGCCGCCGCCTCCTGCTGGGCGCCGCCTGCTGGTAGACCTGCTCCGAGAGGCGGTGCAGGACGTCGGTCAGGCTGCCCGTCTTCGCCTCGATGTCGTCGGCGTCCTCGCCGGCGGCGCGCCTCTTGGTGGCCTCGATCGCCCCCTCGAGGTCGCGGCGGACCGACTCGTCCACCTTGTCGCCGTTGTCCTTGAGCTGGCGCTCGGCCTCGTGGACGCGGGCCTCGGCGCGTTGCGCGCGTCGGCGACCCGGCGCAGGCGCTTGTCCTCGTCGGCGTGCGACTCGGCGTCGCGCACCATGTCCGTGATCTCGTCGTCCGACAGGCCGCTGAGCGCCTTGATCTCGATCTTCTGCTCGTTGCCGGTGCCGAGGTCCTTGGCGCCGACGTGGACGATGCCGTTGGCGTCGATGTCGAAGGTGACCTCGACCTGCGGCACGCCGCGCGGCGCCGGCGGGATGCCGACCAGGTTGAACTTGCCGAGCGTGCGGTTGTAGGCCGCCATCTCGCGCTCGCCCTGGAGGACGTGGATCTCCACCTGGTTCTGGTTGTCGTCGGCGGTCGAGAAGACCTCGCTCTTCTTGGTCGGGATCGTCGTGTTGCGCTCGATCAGCTTGGTGAACACGCCGCCCTTGGTCTCGATGCCCAGCGACAGCGGCGTCACGTCGAGCAGCAGGACGTCCTTGACGTCGCCCGAGAGCACGCCGGCCTGGATCGCCGCGCCGACGGCGACGACCTCGTCCGGGTTGACGCCCTTGTGGGGGTCGCGGCCGGTGACCTCCTTGACCCGCTCCTGCACGGCGGGCATGCGGGTCATGCCGCCGACGAGCACGACGTGGTCGATCTTGTCGCCGACGCCCGAGTCGGTCAGGGCCGCTTGGTCGGGCCCACGAGGCGCTCGAGCAGGTCGTGCGTCAGCTCCTCGAGCTGGGCGCGCGTGAGCTGCAGGTCGAGGTGCTTCGGGCCCGTCCTGCGTCGGCCGTGATGAACGGCAGGTTGATCTGCGACGACGTGGTCGTCGAGAGCTCGATCTTGGCCTTCTCGGCGGCCTCGTACAGGCGCTGGAGGGCCATCTTGTCGTTGCCCAGGTCGATGCCCTGGTCGCGCTTGAACTCGGCGGCCATCCAGTCGACGATCGCCTTGTCGAAGTTGTCGCCGCCCAGGTGGTTGTCACCCGCGGTGGACTTGACCTCGAAGACGCCGTCGCCGATCTCGAGCACCGACACGTCGAACGTGCCGCCGCCGAGGTCGAAGACGAGGATCGTCTGGTCGGTCTCCTTGTCGAGCCCGTAGGCCAGCGCGGCCGCGGTCGGCTCGTTGATGATGCGCTTGATCGTCGAGGCCCGCGATCTCGCCGGCGTCCTTGGTCGCCTGGCGCTGGGCGTTGTTGAAGTAGGCCGGGACGGTCACGACGGCGTCGGTGACCGGCTCGCCGAGGAACGCCTCGGCGTCGGCCTTCAGCTTCTGCAGGATCATCGCGCTGATCTCCTGCGGGCGAACTCCTTGCCGTCCACCTTGATCCGCGCGTCGCCGTTCGCGCCCGGACCACCTCGTACGGGACGATCTTCATCTCCTCGTCCACCTCGGCGTACTTGCGGCCCATGAAGCGCTTGACGCTGAAGATCGTGTTCTCGGGGTTCGTCACCGCGCCGGCGCTTGGCCACGGTGCCCACCAGGCGCTCGCCGGACTTCGAGAATCCGACGACCGACGGGGTCGTGCGTCCGCCTTCGGCGTTGGGGAGGACCTCGGCTCACCACCGGTGAGCACCGCCACCGCGGAATTGGTCGTGCCGAGTCGATGCCGATCGTCTTGCCCATATGCGTGCCGCCTCCTCGCACCGGGATGGCCCCGGAATGCCGTGTGTGTGCTTCGCTGGATCGATTGTAGATCTAAGTCGATCCATGTCAAGCTCGATCTGAGCGTAGTTGACTTAGATTTCCCCTGAGGCCCCGAGCTTTGGGACCTTCCGAGCTCAGGCTTCGCAGGGCTTTCCGAGCTTCAGGGCTTTCCGAGCTTCAGGGCTTTCCGAGCTTCGGGGTTTTCCGAGCTTCGGGCCCCGAGCTCTGAACGTTTCCGAGGAGTGCGGAGAAGGAAATTGCGTCAAGCGTGGAGTCGGCCTCTTGCGGGCCGACTCGACGCGCAAATCCGCCCTTGGTCGGGCGCATTTGCATCGCGCAGCGGCCCTTCGGGCCGGACATGTGCGCGGGCAGGTCAAGACCCACCTCGGCCACGCTCGGGCGCTGCGCGCCCTCGGCGATACCCGGTAGGACAGGCCCGGCTCCGATGTCGCCGAAGGCGACGAGACGGCCGGGCCCCGCCCGGCCGTACACGCTCGCCGCCGCAGGCGGCCAGCGAATGCAAATCCACCCGGCCAGGGTGGATTTGCCGCGGCCAGGCCGGGCCGCAAGAGCCCGGCCTCGCACGCGTGAGGGACAAAGCGCGGCTGCCAGACGAACAGGCCCTCAGAGGAGACTGTCAGAGCTCTGAACGCCCCGAAGCACGGGCGCTGCGCGCCCTGGGCGCCACCCGGTAGGACAGGCCTAGCTCCGAGTCGCCCTATGGGCGACGAGACGGCCGGGCTCCGCCCGGCCGTACACGCTCGCCGCCGCAGGCGGCCAGCGAATGCAAATCCACCCGGCCAGGGTGGATTTGCCGCGGCCAGGCCGGGCCGCAAGAGCCCGGCCTCGCACGCGTGAGGAGCCGGCGCGGCCGACAGACGAACAGGCCCTCAGAGGAGACTGTCAGAGCTCTGAACGTCCAGAGCTCCGAAACCCCGAACTCCGAAACGCTCAGAGCTCCGAAACGCTCACAGCTCCGAAACGCTCACAGCTCAGAACGCTCAGAGCTCTGAAACCCCGAACTCCGAAACGCTCAGGGCTCAGAGCTCAGACACCCCGAGCCTCGACAACCCCCCGGGCGGTCGTCGCCAGGCCCGTCCGGCACACGTCGATCAGGACGCACTCGCCGCAGCGCGGCGCGCGCGCCACGCACACCGTCCGGCCGTGGGCGATCAGGCGCATGTGGGTGGCGAAGGCCGTCCCGGGCGGCGTCCAGCGGCTGAGGCGCTCCTGCGCCGCCACCGCGCTCGCGCGCGGGGGCACGATCCCCGTGCGCAGCGCGATGCGGTGCACGTGGGTGTCGGCGGGCACGACGTGGGCGTCGAAGCAGAAGCACATGACGCACGCGGCGGTCTTGGGGCCGACGCCGTCGAGGGAGGTGAGGAACGCCATCGCCTCGTCCAGGGGCACCGTCCCCAGCCACTCGAGGTCGGACGGACGGGGATCCTCGGCGATGCGGTCGAGGGCCGCCTGGATCCGGGGTGCCTTCTGGTTCGCGAGGCCGGCCACGCGCACCGCGTCCTCCACCGCGGCGGTCGGCGCCCGGCGCACGTCGTCCCACGTGGAAAAGCGCGCGCGCAGGCTGCGGAAGGCGCGCTCCTGGTTGACGTCGGTCGTGCTGTGGCTGAGGAGCGTCGTCACCAGCTCGCTCACCGGCGGGTGGCGGCGGGCGTAGGGCAGGGGCCCATAGGCCTCGGCGAGCCGGCGGACGATCTCGAGCGTCTGGGCCCGCGTCCCGGCGCGCGCGGGTCAGCCCTCGCCGGGCGGGGCGGCGCTCTCGTCCACGAGCGAGCGCTCGATGGCCTCGGACGTGAGGGCCAGGATCGTCGGCACCCAGATCAGGTCCTCGGAGGGCTCGGCGGGGGGCGGCCCGGCCGCCAGGTGGCGCACGGCGGCGACCGCCTCGGGGGCCTCGGGCGCCTCGGTCGCCGCGACGGCCGCGCGGGCCCAGGCGCGGATCTCCGGGTCGCCGGTGGCGCGGGCGAGCGCGGGGATGTCCTCGGGGCGGCTCCCGGCCTCGACGTACTCGGCGATCTCGATCGCAAAGTCCTCGGGATCCAGGTCGAGCAGGTCGGAGGCGATCGCGCCCGCCGCGCTCGTCGCGGCGATGGCCGCGCCGGGGCCCCCCTCGGCGATGGTGGCCTCTGCGGCCCGCAGGCGCGCCCGGGCGCGGGCGCCCGCCGCGGCGAGCTCGGCCGCCGCCCGCACCGCCAGCGCGCGGGCCAGCGGCGTGTCGGGATCGTCGTCGGCGGCCCAGTCGAGGACCACCGCGAACGCCTCCTGGTCGTCGGGCGCCGCGCCCGCCCGCGCGCGCAGGAGGGCGGCCTCCATCGGCCCCCGCAGCTCGGCCCAGTGGGCCGCCGAGGCCGCGCCCGCGAGATCGGCGGGGTCGGCGCCCGGCTCGGCCTCGTCCGAGAGCGCGCGCGCGAGCGCCCAGGTCTCGGGCCCCAGGACCCCGCGGGGCAGGCTGAGCCCGGTCAGGGTGAGCACGCGCGTGAGCGCCTCCTCGGGGGTCATCGGATGGCGTGCTCGATCGTGCCGAGGCCGTCGATCTCCATGCGCACGCGGTCGCCCGGCCGCAGGAACACGGGCGGCGTGCGGCCCATGCCCACGCCCGGGGGCGTCCCGGTCGCGATCACGTCGCCCGGCTCCAGGGTGAAGCTGCGCGAGCACCACGACACCAGGCGGGCCACCGGGAAGACCATGTCGGCGGTGCTCGCGTCCTGGCGCGGCTCGCCGTTGACCCAGCTGCGCACGCCGAGGGCCTGCGGGTCGGGGATCTCGTCGGCGGTCGTGATCCAGGGCCCGAAGGGGCCGAAGCCGTCGCCGCCCTTGGCGCGCACCCACTGGGGCTCGGCGCGCTGCATGTCGCGCGCCGTGATGTCGTCCATCACCGCGTAGCCGAACACGTGGGCGAGCGCGTCCTCGGGCGCCACGTCGCGGGCCCGGGTGCCGATGACCACCGCGAGCTCGGCCTCGTAGTCGAGCTGCTCGGTGTAGTCCGGGCGCGGCACCGGCCCCGCCGGGCCCACGACCGACGACACGAGCTTGGAGAAGACCAGCGGCTCGGAGGGCACGTCACCGCCCATCTCCTGGGCGTGGTCGATGTAGTTCCAGCCCACCCCCAGCAGCTTGCCCGGCAGCAGCGGCGCGGCCAGCTCGAGCCCCGCAAGGGGCAGAGGGTCGCCGACCGGGTCCGGGATGCCGAAGAGGGCGTCGCCAACGTCGCGTCCGTCGAGCGGCTGGACCGCATCGCCATGGACGCGGCCGAGGCGGGTGCGACCGGCGTCGCGAAACGTGCAGAGGCGCATGCGCCGCTATCCTAGACCGGCCGGAAGAGGCCCGTCCTCCGACGGGCAGCGCCGACGCCGTCGAGGAGAGTGCGCGATCGCCACGCAGCTTCATGAGCTGGATCCCGACACGCCCACGGGCATGGCGGCCACCGTCTGGCGGCTGGTCGACCGCAGCCGGATCACGCCCAACACGGTCACGATCATCGGCTTCCTGGGCATCTGCGCCGCCGCCGTGCTCGTGCTCGAGCGCCAGTGGGTCATCGCCTCCCTGGTCTTCATCGCGTCGGGCCTGGTCAACTCGCTGGACGGGCTGGTCGCCCGCCACCAGGGGCGCGTCACGACGTTCGGCGCGTTCCTGGACTCCACCCTCGACCGCCTGGCCGAGGGCGTGATCCTCGGGGCGATCGGGATCACCTTCGCCCAGGAGGGGCAGGACTGGGCGCTCGCGGCCGCCTTCGTGGCGCTGACGGCGTCGTTCCTCGTGTCGTACGCGCGCGCCCGGGCCGAGGGGCTCGGGATCCCGGGCTCGAGCGGCGGGCTCATGGGACGGCCCGAGCGCCTGGTCATCGTCGGGGCCGGGCTCTTCCTGGGCGGACTCGGCGACCTCCTGGCCGTGATCATCGGCATCCTCGCCGGCCTCAGCGCGATCACGGCCGCCCACCGCGTCGCGCTGGTGTGGCGCGCCTCGGACGGTCGCGGTGCGTAGAACGCGCAGGGAGGGAGCACGATCGTGAGCGACGCGCTGCGCATCGCCCTGGTCTCCCCCCACGAGTGGCCCCCGCGCGACGACGTCACCCACCACGTCGCGGCCGAGGCCCGCGCGCTCGCCGGGCTGGGCCACCGCGTCACGATCCTCGCGCCCTCACCCGACCGGGCGCTGGTCGCCGCCGGGCGCGCCGTGCTGCTGCGCGCGCACTCGGGCGAGCCCGAGGCGCTGCTGGCGCCCCCGGGCGAGGTGCTCGAGCTGGTGATCGGGCGCGCCCTGCCGGCCGCGCCGGGACGCCGCCTGGGCGAGCCGTTCGACCTGGCGGCCACGCTGGAGACGACGCTGGCGCTCGCGCCGTTCGACGTCGTGCACCTGCACGAGCCGCTCGCCCCGAGCCCGGCCCTGGCCGCCCTGCGTCACGCGCCGGGCGTCACGGCCGCCACCTTCCACCGCGCCGAGCCGCTGGTCGGGGTCGCCTTCCTGCGCCCGCTGGTCGACCGCGCCCTCGCGCGCGCCGACCTGCGCGTGGCCACCACTGAGGCCGGACGGACGGCGCTGTCGGAGATCCTGCCCGGGACCTACGCGGTCATCCCGCCCGGCGTCGACACCGCGCGCTTCGCGCCCCCGGCCACCTCCGGGGAACCGCCGGGCCTGGTGCTGGTGGCGCGCGGCCGGGACCGGGTGGGCGTGCGCTTCGCCGTGAGCGTGCTGCGCAACCTGGACCCCGACGCGGTCGGGCCCGTGACCCTCCTCGGACCCTCCGACGCTCCCTGGCGCACGCGCGCGGCCGTGCCCAAGGCGCTCCGCGACAGGGTGTCGGTGGTGCCCGACTCGGGACCGGAGGCCCGCGCGGAGGCGTTCGCCGCCGCGCGCATCGCCCTGATCGCAACGCCCGAGGACGTGCTGGGCCCGCCGCTGCGCGAGGCGATGGCCTGCGGCTGCGCGGTCCTCGCGCCCCTCGGCGCCGCCGCCGACGAGGCCGTCGTGCACGGCGCCGACGCGCTGGTGCTGCCGCCCTTCACCCACCAGGCGTGGAGCCGCGCCATCGCCGATCTGGTCGCCGACCCGGCGCGGCGGACGGCGCTGGGCGCGGCCGCGCGGGCCCACGCGAGCGCGCGCACCTGGGATCAGGAGGCCCGCGAGCTGGCGGCCGCCTACCGCGACGCGATCGCGCGCGGCCGCGACCGCGGGGGGCGCCTGGCGGCCGACCTACACGTGCGCCCCGGCCCGCTGCTCACGCCCGCCCAGATCGTGGCGGCCTGCGCCGAGGGCGGGATCGCCGTGGTGGCGGTCGCCGGGACCGGCGACCTGTCGGCGGCGCGCGAGACCGCGGCGCTGGCCGGCGAGGGCCTGACGGTCCTGGTGGGCCAGGAGGTGGCCACCACCGACGGCCATCTGGTCGGACTGCTCCTCTCCGAGGCCGTGGCCGACGGCATGAGCCCGGCGGCCGCCGCCACCGCGATCCACGCACAGGGCGGGCTGGTGCTGGCGCCGCACACGGGCGCGCCGTCGCCGGAGTCGCTGCGGGAGCTGGGCGGCGCGATCGACGTGCACGGCGTTGCAGGCGCGGGCGCGCAGGCGCCGGACGACGCGGAGGTCGCCCCGATGCGCCGGCGGGGGCTGCGCGTGGCCTGGTGCAGCGAGGCCACCCGGCCCGAGGAGGTGGGCGCCCATCTCAGCGAACTGCGGGCCTTCTCGGACGCCGCCGGGCTGCTCGACGCCCTGTCCGACGCGCGGCCCGCGACGGCGGGGCGGCGACGCGCGCCCCGGGAGCAGAGCGCCCGCCGGAGGGGCCGTGCACGCCGCCTTCCCAAGTCGTGAAACGCCGTCAGGCAGGAGTAACGCGCACCCTGGGAAATATCGCTCTCGCCGATGACCCCTGACCGCCCCACCCCGCGCCCCTCGCGCGCCCCCCGCGCACGCCGCGCGGCCACCACCCCCCCGCTCGCGGGGGGGACGCCCGAGGACATCCAGGACGCCTACCAGCGCCGGGCGATCGCCGAGATCGCGGCCCTCAACGACGAGATCACGGCGTGCGAGCGGTGCAGCTCCGACGCCGAGCTGCCGGTGATGAGCTCCGGCTCGCCGCAGGCGGAGATCATGCTCATCAAGTGGAGCGCGAGCCTGGCCGAGCGCCAGGAGGGGGTCGCCTTCTTCGGCCGGGCGGGCACGGCGATCCTGAAGAGCGTGCAGCGCCTCGGGATCGACCCGCTGCAGCTGTACGGGACGCTGTGCGTCAAGTGCAGCCACCTCGACGAGGACGAGGTCGCCGAGCTGTGCCTGCCGTGGCTGGCGCGCGAGATCCACATCGTCCAGCCGAAGCTGATCGTGCCGATGGGCGAGCGCGTGGTGGAGGCGCTCGCCACGCTCGGGTTCCCGGCCGCCGAGCCCCTGCGGGCCGAGCGGGGCGTGGTGCAGCGCTGGACGCCGACGATCGAGGCCCTGCTGGTGCCCGACATCGACGCGTCGCTGGACGAGCAGGGCGCCAAGCGGGCCTTCTGGGCCGCCTTCCGCGCCATCGGCGACTGGCACCAGGCCCAGCCCCCCTACTAGCGCGTGAAGCGGGCGACCGCCTCGATGTGGGGCGTCTGCGGGAACATGTCCACCGGCCGCACCCACTCCAGGGTGTAGCCGCCCTCCACGAAGCGGGCGGCGTTGTCGGCGAAGGTCGCCGGCTGGCACGAGACGTAGACCAGGGTCGGCGGGTCGAGCTCGAGGATCCTCCGGATCGCCCCGCCCGACAGGCCGCCGCGCGGCGGATCGACCACGGCGACGTCCGGCGGGGGCAGCTCCCCGCGCCGCTCGCGCAGCACCACCCGCACGTCGCCGCACAGCGCCGTGTGGTTGGCGATGCCGTTGGCGCGGGCGTTGCGGATCGCGTCCTCGACCGCGTCGGGGACGATCTCGATGGCCACCACCTCGCGGGCCCCGGCCGCCAGCGCGATCCCGATGCTCCCCACCCCGGCGAAGAGGTCGTACAGCACCTGGGTGCCGTCGAGGCCGGCCGCCTCGGCGACCCGCTCGTAGAGCAGGTCGGTCATGCGCGTGTTGGTCTGGAAGAAGGCGGCCGCCGACAGCCGCAGGGTGACGCCGGCGACGCGCTCCTCGATCCAGTCGCGCCCGGCGACCAGGCGGGTCTCGAGCCCGGAGGTGACCTCGGCGACGCCGTCGTTCACCGAGTGGAGCAGGCCCACGACCTCGGGGTGCGCGGCCATGAGCGGCTCGGCCAGGAGGTCGACGGCCCCCTCGGCCCCGGGGGCGGTCACCACGCTCACCAGCACCTGGCCGGTGCCGACGCCCTCGCGCACCAGCACGTGGCGCAGGGTCCCCGCCTGGGCCCGCTGGTCGTACGGCTCCAGGGCCTGCGCCTCGGCCCAGCCGCGCACCGTCTCGCGCACGGCGTTGCCGAGCGGCGAGGCGAGCAGGCACGAGGCCACGTCCACGACCTGGTCCCAGCGCCCGCGCACGTGGAAGCCCAGCGCCAGCCCGCCGTCCGGCCCGGGCGCCGCCGAGTACTCCATCCTGTTGCGGTAGCCGAAGCGCTCGAGCGCGGCGTCCGGCTCGCGCACCTCGATGCCCTCGAGGTGCCCGATGCGCGACAGGTGCTCGCCCACCTGCGCGCGCTTGGCCTCGAGCGCGATCTCGTACTCGACGTGCTGGAGGCGGCAGCCGCCGCAGCGCGGCACGTAGGGGCACGGCGGGAGCACCCGCCCGGGGCCGGGCGAGATCACCTCGACCAGGTCCGCCTCGGCGAAGCGCCGCCGCGCCTTGGTGATGCGCGCCCGCACCCGGTCGCCCGGCGCGGTGTCGCGGCAGAAGACGACGTAGCCGTCGTGGCGCGCGACGCCGGCGCCGCCGAACGCGAGATCGCTCACTTCGAGCTCGAGGACGTCGTCGCGGCGGGGGCGGTCCATCGGCCTAGTATGTCCGTCGTGACCGTCATCGCACCGGACCTGGACGGCTACCGCGCCGGTGTCGAGCGCTTCCTCGAGGAGTCGGCGTCCATCGCCGACGAGCGCTTCCGCGACCTGTTCAGCGCCGAGGCCGTCGAGGGGCTCGAGTCGGTCGCCGCCTTCGGCCTCGCCCGCCGCATGCGCTCCCTGGCCCGCTTCGCGGCCGAGGGGTACATCCGCAACGCGAGCGCCCAGGAGAGCGCGGAGATCGAGGAGATCATCCGCCTGCCCCTGGTGGGCGGGGGCGAGGGCGGGATCGCGCTGCTCGACGTGGATGCCGAGCTCGCCGCCGAACCCGATCGCGAGCGGCGGCGCGAGCTGCAGCGGGCGCGCCTGCGGACGATCGACGCCCAGCTGGCCCGGGTGATCGGCGACGCCCGCCTGCGGCGCGACGACGCCGCCCGGGCGCTCGGGGCCGACACGCCCGCCGCGCTGCTCGCGCGCGTCGCCGACATCGCCCTGGGCATCGTGACCGCCGACGGCCGGCGGATCGTCGACGAGACCGAGGACGTCGCCGCCCGCGCCTTGGACCGGTCGGCCCGCGACGCGCTCGGCCTGGCGCTCGACGCCACCGAGGCGGCGGATCTGCCGCGACTGGTGCGGGCCCCCCAGCTGGAGGACGACCTGCCCGCCGGGGCCGCGGCGGACGCCGTGGAGCGCACCTGCGAGCTGCTCGGCGTGCCGCCCCCGCCGCGCGCGGCGGGTGCGCCCGCGGGGTTGGTGGGGTACGCGCACACGCTGCGCACCGCCGGCGTCGCCCTGGCCCACGACGGCGCCTCCGGCCGCCTGCCGATCGAGGCCCGCCGCCTCGGCGACCCGGCGCTGCGCCGCGCCCACGGCTTCCTGTTCGAGGGCCTGCTGTGCGAGCCCGCCTGGCTCGCGCGCGTGCTGGGCGCGCCCGACGACGGCCCCATCGCGCGCGCGGCGCGCACCGTGCGCCTGCTCGGCGTGCGCGCCGCCGCGGCGCGGGCGGCCGCGCTCGGCGGCGACGCGGACGCGGGGCTGCTGGCGCGGGCCACCTGCGTCGGCTGGCCGGACGAGCTGCGCCTGGCCGACGACCTGGCGGGGCTGCGGTCGGCCGACGACCTGCGCGGCCGCGCGCTGGCCGCGGTGCTGCGCGCGCACCTGCGCGAGACCCACGGCGAGCGCTGGTTCGCCGAGCCCGGGGCGGGGGCCTTCCTGCGCGAGCTGTGGCTGGAGGCGGGCGACATCGACCCGCAGGGCCTCGCGGTGGAGCTCGGCGCCGGCGGCCTCGATCCCGGCGTGATCGTGGCGGAGGCCCTCGAGGGCCTGGACTGAGCGGCCGCCGCGTGCGCCTCGAGGGCGACGTGCTGCGCGGCCGGGCGGTCGCGCCCGGGTCGGTGGCGATCGCCGACGGGCTGATCGCCGCCCGGGGCGGCGGCCGGCGGGTCGCGCCACCGCCGGGGATGGACGATCTGCGGGGGCTTCGTCGACCTCCAGGTCAACGGCTTCGGGGGGGCCGAGGTGGGCGGCGACGCCGACGAGGTGGCACACGTGGCCGCCGCGCTGCCCGCCGCCGGGGTGACGGCCTTCTGCCCCACCCTCGTCAGCCGCGACGACGGCGGCTACGCCCGGGCGGCGCGGGCGCTGGCGGCGGCGGCCGGCCGGCCGGCCTCGGCGCGGATGCTCGGGCCGCACCTCGAGGGGCCCTTCCTGGCGCCGACCCGTCACGGCGCTCACGACCCCGCGCTCCTGCGCGCGCCCGACCCGGAGACGGTCGACCGCCTCCTCGCGGCCTTCCGCCCGGCGATCGTGACCCTGGCGCCGGAGCTCGAGGGCGCGCTGCCGGCCATCCGGCGCATCCGTCGCGGCCGGCGCGGTGGCCGCCGTGGGGCACACCGAGGCCGACGCCGCGACCGGCCGGGCGGCCATCGCCGCCGGGGCGGGGCTGCTGACCCATGCCCTGAACGCCATGCGCGGCCTCGTCAGCCGCGAGCCGTCGGCGCTGGCCGCCTTCCTGGCGCACCCCCGCGCCCGCGTGTCACTCATCTGCGACGGCGTGCACGTGGCGCCGGAGGTCGCGGCGACCGTGGCCCGGGCGGCAGGGAGGCGGCTGGTGCTGGTGAGCGACGCGGCGGCGGCGGCCGGGGCGCCGCCGGGCGCCTACCGGCTCGGGGGGCTGACGATCACCTCCGACGGCGAGCGCGCCACGGCCGGCGGACGGCTCGCCGGCAGCGCCCTGGGCATCGACCGCGGCCCGGCGACGCTGCGTCGCCGCGGGCATCGCGCGCGGCGCCGCGCTGTCGGCCGCCATCGACGCGCCCCGCCGGCTGCTCGGGCTGCCGCCGGCGCTCGCGGCCGGCTCCCCGGCCGACGTGGTGGTGCTCGACCCCGACCTGGTGCCGCGCCTCACCCTGGTCGGCGGCCGCGTCGCCTTCGCCGATCCCGACCTGCCCTTCGAGGTCTAGAAGAGGTCGGTCCGGCGGTGGGTCAGGGCCGGGAGGCGGCGGCGGATGTCGGCCAGCTCGTCGAAGTCCAGGGTGGCGACCGCGAGCGCCCTCGCCCCCGGAGGCCTCGGCGAGCACCCGGCCCCAGGGATCCACCACCATGCTGTGCCCGTGCGAGGCCGTGCCGTCGGCGTGGCGGCCCACCTGCCCCGGGGCGATCACGAAGGCCTGGTTCTCGATCGCGCGGGCGCGCAGGAGGGGCTCCCAGTGGGCGCGCCCGGTCACCTCGGTGAAGGCCGCGGGGACGACCAGGATCTCGGCGCCCCGCCAACGCGAGCCGGCGGTACAGCTCCGGGAAGCGCAGGTCGTAGCAGACCGACATCCCGACCCGGCGCCCGAGGACGTCGCGCGGCGACGACCTCGGAGCCCGGCGCCGTGGCGGCCGACTCGCGGTAGGCGCGGCCGTCGACGTTGACGTCGAACATGTGGAGCTTGCGGTACACCCCGACGACGCTCCCGTCCGGCGCCAGCAGCAGGCTCGTGTTGTGCACCCGCCCCGCCTCGGTGCGCTCGATGAGGCTGCCGGCGAGGATGGCGACGCCGAGCTCGCGGGCCCACGCCGAGGCCGCGGCGGCCGAGGGCCCGTCGAGCGGCTCGGCCCCCTCGGCGGTGCGAGGCCCGTGGAGGTAGGGCCACTTCTCGGGGAGCACCACCAGGCGGGCCCCGGCGTCGGCGGCCTCCCCCACGAGCTCGCCGGCGCGGGCGATGTTGGCCGCCCGGTCGGCGCCGCTGGTCATCTGCACGGCGGCGACGGTCAGCCGACCGCTACCATCGTGCGCAGAGCGAGCATCAGGAGACGACATGTTGACGGAGATTCTGTCGCAGATCGAGGACGTGCTGGAGCAGATTCGCCCCGCCCTCCACGCGGACGGCGGCGATGTGGAGCTGGTCGAGTTCGACGACGAGGGCTTCGTGCACCTGTCGATGATGGGTTCGTGCGGAGGGTGCCCGATGTCCACCGCGACCCTGACGCTGGGCATCGAGGCCGAGCTGCGGCGCGCCATTCCCGAGGTCGAGGGCGTCATCACGATCTGAGCGCCGCGGGCGTTTTCGGGTACGATGCGCCCGCCGCATGTCGGCGGGGTGTGGCGCAGCTTGGTAGCGCGCTCCGTTCGGGTCGGAGAGGTCCCCGGTTCAAATCCGGGCACCCCGATGCAGTGGCGGGCCCGGGAGGCGGTCGTCTCGCGGGGCCCGCCGCGCTACGCGGCCGCGACCTCCGCGTCGCCGGGTCCGCGGCCGGGCTCAGGGACCGCCGGCTCGGCGGGATCGGCCATGGGCCGGTCGCCGCGCAGCCGCAGGCCCACCAGGGGATAGATCGCGGTCGAGAGGATGCCGGCGACGACCAGGGCCGCCGCGGTGGACGAGGTCATGTGGCCCTCCCCGACGGCGATGGTCGTGATCGCCACGACCAGGGGCAGCTGGGTGGCGCAGAAGAACGCCATCGCCCAGCGGTCGCGCAGATCCAGGTCGCGGCGGTAGAGCAGCAGCGCCGGGGTGCCGCGCACGACCAGGAACAGCGCCAGGAACATGGGCACCTTGAGCGCCTCCACCGGGTCTCCGGTGAGCGCGTCCAGGTTGACGCTGATCCCGCTGACGACGAAGAAGAACGGGATCAGGAAGCCGTACCCCACGGCGCTGAGCTTGGATTCGAGCACCTCGACCTCGCGCCCGCGCAGCGCGAGGCGCAGGATGATCCCCGCCACGAAGCCGCCCAGGAGCAGGTCCAGCCCCAGCGACGCGGCGAGCCCGGTGAGGGCGAAGACGATCACCACCGTGGTGCGGATGGCCAGCTGACCGCTGGTCTCGAGCGTGCGTTCGAACATGTCCCAGCTGCGACCCACCGACCGCACCGCGATCAGGCCGGCGGCGACCGCGAGCGCGACGAAGGCGATCAGGATCACCGCGCTGCCGAGGGGCCGCTTGCTCGAGAAGACGATCGTGATCAGCAGGATCGGCCCGAACTCGCCCGTGGCGCCCGCCCCGAGCAGGAACCCGCCGAAGCGCGAGCGCAGGTCCCCGGCGTCGCGCAGGATCGGGATCAGCGTGCCGATCGCCGTGGTCGCCATCGCCGACCCCACGAACAGGAGCGAGAGCACGAGCCCCGCCGCGGCGAGCGCCCCGCCCACCAGGTAGGCGAGCACCAGCGACACCCCCCAGCCGAGGGCGCCGAGCGTCAGGGGGTGGCCCCTGATCCGCTCGAAGTCGATCTCGTAGCCCGCGAAGAAGAACAGCATCGCCAGGCCGAGGTTGGAGAAGAACTTCACGAACTCGTCCGGCTGGGCGAGGTCGAGCATCTGCGGCCCGATGATGATGCCGAAGATCAGCTCGAGCACGACCACCGGCAGGACGAACCGGCGGCCCACGATGCCGACCACCAGCGCCGCGAGCGCCGCGGCGACCACGATCACGAAGAAGGACTGGGTGTCGATGTTGACCGTGGCGAAGCCCTTCGGCGTCGGCGATGCCGGACCCGGCGGCGCCCGCGCCCCGAGTCGCGTCCGGACCCCGTGGCGCGCACGCGCCCGGCGTTCCGGACCCGGCTGCCGCGCAGCCTACCCGCGGTTTCGGCGGTCGACCCCCTCGAGGGCGCGCCGGGGCGAGGCGACGATGCCCCGCGAGCGCGCGGGGCGGGTCCGCGACGACACCAAATTCACGGTTAACGCTGTAATCACCGGGTTGTCGCAAATGTGTCGCACGCGATACGGTCTTGCCCTGCCGACCGGTGCGAACGAAGGCCAGATGCCCGCCGAGATTCCCGAAACGAAGCGGTCAGAGACCCAGGCCGAGCTGCCCGACGGCGGCCCGAAGGGCGTGCTGAGCGCGATGCGCGGGCCGTTTCGCACCCACCCGTGGCTGATCGAGGTCGCGATCTTCGCCGCGGCGATCGTCGTGTACCAGGTGTCGCGGGCGCTGGTCATGGGCAAGCCCTCCACCGCCTTCGAGAACGCGGCGGGGATCATTCACCTGGAGAAGAGCTCGGGCCTGTTCTTCGAGACGAGCATCCAGCAGTGGGTGCTCAACCACATCGAGATCGCCGAGGCGCTGAACTACTTCTACCTGTACGCGCACTGGACCGTGACGCCGATCTTCTTCGTCTGGCTCTACAAGCGCCGCCAGCACCTGTACCCCTACGTGCGCAACGCCTTCCTCGCGGCCAACGGGATCGCCCTGATCGTGTTCATGGTCTACCCGGTCGCGCCGCCCCGGCTCGCGGGCGCGGGCGACGGCTTCGTTGACACGCTCCACAAGATCAGCGACGTTGACCTGCACGGCGGCGTCTTCTCGGGCTGGTTCAACCCGCACGCCGCCGTGCCGTCGATGCACTTCGGCTACGCGATCATGATCGGCGTCGTCGGCCTGCTGCTGCTGCGGTCGTGGCCGCTGCGGCTGCTGGCGCTGGCGTACCCGGCGCTGGTCTTCATCACGATCACCGGCACCGCCAACCACTACGTCATCGACTCGATGGCCGGCGGAGTGGTGGTCGCGCTCGGCTTCCTCGGAGCCTGGGCCGTGATGAGCGCCCGCGGCAGCATGGGCATCCCCGTCCGCTCGCGCGCGACGACCGAGGCCGCCGGCCGCAGCTGACGGAGCGGGTCAGGCCCGGGCGGCCTCTCCCAGCAGGTCGCGCGCGATCACCAGGCGCTGGATCTCGCTCGTGCCCTCGTAGATCTGGGTGATCTTGGCGTCGCGATACAGGCGCTCGGCCGGGTACTCGGCCGAGTACCCGTAGCCGCCGAGGGTCTGCACGCAGGTGTTGGCCGCCTCGACGGCGACCGCGCTCGCGAACAGCTTGGCCTTGGCCCCGGCGGCGGTGTGGGGCCGGCCGGCGTCGCGCAGGCGGGCGGCCTGCAGGGTGAGCAGGCGCGCGGCGTCGAGCTTGGCCGCCACCTCCGCCAGCGGGAACTGGACCCCCTGGAGGCGCGCGATGGGCCCGCCGAAGGCGGTGCGCTCCCGGGCGTAGGCGACCGCCACCTCGAGTGCGGCGCGGGCGATCCCGCAGGCCTGGGCGGCGATGATGATGCGCCCCGAGTCGAGCGTCGCGAGCGCCACCTTCAGGCCCTGGCCCTCCTCCGACATCATGCTGCCGGGGGCCAGCCGGTGCCCGTCGAAGGCGAGCTCGACCGTGGACGAGGTGTGCAGGCCCATCTTGGGCATCTCGCGGCCCACCGTGAACCCGGGGCCGGGCTCGGCCAGGAAGCACGAGATGCCCTTGGCGCCGGGCCCGCCGGTGCGGGCGTAGAGCACGAACACGTCGGCGAAGCCCCCGCTGGTGATCCACTGCTTGGCGCCGTTGACCACCCACCCGTCGCCCTCGGCGCGCGCGGTGGTGCGGATGTTGGCCGTGTCCGAGCCGGCGTCGGGCTCGGTGAGCGCGTAGGCGGCGAAGCGCTCTCCCGAGGCGAGGCCCGGCAGGTAGCGCTCCTTCTGCGCCTGCGTGCCCGCCCTCAGGATCGGGGCGGCGCCCAGCGAGTTCTGCACCGCGACGCCCGTGGACGTCCCGGCGTCGGCCGCCGCGACCTCCTCGATAATCAGCACCAGCGAGGTGTAGTCGAGTCCGGCGCCCCCGAACTCCTCGGGGATGATCACCCCCAGGAAGCCCAGCTCGGCCATCTTGCGCAGCACCTCGACCGGTACGTGGTGGGCCTCGTTCCACTCGGCCGAGTGCGGCGCGATCTCGGCCTGCGCGAACTCGCGCACGAGGGCCTGGATCTCGAGGTGGGTGTCGGTGAGCTCGGCGCTGGTGGACACGTCTCTCCTTACCAGTGGGCGGGGTCGCGGTAGGGGCCCCACACCGAGCGGAAGACGTCGCAGATCTCGCCGATGGTGGCGCCCGCGTCGGCGGCGGCCACCAGGTGGGGCATGACGTTGTCGCTGCCCTGGCAGGCGCCGGCGACGGCGGCCAGGGCGGCGGCGTGGGCGGCCGGATCGCGCTCGGCGCGCCAGCGGCGCACGGCGGCGATCTGGGCGCGCTCGGCCTCGGGGTCGGCGGTGTGGATGTCGGGCTCGTCGCGCTCGGGCTCGACCTGGGCGTTGACGCCCACCATCACCCGCCGGCCGGCCTCGAAGTCGCGCTGGTAGGCGTAGGAGGCCTCGGCGATCTCGGCCTGGGGAAAGCCCTCCTCGACCGCCGCCACCATCCCGCCGCGGGCGTCGATGCGCGCCAGGTAGTCGCGCGCCTGGGCCTCGAGCTGGTCGGTGAGCGACTCGACCAGCCAGGAGCCGCCCAGCGGGTCGGCGACGCTGGCCGCGCCGCTCTCGGCGGCGATCATCTGCTGGGTGCGCAGGGCCAAGGTGGCCGACTCGGCGGTCGGGATCGACAGGGTCTCGTCCCAGGCGTTGGTGTGCAGCGACTGGGTGCCGGCCACGACCGCCCCCAGGGCCTCGATGGCGGTGCGGGCCAGGTTGAGCAGGGGCTGCTGGGCGCTCAGCGAGACGCCCGAGGTCTGGACGTGGGTGCGCAGCTGCCACGAGCGCGGGTCCTTGGCGCCGACCCGCTCGCGCATCAGGCTCGCCCACAGGCGCCGGGCGGCGCGGATCTTGGCGACCTCCTCGAAGAAGTCGATGTGGAAGTTGAAAAAGAAGGAGAAGCGCGGCAGGAAGCTGTCGGGGTCGACCCCGCGGGCGACCGCGTCCTCGACATAGGCCAGGCCGTCGGCGATCGTGAAGGCCAGCTCCTGGGCGGCGGTCGCCCCGGCCTCGCGGATGTGGTACCCCGACACCGAGACCGGGTGCCACAGGGGCATCTGGTCGGCGCAGAAGGCGATCAGGTCGCCGACCAGGCGCATCGAGGGGCGCTCGGGGACGATCCACTCCTTCTGGGCGATGAACTCCTTGAGGATGTCGGTCTGGAGGGTGCCGCGCAGGGCGCCGCGCGGCACCCCGGCGCGCTCGGCGGCGGCCACGAACAGGGCCAGGGCCACCGGCGCCGGGCCCGAGATCGTCATCGAGGTCGAGACCGCCCCCAGGTCGATGCCCGCGAACAGGCGCGCCATGTCGCCGGCGTGGGCCACCGAGACCCCCTCGCGCCCGACCTCGCCCTCGGAGAGCGGGTGGTCGGGGTCGTAGCCCATCAGGGCGGGCATGTCGAAGGCCGTCGACAGGCCGGTCTGGCCCTGGGAGAGCAGGTGGTGGAAGCGCGCGTTGGTGTCCTCGGGCGAGCCGAAGCCGGCGAACATGCGCATCGTCCACAGGCGGGTGCGGTACATCTGGGGGTGGATGCCGCGCGTGTAGGGGTACTCGCCGGGCGCCTCGCGCTCGGGTCCCGGGCCCTCGTAGACCCCCGCCAGCGGGTGGCCCGACATCGTGGTGGTGCGGTCCGGGGCGCGTTCGGGCGGCGGGGCCGCCTGCTCCGGGCGCCGCGTCTGCGCGCCTCGTGCCACGCGTCCACGCTATTATTCGGAAGTCCGACTATCAAGTTGACCGGTGGGAGAAGACGCGCGTGCACGACGAGCGGACGGCCCGGATCGAGGATCCCGTCGACGAGGCCGCGCGCCAGTGGGCCCGGCGCTACCCCGACCCCGCCGGTTTCCGGGCGCTGGTCTCGCTGGTGCGCGCCTACTCGGCGGCCGTGCGCGAGGTGGAGGCGATCCTGCGCCCGCTGGAGCTCAACATCTCGCGCTTCGAGGTCCTGCTCCTGCTCTCGTTCAGCCGCTCCGGCGCGCTCCCGATGATGCGCATCCGCGACCTCCTGCTGGTGCACGGATCCAGCGTCACCTACCTCGTGGACCGGCTCGAGGAGGCGGGGCGGGTCGAGCGCACCAGCGACCCCGACGACGGACGCGTCTCCCTGGTGCGCCTGACCGCCGAGGGCCGCGCGGTCATCGACCGGGCCGCGGGCGACCTGGCCGCGGGCGGCTTCGGGAGCTTCGCCGCGCTCGACGACGACGGCCTGGAGAGCCTGGCGGGCCTGCTCGCCGCGTTGCGCCGCGAGCCGGGCGCCTGACCCTGGCAGACTGCGCGGCATGACGATGCCCAACCACAAGTACCACGCGTTCCCGACGGTTGACCTGCCCGACCGCACGTGGCCGAGCCGCGTCATCGACCGCGCCCCGATCTGGGTGTTCGACCGATCTGCGCGACGGCAACCAGGCGCTCGTGCACCCGATGGACCTCGCCCGCAAGGAGCGGGTGTTCCGCCTGCTGGTGGACATGGGCTACCGCGAGATCGAGGTGGGGTTCCCCTCGGCCTCCAAGCGCGACTTCGACTTCGTGCGCCACCTCGTGGAGAACGAGCTCGTGCCCGACGACGTCACGCTGCTGGTGCTGACCCAGGCGCGCGAGGACCTGATCGAGCGCACCTTCGAGAGCATCGAGGGGGCCCACCGGTCGATCGTGCACCTCTACAACTCCACCAACGAGGCCCAGCGGCGGCTCGTGTTCCGGATGGACCGCGACGGCGTTCGCGACCTGGCCGTGCGCGGGGCGCGGTGGTGCGTCGAGCGCGGCCGCGACGTGCCGGGCGGCGCCGTGCGGTTCGAGTACAGCCCCGAGTCGTTCATCCTCACCGAGCTCGACTTCGCGCTGGAGGTGTGCGAGGCGGTGACCGACGTCTTCGCCCCGACCCCCGAGCGCAAGCTCATCCTCAACCTGCCGGCGACCGTCGAGATGTCCACGCCCAACGTCTACGCCGACCGCATCGAGTGGATGGGGCGCGAGCTGACCCGGCGCGACAGCGTCGTGCTGAGCGTGCACCCCCACAACGACCGCGGGTGCGCGGTGGCCGCGACCGAGCTCGCGGTGATGGCGGGCGCGGAGCGCGTCGAGGGGACGCTGTTCGGCAACGGCGAGCGCACCGGCAACGTCGACCTGATCACGCTCGCGCTCAACCTCTACACGCAGGGCATCGACCCGGGCATCGACCTGAGCCACCTGGACGAGGTGCGCGCCGTGATGGAGGAGGCCACCGAGCTGCCGGTCCATCCGCGCCACCCCTACGTGGGCGACCTGGTGTACACGGCCTTCTCGGGCTCGCACCAGGATGCGATCAAGAAGGGCATGGATGCGCGCCAGCGCGCCGGCCAGGAGGAGTGGGAGGTCCCCTACCTGCCCATCGACCCCGCCGACGTGGGACGCACCTACGAGGCGATCATCCGGGTGAACAGCCAGTCGGGCAAGGGCGGGACCGCCTACGTGCTCCAAGCCGACCACGGCCTCGAGCTGCCCCGCGGCCTGCAGGTCGAGTTCGGCCAGATCATCCAGGCGATCGCCGACGGCGAGGGCATCGAGGTGTCGCCGGAGCGGATCTGGAACGAGTTCCAGTCGGCCTACCTGTCGCTCGACCGGCAGCTCCAGCTGGTGCGCTCCCGGGTGGAGGCGTCGGCCGACAGCCCCGAGAGCATCGAGGTGGTGGTGCGCTCCGACGGCGACGAGCTGGTGCTGTCGGGGCAGGGCAACGGCCCGATCGACGCCTTCGTCAACGCGCTGCGGCGCACACGGCGTGGACCTGCGGGTGCGCGACTACCACGAGCACGCCCTCGACCGCGGCGCCGACGCCCTCGCGGCCGCCTACGTCGACGTGGACGTGGACGGCCTCACCTTCTGGGGCGTCGGCCTGCACCAGAGCATCGTCACGGCCTCCCTGCGCGCCATCCTCGGCGCGCTGAACCGGGCCGACGTGGCGCTCGCGCCCCGGGGCCCGGCCTAGCTCAACCGAACTTCGCCGGGCGCTTCTCGAAGAAGGCGTCCATCCCCTCGCGCTGGTCGGCGGTCGTGAAGGCCAGCGCGAAGACGTCGATCTCACGCGCCAGCCCCCCGGCCAGGTCGCCGTCGAGGGCCCGGTTGCACATCTCCTTGGCCGCCCCCGCCGCCCACACCGGCTTGGCGGCGATGGTGGCGGCCAGCTCGACCGCGCGATCCAGCAACTCGCCCGCCGGGTGGACGTGGTTGACCAGGCCCACGCGCAGGGCCTCGGCGGCATCGATCGGCGCCCCGGTCAGGATCATCTCCTTGGCATAGCCGGGCGACACCAGGCGGGTGAGGCGCTGGCTGCCGCCCCAGCCCGGGATGATCCCCAGGTTGATCTCGGGCTGGCCGAAGCGGGCGCGCTCGGAGGCGACGCGGATGTCGCAGGCCAGCGCCAGCTCGCAGCCGCCGCCCAGGGCGTAGCCGTTGACGGCGGCGATCACGGGGGCGTCGAAGCCCTCGAGGCGGTCGGCCATGGCGTGGCCGCGCAGCGCCCAGGCCCGCGCCGCCAGGGCGTCGGCGGTGCGCATGTGGCCGATGTCCGCGCCGGCGCTGAAGGCCTTCTCGCCGGCGCCGGTGATCACCACGGCGCGCAGCTCGGGGGCGGCGGCGACCTCGTCCAGACGGCGGTCGAGGTCGTCGAGCAGCTCCGGCGAGACGGCGTTGAGCGCCTCGGGGCGGTTGAGCGTGAGGACCGCGACGGCGTCGCGGCGTTCCAGATCGACGGGCACGGGGCCTCCGGGATCGTGGCTTCGGGGGGGATGAGGATAACCGGGCGCGCCCGGCGCGCTGGTATCTTCCCCCGCCATGAACCGCACCCTCGCGGCCCGTCGCGGCGCCGCTGCGAGGCTCCTCCCGGCATTCCTGCTCGCGGGGCTCGCGTGGGCCCTGTGGGCCGCCGCCCCCGCGGCCGCCGCCCCCGCCTCCGCGGACGAGGTGGCCCTGGCCCGCGCGTACGCGCCGGTCGTGAAGCTCAAGGATCAGGCCCAGGCGTGCGCGGCTGGCGAGCCCTACGAGCCGATCGACGTCGACCTGCTGATGGGCAACGACGAGGTCGCGCTGCGCGGTCCGTGGGACACCACCAACATCGTCGCCGTCGCCCCCACCGCCCAGCGGCTCTCGCGCGGCCTGTTCGGCTACCACCTCGACTTCCCGGGCGACGCCCTGCGGCCCGGCTGCACCTACGAGCAGTTCTCGAAGCGGCTGGCCGACGGCCGCCCCCCACGACCTACGCGCGCGTGGTCACCCAGCCCGGCGTCCCGGGCAAGCTCGCCCTCCAGTACTGGTTCTTCTACGTCTTCAACGACTGGAACAACAACCACGAGGGCGACTGGGAGATGATCCAGATCAACTTCGACGCGGACACGCCCGCGCAGGCCCTCGCCCGGCGGCCCGACCGAGGTGGGCTACAGCCAGCACTCGAGCGCCGAGCGCGCCGAGTGGGGCGGACCCAAGCTGGAGGTGGTGGGCGGCACCCACCCGGTCGTCTACCCGGCTGAGGGCTCCCACGCCAACTTCTTCGACTCCAAGCTCTACCTCATGCGCAGCCAGGCCGAGGGCGTGGGCTGCGACGACGCGCGCGGGCCCTCGCGCACGCTGACGCCGGCCGTCGCGACCGTGCCGACCGCACGCGAGCCGACTACGTCCGGTCGTTCCCGTGGCTCGGCTTCGACGGGCGCTGGGGCGAGCAGCAGTCCGGCGTCTTCAACGGCCCGACCGGGCCCAACGACAAGACCCAGTGGACCGAGCCGTTCACCTGGACGGCCGAGAGCTGGCGCGACGACCAGCTTCTCCGTGCCGGCGAGCGGCGGCATCGGCACCAGCGCGACCGACCTCTTCTGCGGCGGGGTCGCGGCGGGGTCGGAGGTGCTGCGCCAGGTGAAGTCCCACCCGGCCGCCTCCGTCGCGATCCTGGGCGGCCTCGCGGTGCTGCTGGTGTGGGGCTTCTCGCGCACCCGCTGGGACCCGTCCTCGCCGCTGCGCATCGCGCGGGCCCGCCGCTGGGGCCAGATGGTCACCGCCTCGTGGCGCATGTTCTGGGGGCACCGGCGGGTGTTCCTGGGCATCGGACTTCTGTTCGTCCCGATCGGCATCCTCATCGCCGTGCTCCAGTGGCTGCTGTTCCACGTCACCAGCCTCGAGGCCCTGGTCCGGGAGGCCGGCGAGCAGAACGCTTTCGTGGCCGCGATCGCCCTCAGCGTCGGCGTCGTCTTCACGCTGCTCGGGTTCGCCGTCGTGCAGGCCGCGACCGCCAGGGCGATGGTGGCCATCGACGCCGGGCAGTCGCTCACCGCCGTGTCGGCCGTCCGCTCGGTGGTCCCCGACCTCACCCGCCTGCTCATCGCCCTGGCGGTCGGCGTGGGCGTGGGCCTCGTGCTCAGCGCGTTCCTGATCCTGGTGCCGGTGGCGGTGTTCGTCATCGTGCGCTGGTCGATGCTGGGCGTCGTCGTGGGGGTCGAGCACGACCCCTCGCCCGGCGTGCTGCGCCGCAGCGCCGCGGTTGCGCGCGGCCACTGGTGGCGGGTCCTCAGCATCACGCTGGTCGCGGTGCTGGCCCTGTTCCTCGGACCGATCATCGGGGTGCTCGTGCTGATCCTGACCGGCGCCGCCTTCGACCTGGTCAACCTGATCGCGGCCCTCGTGTACGTGGCCTCGCTGCCGGCGGCGGCGATCGTGCAGACGTACCTGTACTTCGATCTGCGCGCCCGCCACGAGGCCGCCCCGGCCGCCGAGCCCGAGGGCGACGGCCTGGCGTCGCCGACGTGACCGGCTCCTCAGGATGGGCAGTACTGGGATCGAACCAGTGACCCCTCGCGTGTGAGGCGAGTGCTCTCCCGCTGAGCTAACTGCCCGGGATCGGGCGTGGAGGATAGCTGATGCGCCGTCGCGCCCGGCGATCCGCCCGCGTCCGGATGGCTCGGGTATTTTCTGCCGGGGCCGGAACCGGCGGACTTTGCCTCGCCGGGAGACGTGCTTATCTGACCGACTCTGTGACTATCGTCAGGACCTCATGAGAAAGCTCGTCGTCCTCATCGCCGCGGCGATCGCGCTCGCCGCCGCCGCCGGTCCCGCCACGGCGGCGACGAAGCCGCGCGTCACGGTCATCGGCGACTCGGTGCAGGCGTCCTTCACGTTCGTGCCCGCCGCGACGGCGCGCCTGGGCAAGGGCCTCAACCTCAAGCTCGACGCGCTGGTGTGCCGGCGCCTGGTCGCCCCGAGTTGCAGCTACAGGGGCGTCACGCCCCTGACGGCGCTGAAGCTGATCAAGGGGTCCACCGGCGCCAAGCTCGGCAAGGTGGTCGTCATCCACGTCGGCTACAACGACGACGCGCGTGTGTACAACGTCAACGCCGTGATGAAGGCGCTGCGCGCGAAGGGCGTGAAGAAGGTGGTGTGGGTCACCCTCCACGACCCGGGCTCGCGCTACCGGGGCAACAACGCGGCCATCCGCACGGCCGCCAAGCGGTGGAAGGGATTCATGGTCGCCGACTGGAACAGGGTCAGCGCCGGCCGCCCCTGGTTTCGCGGCGACGGCATCCACCCCAGCCCCGCCGGGGCGATGTCGCTGGCCGGCCTCATCCGTCAGAAGGTGCTCGCCTCCCTGTAGAAGAGGCCTTCCCGGCGAAGGTCCGCGTCCGTCCCGCTCCTCACGTGCTCCGTCGCTTCGAACCCCCCGAGTGCTCACGACCCTTGACCCGCACAGGACGCCCGCGTGAGCACACCCGCCCCGGCTAGGACCGCGTCCGCACCCCGGCTCCCCTACATGCCGGGGGTTGACGGGCTGCGGGCGCTCGCCGTCGGGGCGGTCGTCGTCTATCACTTCGGCGCCGCCTGGCTGCCGGGCGGCTTCCTGGGCGTCGACGTCTTCCTGGTGATCAGCGGCTACCTGATCACGTCGCTCCTGCTGGCCGAGCTGCGCCAGAGCGGGAAGATCGACCTCAAGCGCTTCTGGCTGCGCCGGTGCCGGCGCCTTCTGCCGGCGCTGTTCCTGATGCTCGCCGTGGTGATGCTGGCGATGGTGATCTTCCACCACGGGGAGGTGGCCCGCCTGCACGGGGCGCTGCTCGCGTCGGCCGGCTACGTGGCCAACTGGTACTTCGCCTTCGCCAACGTCCCGTACTTCGAGCAGTTCGGCCGGCCGTCGGTGCTCCAGCACCTGTGGTCGCTGGCCGTCGAGGAGCAGTTCTACCTGCTGTGGCCGCCGATCATGGCCGTCGGCATGACGTTCTTCGGCCGGCGCCACCTGCTGATCGGCGTGCTCGCGGGCATCGTCGGCTCGACGGTCCTGTCGTGGGTGCTCTACGACCCCGTGGTCGACCCCTCGCGCATCTACTACGGCACCGACACGCGCGCCGTGGGCCTGCTGGCCGGCGTCGCCCTCGCGTTCCTGTGGCCCGCCCACCGGCTGCGGGCCCTGCCCCCGGGCCGTCCCCGCCTGGTGCTCAACCTGGTCGGCCTCGCGGGCCTGGCCGGGCTCGTCGGCCTCATGCTGACCCTGGGCGACCTCGACGAGCTGCTCTACAGGGGCGGCTTCCTGATGGTCGCCGTCACGACGGCGGCCGTGCTGGCCGTCGTGGCGCACCCCTCGTCGATCCTGGGGCGGGCCTTCGGCCTGGCGCCGCTCCTGTGGCTCGGCGTGCGCAGCTACGGGATCTATCTCTGGCACTGGCCGGTGCTGATGCTCACCCGCGCCAACCAGGACGTCCCGTTCGGCGGCCCGGCGCTGATCGTGCTGCAGATCGCGCTCATGCTGGGCGCGGCCGCGCTCTCGTACACCTACGTGGAGCAGCCGTTCCGGCGCCACGGCATCAAGGGCACGCGCGAGGCGATCCGCCGCTGGAGCGCGAGCCCGTCGCCCGCCGTGCGCTACGCGACACCGGCCGTGTGCGTCGCGCTGCTGGCCCTGGCGGTGACCGTGGCGGTGCTGCCGCGCCAGACGCCCACGATCCCGGGGCTCACCTCCGAGACCGCCCTCGCCCAGCAGCAGGCGGCCAACCTCGCCGCCGCCCGGCCCGGGCCGGGCCGGCTGCCGGCGAACGCCGACGACACCCCCCCGGCCGCCGGACAGCGCAAATGGAGGCCGGTGCTGGCGGTGGGCGACTCGGTGATGCTGGGGGCGTCGCCCGAGCTGCTGCCGGCGCTCGGGCGCGGAGCGGTCATCGACGCGCACGTCTCGCGCCAGTTCGACGCCGGCGCCGAGATCGTGCTCGACCGGGTGGCCGCGCTGAAGCCGAAGACGGTCGTCATCCACCTCGGCAACAACGGCTACATCCCCTTCCAGGGGCTCGAGTCCCTGCTCAAGAGGCTGAAGAACGTGCCCCGGGTGGTGCTGGTCAACGTCCGCGTGCCGCTCGGCTGGCAGGACTCGGTCAACGACGCCTTGGCCTACGCCGCCGGCCGCTACCCCAACGTGAGGCTCGTCGACTGGCACGCCGCCTCCGACGGCGACGGGCTCCTCGTCAACGGCACCCACATGACTCCCGCGGGCGGCGCGCTGTACGCCCGCATGGTCGCGAAGGCCGTGCGGGCGCCCTGATCAGCGGTCGTCGTAGACCTTGATCGCGCCGCCGTAGCAGGCCACCCACACGCGGCGCGTCACCGGCTCGTAGGTGATGCCGATCGGGTGGTAGCAGGCCGCCACCGACTGCAGCACGCGCATGTCCGAGGCGCGCACCTTGCTCACGGTGCCGCTCTCGTAGTTGACGACGTAGAGCGAGCGCCCGTCGGGCGCGATGGCGAGGCTGCGCGGGGCGGCGCCGGTGGTGACCTTGACCACCGCGCCGGTGCGAAGGTCCAGCCGGGCCAGCCGCCCCTCCGCGTTGAGGGTGACGAACAGGTAGCGGCCCGCCGGTCCCACGGCCAGCGCCCGCGGCCCGGCGCCCACGCGCAGGCCGCGCGTCGACCAGTTGCGCAGGTCCACCCGCACGACCTCGCTGCCGCCCATCATCGCCACGTAGGCGACGTCCTTGGTCGGCGACACGGCGATGCCGCGAGGGTACGGACCGATCGGGACGCGTCTCACCTGGCGGCCGCGCCTGGTCGAGATCACGCTCAGGTCGTAGCCGCACCAGTTGCTCACGAGTACGTACCGGCCGTCGCGGCTCGTGGCGACGACCTTGGGCACCGGCCCCACGCGGTAGGCGCGGTCGATGCGCAGGGTGTCGAGCCGGATGCGATAGACGAAGCTGCGGTCGTAGCCGGAGGAGGGCGAGCACTCGTCGTGGCCCTCCGGACCGAAGCCGGCGCCGTACATCGAGTAGTTGGAGACGTAGGCGTGGCGGGCGTCGGGCGCGAAGGCCGCCTCGACCGGGGCCCCGCGCTGGGTGCCCCGGAACGCCGGGTATCCGAGGCGCGACAGGCGCACGCTGTCGGAGATCGTCTTCCTCAGCCGCAGCCGGCGGGCGTCGTACACGGTCACCGTGTGCCGGTACATCATGTTCTGGGCGAAGACGAGCCCCGTGCCCGAGGCGGCGACCGACTTGGGCGAGATGGGGCCGCCGAAGGTCGTCCTCGGCGAGAGCCGGCCGCGGTCCGAGCGCGCGCCGGCGACGCCGCGCGGCGGAGACGCCGTGGCGGCCACCGTGGCCGCCGGCGCCGCTGCGGGGGCGGCCGCCTCGGAGGCCGCCGAGCAACCGGCGGCGAGCGCCGCCGCGGCGACAGCGGCGAGCGCGAACGCGACGAGGCGGCCCACGCGTGAGGGAGGATCGCCCACGACCGCGGCATCCTAGCCTCCGCCGCGGCCGGTGAGCGCGTCGGGCGGCGAGGCCGGCCGCGTCGTGAGCGCCCCGAGGAACTCGATCCAGCGGTCCCGGTCGACGAAGCCGTAGTGCCCGGCGCCGGGCCAGACATGCGTCGTCGCGTCCGGCAGGTCCGCGGCGACGTGCGCGGGCATCTGGGGCGAGATGATGTCGTCGGCATCGCCGTAGAAGACGTCGAAGTGCTGGGTGACGTCACCGAGCTCGAAGCCCCAGTCCCAGAGCGCCATCGTCATCTCGTAGACGCCCTCCTCGCCCTGCTCGACCCCCGCGGTGAAGTTCGCCTCGAACATCTCGCGCTGCGCCGGATCGGCGAGGAGCGTGTCGGCGTCCGACGGGTCGTCGGCGGCGATCGCCTCGACGTAGGTGCCGATGTCCTTCTGGGCCTTCGTGACGTCGGACTTGTACGCCCAGCGGATGATGCGATGGAAGTGGTGCAGCTTGACGACCAGCTTCAGGTCCTTCATCACCAGCTGCTTCGCGAAGCCCTCGCGGTCGAACGGACCGACCGGGGAGGCCAGCACGCCGTGGGTCACCCGGTCGGGCATGTGCAGCGCCACGGCCAGCGTGTGCGGCCCGCCCCCCGAGTGCCCGGCGACCGCGAACCGCTCGAGTCCGAGCGCATCGGCCAGCGCCTCCATGTCTCGGCCCCAGTCGATCATCTTCCGGTCCTTGTCGGGCGTCGAGCCTCCGACACCGGGCTGGTCCGCCGCGATCATGCGGACGCCGAGCGAGGCCGTCAGCTCCTCGTCGGGGTTCCGAATCAGGCGCGAGTCGGAGAAGCCGTGGCTGAAGACGACCGGAAGACCGTCCGGGTCCCCGTAGGTGTCGTACGCCAGCGTGCGGCCGTCGGCGAGGTTCAAGGTGTGCACGGGGGCCTCCTCGTCTCGTTCGATGTGCCCGAATCCTCTCAGGGGAGCACGTGCTGGCGCTCGGCGCGCTCGGGCGAGGGGTCTGCGGCGCGGGGCGTTCAGCGGCGGGCGAGCAGCTCCTCGAGCCGGTCGAGCGTCTCCGTCCAGCCGTTGACGTGCAGCGAGCGCCGCTCCTGGGTGGCGAAGACGCCCTGCTCGACCACCAGCGCGGTCGCCCCATCGCGCTCGGCGAGCGACAGCGCGACGAGGGTCTCCCGATCGTCCGGCGTCGGCTCCTCCCACCGGAAGGTGTAGACCAGGCGCGTCGGAGGCGCGACCTCGCGGAACTCCCCGGAGACGTGGAAGGGGTCGCCCCCGGGGGGCCGCATCGCGATCCGGTACCGCCCCCCGACGCGCGCATCGAGCTCCACCTGCGGCGCGGTGAAGCCCCTCGGCCCCCACCAGGCCGCGAGCTCGTCGGGATCGACGTGGGCGGCGAACACCCGGGCCGGGGGCGCGGGCAGCAGGCGCTCGAGCGGAGCGTCAGCCGGTCGTCGTCCATCGTCCCTCCTCTCGTCCGGTGCCCGCCGCACGGATCCGGCCGACTCGTGACCGGCCGAACCCGTGCGGCGCCTGGACGGAGAGGGAGGGATTTGAACCCTCGAGACGGGGAACCCGTCTACGCGATTTCCAGTCGCGCTCCTTAGACCGCTCGGACACCTCTCCCGGCGGGCGATGCTAGCGCACGCACGGCGATCCTCCGGACCCGATTCGCGCTGCTAGCCTGCCCCGCGGAGGGGTGGCAGAGCGGTCGAATGCGGCGGTCTCGAAAACCGTTTCGGGGTTTAGGCTCCGACGGGGGTTCAAATCCCCCCCCCTCCGTTCGCGTCGCCCGCCGCGGGCCCCCTAGACGATGACGACCGGGGTGCCGATGTCAACGACGTTGTAGAGCCACTCGGCGCGGGCGATCTCCAGGCGGATGCAGCCGTGGGAGGAGCGGCGCCCCACCGTCTCGGGGGCGGGCGTGCCGTGGAGGCCGATCGCCGGTGACGAGATGCCGATCCAGCGGGTCCCGAGGGGGTTGTCCGGCCCGGGCGGGATCGGGCCGATGCCCGCGGCCCAGCGCGAGTCGGGCGGATTCCAGACGGGGTTGCGCTCCATGTTGACCACCGTGAACTCGCCCGCCGGGGTGGGGTGCGAGCGCATCCCCACGCCGACGCGCAGCGTGCGTACCCGCTCCTCGCCCCGGTAGAGGCGCAGGCGGAAGACGTCGCGGTCGATCACGACCGAGAAGCCGACGCCGGTGCGCTCGGGGCGGTAGCGGCGGATCGGCAGATCGGCCCGGTCGGCCGTGCGCTCGAGGATCGCCATCCGGGCCACGCGCGTAGCCCGGGGCTGGCGCAGCTCCACGCCGAGGACCGGCTTGGTGACGACCGGACGGCCGTCCACGAAGTCGCGGCGGGCGTTCACGGGCTTCTGCGCGACGCGGCGCTCGTGCCAGTCGAGCACCCGCCGCAGCCGCTCCATGTCCACGCGCTGCCGGAGGGGGACATCGACCACCCGCAGGGGCTGGGTGCGGCCGAAGTTCATCGCCCCCGTCAGCGCGTAGTCGACCCGCGCCACGTAGCGGGCGGCGGTCGCCGGGTTGACCATCACGGTGGAGCTCCCGATGCTGAACTCGATGGGCCGCCGTCGTGGGACGACCCGCTCGGCGAGGACCTTGGCGCGGGCGGCGTGCCAGTCGAGGCCGGCGACCTCGACGCCGTCGATCGTCACGCCGGCCGCGATCACGCCGGGCGGCGGGGGCGCGAGCGGCGCCTGGCCGAGCGCGACCGGGGCGCACGCCGCCATCGACGCCGCCGCCGCCGCGAACAGCGCGACGCGGAGGATCCCCCGCTCAGCCTGGAAGATCGTCCCCCGAGCGGGACGCGCGACGACGGATCAGCACCGCGGTCGCGATGCCGAGAATCCAGCCGAGCGCGGCCGCGACGAAGATCACGAGCGCCAGCGCGGCGTCGGTCGATCCGACCAGCCAGTTCGACCTCGACCGTGCCGCGGTTCGCCACGACCCAGGCGACCAGGATGCCCACCAGGACGACCGCCAGCACCGCGCCCCCGTAGAGCGCCGCGCTGCGGCCCTGGCGCTTCACCCGCTCGCTCCGCTCCGGCGGCGGTGACTCTCGGCGCGAAGCGGTCGTCGCCCCGGAGGCCGTCCCGTGGTCGTCTGCGCCCATGCCGACAGGCGTGCCCGGATGCGCGGGCCCTCAATCGGGCGGATGTTCCACGAGCCCCGGGCACCTTGCGCGAAGCGCTTCGCGGATGTCCGGCCCTCGCTCGCGCTGAGCGCCGCCTCGGCGGCGCCCGCCCCCGCCGTGCGACAATGGACGCGTCGCCGCGCCGATCGGGCGCACGTCCCACGGAGGGTCCGAGCATGTCGAGCGCGCCCGCTCCCGAGTCCGCGTCGCCGCGTCGTCGGCCGCCCAGAGCCGAGGCGACGGAGCCGGCCCTCCTCGCGGGCGGCAACCCTCAGATCGCGAAGGCCGACGGCGACACTCCCGTGCAGGCCTACATCGAGGCGATGCCGGACGGCAAGCGCGACGTCGGGCGTCGCCTGGACGCGCTCATCGTGCGCACCGTGCCCGACGTGCGCAAGGCGGTGAAGTGGAACTCGCCCTTCTACGGCATCGAGGGCCGGGGCTGGATCGTCAGCTTCCACACCTTCACGAACTTCGTGAAGGTGACCTTCTTCGACGGCGTGTCGCTGCGACCGCCTCCCCCGGGGGGCACGGGCAAGGACGCGCGCTGGATCAACCTCCGCGAGGACGATCTCGACGAGGCGCAGCTGGCGGCGTGGCTGACGCAGGCGGCCGCGCTGCCCGGCTGGGCGACGTCGGACATCCGCGGGTAGGCGGCCGGACTCAGCCCCGGGCGAACCTGAGGTGGGTGACGCCGGGGGCGGCGACGGTGCCGACCGCGGCCAGCGCGGGCCGGCCCCTGCCGAGTCCGTCGAGCAGCCGCTCCCCCTCGCCGAGGAACACCGGCACGAGGTCGATCTCCATCTCGTCGACCAGGTCGGCGTCCAGGGCCTGGCGGCCGACGGACGCGCCCCCGGCGAGCGAGACGACGCGGTCGCCGGCCGCGGCGGTGGCCTGCGCGAGGGCGGACTCGACGCCGTCGGTCACGAAGACGAAGGTGGTGCCGCGGAGCTCGAGGGGCGGCCGGGCGTGGTGGGTGACCACGAAGACCGGGTGATGGAACGGCGGCTCGTCGCCCCACCAGCCGTTCCACGGCTCGTCGCTCCAGGGCCCGGGCCCGCCGCCGAACATGTTGCGGCCCATCACGGTGGCGCCGACATCGGCCAGCCGCGCCTCCATGACCGCGGTGCTGGCGTTGACCTCGCCGCCCTCGAGGCCGTGGGGCGCGCGCCACGCGGCGAGCGGCAGGACCCATTGGTGGAGCTGCGTGCCGCCGACGCCGAGCGGATCCTGAAGGCTCTGGTCGGGACCGGCGACGAAGCCGTCGAGGGACATGGACATGGTGAGTCGGAGCACGCTCATCGGGACCGCCCGTGTCGGTGTGGACCGGTGGTGCGGCATCATCGCCGCCGCACACCCAATAGACGAGCCACGGCCGCCGAACTCATCGCGGCCCGGCCGGGCTCCCCTCAGGCGGCCATGGGCACGTCGCGCAGCTCGCGGTGGGTCACCGGATGGCGCCCCTGGTCCAGGAGCGTCTCAAGCAGCTGTCGCCCGGCGCGGGCGAGACGGCGGTGGCGCAGGTCGGCCGGGTGCAGGTCCAGCCGCACGGCCGGCGCGGGCGCCAGCGCACGTGCGGCGAGGTGCGCGGCCGCCGGCGACAGCATCCGGCGGCCGGAGCTCGAGGCGCCCAGCCCGAGGCTCGGCAGCGGACGCCGGCCCCCGGGGGACGACAGCGTCCAGCGGGTGGCCCACCATCCGAAGCCGGCGTCGCGACAGCAGGCGTCGACCGCCGGGGGGTGGCTGTACGACGGAGCGATGAAGCCGTCGGTCGGCACGCCCGCCCGCCCCATCTCGTCCAGGGCGTCGTTGATCAGGGCGGCGATCTCACGCCCGGGCCGCCCGGCCAGCTCGCGGCCGTCGCGTCCCCCCGGGCGCATGTGGGCGTAGCCGTGCAGGACCAGCTCGTCGCCCTCGGCGGCCCGCTCGCGCAGCCACCCCCGCGCCGGGCCGGACCGCCACGACTCGCGCCCGTGGTAGCGCGGCACCACCAGCAGGCTGACCGGCGCCGGCACGAGCCCGGACGCGATGTCGCGCCAGCGCCCGACCTCGTCCAGCGTCGACGGCGCGACATCGTGGATCGCCACGACGAGCAGCTTCACGCGGCCCTCGCCAGCAGCCCGTAGACGGCCCACTCGCGGGCGAAGGTCTCCCCCCACGACAGCGACGACAGATCCGGGCGGGGCCGCGGGAGGGCCAGCGCCTCGCGCACGCCACGGGCCAGCGCGCGCGGGTCGTCCGGGGCCACCAGCACCGCCCCGCGACCGCTGAGCGTCTCCGCGCTCCCGGCGGCGTCGGGCGCGACCACGCGACACCCGGCGGCCAGCGCCTCGAGCGGGCAGAGGCCGAAGGGCTCGGCGGGGTTGGGATGCACGAAGCAGTCGGCGGTGGCCATGAGCGTGGCGAGCCGGGAGCGGTCGGACACGTGCCCGAGGTTCACGAGCCGCCGCCCGACGCCCAGCCGGCGGGCGGCGCGCACCATCTGGGGCACGGCGGCCCCGGTGCCCGCCACGACCAGGACGTGGGCCGGGTCGAGCGCGGCCAGCATCGGGGGCAGCAGATCGGTGCGCTTCTCGCTGGAGACCCGGCCGGCGTAGAGCAGCAGCCGCGCGCCGGAGGGCGCCAGGCGGCGGCGCAGGGCGGGGTCGGGGCGCGCCGCCCCGAACAGCTCCAGGTCGACCCCCAGCGGGGAGGTGACCAGGGGCGTCCTCACCGCCGCCGCCAGCCGCGCCCGCGAGGCGGCGGACGCGACGATCACGGTCGCGGGGGCCGACAGGGCGCGGCGCTGGACCGACCCGAGCGCCGCGCCGACCGGGCCGCGCACGATCCGCGGCAGCCCGCCGCCGGCCAGCGCGAGGTCGGAGTGGCACACCATCGCGACGCCCACCCCGTTGCGACCGGCCCAGCGCGCCACGGCGTGCGGAAAGGCCAACGCGTCGTGGATGACGACGACGGAGGGCTCGAGCCGCTCGAGGGCCGCGATCACGAGCGTCGCCCGGACGGCGACGCGGTACCCCCAGCGGCGCGACGGCGTGAGGCCGCGCACCCGCACGAAGGGGCTCGCGGCCACCGTCTCGGCGCCCGGCCGGGAGCCGGTCACGACCGCGGCGTGGTCGAGGCCCTGCGAGGCGGCCCACGCCGCCTTGGCGCGCAGGTAGGTGCGGATGCCGCCCGAGACCGGCGAGTACCACTGGGTGAGGTTGACGACCCTCATGCCGCCGGCTGGGCGTCCCTGGCGGCCGACGGGGCGGGCATCTCCGTCTCGTCCACCAGGCCCCGGTAGCCGGCCGCGAGGTCGGTGAACACCTCGTCCCAGGTGGGCCGCGCGAGCGCCGCCGCGCGGGCGGCGGCGCCCATCGCCCCGCGCATGGCCGGCACGTCGTGCAGCAGGGCGATGGCCCCGGCGAGCGCCGCCACATCGCCGGCGGGCGCGACCAGGCCGGTCACCCCGTGCTCCACCTGCTCGGCCGCGCCGCCCCGGTCGAGCACGATGGCCGGCAGGCCCGAGGCGGACGCCTCGGTCACGACCTGCCCGAAGGTCTCCGTCTCGGACGGCAGGCAGAAGATGTCGGCCGACGCGTAGGCACCGGCGAGGTCGTCGCCGCGCAGCGGGCCCACGATCCGGTGGCGCGTCCCCGCCAGCGAGCGCGCGATCTCGCGCCGTCCGGGCCCGTCGCCCACCACCGCCAGGCGAAGCTCGGGACGGCCCGCGGCGACCCGCCGGAACGCCTCCACGAGCAGCCCCACGCCCTTCTCGCGCGACAGGCGCCCGACGTACAGCAGGATGGTGCCCCCCGGCCCCCCGAGCCGGCGGCGCATGCCGCGCGAGCGGCGGGCGGGGTCGAAGCGCTCGCCGTCGGTGCCCCGCGAGAAGGTGTGCACACGCGCCGCCGCGACGCCGGCGTCCACGATGCCCCGCGCCGCCGTGCGCGTCGGCACGTAGATGCGCTCGGCCTGTCCGTAGAACCACCGCAGCGCCCGATCGGCGAGCTGCGCGGCGAGCCGGTCGCCCGTCAGCTCCAGGGCGTAGCGGGCGAGCTCGGTGTTGTGACTCGCGACGAAGGGCAGGCCGAGGGTGCGCGCCACCGCCAGCCCGGCGAGGCCCATCGGCCCGGGCGTGGCGGCGTGCACCACCCGGGCGCCCGAGCCCTCCACCGCGTCGAGCACGTCGATCACCGAGGGCACCCCGATCCGCCAGCTGACGTCCCCGTAGGCGGGCACGGGCAGGCGGGCGACCGGGGCCAGGTCGCGATGGGCCGGGGGATCGTCCGGGCCCGCCCCGCAGGTGATCACGCTCAGCCCGCAGCCGGGATTCGCGCGGGCGTGGACGGCCAGCCGGCGCATGGTGCCGGCCACCCCGTTGAGCTCGGCGTAGGTGTCGGTGAGCATCGCGACCGGAACCGGCCCGGGCGCGGCGACGCTCGGGCCGAAGAACTCCCGCTCGACGCCCTCGGCGTACCGCACCTCGCCGCGGGCGTAGTTGGCCGCCAGGAGGTACGGCAGGGCCAGCGCCCCCGCCCCGGCCAGCGCCTCCAGCCGCCGCCCCACGCTGCCCAGGCTCAGGCCGCGCGGGTCGAGCGCCCGCCGCACCAGCTCCTCGTGGAGCCAGCCGTTCACCAGCCGCAGGCGGGCGTGGCTGCGGACGCCCCCCTCGGGCGAGCGCGACAACCTGCGGTAGCGCCGAGCGAGCCGGCGGTCGCGGCGGATGCGGCCGAGCACGTCCTGGGCGATGCCGCTCGCGTCGGCGGACGCCGGCGCGGTCGCCTCGGGCAGCGGGTGCTGGAGCAGGTCGCCGACCAGGCCGCGCAGCTGCTCGGGGATGGCGGCGGTGCCGCGCTCGAGGTAGGCCTTGGCCGCCAGCGACCCGACCGAGTGGGCGAGGGCGGCGGCGGCTCCGTGCCGGCCTCCCGGCTGCACGCGGCCGGCCCGGAGGTGGTCCAGCGCGTCGTGGGGACCGCGCACGGCGGGCATCGCGGTCCAGGTCATGGCGATGTCGAAGGCGCCGTGGTCGTCGCTGCCCCCGGTGAGCGCGGGGGCGCCGCGGCCGCGCGGCGCGATGCGGTGCTTGTCGGCCAGCCGGTCGATCAGGTCGGGCCCGGCCGAGGCGGCGATGCGGGCGGCGACCTCGTTGGTGGCCTCGGGGCGCGAGCCGTTGCGCCCCTCCCACAGCCGGAAGAGCAGCAGGCAGCGCTCGACGTGGTCGGCGGTCAGGTCGGCGCCGACGCGGTGCAGGGGGTGGGCGAGCGCGCAGGGCAGGCCGGCGGCGTCGATGTAGTCGAGCAGCTCGTACAGGTTGCCGCGCAGGCGGTCCATGTCGTCCCAGCGCGGCTCGTCGAGCCCCCACACGAGCACGTGGACCGGCACCCGGTCCTCGGGGAAGGTCGCCGTCACCTCGACGCCGACCAGGACGTCCGGGTGGTGGGCGATCTCCAGCGCGCCCGAGATCGTGTTGTGGTCGGTCAGCGCCACCAGGTCCATGCCGCGGCGCTTGGCCGCGGCGTAGGCGAGGGCCGGCTCGGTGTACGACTCGGGCAGCACCGCCCGGTTGAGGAACCAGCTCCCGGTGTCGGTCGACGCCCGGGAGTGCAGGTGGAGATCGATGCGCGCGCCCCGGGGGGCAGCGGCCGGCGCGGGTGATCGCACGACCCCGAGGCTGCCAGCCGGCCCGGCGGCGCCGGTTACATCCGCGTGGCCACGGCGTGAAGCCTCTGGGCGCTCAGGAGCGCGCGGGGCGCAGGGCGGCGGGGGTGTCGCTGATGAAGCCCGTCACGCCCCATCGGGCGAGCAGCGCCGCCCGGTGGGGGTCGTTGACGATCCAGGCCCACACCACGTCGGCGCGCTCGCGCAGGGTGGCGACCACCTCGGGCGTCAGCAGGCGGTGATCCACCGACACCCCCTCGAGCGCCCCGGGGCGGTAGCGCCGCACAAGCGCCCGCAGCTCGCGGGGGTTGCCCACCGAGTGCAGCGTCCGCACGTCGGCGCTCGCGCGCAGGCGGTCGACGGTCCGCCAGATGCGCGAGCACACGATCAGCCGCCGCTCGCCCTCCCAGACGGCCGCGGCCCGGCGGACCGCCCCCGCCAGGCGCGGATCGGGGCCCTTGAGGTCGAGCATCAGGTCGGTCGCCAGCGGCGCCGCCGCCGCCAGCAGGCCCGGCAGCAGCGGCCGATGGGTCCCGCGCGGCAGCAGGTGCCACTGCTCCCAGAGAATCGGCAACGGCCCGAGCGTCTTCGCGTGCCGCACCTCCAGCCTGCCGTGGAAGAGGTGGACGTCGGCCTCGACCACGTTGACGTGCCCCTGCGCGGCCTGCAGCGTGTCCGCGGCGTTCGCGGCCCGGTGGCCGACCAGCACCCCCGGTGCGCTCACCCGCGACGGATGGCCCAGTCGGGCGTGCGGCGCACCCGAGGCAGCAGCGTCGCGCCGGCCAGCCCGACCAGGGCGACGGCCCCGCCGGCGACGACGTCGATGACGTAGTGGTTCGCCGTCACGACCACGGCGAGGCCCATCGCCACGACCATCGCGACGGCGAGGGCGCGGACGGACGGACGGCGGGTCACCCGCCAGACGACGATGCCGACCAGCAGGTTCCATCCGAAGTGGAGGCTGGGCATGGCGGCGTAGCGGTTCACGAGCCCCTGCGGCTGGAGGGTGCGATAGGAGCTCGAGCGCTGGGTGACGGTGTCCACGATGTCCAGGATGCCGAGGCGCGGCGGCATCACGGGGAAGAGCACGAAGATGACCAGCCCGATGGCGCCCGAGATGAACAGCGCGTTGCGCAGCAGGTAGAAGTCGGGTGCATGGCGTACGAACAACCATGTCAGGGTGGCGACGATCACCGGCCAGTGGCCGTAGATGTACATCCAGTTGGCGGCGGTGACGAGACGACTGTCATCGATCACGTGGGCCTGAAGCCCCCGTTCCCAGTCGATGCCGAGCACGCCCTCCAGCCGCACGAGGGAGCGCCCGTTGGTCGCCGCCGTCGCGGTGGCGCCCTCGGTGAGGTCGCGGACGCCGAAGTAGCAGAGGGCCGCGGCGGCGACCAGAACGGCCTGGATTGCCAGTGTTCCCCAGCCCGGGAAGGTCGCGTGCCCGGGCGCCCGTGGGGTCCGCGCGGGCGCCGAGCGTGGGTGTGACAACGAGCCCATCGGCCGATTATCCGACGATCGCCTCTCGGATGCCCACCGATGCTGCCGATACCCACGGCAAGGAACAGTTCAGGAGGCGTTGCTACCGTGTCCATCGCCGGACCACCGGCCCCCCAACTCTGAGCCCCCACCTCACCCACGCACCCGCCGTCTCGCGATGGCGCCGATCACGGCGGTCTGCCCTTGCGGGCGTCGCGGTGCTGATCGCGATCGCCCTGGCCGTCGTCGGCCTGGCGGGCATCGACCGGGGCTCCGTGGCCGATGCGCTCACCGGCGCCGATCCCGGCCTGCTCGCCCTGGCCGTCGTGGCATACGCCCTCGGCCAGACCCTCTCGGGGGCGATGTGGATGCGCTGCCAGGAGGCCGGGGGCGTCGGCGGGATCCCCCTCGGCACCACCCTCGGCCTGCACTGGATCGCGCGGGCGGCCTGCGAGCTGCTGCCGGCGAGCCTGGGCGAGGGCGTGCGCGTCGCCCTGGTGCGGCGCCACCCGGTGGGTCGCCGGGCGTGCACCTGGCAGGTGACCGGCGGGCTGGCGGGGTACAAGGCGCTCGACGCGATGGTCACGGCCACCGTCGTCCTCGTCATCGCGATCGCGACCCCGCTCCCCGGTCCGGCGGCCTCCTTGCGGTGGACCGCGGTGGGATTCGTCGCGGTGGCTGCCGCCCTCGTGCTGGCCTGGCGCTACTCGGGCATCCGCCGGCTCACCCGCCTCGTCCCGGCGCGCATCGCCGGCACGGGGCGCCGCCTGGCGACCGGCGCCGGCGTGCTCAGCGACCCCAGGGCCGCCGGGGGCGCGTCGCTGCTGGGCCTGGGCGCCGCGCTCAGCCGCGTGGTCAGCCTCGGCGCCCTGCTGGCCGCCTTCGGCATCTCCCCCGCCGCCGCCGGCCTCACGTTCTGCGTGATCGTGCTCGCCGGGGCCGTGCCGGGCGCCCCCGGCGGCGCCGGCACCCGGGAGCTGATCCTGGTGCCCGCCCTCGCCATGGCCCACGGCGTCTCCGGGGCGACCGCCGTCGCCTTCAGCGTGGCGGTGCAGGCGACCGCCCTGGGGACCTCCCTGCTCGTGGGCATCCTCGCCCTTGGGCTCGTGGCGTCGCGGCTCGGCGCCGCGCCGGTCACCGCGCCGGTCGCCGAGCCCGCGCCGATCCCGCAGCCGGCCGCCTTGTGACGCCCCGCCGGCCCGGACGCGTCACGACGACGCGTCCGCCGGCTCGAGGTGCGTGCGGCGGTACCAGCTCCAGGCCTGATCGATCATGGGCAGCCATTCGTCGAGGGTGCCCCCGGCCGGGAGCACGTCGATGTGCCGCCCGCCGCTCATGTGCAGGCGCACGCGCGGGGTCTGGCCGATCGGAGACACCTCCCCGGGGCGCTCCGGGCGGCGCTCCAGGCGCTCGATCTCGGCGAACGACCAGACCCGGCGGCGCGCCGCCAGCAGCCGCTCGAGCGGGTTGGGCTCGAACTCGAGGCGATCGGCGTACAGCCGCAGCAGGCCGCCCCGCGCGAGCCACCCGCTGTTGACGCTCACCAGCCCGCGCTTGCGGACGCCGTCCTCGGGCCCGAGGAACTCGCCGTCGCGCAGGCCGGTCCACATGCGTTCCCAGTCCGGCCGGTCGTCGTCGCCGGCCCAGTCGTCGCCGGTCCGACGTCCCATGTCCATCCCCCTTTCATGGAGCGATGAGTGACCTGGGGCGACACTACGACGGCCTGCCCCGCCCGGCCAGCGCAGCGGCCCGGGACGGTGCGCGGCCGCGGACGGCGTGGCAGGCTACCGGCGAGATGCTCACGGCCGAGGGGGTGGGTGTGGAGGCGCACCGGATCGGGGTGGTCGGCGCGGGTGTGATGGGCAGCGAGATCGCGCAGGTGGCGAGCGCCGCCGGCCTGGCGGTGACGCTGCGCGACGTTGACGCGGCGGCCCTCGGTCGCGGCCTCGACCACGTGCGCGACATCGGGGCACGGCGCGTCGCCCGGGGCCGGCTCGCGCCCGAGGAGGCGGACGCCATCCTCGCGCGCATCACCGCCGTCGAGGACGACGACGCCCTGGCCGAGTGCGACCTGATCGTCGAGGCGACGCCCGAGGTGATGGCGGTGAAGCGCGAGGTGTTCGCGCGCCTCGACGCGATCGCGCGGGACGACGCCATCCTGGCCTCGAACACCTCGGGCCTGTCCATCACCCGGATGGCACGGTCCACCGGGCGGCCCGAGCGCGTGCTGGGCCTGCACTTCTTCAATCCGGCGAGCGTGATGCCGCTCGTCGAGGTGATCCCGGGCGAGGACACCTCGCCCGAGGCGACCCGGGCCGCGATGGACCTGGTGGAGCGCATCGGCAAGACGCCGGTGCGCGTCGCCGAGTGCCCGGGGTTCCTGGTCAACCGGGTCGTGGTCCGCGCGCTGGCGGAGGCCTACCGGCGCGCGTCCGAGATCGGCGCCGATCGCTTCGCCGCCGACGCCTCCGTCGTCGCGGAGGGGCCGGCGCCGATGGGCCCCTTCGCGCTGGGCGACCTGATCGGCCTCGACACCCTCCTGCACGTGCAGCGCGACCTGGAGGAGGCCTACGGGGACCGGTTCGCCGCGCCCGACGAGCTGGCCGCGCTCGTGGCGCAGGGCCGCCTCGGGGCCAAGACGGGGACGGGCCTCCTGGAGGGCTCCCCACCGGGCGGTGGCGCCGACGCCGCCGGCCGCGACGTGGCCGAGCGGTACTACCGGGGCGCGGTCGATGAGGCCGCGCGCTGCGTGGCCGAGGGCGTCGCCGGGCCGGAGGACACCGACCTCGCGGTGAGGCTCGGCGGCGGGTGGGAGATGGGCCCGCTGGAGTGGGGCCGCGGGAGGGCGCGGTGAACCGGGGCACGTTCCTCAAGCGGGCGGGCATCGGCGCCGCCCTCGTGGCCGGTGCCGGGCTGACCGGCGCCGGCTCCCCCGGTGCGGTCGCGGCGCGAAAGCCGTCCCTCGCCGCGCTCGCGCGGCTGACCCAGGGCCCGCTCATCACGCCCGGCGCCGCCGGGTACAACGCCGCGCGCCAGGTGGTCAACGCGCGCTTCTCGGGCGCGCGCCCGCTGGCGGTCCTCAAGGCCCGCAGCACCCAGGACGTGCGCCAGGCGGTGCTGTGGTGCGCCCGCAACGGGGTGCGCATCACCGCGCGCTCGGGGGGCCACAGCTACGCCGGCTACTCGACGCTCAACGGCGGCCTGGTGGTGGACCTCTCCGCCCTCGACGGCATCAGGGTCTCGGCCGACCGCCGGACGGTCCAGCTGGGCCCCGGCAACCGCCTGATCGACGTGTACACCGCGCTGGCCCGGCGCGGCCTCACGATCCCGGCCGGTTCGTGCCCCACGGTCGGGATCAGCGGGCTCGCGCTGGGCGGCGGGGTGGGCCTGGCCTCGCGGATGCTCGGCACGACCAGCGACAACTTGGTCGCCCTGACGGTGGTGACCGCCGACGGCCGGGTGCGCACGTGCGACGCGCGCACCAACTCCGACCTCTACTGGGCCTGCCGCGGCGGCGGGGGCGGCAACTTCGGCATCGCGACCGGCTTCACCTTCACGACCCACCGCGTGAGCTCGGCGTCGTACTTCTTCGCCAACTTCGCCTGGAGCGACGCCGCGGAGGTGATCGCCGCGTGGCAGCGGTGGGCGCCCCATGCGCCCCCCGAGCTCTTCTCGATCTGCTCCCTGGGCACCGGGACCGCCGGCGGTCCGATCCTCAACGTGTTCGGCCAGTACATGGGCTCGGCCGGCGCCCTGCGCCGCACCCTGGCCCGGGGCCTCACCTCGGCCGTCAGCCCGGCCAGCCTGCAGGTGGGCACCGCCCCGTACCTGTCGCTCATGCAGCGCTGGGCGGGCTGCCTCGGCGAGTCGGCGGCGGCCTGCCGCACCCCGCCGCGGGAGCTGTTCGCGGCCAAGTCGCGCTACGCCCTGAAGCCGATCCCGCCCGCCGGCATCCGCGCCATGATCGCCACCATGGAGCGGCGCCAGCGCCAGTCGCGGCTCGGATCGGGTGCGATCGAGATGGACTCCTACGGCGGGGCGATCAACCGCGTGGCGCCCGGCGCGACCGCGTTCGTGCACCGCGACGCCCTCTTCTCACTCCAGTACGGCGCCTACTGGCAGACGCCGGCGGGCGCCTCGGCGGGCCTCAGCTGGATCCGCAGCGCGGTGCGGACCACCCAGCCGTACCTCTCGGGCTACTCGTACCAGAACTACATCGATCCCGAGCTGACGACCTGGCAGAAGGCGTACTACGGCTCGAACCTGCCCCGGCTGATCGACGTCAAGTCGGCCGTCGACCCCGACGACCTCTTCCGCTTCCGGCAGAGCATCCCGGTGCGCTGACCGCCCCGCCGATGCGTCCGCGCGCGGACGCATCGGCGGGCGGGCGCTCTAGCGGGCCAGCGCCGAGCGCAGGGCGCGCGGGATCGGCTTGCGGGCCTGCCTGACGAACGCGGCGTAGCTCGGCTTCTTCCTCTGGCTCGCCGTGAGCAGACCGCCGGGCCAGTTGATGTTGTCCTGGAGGTTGAACCAGACGACGGCCGCCAGCTGGGGGCTCTTGACGGCCGGCAGGGAGAAGATCTGCGAGAGGTACTTCTCCTGCTGGCCGAAGGTGACCCGCACGTTGCGGAAGGGAGTCTTCTCGGTCGTGTAGCCGGCCTCGGTGACGTAGAGCTTCATGCCCTTCTTCTTGCGGTCCAGGCGTCTTGAGATCTCGTCGAGGCTCGCCCAGGTGGGTAGGCCTTCCGTAGCTCCTCGACGTGAACATGGGGCCCCGCGAGGGGTAGATGTGCTGGGAGTACGGCGTCCATCTTGACCCTCTTGTCCTGCACCATGCCGTTGAGCCAGCCTCGGCCCCGATGTTGCCGTTGCCGGTGCTACTGCGCGGACCGCCACGCCGCCGATCACGACGCCCTTCTTGTTGGCGCCTTGATTTCTTGTAGCCGGCCTTCATCAGCCCCTTGTACCTGGCCCCGAGTTGCTCTGCCGTTGTACCGGAAGAACCCATGATGTTGGGCTCGTTCCACATCTCGCAGTGGCGCACGCGCGGGAGCCGGCCGCCGCCCCGGGGGAGTGAACTCGCCGCTGTAGCGGGTGGCGACCGCGCGCATGAACTCGCCGAAGCCGCCGGGGTGGGGCGTTGGGGTCGTAGAGCGTCACCTGGGGGGCGTCCTGCCGGCGATCGCCCAGTCGGCGTGGCGTACGTGCTGACGATCGGGGTGATCTTCGCCGCGGCGAGGCCGCTGAAGATCGCGTCGATGCGGCTCCAGTCGTAGGCCGGATCGTTCGGATTCCTCGGGTTCGCCGGCTTCGTCGGGGCGACGAGCTGCCAGAGGATGTCCACCCGGGTGACCTTGGCCCTGGTCTGCTTCACCATCTGCGATCCGCTCGGGGATCTGCGATGAGGGGCGCGGTGGCGAGCACGTCGTCCTGGAGGGCGGCGACGGCGCCCACCCCCGTCGCGGCACGGCCAGGGCGGCCGCCGCGGCCCTGGCGAGCGCGATCCCGGCGAGCCTTCGCCGGGGCGTCTTGACCTGTGGTGTCACCAGATCTCCTCGTTCAGATCACGGGCCGGGCAGCGTACCAACAGGCTCCGCCACATCGATCGGCACGGGTTTTCGTGGCGCTAACGCCTCTCATCGAAAAACGTACGCAACAACATGAGGGCGTCGGTCGCGAGCACGCCCCCGCACCTCGACCCGGTGCAGGAGCCGGGGATCCTGGAGCGGGTTTATCACGGTCCCGGCCGCACCCACCTTCTGGTCGGGCGCGCCGAACACGACGCGCGCGACCCGCGCCTGCTGGATCGCCCCGGCGCACATCGGGCAGGGCTCGAGGGTGCAGTAGAGGACCGTACCGAGCAGGCGCCAGCCCCCGAGGGTCATCGCGGCGGCGCGCAGGGCGAGCATCTCGGCGTGGGCGGTGGGTCGGCCCGCACCTCGCGCTCGTTGTGGGCCGCTCCGACGACCTCGCCCTCGTGCACCACACGCACCCCACCGGCACGTCTCCGTGCTGCGGCCGCCTCGGACGCCTCCCGCAGGGCGATCCTCATGAAGTGCTCGTCGCGGGGGAAGACGCGGGTCACGAGGCGGAGTAGCCGCGGCCACCGGTGGCGCATCGTCTCCTCGTCAACGTGGCCTGCCGCGCGACCTGCCCCACCGGGACGGCGTCGTCGAGAGCGGGATCGTCAAGCAGCCGGTCGACGGACCGGTCGCCGTGGGCCTCACCAACCTCGCGGGCGACGGGCAGGCCGACCTCAGCGTCCACGGCGGCCCCGACAAGGCCGTCTACGCCTACCCCGCCGAGCACTACGCCGCCTGGGCGGCGAGCTCGGCCGCGACGACCTGCGCCCGGGTGCTTCGGCGAGAACCTCACGACTCGAGGGCCTGCTCGAGGACGACGTCGCGCTGGCGACGCGCTGCGGATCGGATCGGCCCTCCTCGAGGTGAGCCAGCCGCGCGTCCCCTGCTTCAAGCTCGCCGCCCGCATGGGCGACCCGGCCTTCGCCCGCCCCTTCCTGAAGAGCGGGCGCGTGGGCTTCTACCTGCGGGTGCTCGAGGAGGGCGAGCTCGGCGCCGGCGACCCGATCGCGCGCGAGCGCCGTGGCGCGGGCGGCCTCACCATCGGCGTCCGCCATCGCGCGCTGCGGTCGGACGGCGCCGAGCTCGCCGCCCTCGAGCGGGCCGCGGCCGTCCCTCCCTGCCCCCGGCTGGCGGGAGTCGTTCGCCGAGCGCGCGGATGCGGCCCCAGATCGCGGCGGCCAGCGAGGATCAGCGCCGCGTACGCCAGCGCGTAGGCGCCGATCAGTCCGTACACCGCGCGCGGGGCACCGTGCGCACGGTGAACCCGGACGGGCCAGGAAGACCAGCTTCACCAGGTCGCCGGCGAGCATCAGCGCCGCGAACGCCAGCAGGAATCCCGCGACCGGCGTCGCGCGCGAGCGCGACGGTCATGCACCAGTGGCCCACGTTCATCGCGAGGATGAACACGACGCCGACGACCTCGCGGTCCGCGAGGCGGTCGACGATCGCCGCCACGAGGCCCAGCGAGAGCACGGCCAGGATCACCACGGCCGCCAGGCGGGCCCCGCCGGCGCCGTCGGCCGGAGCGTCCAGAGCGGCCAGCAGGGCGCCGACGCCGACGCCGACGCCGAGGGTCTTGAGGACCGTCTCCGCCCACGCGAGCGCCGGCCAGTCCCCGACGTGCCAGGCCGGCGCGGACCCGCTCACGGGTCGGGGCAGGCGATCGGTCCACCGACGGGGATCACGTGCCGGACGCCCGAGGCGAACCCCGCGTCGCGGCTGACGGCGACCGTGCTGACGGCGCCGCGGCCCGGTCGTGAGCCGGTAGCGCGCGGCGTCCAGCGGCGCGAGGCGCACCGTGGCGCCGGGGCCGCAGGCCTCGGCGACGGCGCCGCGCACCAGCGCGGCGTCGGCCGCGCGCGCGGCCGGCGGTGATGCGCGCGTGGGGCGAGTCGACCGGGCCCGGCCCGAACACCGCGAGGGCCGCGACCCCTGCCACCGCCACGCCGGCGGCGACCGCCGCCGCCCGGGCGAGGCGCACGGCCGCGCGCGAGCGGCGCCACGGCGGCCCGGGCGGCGGCAGCGGCGCGACGAAGCGCCCGCGCCGAGCGCCGGCGGCAGCGCCGCGACCACGGGCGCGGCCACCAGCGCGACGGCGACCCCGGCCTGCGACACCTCGAGGGAGGCCAGCCCGAGGATCCTCAGGGGGAGGCACACGAGCGTCCAGGCGAGCGCCAGCACGAGCACCGCGAGGCCGCGCCGCAGCCGGTCCCACGAGACCCACGTGCGCCAGGCCCTGCGCCACGGCGGCAGCGCGAGGTACGCGTCCGCGTGACGGCGCCGCCACAGCGCCATGGCCGCGTCGCCGACCGGCCGGCCCGCGGGGCCCAGGAGCGGCTCCAGCTGCTCGGCGGCCTCGCGCTCCAGTCCCCTCTGGCGGCGCAGCTGGACGACGGTCCGCTCCCGGCTCCAGCCGCTCGCGCCGCGCCGCCGCGACGCCGGCGAGCCCGCGAGCGGCGCGAGGGGTCATGTGCCGGTCGCCGCCGTTCCGACCGCGAGATCGACGATCTCCTGGGCCGAGTCGGAGATCTGGATCAGGTCCATGTCGCCGCGGCTGATGAGGCCCTCCTCGAGCAGGCGCGCCTGGATCCACCTGCACGAGGCCCGCCCAGTAGGAGCCGCCGCACAGCACCACGGGGAAGCTGAGGGCCTTGCCGGTCTGGATCAGGGTGAGCGACTCGAACAGCTCGTCGAGCGTTCCGAAGCCGCCAGGGAAGACGATGTAGGCCTCGGAGTACTTCACGAACATCGTCTTGCGCACGAAGAAGTAGCGGAACGCGATCGCGAGGTTGACGTACTCGTTGACCGCCTGCTCGTGCGGGAGCTCGATCGTGCAGCCGATCGACATGCCGCCGGCCTCGCTCGCGCCGCGGTTGGCCGCCTCCATGATCCCGGGGCCGCCTCCCGTTATCACCGCGAAGCCGCGCTCCACGAGCAGGCCCGCCACCTCGCGGGCCAGCTCGTAGCCGGGCGCCTCGGCGGCCGTGCGCGCCGAGCCGAAGATCGAGACCGCCGGGCCGACGCGGGCGAGCGCGTCGAAGCCGTCCACGAACTCACCGAGGATCCGCAGCGCCCTCCACGGCTCGCTGTGGAGGAAGTCCGAGCTCTCGGGCCGGGTGAGCAGGCTCGCGTCGGCGTGCCCGATCGCGGCCTCGCCCGGGCCGCGCGCGCCCAGCCGTCCGCTGCGCGCCAGCCTCACGGGTTCACCGCGCCGACCCGCCGCACGACGTCCTCCAGCGGCAGGCGGCGAGCCCGGGCACTCCACTCCTCGACGCTGCGCCGCGCCGGATCGCGTGGGGTGGCCGGAGCGCCGAACGAGAGCACCACGGCCGCGCGCTCGGGGGCCTCGATCCCGAGGGCGCCCTCCAGGGCGGCCGCGTCGGCGATCCCGTTGGGACACGAGGCGATCCCGTCCGCCCAGGCGCTGAGCATCATGCTCTGAGCGGCGCGGCCGGCGTCGAAGTCAACCATGTTGCCGCCCGGGCTCACCACGATGACGACGACCAGGCCGGCGGTGGTGACGTTGCGGGCCACGTACACCGCTCGGGCGACCGCCGGGACGGCGTCGCCCTCCACGACGAGGAAGCGGGAGGGCTGGCGGTTGCGGGCGCTGCCGACGAGGCGGCCGGCGTCCAGGATGCGCAGCGCCACCTCCTCGGGCACGGGCGTCCCGTCGTATGCGCGCACATCGCGCTTGCTGGCCACGGCGAGGTGCGTATCCACGCCCGTCAGCCTAGACCACGCCCTCCGGGTCGGGTCGCGTGGTGTGTGACACGCAGAACGGCGTGCCCCAGATGGGCTCGCGGGCGCAGGGCTTGCCCTTGCGGTTGAGCGCCGCGCAGCGCGGGGTGGAGCCGGAGACCCCCGACGCGCCCCGCTCGGCCTCGAAGAACGCCCGCGCCCGCGACACGTGCGCGTCGATCACCTGCGAGGCGCGCAGCTGGTCCTGCGCGCTGATCAGCGAGCGGGCGGCCGCGAAGAGGGAACGCGCGACCATCGGCTCCGAGCGCGGATCGGCGGCGACCCGCGAGATCCCCGAGTCGCACACCTGCAGCAGATACCGCTCCGACCAGCCGGGCCGGCGCGGATCGGGGGCGAGCGACGGGACCAGCGCCTTCCACAGCGCCCGCGTGTACCGCCTGATCGCCACCGCACGGCTCGGGACCGAGGCGGAGACGGGGGTGCGGAGCTGGTCGGCCATGGCAGGAAGTCCACCACCCGCCGGACGGCGTGTCAAGGTTCTGTCGAGAGTGAAATCTCCTATCACCCGGGGGTATCGGACGTACTCTGGCTGGGGTTCCCCGACAAACCTGGACAAACTGTCCAGGTCATGTGCATGATGGTCGGGATGAGGACCGCCTCCATTCCGTCGGGCCTGATGCGGATCGGCGAGCTGAGCCGCCGTCATGGCGTCAGCCCCGACCTGCTGAGGGTCTGGGAGCGGCGCTACGGGTTGCTCAACCCGGAGCGCACCGACGGGGGCTTCCGCCTCTACACGCCCCGCGACGACGAGCGCGTGCGCGTGATGCGCCACAACCTCGCGCTCGGCTACACCGCCGCCGTCGCCGCCCGCATGGCGCTGCGGGCCCCCGCGCGGCCGGAGCGCCGCGACCCGGACAACGCCCTCGAGGAGACGCGGAGCCAGCTGATGGAGTGCCTCGAGGGCTTCCAGGACGTCGAGGCCCAGGCGATCCTGGACAAGGCCCTGGCCGTCTTCAGCATCGAGGCGGTGCTGCGCGACGTGGTGCTGCCGTACCTGCACGAGCTCGGCGAGCGGTGGGAGTCCGGCGAGGTCACCGTGGCCCAGGAGCACTTCGCGAGCGCCGTGCTGCGCGGGCGCCTGCTCGGCCTGGCGCGCGGGTTCGACGTGGGGATGGGGCCGCGCGCCCTGCTCGCGTGCCCCGCCGGGGAGGGCCACGACCTCGGGCTGCTCTGCTTCGGCATCGGCCTGCGCGAGCGCGGGTGGCGCATCACCTTCCTGGGCGCCGACACGCCGATCGAGGCGCTCCACGGCGCCGCCGCGCAGCTGCAGCCCGCCCTGGTGGTGGTGTGCGCCGAGCGGGAGCCGCCGCTGCGCGCCGCGCTCGACGAGATCGCCGTCCTGGCGACCGAGTTCCCGGTGGCGCTGGCCGGGCGGGCATCGTCGGTGGAGATGGCCCGCACGACGGGCACGCGGCTCCTGCAGGACGCGCCGATGGCCGCGGCCGCGCGCATCGCCTCCGAGGGCTAGCGGGGCCCTACTCCGACTGGGAGACGACCCGCAGGGGCGGGCGAGGGGCCGCGGTCTGCCACGAGTCGAGCCGGTTGAGCCCGTCGAGGGCGGCGGTCTTGTAGCACTCGGCGAGGGTCGGGTAGTTGAAGACCGCGTCCACGAAGTGCTCCACGGAGCCGGAGTAGGTCATCACGGCCTGGCCGATGTGGATCAGCTCGCTGGCGCCCTCGCCGATGATGTGGACGCCCAGCAGCTCGTGGGTGTCCCAGTGGAAGATCAGCTTCAGCAGGCCGGTGCGGTCCCCGATGATCTGGCCCCGGGCGATCTCGTTGTACTGCGCCTTGCCCACCTCGTACGGCACGCCGTCGCGGGTGAGCTCCTCCTCGGTGCGGCCCACGGTCGAGATCTCGGGGATCGTGTAGATCGCGTAGGGGACCAGCGAGGGGACGCTGCGGGCGGCGATGCCGAACGCGTGACAGGCCGCCAGGCGGCCCTGCTCGAGGGAGGTGGACGCGAGGCTGGGGAAGCCGATGACGTCGCCGACGGCGTAGATGTGGGGAACCGCGGTGCGGTAGTGCTCGTCCACGGCGAGGCGCCCGCGGTCGTCGGCCTCCAGGCCGGCGGCCGGCAGGTTGAGGCTCGCCGTCGCCCCGGTGCGGCCGATCGAGTAGAAGGCCTTCTCGGCGACGATGTGCTTGCCGCTGGCGAGGTGCACACGCACCATGCCGTCGGGTCCGTCGTCCAACTCGACCCCGCTGACCTCCTCGCCCAGCCACAGGGTCATGCGGCTGCGCCGCATGTGGAAGGCCAGGGCGTCCATGATCTCGGCGTCCATGTAGGACAGCAGCCGCGGGCGCTTGTCGACCAGCGTGACCCGCACGCCGAGCGCGGCGAACATGCTGGCGTACTCGAGCCCGATCACGCCGGCGCCGATCACCACCAGGGTGCGCGGGAGGCGGTCCAGGGTGACGGCGTCGTCGCTGGTGAGGATGCGCCGCCCGTCGAACTCGACGCTGTCGTCCCGCGTCGCGCTGGTGCCGGTGGCGAGCACCACGTTGGCGGCGCTGATCGTCTGGCGGCCGTGGCCCTCGGGGTCGTCGATCACGATCGTGTTGGGATCGACGAACGAGCCGTGGCCGTTGTAGATGTCGATGTCGTTGCGCAGCAGCTGGTGGCGCACGACATCGGTCTCGTTGCGCACCACCTGGTCGGCCCGGAAGATCAGGTCGTCCATCCCGATGTGCTGCTTGGCCGAGTACGACGAGCCGTAGAACCCGCGGTCGCGGTAGCCCGTGAGCGCCATCGCCGCCTCGCGCAGGGTCTTCGACGGGATGGTGCCCGTGCGCACGCAGACGCCTCCGACCCCGGTGGTGCGCTCGATCACGGCAACGCGCTTGCCCAGCTTGGCCGCCTGGATCGCGGACCGCTGGCCGCCGGGTCCTGACCCGATCGCGATCAGGTCGTAGTCGTGGGACGCGCCGTTCATTGAGTGTCGATCGGCCATCGTCGCGCCGATCGTAGTCCCGGGGCCCCGGCGCGGACAGCGGCCCCAGGGCCAAGTAACACCCTGTCACCCTGGACATCGGGACCAGGGTGGCGCCTCAGCAGGTCTCGTTGCGCAGGCGGTCGATGAACACGACGAGCGTCTCCCCCACCAGGTCGAGGCTCCGCGCGGAGACCTTGTCGATCGTGTCGCGCGGGGTGTGGAAGTAGGGGTAGTCGAAGTCGATCAGGTCGATCGAGGGGACGCCGGCCTCGAGGAACGGCGTGTGGTCGTCGTAGACCAGGGCCCCGGTCAGGTCGGGGAAGGCGCGCTGCGCGCCGACCGAGCGCGCGGCCGCGCGCAACCCGCGCCACAGGCGCGAATCCGAGGAGGACTCGCGCGGGATCCGCAGGTCGCGGTCGGCCACGAAGTCCACGAGCACCATCGCGCGCAGGCCCGCCGCGTGCCGCTGGGCGTGGATGCGGCTGCCGCGCAGGCCGTCGGCCAGGAAGTCGCGCGACCCGCGGGGGCTCTCCTCGCCGTCGAACATCACGAAGCGCACCTCGCGCTGACAGGCGCGCCGGCCGCGGGCCAGCTCGCGGGCCAGCTGGAGCACCACCGCCACGCCTCCGGCGCCGTCGTTGGCGCCGACGAAGCCGGGGAGGTCCTTCGTGTCGTAGTGGGCCCCGACGAGGATCGGCTCCCCCCGGCCGGGCAGGCGCCCGGTGACGTTGCGCAGCCCACCCGGCACGCCCTCGTACGCGCCCCGGGGCAGCCGGGCGCGCAGTCGCGCGGCGAGCCGCAGGGATGCCTTCGATCCGGCCGGCCGGGGGCCCATCCTCACCTGGGCGCGCAGCTCGGCGAAGGCGCGGGCGGCGTCGAAGCGGTCCGCGGCGGGCCCCGCCTGGCTCGCCGGAGCGCCGGCGCCGCACCCGGCCGCGGCAGCGGCCGCGATCACCACGGCGAGGACGATCCACGGCGTGTGGAGGCGTGCCGGCATGCCCCCAACACTGGCACGCCCGTGCGGGCCGGACGACGAAGGCGTTTCCCTTGACCCCCCGGGGGCTGGTAGCGTCGTCGATCGACGGCGACCTGGTGATGGGTCGCCTTTTCGTTTTCCGCGCAAGGAGACGCCCTTCCTGAGGTTTCCCCTCATCAGCCGCACCGTGGGCGCGATCGCCATCCTGACCGCCGTCCTCGTGGCGTTCGGCAGCTCGATGGCGACCTCGGAGCCCGCCTCGATCTCTCAGAAGCGGGCGGAGGTGGAGCGCATCCAGGCGGAGCTGGCGGGCATCGACCAGCAGGTGGAGGACGCTGCCGAGCAGTACAACGGCGCCCGTTACGAGCTCGGCCAGGTGCAGGACCGGATCGCGGACAACCGCGCCCAGATCGTCACCACGACGAAGGCCCTCGCGGCCAAGCGCAAGGTGCTGGCGGCCCGCCTGCGCGACATCTACGCCACCCCCGAGCCCTCGCTCGCCGAGGTCCTCATCACCAGCGGCAGCATCACCGCCGCCGCGGACCAGGTGGAGCTGCTCGACCGGGTCGGGCAGCGCGACGCGGACGTCGTGGGCGGCCTGCGCGAGGGCAAGAAGAGGCTCCAGACGCTGCGCGCCAAGCTCATCGAGGACCGGGCGACCAGCGAGAAGGCGGTCGCGGCCGCACGCGAGCACAAGGCCTCGGTCGAGGCCCTGATGGGTCAGCGCCAGGCGGTGCTCGCCAGCGCCAAGGGCGAGCTGGGCAGCATGCTGGCCGCCGAGCAGGCCCGCGAGCGCCGCGCCGCCGCGGCCGCCGCCGAGCAGGCCCGCCAGCGCGTGGCCGCCGCGAGCGCCGCCACCGGCTCGCAGAGCGCTCCGGCCGCTGCCGCCGAGCCCGCTGCCGCCGAGCCCGCTGCCGCCGCCGAGCCGGCGGCGGATCCGGCCGCGGCGGCCGCGCCCGAGGCCGCGCCCCAGGCCGCGCCAGCCCTGCCGAGCGGCAGCGGCAACGCCGGCGCCGCGAGCGCCGCGATGAGCCAGCTGGGGACCCCCTACCGCTGGGGCGGCGCCTCGCCCGGAGGCTTCGACTGCAGCGGGCTCGCATCCTGGGCCTACGCCCAGATCGGCAAGAGCGTCCCGCATTACACGGTGGCGATCTACAACGCCTTCCCCAAGGTTCCCTCGAGCCAGCTCCAGCCCGGCGACCTGGTCTTCTACCGCGGCCTCGGGCACATGGGCATCTACATCGGCGGCGGGCAGTACGTCCACGCCCCCCAGACCGGCGACGTCGTGAAGGTCAGCAGCGTCGGCGGGCGCGGCGACTACGTGGGGGCCGTGCGGCCCTAGCCGGGGTCGTCGCTGGCGCGGGTTCCGCGCACGCGATCGGCCGGCATCCGCCCGCGCGGGATCGCCGGTCTGCCCGGCGGGGGCGGGGCGGTGTCGGGGTGCCCGATCGCGATCAGCGTGCGCACGCCCCAGGGCGGCGACAGGCCCGCCAGGGCCGTGGCCGCCGCCACGTTGGCCTCGGGGAAGACCGTGGCGGGGCACGAGCCGAGGCTCAGGGCGTGGGCGCAGAGCATGACGCTCTGGGCCAGCCGGCCGGCGTCGAACTCGGCGTCGGCGCCCCCGGCCTCGCGGTCCACCGCGACCAGGAGCGCCAGCGGGGCGCCGCGGACGAACTGGGCGTAGGCCCCGAGGCGGCTGAGCGCGTCGAGCCGGGCGGGGTCGTCGACCACCGGCAGGCGCCAGGGCTGGCGGTTGCGCGCGGAGCCCGTCCATCGGGCGGCCTCGAGGATGCGGTCCACGTCCTCCGCGGCCACCGGCCGGGGCAGGAAGCGGCGCGTGGCGCGCAGCGACGCGACGGCGTCGAGGAGATCCCGCATGGCCCGAGCCTCGCATAACGCACCGTGGGGGAGCGCGGGGAGGGCGGTCCGGCCGATGCCAGGTGCACGGTCTACGGCGATGTGCCCAGCCCGATCGAGGAAGGGATTCCAGATGAACGGCAGGATGCTGAGACGCGCCATCGTGGCGACGGCGCTGGTGGGTGCCATCGCGGTCCCGAGCGCGATGGCCTGCGGCGGGGGCAAGGGTCCCTCGGGCCCGCCCGGTGGCGTGGGCTATTCACAGCCCTCCACGAGCCCCTCGCACGACTGGGGCGGCAGGCGCGACCACCGCGGCGACCGCGATCGCGGCCGGTACAGGGGCGACCGCGGCAGGGGCGACTGCACCCCGGCCCCGCCGCCGACGGATCCGCCGCCCGCGGAGCCGCCGACCGATCCGCCGGTCCAGGAGCTCTAGACGCCGCTCCAGAAGCGCGGCTCGAACGGCTCGGGGTCCCGAGCCGTCGAGTCGTGCTCGAACGACACGCGCAGCCGGCCGCCGGTCGCCAGCCTCTCGAGCGTGGCGATGAAGGCGTCCGGCGCCACGTCAACGCCGCGCGCGGTGAGGCGCTCGTACAGCACCGCCTCGCGGACGGGCTCGCCCGCCTCGCGCAGCACCTCCAGCGTGACCGCGTTGACCGTGGTCATCCTCCGAGCCTCTCGAACTCGCGCTGCTCGTCGGCCGTGCGCTCCGCGGTCGGGATCCGCTCGAGGCGCGCGTCGGAGATCCGGACCCCGCTCTCGATGCTGAGGCCGTACGTGCCGGCGTCGAGACGGGCCTCGGCACGCTCGACCGCAGCCAGCTCCCCACGCAGGACCTCGATGCGGTCGAGGTCGCGGGTGCGCTCCGTGAGGTCCACCGCGCCGTCCCCGGAGGCGACCTCGTCGGCCGCCGAGTCCGGGGCGTCGGGACGGAACTCCGCCTCCAGGCGGTTGAGCTCCTCGGTGACCCTCGACCGCTCCGCGGCGAGGAGTTCGGCTGCACGTGCATCGTCCATCTCGCACCCTTCGTTGTGCTGGGACCAGAGACGTTAGTGGACGCTAGTGCACCGCCCTGGAAGTTCGTCGATGCTCCGGCCGCGAAAACCCCGCGGGCCTAGGACGCAGGAGGACCCCATAGTGGTGCCTACGGGGTCCTCCGAGGACGACGGATCCGCGGAGGTTTGCAGCGAGGCGGAGCGCGACGTGACTTCCGGGACGGTGCGCTTCACAGCAGGCCGCGCTCCTTGGCGATGGCCAGCGCCTGCACCCGGTTGTGGGCCTCGAGCTTGGTGAACAGCGAGCGGGAGTGGCTCTTGACGGTGTTGGGCGACAGGCCCAGGGCCTCGCCGATCTCCTGGGTGGTGAGGCCGCGGGCGATCAGCAGCAGCACCTCCTGCTCGCGCCCGGTGAGCGCGCCGTCCACGGCGCCGCCGCGCTCGCGCCGGGGCACGGCGGCGCCCGCGATGCGCGGATCCATCACGGTGCGCCCGTGCACCACCTGCATCAGGGCCGACAGCAGGTTCTGCTCGTTGACGTCCTTGAACAGGCAGGCCGAGGCGCCGGCCTTGAGGCAGCCGCGCACGGCCATCTCCTCGGGGTGGGCGGTGAGGATCACGATCGCGATCTCGGGGTGGCGCTCCTTGATGCGGTCGCAGATGGTCGGCGCCGGCAGGTCGGGAAGGCGCAGGTCGAGCAACAGCACGTCGGGGCGGAACTGCTCGCAGCGCAGGATCGCCTCGGCCCCCGTGCGCGCGTCGCCCACCAGCTGGAAGAAGCGGCTGCCGGCCAGCAGCAGCCGCATTCCGGACAGGACGATGGGGTGGTCGTCGGCCACCACCACGGTGTGTGGCATGCGACTCACCTCACCCGAGCGGGATCAGGGCCCTCATGGTCGAGCCGGAGTCCTCGCTGCGCACCAGGCGCACCTCGCCGCCGAAGCGCGCCACCTCCTCGCGCAGCATCCCGAGGCCGAGGCCGCTGCCCTGGGCGTGGGCGGGCGCGGGGACGCCGACCCCGTCGTCCTGGATGACCAGCTCGACGGCGTCGCCCTGGAAGGCCAGGGTGAGCACGACCTCGGCCGCCGCCGCGTGGCGCTCCACGTTGCGCAGGCCCTCCTGGGCGACGCGGATCAACAGCTCCTCGCGCGCCTCGTCCACGGGCGCGGGATCGCCCAGCACCAGCAGATGGGCGGGCACCGAGGTGCGGGCGCTGAACGACGCGGCGTCCTCGCGCAGCTTGACCGCAACGGCGCCCGCGGGCGCGGCGGGTCGGTCGAGTGCCTTGAGCGTGGAGCGAAGCTGGGCGGACGCGCCGGCGATCTGCTGCTCCAGGCCGGCGAGGTGACCCAGCAGGTCCGGGCGACCGGCGGACGCGCTGGAGTGGGCCAGCTGGGCGGAGACGCCGATGCCGAACAGGCGCTGACCGAAGTCGTCGTGCAGCGCGCGCGCCAGACGCCGCCGCTCGCGCATGGCCGCCACCTCCTCCACCCGGGCCCGGTCGCGCGCGGCCGCCAGGGCGGCGCCCGAGTAGGTGCACAGGCGGCCGAGGGCCTCCATGGAGCTGCCGCTGAACCCGCCCTCGGAGCGCAGGCCCACGTGGAGCACGCCGCGCACCTCCCCGCCGAACGACACCGGGACCCCGATCAGGGAGCCGATCCCCTCCTCCTCGGCCACCAGCTCCACGAGCTCGTTGTCGAAGGACGCCGAGCGGTAGCGGGGCACCTCGATCACCTTGCCGGTATCCAGCACCTGCCCGCCGACCCCCGCGCCGGCGATGAGCCGCAGCCCCGGCAGGCGTGGGCCGCGGTTCCCCAGCATCGCCTTCATCTCGAGGCGGTCGAAGCAGTGGTGGAGATGGCAGGGCTGGGGATGGTCGCAGCCGGCCACGCGCAGCGAGAAGCCGACGACGTCGGCCGCGATCAGCCGGCTGGCCTCGGAGGCGGTGCGCCAGGCGATCCGCGACACCACCAGCTCGCGGAACAGCCGTTGGCCGGCCGCGTCGGCGCGCCGGAGCAGGTTGAGGTCGCCCACGCGTCCGGCGTCGGCGACCGGCGAACCAATGACCCCCTCCGCGCTCACCCCCGCCCCCTCTCCCGCACGGCCCGACGATACGTCCGGCATGTGCGTTCCGCAACGATCTCACCCTAACGGGTGAGATGCGCGCGGCGACGGAGCCTCCGGCCGAAACCGGCTGCCCACGGCGTTTCCACCGGGCCGGTCACGGGGGGGCCGCGGTCGTCCGCGGACGATCACCGTTGCCGGGAGCCGCCGCGCGGGCGAGTGTGTACGGACCCACACTCGCAGGAGGAAGTCATGCCCGAGACGATGCGTGCGGCGGTGTTCAAGGATGTCCGCGACATCCACATCGAGGAGGTCCCGATCCCCCGGTGCGGCCCGACGGACGCGATCGTGAAGGTCACCACCACCACGATCTGCGGGACCGATTCCCACATCTGGCGGGGCGAGTACCCGGTCGCGCCGGGCCGGGTCGTCGGCCACGAGCCCGCCGGGATCATCCACGAGGTCGGAGACGCCCTGGTCGGCTACGAGGTGGGCGACCGCGTCGTCGTGGGCGCCATCACCCCGTGCGGCTCCTGCTACTTCTGCCAGGCCGGCGACTTCTCGCAGTGCGCCGGCTACGAGGACCAGTGGGGGATCATCGGCGGCTGGCGCCTGGGCAACTCGATGGACGGCGTGCAGGCGGAGTACTTCCGCGTGCCGTACGCCCAGGCCAACCTCTCCCGGATCCCCGAGGGCCTCTCGGACGAGGAGGTCCTGTTCGTCACGGACATCGCGACGACGGGCATCTCCGCGGTGGAGACCGCCGACGTGCAGCTGGGCGACACCGTCGCCGTGTTCGCGCAGGGGCCGATCGGCCTGTGCGCCACGGCGGGCGCGCGGCTGCGCGGCGCCGGGCTCGTGATCGCGGTCGACTCCAACCACCGGCGGCTCGAGATGGCCCGCACGATGGGCGCGGACGTGATCATCGACTACACCCAGGAGGACCCGGTCGCCAAGATCAAGGCCCTCACCGAGGGGCGCGGCGCCGACGTGGCCATCGAAGCCCTCGGGATCCAGGAGACCTTCGAGAACTCCCTCAAGTCCGTGCGCCCGGCGGGCGTGGTCTCGTCGCTCGGCGTGTACGGCGACAAGGTCACCATCCCGCTGGAGCCGTTCATCTACGGCATCGGCGACATCGACATCCGCACCACGCTGTGCCCGGGCGGCAAGAAGCGCCTGGGCTCGCTCATGAACCTGGTCAAGACCGGGCGCCTCAACCTGCAGCAGCTCATCACGCACCGTTTCGACCTGGACGACATCGAGCAGGCCTACTCCCTGTTCTCGAACCAGGAGGACGGCGTGATCAAGGTGACCGTCACCCCCGAGGGACGCCGCCGCCGGCCGGGATCGTGGGTCCCGGCCGGCCGGAGGTGAGGGCCCGTTGGCCGATTCTTTTCTGAGCCCGCGTTGACCTGAGCAGGCCTCCCCGGCATAACTTGGTGCGGTCGCGGAACGGATGTCGCGATCCCGCCCCCACGCCGAAGGGATCACCCACCGATGAGCTCACCGGAGCCGAACGGCCGCGCGCGCCCCGGCGCGCTCTCCCGCCTGGTCCACGCATGCGCGGCACATTCGTGGCGGACCATCGCCGTCTGGATCGTCGTGATCATCGGCATCTTCGGGGCCGCGGGAACGGTGGGCGGTCAGCTCATCGACGAGTTCTCCCTGCCGGGCTCCGACTCCCAGAAGGCCGTGGACCTCCTGGACAGCCGCTTCCCCGCCCGCTCGGGCGACTCGGCCCAGATGGTGTTCGCGGTCGACTCGGGGCGCCTCGACACCGGCGAGGCCAAGGCCGGGGTGGAGGCCGCGGTGGCCAAGGCCGAGGCGGTGCCGGGCGTCGTGAGCGTGAGCGATCCCTTCGCCCCCGACTCCGACCAGGTGAGCGAGAACGGCCGGGTGGCGTACGCGACGGTCCAGTTCTCGCAGCCGGCCATCGACGTCCCGAAGGACTCGGTGACCCAGCTCGAGGACACGGCCCGGCAGGCGGCGAGCGCCGCGGGCGTCCAGACCGAGTTCGGCGGGCCGGTGATCGCCAACGCCGAGCCGCCCACGACGGGCCTCAGCGAGCTCATCGGGATCCTGGTGGCGATCGTGATCCTGCTCGTGATGCTGGGCGCGGCCGTGGCCATGAGCCTGCCCATCCTCCTGGCCATCACCTCGGTGGGGCTCGGCATCTCGCTGATCACCCTCGCCGCCGGCGTGTGGACCTTCAACACCATCACGCCGACGCTGGCCACGATGATCGGCCTGGGCGTGGGAATCGACTACTCGCTGCTCATCGTGACCCGCTTCCGCCAGGCGCTCCACGACGGCCGCGAGCCGGTCGAGGCGGCCACGGTGGCGGCGACGACCGCGGGCCGTGCCGTCATCTTCGCCGGCGTCACGGTGGCGATCTCGATCTCGGCGCTCGCCCTGCTGGGCCTGGACTTCATCACCAAGATGGGCCTGGGCGCCGCGATCACCGTGCTCGTGGCGGTGATGGCGGCGGTCACGCTGCTCCCCGCCATCCTCGCGCAGCTCGGGCCACCGCGTCGACAAGGGCCGGCCGCCCTTCCTGAAGCACCGCGACGACTCGGAGGCGGCGCGCGAGCGCTCCGCCACCGCGCGCTTCGGCCGCAGGGTCACACGGCGCCCGTGGCTGTTCGGGGGCACGGCGGTGGTGTTCCTGCTGATCCTCGCCATCCCCGTGTTCACCGTCCAGCTCGGCTCGAGCGACGCGGGCTCGAACCCCGAGGGCACCACCACCCGCAAGGCCTACGACCTGCTGGCCGAGGGCTTCGGTCCCGGCTTCAACGGCGAGCTCCTGATCGCGGTCGATCAGAAGCCCGGCTCGAACGCGGCCGACGAGGTCGTGAGCGCTCTCGAGGCGACCCCCGGCATCGACTCGGTGCTGGCCCCGGCCGTCAACACGGCCGGCAACACCGCGGTCATCACCGCCTATCCCACCACCTCGCCGCAGTCCGAGAAGACCGCCGCGCTGGTCCACCACCTGCGCGACGACGTCATCCCCCAGGCTCTCGACGGGACGGGCGCGCAGGCGTACGTGGGCGGCCAGACCGCCGCCTACGAGGACATCGCCGCGATCCTCCAGACCCGCCAGCTGGTGTTCCTGGTGGCGGTGATCGGGATCATCTTCGTGCTGATCGCCATGGCGTTCCGCTCGATCGTCGTGGCGGCCAAGGCGGCACTCACGACCGCGCTCTCGGCGCTTGCGGCGTTCGGCGTGCTGATCGCCGTCTTCCAGCACGGCTGGGGCGCGAGCCTCATCGGCATCGACAGCACCGGACCGATCGAGTCGTTCCTGCCGGTGATCGTCTTCGCGATCCTGTTCGGCCTCTCGACCGACTACGAGGTCTTCATCATGAGCCGCATCCGCGAGGAGCACGTCGCCGGGCGCGACGCGCGGACGGCGATCGCCGAAGGGCATCGAGGCCAACGGACGGGTGATCGTGGCGTGCGCCCTGATCATGTGCTCGGTCTTCTTCAGCTTCCTGCTGGGCGACGAGCGCACGATCAAGGAATTCGGCCTGGGCCTGGGCGTCGCGATCGCGATCGACGCGTTCATCGTGCGGCTCATCATCGTGCCGTCGGTGCTGCAGATCCTCGGCGAGCGCGCCTGGTACATGCCGCGGTGGGCCGACAAGCTGCTGCCCAACATCACCATCGAGCCGCCCGAGGAGCCCGCCCCGGGCACGAGCCGCCACGGGGTGGGCGAGCCCGTCACCGAGTCGAAGTAGCTACTTCGTGTAGGAGCGGGTGCGGACCTGAAGGGTCCCCACCCGCTGGGCGGCGGCGAAGGGCGCCCCGCCCGCGCCGAAGTGCTGGTTGAGGATGGTCGCGCCGAGGGGCGTCAGCACCACGGGGACGTTCTTCAGCTGGAAGCGGCCGGGCTTGACGATCACCGAGGCCCGGCTGATCCGGGTGGCGAAGAGGGTCATGCGGGGACCCCAGTCGGCGTTGGATCCGACCAGCGCCGACAGCGGCTTGGTCTTGCCCAGGCCGATGTTGAACCAGTTGAGCGAGACGCGCGTCTCCCCCTGCGTGAGGGTCATCCCCTTCACGCTGCGGATCTGCCCGCTGAGCGGGTAGCGCGTGGTGCCGACGCCCTCGGTGACCTTGAAGCGCAGGCCCTGGTTGGTGCCCACGGTGCCCTGGCCCGGCGTCACCTCGATGCCCAGCGGCGTGAACACCGCCGGATCCCAGAGGATGGTGCTGCTGCCGCTGAAGAAGAAGGTCTTGGGCGGAGCCGCGGTGGCGAGGGGCGCCGCCACGAGGGCGAGCGCGGCGGCGCCGACGGCGGCGTGCGCCAGCAGGCGGGCGGGCGAGAAACGGCGTGACGCGGTCATGGGAGCGACGCTAGAGCACGATGCCGGGAGTTGACAACGCGACCGCCGGTGGGTCGCGACTGGCCGATCGGGGGGTCGGCCCGGGCCGTGGCCTCAGGTGCCGCTGAAGTCGCCCCCGATGAGCCGCCGGAAGCCGTCCATGCGCCGGTCGTGGCGAGCCGAGCGCTCGCGCGCGCGCTCCATGCGCGCGGGGTGCGCGGCGTAGCGCCTCCGGGCCCAGAAGGAGCCGGGGCGCGCCAGCCGGACCGCCCCGAAGAGCCCCACGAGGGGGATGAAGATCGCCACGAAGCCGAGGAAGAGCTTGCCCTTGAGGAAGCTGATCACGGCAAGCGTGCCGTTGATCAGGACCGTGGCGAAGAGGGTGAGGTAGCCCGCCCAGTCGCCGGCCTCGACGCCGTCCACCGCGTCGAACGGCGAGAGCCCCACCAGCAGCAGCAGGCAGATCGTCGCCGCGACGATGACGGCGTCGATCGAGGTGCGGCCCTCGGTCTTCCAGTAGACGTCGTCCATGTAGACCCACAGCGCGAACTCGTCGAGGGCCAGGGCGGCGCCGATGCCGAAGAGGATGCCCAGGATCTCCACGAAGGGCCGGTCGGGTCGATAGGCGAACTCGAGCAGCGCGGAGACCAGCACCAGCAGGATGCCCCACACCTGGTGGTGGATGTGGACCCCGCCGATCGTGATGTCGCCGATCAGCGAGCGGCCGCCGGCGTCCTCGGTGGGCTCCTTGGACTTGGCCTGGATGCGACGGGTGATCGTCCGCGTGATGAGGAACGTGAGGACGAAGGCGACCAGCATCCAGAGGATGGCGGCCCGGCCCGGTTCCGCGGCGATGTCGAGCTGGAGGCTCATTGGCGCCGGGATGATCGCACGGTCGATTAGGCTCTGTCGGCCGTGGTCCTCCATCCGCTCAAGAGCAACGACGGTGCCGACCAGATCGAGCTGACGCTGGTCGCGGCGGTGGCGACCGTCCTGGTCATCCGCGGGTACCTGCAGCTGACCGGCTACCCCAAGGTGGGCAACGGCGAGCTGCACATCGCGCACCTGCTGTACGGCGGCCTGTTCATGCTGCTCGCCATCTTCCTGCTGCTGGTACTGCTCAACACCGGCACGCGCTGGTATGCGGCCCTGCTGGGCGGGATCGGCTTCGGGTTCTTCATCGACGAGATCGGCAAGTTCATCTCGAAGGACGTGAACTACTTCTTCAAGCCGGCCGTGGCGGTGATGTACGCGGTCTTCATGGTCCTGTTCCTCGCCCTCGGGGCCCTGCGCCGGTGGCGCGTCGCCGGCCGGCCCCGCGACGCGCTGGCCAACGCCCTGACGCTGCTGGCGGGGGCGGCGGGGCAGCCGCTGGACCTGACCACGCGCACCACGGTCTCGTCGCTGCTGGACAACGCCGACCCGAACGACCCGGTGGTCCGGGGCCTGCGCGACGGCCTGGCGAAGGAGACGGGCGACATGCGCTACCAGGCCCCGGCATACGCCCGGGTCAGGGACCGGCTCGAGGGCCGCTACCGGCGCTTCATCCTCAAGCGCCGCTCACAGACGATCATCGCCTGGATCGGCGTGGTCTACCTGCTCTCCCGCCTGCCGATCACGATCGACGTGCAGGTGAGGGACGAGGGGCTCGACGGCAGGGTGGAGAGCGCCAACGCGGCCCACGCCATCCAGCTCACCGCGGCGCTGGTGAGCGCCGCGTTCATCATCATCGGGCTCCTGGTGATGCGGAGCTCGCGCCTGCAGGCCTACAAGTGGTTCCTGCGGGCCGTGCTGATCTCGCTGCTGATCACCCAGCTGTTCGTCTTCTACCACGACCAGTTCACGGCCCTCTCGGGGCTCGCGATCGACCTCCTCTTCTACTTCGCGCTGCGGTACATGATCCGCCGCGAGGAGGATCCGACCTTCATGGCGCAATACGAGGAGCCCGACCCCCCGAGCGGGGCCAAACCCGCCGCGCCGCAGGCCGCGACCGGCTGATCCAGGAGGACGCCCGATGACCGCACGCGCGGACTACAGCGACGAGGAGTGGGAGGAGCTCGCCCGCTCGCCCCTCGTGGCCGGCTTCGCCATCTCGCTCGCCGACCCGGGCGGCCCGATCGAGCTCACCAAGGAGACGATGGCGGCGATCAGGGCCCTCGCCACGCCCCCGAGCGACGAGGAGCTGCTGATCGCGGTCTCGCAGTACGCGCAGGCGCACGCCAAGGAGCACGCCAACCTGCGCAAGGAGCTCGACCTGAAGGCGGCGACCGCCCGCCGGCAGCTCACCGACGAGCTCACCAAGGTCAACGGCATCCTCGAGGCCAAGGCGACGCCCGAGGAGGCGGCGGCGTTCCGCCAGTGGATCGTCGAGGCCGCCCAGAAGGCCGCCGATGCCGCCAAGGAGGGCGGCTTCCTCGGCATCGGCGCGACGCGGGTCAGCGAGGGGGAGCTCACCGAGCTGTCGGAGATCCGGAGCATCCTGGGCCTGGATCCCGAGGGGTAGGGCGCCCGACCGGCCCGGGTGCGGTGGCCGCCGGCCCGGGGTCCGTGCGATCATGATCCATGGCCGATGAGTCGCTCGTCCCCATCTGGACGCGGACGGTCGCAGATCCCGACTTCCGCGAGGCCCTGATCGCAGACCCCCTGCGGGCCCTGGCGGACGCCGGCAACGTGGGCGCGTCGCTCGAGCAGGTGCGCCAGCTCGAGGACATGGGCCCCGCCGAGCGCGCCGAGTTCGTCCGCGGGGTGGTACGCGATATCCACATGCGCGGAGGGCAGGCGCGCTTCGGCAGCGTGGGAGAGGACGGGCGGCTGGGCGGCCCGCCGCCGGACACCGCCCCCTAGATCCCCGGCCCGCCGGTGCCGGGCGGGTCCGAGCCGGGGAACGACTCCTCGAGCTCCTCGTCCAGGGTCTCCTCGTCGTCGTCCGGCTCGTGCGCGTCGTCGTGCGGGCGCGGATCCTCGCTCTTGGGGGGCATGGGCCTCCATCGATCGGCGTGGCGTCACGCTCAGGTTTCCCGCGCGGGCGCGATCCCGAACCCGCGATGTGGCCCTCGGGCGCCGAACGGGTACGTACCCGTCATGACCACACGACCGCCGATACCCGAGCCGTTCCCGACTCCGCCCACCATCCCCGAGCCGACCCCGCCCGACATCCCCGAGCCCTATCCCCCGCCCGCAGAGCCCCTGCCGCCCACGCCCGTGCCCGAACCGGCCCCGCCCCCGGGCATCTAGCGCGGGCCCCGCGCGGGGCCCGCCTGGCAGAGTCCCGTCACCACCACGAGGGGGCGTGATGAGACTCGAGGGCAAGGTCGCCGTGGTGACCGGTGGCTCGCAGGGCATCGGCGAGGCGCTGGCGCGCCGCTACGCGCGCGAAGGAGCGGCGGTGGCGATCCTCAACCGCGAGGCCTCCGCGGGAGCCGCGGTCGCGGCGTCCATCGAGGCCGACGGGGGCCGCGCGGTGGCGATCGCGTGCGACGTCTCCGAGGTCGATCTCCTCGGCGGGGCGGTGGAGGCCGTCCACGCATCGCTGGGCCCGATCGACATCCTGGTCAACAACGCCGGCGCCTTCGTGATGTCGCCCCTGGGCGGCACGGACGAGGCCGCGTTCGACCTCATGATCGGCGCCAACCTCAAGGGCGTCTTCTTCCTGTGCCAGGAGGTGCTGCCCGACTTCGAGGCGGCGGGGCGGGGCAAGATCATCAACATCGGGTCCATCTTCGGCAACGACGGGTTCCCCGAATCGGCGATCTACTGCGCCACCAAGTCGGCGATCCACATGCTGACGAAGGTGCTGGCCCTCGACCTGCGCGAGCGCAACATCCAGGTCAACGCGATCGCACCCGGTTTCATCGAGACCCCCCTCAACGCGGGCTTCCGCGCGAACAACGCCGACTACCGCCGCCGCGCCGACGAGCGCTTCGGCGGGCCAGGCGTGTGGATGCAGGCGGACGAGCTCGGCGGCACCGCGGTGTTCCTCGCCTCCGAGGACGCCGACTCGGTGACCGGGGCGACGCTCTACGTCGACCGGGGCTGGTCGGCCTACTGAGCCGTCGGTCGGGGGCCGGCGGGCTCCTGCCCGGCGGGCGCCGAACAGGAGACCCGGCCGGGCCGCTCACAGCAGGGGAAGGTACCGCTCCAGCTCGTAGGGGGTCACCTGCACGCGGTAGTCCTCCCATTCGGCGCGCTTCAGCTCCACGTATCGCCCATGGATGTGCTCGCCGAAGCACTTCAGCAGCAGCTCGCTGTCGGCGCCGAGCTCGATCGCCTCGCCGAGCGACTCCGGCAGCGACTCGATCCCGGCCTGCTCGCGCTCCTCGTGGGTGAGGTTGTAGAGGTTCTGCTCCATCGGCGGGGGCAGCTCGTAGCCCTTCTCGATCCCCTCGAGCCCGGCGTGCAGCAGGGCGGCGAAGGTGAGGTAGGGATTGCAGGCCGGGTCCGGGCAGCGCAGCTCGGCCCGCGTGGACTGCTCCTTGCCGGGGTGGTACACGGGCACGCGCACCAGGGCCGAGCGGTTGCGCCGGCTCCAGGCGACGTACACGGGCGCCTCGTAGCCGGGCACCAGCCGCTTGTACGAGTTCACCCACTGGGCGAAGACGCAGGCGATCTCGCGCGAGTGGCGCAGCAGGCCGGCGATGAAGCCCTTGGCCTCGGCCGACAGGTAGTACTCGTCGCCCGGGTCGAAGAACGCGTTCTGCTCGCCGCGGAAGAGGCTCTGGTGGACGTGCATGCCGCTGCCGTTCTCACCGAACAGCGGCTTGGGCATGAACGTGGCGTAGTAGCCGTGCTTGTGCGCGATCTCCTTCACGATCGTGCGGTACGTCATGACGTTGTCGGCCATCCGCAGCGCGTCGGCGAAGCGCATGTCGATCTCGTGCTGGGAGGGTCCGACCTCGTGGTGCGAGTACTCGACGTCGATCCCGATCTGCTCGAGCGCCAGCACCGTGTCGCGGCGCAGGTCGCTGGCGGCGTCCAGGGTGGTCAGGTCGAAGTAGCCGCCCCGGTCGAGCACCTCGGTGCCCTCCGAGGTCCTGAAGTAGAAGTACTCGAGCTCGGGCCCCAGGTAGAAGTGGTCGAAGCCCATGCCCTGGGCCCGCTCCAGGGCGCGCCGCAGCACATAGCGCGGATCACCCTCGTACGGCTCGCCGCCCGGCACGCGGATGTCGCAGAACATGCGGGCCACCGACTGCTCCTGCGGACGATAGGGCAGGATGGCGAACGTGTCCGGGTCGGGCATCGCGATCATGTCCGACTCCTCGATGGCGTTGAAGCCGGTGATCGACGAGCCGTCGAAGCCCATGCCCTGGGCCATCGCGCCGGCGAGCTCCTCCTTGGCGATGGCGAAGCTCTTGAGTTGGCCGAGGATGTCGGTGAACCAGAGCCGGATGAACCTGACGTCCTTCTCCTCGACCGTGGCCACCACCTCGTCGTAGGTCACCATTCCCCCTTTCAGACGGGATCCGGGACGCCGTCAAGGCTCCCAGAGCCCGGCCGGCCCCGTCCAGGGGGCCGCGGCATCGCTGCGCGACGACTTGCGCCCGCTCCGCGCCGGGAGGACGCTTGTGGGCCCGAAGCGGGAGCATGCGATGCGCCACCTGAGGACGGCCGGCAACCGACGGATGGCGCCCGGCGGCGCCGCCGGGCGGCGGTGGGCACCGGCGCCGGCTCCCCCGCCGCGGCCGTGCGACCGGCTCGGGTGCCTCGGCACGATGCGTCCGCGCAGCTACCGGCTGCCCGCGCGCTATGTCAGCCGCGGCCGGCGGGGCGAGCCGGCGGGGCGCGACCGGCCGCCGTGGATCTGGACCTGCGACACCTGCGGGGAGGTCCACCAGGACGCCGGCCCGCGCTGAGCCCTCTCCGGGGGTCGGGCCGCAATCCGGAGCGCCCCGGCGCGGCGGCGCGTCCGGAGCCCGCCGGATAGGCTGGCGCCCATGGACGAGGGCCTCCCGATCGCCTATCTGGTGCTGGACGAGGACGTGCCGGTGTACGCGGCCGGCGCGGAGCGGATCGGGAGCGTCGATCACGTGGTCGCCGCGCCCGAGAAGGACATCTTCCACGGGATCGTGATCAGGACCGGGGAGGGCCGCCGCTTCGTGGCCGCCGAGCTGGTCGCGTCCCTGCACGAGCGCGGGGTGGACCTGAACATCGACGTGGCCGCGGCCGCCGACCTCCCCGAGCCGCGCGGCGCGGCGCCCGTCTGGCGCGACGACGAGCCCGGGACCGCGCCGAGCGCGTGGACTCACCTCGTGGACCGCCTCACCGGACGCGCCGGCGGCGACGGCTGGGTCGAGGAGGAGTAGGGCCCCGGCGCCGGGGGCGCGGCCCCGCCGGTGCGATCGAGCGCACCGCGGAGGGCCGCGCTCCCGCGACTCCTACTGCGCCGGCCCGATCGTCACGAGCCCGAGCTGCTGGAGCAGCCCGAGGTTGTCGGGATACGTCCATGTCTCGGCGATGCGCTCGCCCTCGAACCGGAAGAAGTGCGCGCCTCCGATCGAGCCGGTCTTGCCGGTCGCGGGCATCCCCATGACCTCGCCGCTGTTTGTGCCGGTGTAGGTCCAGTCGGCGGCGACGTGCTGTCCGTCGGTGAGGATCCGGTGGAGGGTGACCTTCGCGTCGGGCATGGCCGCGAGGTAGACCCCGCGGCGCTCGCGCACGCCCTCCGGTCCCGTCGGCAGGTTGGGGAGCAGGGTGTCGTGGTAGACGTGGTCGGCGGTGAATATCTCGTCCGCTGCGTCGAGGTCCTGGGCGTTCCAGACCGCATCGGCGTATCGGATCGCGATCGCGGTGATATCGGCCATCATCGTCCCCTCTCGCGAGTGAATCGGAACGGGCGCCGGGAAGGACGTGGCCCGTTCCGCGAACGTGCTCGCCCCGACCAAACCACCCGCGCCCTTCTCGCCGCAATGGGGTGGGACGCCCGCCCGGCGGCCGCCGGGCGCGCTACCCGGTGAGACCGTCGAGCGAGCGCAGCGCCGCCCACGCCGACGGCGAGGTGACCGAGAGGTCGTAGAGGCTCCACCCCAGCGGACGCAGCCTCGCCACGCTCCGCGCGAAGGCGCGTGACTCGGACGCGCTCATCCGGTCGGCGAGGCCGCCGATCAGGTGGACGGGCTGGTCCGGACGCCCGGTGGCCGTGCGCAGGATGGTCATGCTGCGCGTGACGTCGCGCCTCACCACGGCCGGGCCGTCGCCCCGGTAGGTCGAGTAGACCATCGGCACGAACAGGTCGTAGACGCCCGCCAGGGGGGCGTAGGGGAAGGCCCGCCAGTAGCCGCGGCGCAGCTCCATGCCGCGCGGGTTGGGGATGATCGCGCCCAGCGCGTAGTCGGGGCCGACGGCCGCCCGCAGCCGGGTCAACAGGCGCATCAGGCGCGCGTTGCGCCGGGCGACCGGTTTCACGGCGCCGTCCTCGATGTCGAGCGCGAACGAGTCGAACGCCTGGCCGCCGGCCGAGCGGAAGCGGATGGCCGCCAGGCTCCTGCGCAGGTCGCGCCCGCCGGCCCGAAAGCCGGGCAGGTACCACGCCACGACGGCGATGCCGCGGGCGTGGGCGGCGTCGAGGAAGCGCGAGAGCCGGTCGCGGCGCACGAGGTCGCCCCGCTGCCGGAAGTTGCCCGTCTCGAGGTAGATCGTCCGCACCCCGCGCGCCGCCGCCCGTGCCACCGTCGTCTCCGGGGCGGCGAACTGCGGGTCGTCGTAGATGTCGATCCAGGTGCCCAGGCCGCGATAGGGGTCCAGGCTCGGCGCCGCCGACGCGGTGGCCGAGGCGCCCGCGGCGAGGGCGAGGGCGAGCAGCAGGATCGCGGTGAGCCGGGGCATTGGGGCGCGATCCTAGTGTCTTCGCCCGTCGCCGCCCACCGGCCCCGGTGCGATGGGCTCACCGCCGCGCGGTGGGCGGCAAACCTGTCCGATCGGCGGGTTTCGCCCGGGGGGCGGCGTGGCCGATACTCGCCCTCGCACGGCCATCCCGCCCAAAGGACCCGGACCGCTCTTCCCATGCCGAGCATCGCGCCCCCGAGGCGGCGCAGGCGCGCCGCGTCAACCCTGATCGCCCTCGCCGCGGTGGCGGGCGGCGCCTTCGCGGTGTCCGCCGACCACGCGCAGGGCGCGACGATCCGCTCCGGGTTCCAGCTGACCCAGCTCACCCCGTCGCGGATCTGGACCGAGACCTCGTGGGTGCCGTTCGCGCTACCCGATCCGCCCACCCGCACCTACCGGTACCGGCTCGGCGCGTACACGTTCGTGGGCCCCTGGACCCCCGCCAGCGTCAGCGTGCTGTCGACGACCGAGGCGCTCACGCGGCTGCTGAAGGACCGCTACGGCGCCGCGGGCAGCGGCCTGCTGGCCGACCGCAGGCTCACGCGGCGGGAGGCGCGGCGGCTGATCCCGCTCGCCGAGCTGTACCGGGACGCCGACGTGCTCGTCGTGGCCGCCGGGCACCCCGCGTGCGCCGGGATCGGCCGCGCGCAGGCCCGGGGGATCGCCACCGGACGCATCACCCGGTGGTCGCAGGTCGTGGACGGGGCGACCGTCAACAGGATCCGCGTCCACCACCCGGTGGACGGCGCCGGCGCCGCGGTGCCCCACCTGGGCACGCGCTGGGTCGGGCGACTCAACCGCTGGCGCGTGACCTACGCCCCCGGGGCGATCGGGGCGGCCGACGGGGGGCTCGCGCGCGCCGCCGCCGGAGACGCCTCGGTCGCGGCGGTGACGACCTGGTCCCGCGCCCGCACCGCACCCGCCGGGGTCTGCGTCGTGCCGCTCAACGGCGTCGCCCCCTCCGACGAGACCGTCCGCTCGCTGCGCTACCCCGAGGCGTTCCCGGTCACGTACGTGGTGACGCGACGGTTCGCGGCCCGGACGGCGGCCGACCGGGCGGCGATCGCCGTGCAGCGCCGCGCCATGCGCGCCTTCCTGCGCTCCTCACGGCTGCGCGGCATGCTCGCGGCGCGGGGGCTGCTGACGAGCTAGTCGCGCGATCGACGCCCCGCCCTCGGTGCGCGTCGCTCGTCTCACCGCCGCGGGTGGAGGTGCTCGGCGAGCGACCGGCGCATCCGCGCCTCGTTGCGGTCCTGCCCGGCGGCCGCGTAGCCGGCGATCGCCCGGCGGAGCGCCTGCGTCGCGGCTTCCCGATCGCCCTCGGCGCGGAGCACGGCGGCCCGCGCCTCGGCGGCGGCGGGCGCCCGATGCCCGCCGTTCCACAGGGCGGCGACGTCCTCGACGCGCGTGACGAAGGCCCGAGCGCGCGCGATCTCCCCGGCGGCGGCGCAGACCGTCGCGGCGGAGACGTAGTAGTCCACCGGGCAGAACCTGCATTGGGGTTCCTCGGCGAACAGGGCTTCGGCGCGGACGACCACGGCCAGCCCCTCCCCGGGGTCCTCGAACGCGCGCAGCAGGGGACCGTGGACGAGCGGGAGCAGGTGCTCGGAGAGCGTGGAGGCGTGGGCCAGCGCGATCGCCTCCTCGACCTGCTCGACCGCCGCACGCCGCTCCCCGAGGTCGAGCAGCGCTTCGCCGAGCCGGGCCCGCGCCAACGCCTCGCCCCCGGTGGCACCGACCTCGTGGCTGAGCGCGGCGGCCTCGACGAGGAGTGCGCTCGCGTCGCGGGGGTCGCCGGTCATCAGCTCGATCTCCCCGAGCAGGGTTGCGCCGAATGCCTCGCCGCGGCGGGCGCCCGCCGCGTGCGCGTGGTCGCGCAGACGCCGTGCGAACTCGGCCAGGCGGGCGTATGGGGGGCCGGCGTGCAGGACGTACTCGGTGACGCAGAGGTACGCGTCGAACACGCGGCCGGCGAGCTCCGGCACGTGCCAGACCTCCGCGAGCTGCCAGCCGGCGTGGTGCTCCCACGTCCCCGAGTCGTGGGCGATGAGGGCCCTGAGGTCCGCGAGGCCCCCGGGCTCGCCGTCCGCCTCGCCGATGACGCACGCGGCCTGCTCGGCGTGGTCCCGCGCCTCGCCGAGGTCACCGGCGTACCAGGCGGTGATGCCGCGGGCCACCGAGAGCCGCGCCTGCTGGGCCGGCGTGGTCGCGGCCAGGTCGCGCAGGACCCCCGAGGCGGCGACCGGCTCACCGACGGCGGTGAGCGCGTGCGCCTGCTTGATCCGGAGGTCGGTGAGACGGTCGGGCGGTGCGGCGTCGGCGGCTGAGGCGTACGTGTGCGCGGCCCGTCGGTCGCCGGCGGCGTGGCGGAGGTCGGCGATCAGGACCAGCAGGTCGTACCGGTCGGCCGCCGCGGCGTGCTCGAGCGCCTGCTCGGCCCAGCGCAGGCCGTCGGCGTACCCGCCGACGGCGGCCGCGCGACGCGCCGCCGCGGTCAGCAGCGGCACGGCGTCGTCGGCGCGGCCGGCGAGGAGGAGATGGTGCGCGACCTGCTCGGGCGCCGCCCCGCGCTCGCCCAGCCGCGCCGCGGCGCGCCGGTGGACGTTGACGAGCTCCGCCGCGTCGAACTGCCGACGGCAGGCGTCCCGCAGCAGGGGGTGGCGAAAGCGCACACCCCGGCCGTCGCGCTCGAGGACGCCGCAGCGGAGCGCGGCGCCCACGGCGGCCTCGGCGGACGCGGGGTCAACGCCGGCGACCGCGGCGAGGTCGGCGACCGAGAAGCCGTCCTGCAGGACGCCGGCGAATCGGACGACCGATCGGGAGTCGTCGGGGAGCCGGCCGAGCCGGGCATCGAGGAGGCCGGTGACGTGCTCGGGCACGCGCACCTCGCCCCGGTCGTTGACCGTCGCGGCGAGCTCCTCGGCGAAGAACGGATTGCCGGCCGCGGCGGCGGCGATGGCGTCGATGGTCCCGGGCTCGAGCCGCCGCCCCGCGACTCGCTCCGAGATCCGTGCGATGGCCGGCCGCCGAAGGGGGGGCAGGACGATCTCGACGCCGGCGCGCTGCTCGCGCAGGGCGGCGCGCGCGCGTGCGAGCTCGGGGCTCGCCTCGCCGTGGCGTGCCGTCATGACGACGAGCACGGGCGCGTCGCGCGCGGCGAAGGAGAGATAGTGGGCGAGGAGGACGGTCGTCGCATCGGACGCGTGAAGATCCTCGAGCGCCACGACCGCGCCGCGCTCGCGCGCGGCACGCTCGACGAGCTGGGCGATGGCGGCGAAGACCTGGTGGCGCTTGACGTCCGGCTGCGGCCCACCGCCCACGCCGCCGGCCGGCGAGAAGGGAAGGAGCAGCGCGAGCACGCGCTGCACCGGCTCGGCGAGGGACTCCAGCACGTCGGGACGGGCCGCCACGAGCGGCTCGACCGCGTCCACGACCGGTCCGTAGGGCCGTCGCCCCTCGTCCTCGTGGCCGGCGCCCCGCAGCGTGTGCCAGCCACGCGCCTGCGCGTCCTCGAGCAGTGCGTTGACGAGGCGCGTCTTGCCCATTCCCGCGTCGGCGAGGATCATTAGGGCGCCGCCGCGCCCGCCTGCGGCCCTCTCGAGCGCCTCGCGCCCGGCGGCGAGCTCCTCCTCCCTGCCGACCATGGGCCCGCTCGCGCGCCTCGGGGCCTGGACCGGCTCCCCGCCGGCGATCTCCCGGTAGAGCGACAGGGTCTCCTCGCTCGGAGTCAGCCCGAGCTCGGCCAGCGCGTCGCGCAGGAGCCGGAACCGGCGCGCCGCGGCGGGGCGATCGCCCGCGTCCGCGTGCCGGCGCATGACGATGCGGCTCGTCTCCTCGTCGGCGGGATCGATCTCCAACAGCTCGTCCCAGCGGCCGCCGCGGCGCAGCCGCTCGGTCCGCACCTCGGCGAGCCGGTCGCGGTGCGCGGCGGTCCACTCCTCGTAGCGATCGTCGGGGAGCAGCTCGCCCACATCACCGCCCGCTCCGACGCCGGCCTCCAGGCGCTCGATGTCGGTCTCCACGCGGTCCCCGGGGGCCAGCTCCACGACGCCGCGGCGCAGGACGATCGCCTCGGGCCAGCCGAGGGCCCTCCGCGCGTAGTGCGCGGCCTTGTGGAGGTTCGCGCCGCCCGCCGTGGCGCTCAGCTGGGGCCAAAGCGCCTCGATGAGCTCGTCGCGCATCAGCCGGTGGCCGGGCGACAGGGCCAGCAGCTTGACGACGTCCTCGGCTCGCCGGTGTCCCCACGCCTGCGGGGGCACCGGCCGCTCGTCCACCGCGACCTCGAAGCCGCCCAGGAGGCGGACGTTGACGCTGTGCATCGCCCGATCATCTCACGAGGCGTGCGCCGCTCCGCGTGGCACGGACGCCGGGCGGCCTCGGGAAGGTTTCGGGAAGGGGTGCCTGCCTACCGTCCTCCCCACACCGGCCGGGACCATCTCGGCCACGACGAAGGGGAGCTCACATGCACGTCTCCAACACCGTCAACGGCGTTGACCTCGACCGCCTCGTGACGACCATCGATGCCGTGAGGGCCGACGCCGGCCTGGCGCGGTTCCAGTTCCGGGCCCGCAACGGCTGGATCGACGGCGGCCGCACCCGCACGACGATCAAGGACTTCTACGGCGTGGGCCAGGAGGACACCTCGCGCACGGAGCCGTTCACGGTTGACGTTGACGAGCCGCAGGTGCTCCTCGGGAACAACGAGGCGCCGAACGCGGGGGAGTACCTGCTCCATGCGCTGGCGGCGTGCCTGGCGGGCACCGTCGTCTACCACGCCGCCGCGCGGGGCATCGCGCTGGAGAGCCTCGAGTGCACGCTGGAGGGCGATCTGGACCTGCAGGGCTTCCTCGGCCTCGGCGAGGACGTCCGCCCCGGCTTCGAGGGCATCCGGGCCACCCTCCGCGCGAGCGGGGACTTCGACGACGACCAGCTCGCCGAGCTCGCCGGCCTGACGCGCTACTCGCCCGTCCGGGACACCGTCAGCAACCCCGTTCCGGTCTCCATCGGGATCGAGCGAGGTTGATGCCAACGGGCGCCGTCCGCGCCGGCCACCCGGCCGGCGCAGACGGCCCGCCCCGCGCCTCTCCCCGGGAGCCTCGCGGGCACCCGCACTCGGCCGAGAACGACGAGAACCCCGCCAGAAGCGGGGCTCTCGGACTGCGCCAGACAGGATTCGAACCTGTGACCTTCGGTTTCGTAGACCGACGCTCTATCCGACTGAGCTACTGGCGCGCGACCCGGGAGGTTACCAGGACCGGGGGTGAGGCTTGCCGCCGATCCGGCGGTGCGGGGTCGGGGCGGGGTCACCTGCTGGACGACGACGACCTCGGAGCGCCGTGGCAAGAATGTGCGCGCTCCGCGCCCCGGTCGATCTGCGAGAACAACGGAGCGACCGCGACCATGTTGGAGCCCGACAGGACGGCCCGGCCGGAAGCACGGCCTCCCTCCCGCCGCACGGGCGACGGTGGAACCGAGCGGAGAGGGAGGGATTCGAACCCTCGAATCAGGTTAACCCCGATTAACCGCTTAGCAGGCGGTTGCCTTCAGCCACTCGGCCACCTCTCCGCGCGGGCCGTATCGTAGCGACCGGGCCTCGACGCGGTGCGACCGCGGGGCCCGGCGCGGAGGGGTGGCAGAGCGGTCGAATGCGACGGTCTTGAAAACCGTTGCCGGGCGATCCCCGGCCGAGGGTTCGAATCCCTCCCCCTCCGCTGATCCGGCCGCGATCGGCGCCCGGGACGGGATCAGCGCTGAAGCCGGTCGTCCAGCCAGTCGAAGGCGGCATCCCAGAAAACCAGCGGCGCCATGCCCTCGCAGTGCCCCTCGGCGCCCTCCTCCTTCGTGAAGAGCCGGAAGTCCTTCGGGCAGATGAGGTGGTCGTAGAGGATCGTGCCCTGTCCGGTTGACACGGGATCGGTCTCGTTGTCGGCGACGAGGGTCGGGCAGCGTGATCCGGGCCACCGTGTCGGCGGACGAGTAGCGCATCATCTCGGCGCAGTAGGCCCGGACGGTGCTCACGCCGTGCGTGACCTGGCGCGGCGCGAGGAACTCCGTCATGCCGGGCCGGTCCCGCAGCGCCTCGAACGCGGCGTCGGCCGCTGGGTCGTTGACGCGCTCGGCCAGAGGACCGATGCGGGCGGCCAAGGTGGCGCTCAGGTCGTACTGGCCCGGGTCGACGACCATCGCGGCGAGTCGCTGCTCGCCCGCCGCGCCTCGCGGCGCCAGGAACCCGCCGAAGGACCGCCCGACGAGCACCAGTCGCTCGGGGTCGACCTCGGGCTCGGCGGCGACCGCGTCGAACATCGCCGGCACGACGTTCTCCCAATTGGGTCGCATCGGGACGCGCTGGTCGTAGAGAACGGCGCCCTGACCCGGGCCGTTGACCGCGGCGAACGCGTAGCCGCGCGCGAGCGCGCCCCCGACCGAGGCGTAGAGCTCCTCGGCGGTGTTGTCGTAGCCGCCGATGTGCAGGATGGTCGGACATGCCCCGTCGGCTCCGATCGGGGCGAAGATGTATCCGGGGACCGGCCCGGAGAGGATCCTGGCGGGGTGGTCGAGCAGATCGAGCGCCGAGCGGAACGCGCGGACGCTGGCCGCATAGGCGGTGCGCAGCTCGGTCCCATCCAGGTTCTCACGGTGGAAGAAGAACGCCTGCCGGTAGTACTCGGCCGACCTCAGGTAGGCATTGCGGGCGCTGACACGGTGGCCCGCGGCGCGTGCCGCGTCGGCGCGGTCCGACAGGCGGTCGGCAAAGCCGGACCACGATGCGTACCAGCTGTCGCGGTCCCCCGGCGCGATCTGCTCGGCGATCGCGATGCACTCGCCGACGTTGGCCATCCCTGAGTCGGCCTTGCCGACGCTGCGCTGCAGCTGTCCGTCGAACGCCTCGTCGTCGAAGAAGAGCTTCATCGTTCCCCGGGGTCGGGTGACGCATCGGCTGGCTGACGGCCCCGGGCATCGTAGCCCCGGCGCACCGATCCCGCGAGGTCCGCGCCGATCCGTCGATGGCTCACCCCTCGCCGGTCGCCGGCGATTCCCGTCGGTAGCGCTCATAGATCACGCGCGAGCCGAACGTCCGGGTCTCGATCAGGTCGAGCGGGACGCGTTCGGCCACCGGCGGCAGGAACGGCGTGCCGCCACCGACGACGAGCGGATGGCGGAACATACGCAGCTCGTCGACGAGGCCGAGCTCGATCGCCGCCGCGGCCAGGCCGGCGCCGCCGATCGCGACGTCCCTGTCGGTCGCCTCGAGCGCCGCGGCGGCCTCCTCGGCCAGTGAGGCCTCGGCGAGCCGGGCGTTGCCCTGGACGGCGTCGAGCGTGCGGCTGAAGACGACCTTCGGGATCGCGCACCAGAGCTCGGCGAACGCGGCCCCGAGCTCGCTGTCGCGCAGCGACGGGTCGGTCTCCCACACCAGCATCGTCTCGTAGAGCCGGCGGCCGAGCAGAAAGCCGCCGAGCTCGCCCACCGACTCGGTGTGGAAGCGAAACAGCTCGTCGATCGGGGCCGTCCACGCGAACGCGCCCTCGCGGTCGTTGATGAAGCCGTCCGCCGAGACGCCCATCGAGTAGATCAGCATGGCGTCGGACCGTCGGACCGAGGCGACCGACCACGATCATCGGCCATGGGGACGACCCTGAGGATCGACATCGGGCTCTCCTTCGTTTCGCGGTGTGCGTCGCCCTTCATGACCGATCGCGAGACGAGAACTCATCGCCGCCGGCCGTGCGAGCGATCGTACGGCCGGCGCCGGCGACATCTGGGAGGCGGAGGCCCGCCAGCCGGGACCCGGGGCCCTGCCGCCTGCGTCAGGCGGGGCGGTGCACCACCAGGACCGCCGCGCCGCAGTGCGCCATCGTGGAGGCGGTCACGCTGCCGAAGAGGTGGCCCTTCAGCCCGGACCTGCGGTGCGAGCCGAACACGATCAGGCTCGCCCCGTGCTCCGCGGCGGCGTCGACGATCCCCTCCCAGGTCGGCGTGGCCTCCACCGCCACGCCGCGGGCGCGGAAGCCGGCCGCCTCGGCGAGCGAGGCCCCATGGGCCGCGGCCTGCTCGGCCGCCTCCTGGACCTCGTAGGCGGTCGCCGCGTGCAGATGGCGGCCGTCGATGGGCGTGAAGCCGACGTCGGCCGGGTGCCAGACGACGACGACCAGGGCCTCGCGCCCCGGCGCCAGCTCGAGACCCGCGCGTTCGATCGCGAAGGCGGCGAGGTCGGAGCCGTCGTAGGCGAGGAGGACGGGCGCGGCCGCCATCTCAGTCCGCCCCTTCGGTGACGGCCTGCGGGGGCAGCGCCGTCCGTCTCACCCGCGCGAGCAGCGGCGGCGAGTACCAGGCGGCCTTGCGGCCGCCGATGAAGCCGTCGATGTCGGGCGTCTGCGCGCGCGCGCCGCCCAGTGCGTAGGTCGCGACGGCCAGCGCGGCTCCGGCGAGGGCGAGCCCGAGCCCGATCCAGAGCATCACGCGGACCCCGTCGGCCAGGTCGTCGCCGATCGTGGCCGCGAAGTAGGCGAAGATCGGCGCGATCATGAAGGCGGCCACGGCGCGGAAGAGCTCGACGATCGCGAACACCCGCTGCAGGCTGAGGGCCCGCAACGAGAAGCCGGCCACGAACAGCGCCGGCGCGACCGTTGCGCCGAGCCCGATCCCGGTGAGGAACGAGGCGGTGAGCGCGAGGGGCTGGCTCGCCGGCACCTCGATCAGGAACACCGCGATCCCCGCCGCCAGGAAGCCCATCCCGATCAGCGGCAGGTAGTGGATGAAGATCCTGTCGAGGACGAGGCCGAGCACGACCGCGGTGATGACCGCGCCCCCGGCCTCGGGCAGGTAGAGCAGGCCCACGTGGAGGGGGCTGTACTCCTCGGCCAGCACGTCCGCGGTGAGCACGGTGGCCGAGACCGACGCCGCCGCCGCGAACAGGGCGACGACGATGCCGGCGATCGGGATCGTGCTCGTGAGCATCTCGCGGATGGTGAGCAGGGGGTTGCGGGCGCGGTACTGGTAGACGACCAGGCCGATGATCGTGAGCAGGCCGCCCAGGAGGGGCACGAGCGTGATCGGGTCGGTGAAGCTGTGCGTGACCAGCTGCGAGGCGCCGAAGAAGGCGGCGACGCACCCGGCCGCCGCCAGCGCGAGCGCGGGGACGTCACGCGGCGCGGACGGGTCGGCGGGCGGCGCGTCCTCGAAGGTCAGCACCGCCAGCACGAGGGCCGACAGGGCGATGGCGGAGACGATCCAGAACAGCGGCCGCCAGGCGTCCGCCTCGGCCTGCAGGCCGCCGATGGTCGGTCCCAGCGCGACGGCGCCGAAGATGCACATGTTCATGATCATCCCGGTGACCTTCAGCTTGCTGGCCGGGAAGCCGAGCGACAGCGGCGGCACGGCGGCGATCAGCAGGAGGCTGGTGCAGAGGCCCGCCAGGATCTGGCCGGTCATGTACATGGCGACGTTCTGGGCGGCCGCGGTGAGCACGAAGCCGGCCACCAGGACGGTCGCGTAGACCAGCAGGACCCTGCGCTGGGGCAGCAGCTGGGCGAACTGCACCGCCATCACGGTGCCGACGGCGTAGGCGGCGCTGGCCAGCCCCGTGCCGATGGCCAGCGTCTGCAGGCTGGTGTGGAGGTCGCGGGCGATGATCGGCGTCACCGGCCCCACCGCCGCGGAGAGCGCGAGGAAGGGGATCAGCGCGGCCATGACCATCGTCGCCACCGCGGGGTAGCGACCGGCGAGCGGGCCCTGGCGCATCAGCCGGCCCCGCCGACGGTGGCGGGCCCGCGGCGGGACCTGGGGTGCTGGAACATGTGGTGATGGACTCCCGTGGACGACATGCGTGCAGCGGAGGTGATACCACATAAACGGACAGACATGTCCGGTTGACAATCTGATAACGCCAGGGTGTGATGACGACGACGCCGTTGGTTCCGGACAACGTGTCCGATGGTTAGGGGGGTAGAGGTGACGGTGGAGGAGAGGACACCGGGCCGGCTCCGCAGGGATGCCCGGCTCAACCGCGAGGCGATCCTGGAGGCGGGGCGCGAGCTGTTCGCCGACTCGGCCGACGTCGCCATGTGCCAGGTGGCGAAGCGCGCCGGGGTCGGGCAGGCGACGCTGTACCGCAACTTCCCCGACCGCGGCGCGCTGGCGGCCGAGATCCTCGGCGAGCGGGTCGAGCGGATCGTCGAGCTCGCCGCGGACCACGAGGACGACCCCGACGCGTTCTTCGTGCTGCTGCGGAGCGTCGTCGACTCGATGGCGGGCGTCTACGCCCTGGCCGAGCTCGCCCGCGAGGACGCCCGCACGGACGAGCGCCTCAAGCAGAACCGGCTGGTCGTCGCGGAGCTCATGAAGAAGCCCATGCGCGACGCAAAGGCGGCGGGCACGCTGCGGCGCGACCTGTTCGACCGACGATGTCTTCCTGATGCTGTCGATGGTGCGCGGCGCTATGGCGGGCGCGCAGGGCGTCGCCGGCCGCATCCAGGCGGGCCACCGGGCGCTGGCCCTGATGCTCGCCGGCCTGTCGCCGTCGGCCCCGCCGTGATCTTCGCCGGCCCCGGCCGGACCCGCATCGCCCTGCGGTCGCGGCGTCAGATCAGGATGGCCGTCTTGCCTCGCACGCTCCCGGCCTCCAGCCGGCGCATGGCCTCGGGCACCCGCTCCAGGGGGTAGGTCTCGTCGATGACCGGGACCACGGCACCGGCGTCGATGAGCTCGGTGAGCCTCTCGAGGTCGGCGTGGTGCTCCTTCGAGATCATCATGGTCAGCCGCTGCCGCACGAAGGGCGACAGCGCGACCGCCCGCAGCTGCCGGCCGAAACCACCCGTCCACCTGCCGCCCTGCTCGCCGCCGACGATCACGAGCGTCCCACGAGGGGTGAGCGCGCGCCGCAGGCGCGAGAGCTTCGCGTTGCCCCCGATGTCGAGGATCAGGTCGTAGCGGCGTCCGGTCTCGGAGAAGTCCTCCCGCGTGTAGTCGATGACGTGGTCGGCGCCCAGGGCGCGCACCAGATCGACCTTCGCCGTGCTGCAGACGCCCGTGACCTCCGCCGCCCCGAAGGCCTTCGCCAGCTGGACGGCGTACGAGCCGACACCCCCCGAGGCGCCGACGATCAGCACCTTCTGCCCCGGACGGATGCGCCCGGCGTCGCGCAGCGCCTGGATGGCGGTGAGCCCCGACACCGGGACCACGGCGGCCTGTTCGAAGGCGAGACCGGCGGGCTTGTGGGCGAGCTTGCTCTCGGATGCGGCGGCGAACCCGGCGAACGAGCCCTTGCCGATGCCGAACACATCGTCGCCCGGGGCGAAGCGGGTCACCTTCGCGCCGACACGGACCACGGTCCCCGCGAGATCCAGTCCGGGCACCCGACTCTTCGGCCCGCGCAGGCCGAACCCCATGATTCGGATCATGTAGGGGCGACCGGTCATCAGGTGCCAGGTGCCCCGATCGAGGCCGGCGGCCCGGACCTGGACCAGGACCTCGTCCTCGGCGATCTCGGGCACGTCAAGGCTCGCGGGACGCAGCACGGCGGCGGAGCCGTACCTCTCCTGCGTGATCGCGGGCATCGGCGAGGGCGGTCGTGAGGTCTCCATCGGGCGCGCCTTTCGTCGTGGTCCCGAGCCGGCGACCGGCGTCGGGTCTCCCCGGTCACCGTACAAAGGACGCCGGTGCCCCGTCACCGGGCCGCCGGCGAGGCCTCCCACCCCGTGCGCTCGTCGAGCGCGACGGCGACCACGGGACCGGCCGGGCGGGCGTCGCGGTACTGGGGGTACTTGTTGACCAGGAGCGCGATCGCCCGCGCCTCCTCGGCCCCGCCCGCGGCGACCACCCGCGCCGGCCCGCGCAGGCGGACCCACCAGAGCCGCTCCCAGTTCTCCTCGTAGTGGTCGACCATGACCGTGGCGACGGGGCGCGCACGGATGTTGCGCAGCCGCCGCAGGGCGCGCGAGCGCTTGGGCTTGCCGTTGACGGCGCTGTAGAGCGTGTCGCCGTCGAGCGCGAAGCAGATCGGCACCACGTGGGGCCGCCCGTCGGGATCGAGGGTGGCCAGACGGGCCACGCGGGCCGCCGCCGCGCGCCGGCGCAGGTCGAGGTCGTGCATGGGCGCAGTGTGACGCGGACGGGGTGTGGCCGGCCGCGTCACGGTCATATGATTGCGTCCTCAAATCCCCGGTACCGGAGGTTCACGTGCGCCTTGGATATTTCCTGCCACAGATGGGCCCGGCCGCCGGGCCGGACGCGCTGACCGCCGTCGCCACGCGCGCCGAGGAGATCGGCTACGACTCGCTGTGGGTGACGGAGCGGACCCTGGTTCCGCTCGCGCCCGTCGAGCCCTACCCGGCAAGCGCCGACGGCTCGCTCCCCGACGTGTACCGCACCGTGATCGACCCCCTCACGGCGCTCGCGTACGTCGCCGCCCAGACGAGCCGCATCGCGGTCGGCACCAGCGTGCTCAACCTGCCCTGGTACAACCCCCTGCTCCTGGCACGCACCCTCACCGGCGTTGACGTCGTCTCGAAGGGCCGCCTGCGGGTGGGCTTCGGGATGGGCTGGTCTCCCGACGAGTACGGGGCCGCCGGCGCCGACTGGCACCGGCGCGGCAAGGTGGCCGACGAGAACCTCGAGGCGCTCCTGGCCATCTGGACCACCGACCCGGTCGCGTACGAGGGCCCCGACTTCACGATCCCGGCGTCGTTCGTGGGGCCCAAGCCGGTGCAGTCGCCCCACCCGCCGATCTACATGGCCGCCTACACCGAGGCCGCCATGGCGCGCGTGGCGCGCTTCGCCGACGGGTGGATGCCCGTGGGCGTCCCGATCGAGGGCATGACGGCGATGCTCCAGGGCATCCGCCAGATGGCCGAGGGCCACGGCCGCGACCCGGACGCGCTCGAGTTGATCGTGCGGGCGAACCTGTGGGTCACCGACGAGCCCCTGGGGGACGACCGCTTCATCTTCACCGGGTCCATGGATCAGATCCGCGGCGACGTCGCGGCGTCCCGGGCCGCGGGCGCGGCGGAGCTGACCTTCGACATCACCTTCGACCCGGCCGCGACGACGGTGGACGCCTTCCTCGGCGGTCTCGACACCTGGTGGGAGGTCGCACAGGCCGCGTAGGCGCCGCTAGGCGCGGGCGGGCTCCGGCGGCCCCTCGGGGCCGTCGAGCAGCCCCTTGCGGAGGGCCCAGCGCTCGAAGATCCAGGTGCCGAACGGCGGGATGCTGGCCAGCACGGCCACGATCCCCACGCCCGGGCTCCAGCGCAGGGCCGCCCACGTCATCAGGGCGACGACGACGTAGAGCACGAAGATCAGGCCGTGGATCGGGCCGAACACCTGCACGCCGATCTCGTTCTCCACGACGACGTACTTGAAGAACATGCCGATCAGCAGACCGGCCCACGACAGGGCCTCGGCGATGGCGACGGCGCGAAAGCGCCCGGCGGGCGTGCCGAGGAACGTGGACACGGTGGGACTCCTCTCCAGGATGTTCGGCACACCGAAGATAGGCGGGCGCAGGGGGGCCCACCAGCGACCACCATCGCCCGCGCGGGGGCGGACCGTCCCTGGCCGTCGGCTCAGGTGACGGCGAGCACGAACACGGCGGTCGCGGTCGTCCCCGTGAAGACGAAGGCGGCCATGCTCACCACGAGGCCGCCGATCGCCGGGCCGAGCCCGCGGCGGGCGCTCAGGCTGAGCCAGATGCCGAGCACCGCGAGCGCGGGCATGAGCACGATGATCACGACGCTCACCGGGTTGAGGCCGAACAGGGCGGCGAAGAGCTGGATCATCACCGCGCTCAGCGCGCACGCCACGGCGGGGAAGCCGGGGTTGGCGGGCGGCTTCGTCTCGTCGTCGGCGGGCTGCACCGCCGCAGTATGGAGACTCACCCGGGATGTCAGGACACCGGGCCCCCTGCGGCGTAGGTGCCGGCGAGCGATCGCAGCCGCAGCCCGAGGGCGTCGGCGGCGGGCGGGGATCGGTCGGCGAGCGAGTCGGAGGCCAGGATGTCGACCATCGCCGGGGTGAGCCGCGGCGACAGGTGCGACAGCGCGCGGGCCAGCGGGCGCCGCAGGTGCCGCTCGCGCGCGTCGCCTCCGCTCAGGGTCTCGACGAACCCGTCCGCCGTGACCTCCTCGGGGCCCGCGATGGCGAGGGTGCCCGTGGGAGCGGCGGGATCGAGGGCCAGGCGCACCAGCGCCTCGGCGACGTCGTCGACGTGCACCGGGGCGTAGCGCTGGCGCCCGTCGCCCACCACCGCCACCGCGCGGCCGCCGCTCGCGATGAAGGGCACCGCGCTGGGGCCGGGGTCGTCGGGCGGGCCGAAGATGAACGTGGCCCGCAGCACGGCGGCCTCGCGTCCGCAGCCGCGCACCAGCCCCTCGGCCTCCCCCTTGGTGCGCAGGTAGTCGTTGCCCGATCCGGCGTCCGCGCCCACGTAGCTGAGCAGCACGACCCGCTCCACGGTGGACCCGGCCAGCGTGGCGAGCGTGCGGCGCACGGTCGCCACGTTGGCCTCCTCGTACGAGTTGCCGCGCAACGGCTGGAGCGTCCCGGCCAGGTGCACGACCGCGGCGGCGTCGGCGAGAGCGGCCGCCGGGTCGTCGTCGCGACCGACCGGCCGCACCTCGTTGGGCAGGCCGGCCAGGCGCGCCCGCACGAAGCGCCCCACGTGCCCGCTCGCGCCGGTCACGACCACCGGCCCGGTCCGCCACATCACGGCCTCCCCGTCCGCTCGCCCGTCGAGGCTGTCATCCCGAGGCGCACTCCGGCATCCGCGATCGGCCGGGTGGGCCCGCGGGAAAGCCGCGCCCGGACCCACCGCTACCGCGGTCGCACCCCCGGCAGGCGCCGGTCCAGCCACAGGGCCGCGAAGCAGATCGCCAGGAACAGCACGGCCACGATCGCGCAGTTGACCAGCACCACCGGGTAGCCGTGCTCCTGGACGTTCATGAAGGGGTACGGATAGAAGTCGTCGCCGTTGCGGTCCTGGACGTTGGCGCCGCGCACCAGGGCGTAGGCGAGCCAGCAGACCGGGGCGATCGCGGCCAGCAGCACGACGCGCCCCGACAGGTGGCCGCGGGGGCCGAAGGCGAGCCACCCCGCAACCGCCAGGATCGGGGACAGGGTGTGGAGCAGGAAGTCGGCGAAGGCGTTCCACCCGGTGAGCTCCTGGAGCTGGGCGAGGGTGAGGTGGAACACGATGCCGGTGACCGCGATCGCCACGAGCCCGTCCAGGCGCAGCACGCGCACCAGGGTCGAGCGGCGATCGAGTCGCACGGCGAGCAACCCGGTGGTCGCGGCCACCGCGATGTTCGACAGCACCGTGAAGTAGCTGAAGAAGTTGACGACCCGGGCGGGCGTCGATTCGAACGCGCCCGCGCCGGGGTCGGCGGTGATGGACAGGCCGAGCTGCAGGACCAGGCCGAGGGTGACGATGGCCGACGTCACCCCGAAGACGATGCGCGCGGCCCGGTTGACGGTCACCGCGCGAACCGTACCGGCCGGCACCGGCCGGTACGGGCCTACCGGCCGGTCGCCGCGAAGGCCCGCGCGACGGGCTCGGGGCGCCTGAGCCGGTAGCCCTGCGCGTAGTCGACCCCCAGATCGGAGAGCACCTCCAGGCACGCCCGCGACTCGACCCCCTCGGCCACCGTCCGCAGCCCGAAGCGGCCGGCCAGGCTCACGATCACCTCCACCACGTGGCGGCTCGAGGTGTCGCGGTCCAGGTCGCGGACGAACTCCCTGTCGATCTTGAGGTAGTCGATCGCCAGGTGCTTGATGTAGGTGAAGCCGCCGTACCCCGTGCCGAAGTCGTCGAGGGCGAACTCGCAGCCCAGCGCCCGCATCGCGTCGATGAACTCGCGCGCGGGGCGCTCGTCGCGCACCACCGCCGTCTCGGTGAGCTCCATGATCACGCGCCGCGGGTCGGCCCCGGCCTCGTCGAACATCTCCGCAACGGTGTCGATGAATCCCGGCGTGCCCACCGAGGCCGCCGACACGTTGAGCGACACGTCGTGGCCCTGGGCCGAGAGCTCGGCGCCCTGGCGGATCACCCACTCGTCGATCTCGACGATGAGCCCCGAGCGCTCGGCCACGGGCAGGAACTGGGCCGGGGGGCGCAGGCGCCCGGTGGGCTCGCGCATCCGGATCAGGAGCTCGTGCGAGTGGACCTCCATCGTCCGCAGGTCGTACACCGGCTGCGCGTGGAGGACGAAGTCGTCCTGGGTCAGCGCCTGGCGCACGCGCGCGACGACGGCCGCGTGGGCACCCTCGCCGTATGCGGGCTCCCCCGCGCCCGGGCGATCCGCCCCGCCGACGACGACCACCGCGCCTCCGGTGTCGTCCGCGAGCGGCGTGACCGTGTAGGCGACGGGCACCTCGACGCCGTCGCGCCGCATGAACACGTCGTCGCGCACCCGCACGAACGCGCGCCGCGCGCGGGCGCGGTCGAGCCGGCTGCGGCTCCGGCGGCCGTCGGCGGCGGCCGGGCGACCGATGGTGCGCGCCGCCGAGCGGCCGACCAGCTCGGCGCGGCTCCAGCCGAGCATCTCCTCGGCGGCGGCGTTCACGAAGCGGAACATCCCGCCGGCGTCGACGCTGAAGACGCCCTCGCTCATGCCCTGCAGCGCGGCGAGCGCGCCGCCGGCGTCGGCGGCCGGCTCGGGGCGGCGCTCGAGCCCGGGGTGCCCGCCCGGGGTGATCGCGCCCGTCGCGACCGGACCCGCGTCGAAGGGGCCCGGCCCGATCTGGATCGTCACCACCGCGCCGTCCGCGCCCGTCGCCGAGCGGGAAGGCGAGCGAGCCGGGCGCGTCGCCCGCCGCCGCGGCGGCCACCTCGGCCAGGATCGCGGCCACGCGCTCCGGGCACGCGCGCGCTCCGCCGCGCGGGACCATCGTGCGCAGCACCGCCCCGAGGCGGCGCACGCCGTCGCCGACATCGTCCAGGGAGACCTCGAAGGCGCCCGGCGCGCCCTCGCGCGGCGCGCTCGCCACGTGCTCGTGCAGGCACAGGAACTCGCGCGGCGCGGTGCCCGGCAGGGGGCGGCACTCCACGCCGATCAGCCACCGCCTCCCGCCGACGGAATGCGGATACTCGGAGCGGAAGGCCGGCGCGTCGCCGTGCAGGACGTCGGCGATCCCCGCGGCGATCAGGGCGTGGGCGCCGCTCGCGGACGGGCGGCGGAAGAGGTCGAGATAGTCGTCGCCCGCTCCGAGCGGCCCACCGCGCGCCGTGAAGGCGGCCCAGGCGCCGTTCGCGCGCAGGATGGTTGCCGCCTCGTCCACCACGGCGAGGGCCGCGGCGGCGGTGTCCAGCACGGCCGCGTCGCCCGCGGCCGTCTCGTCGGCGATCCGACGCGCCCCGCTGGGGGGCGACATCTCCAGGCGCGGCCTGGGCACGATGCCACTTCCTTCCGGTCGCTGTCAGTGACAGGTGTGACCGTGATCGCGTGCGGAACGTGGGAAATGAGCAACCCAATGACGGCCGTTTCCGGCGATTTTTTCGTCGCGCGCAGCGCCGGCGGGCGCCGGCGCCTAAGATTGCGCTCTCAATCAATCGCTCCCCGGAGGCCCCCGTTGCCCGAGATTCCCCCGACACACGCGGATCTGCTCGAGGCCCCCTTCGCCACGCTCGGCACCGTCGATCGAAGCGGCCGCCCCCAGCTGTCGCAGGTCTGCTTCCTGGCCGAGGACGGAGCGCTGCGGATCTCGCTCAACAGCTCGCGGGCGAAGACGCGCAACCTGCTGCGCGACCCGGCGGCGACCGTCCTCATCGTGGACCCCGAGAACCCGATGCGCTCGCTCGAGCTGAGCGGGGTCGCCGACGTCGTTCCGGACGACGACCTGTCGTTCTGCGCCCGGGTCGGCGCGAAGTACGGACAGGACTTCACGGCGCACGACGCACCGGGCGACACGCGCTTCGTGGTCACCCTGCGCCCGCGCCGCGCCTACGCGACCCAGCTCGGTTAGGGCGTGGCCGAGCGCCGCAACCGGGGATCGTCGAAGTCGAGCTCCCGGTTGACGTCGCGAAGGGTCGGCGCGCCGATCTTGCCCTCGCGGTAGAGCCGGTTGAGGGCCCCGCGCTGGGCGCGCAGCAGCTCGCGCTGCACGGGGCGCACGTCGACCGCCTCCGCGTCGTCGCGCCGCTCGTCCTCCAGGGTCTGGAGCCGCTCCAGGCGCAGCTCGAGCGCCGGCCGCAGCGCGTCGGCCACGACCTCGTCGGCCCGGCCGCTCTCGAGCATCTCGTCGAGGTGCAGCAACGCCGTCTCGGCCACCACGCGGCGGGCCAGCAGGGCCTCGCGCTGCTCGCGGGCGCTGCGCTCGACGCCCAGCATGCCGGCGACCGCCCCGATCGTGCTGCCCTGGCCCACGAGGGTCACCAGCACGACGACGGCCGCGAGGAAGATGAGCAGCGAGCGGCCGGGAAATGGCTCGCCGTCGGCCATCAGCGGGATGGAGAGCGCGATGGCCAGCGAGATCGCGCCGCGCATGCCGCTCCAGCCCACCACCAGTCGCGGACGCCACGCCATGTGCAGGAACCCGAGCCGGCCGCTCCGCGTGGGGGCCAGCAGAGGCGTCAGCAGCATCTGGAAGGCGAGCCGTATTCCCACCACCGCCGTCACCACGGACACGGTGGCGAGCACCAGCACGCTCGCCGGATCGTCGTTGACCTCGCTGATGACGCCCGGGATCGCCAACCCCAGGAGCACGAAGAGCGTGGACTCGACGAGGAAGGTGAGCACGCCGAAGAAGGCCGTCGAGACGATCCGCGACGAGGGGCCGAAGATGCCCTCGCTCTGCTGGCCCAGGTAGACCCCGGCCGCCACGGTGGCGAGCACGCCGGACAGGTCCAGGTGGTCGGCGGGCAGGTACGCCAGATAGGGCGCCAGCAACAGCAGCAGGATCTGCGAGCCCTCGTCGGAGGTCCGGCGCCGGAGCCAGCCGATCGCCACGCCCACCGCGAGGCCGAAGGCGATGCCGCCGACGACCACCTCCAGCAGGCGCACGGTTCCCTCGGCGAGGGTGAAGCCGTTGCCCAGCGTCGCCTCGATCGCAAGGGCGAAGATCGTCAGCGCGACGCCGTCGTTGACCAGGCTCTCGCCCTCGAGGATCGTCACGATGCGCCCGGGCGCCCCGATCCGCTTGAGCACGGCGGTGGCGGCGACCGGATCGGTGGGCGCAACGGCCGCCCCCAGCGCGAGCGCCGGCGCCCAGGCCAGGCCGTCGATCGACCAGCGCGCCGCGGCGGCGACGGCCAGGGTGGTGATCAGCACCAGGCCGACGGCCAGCAGGGCGATCGGCGCGGCGTTCTCCCGCGTCTCGCGCGGCGACGAGAAGATCGCCGCGTGGAACACCAGGATGGGCAGGAAGGCCAGCAGGACGATCTGGGGATCGAGCTGGGTCGAGATGCCGGGCAGGTAGCTCGCCCCGATGCCCATCGCAACGAGCGGGACGGCGGGCGGCAGGTGCAGCCGCAGGGCCAGGGGCCGGCTGGCCAGGACTGCGACGACGATCGCCAGGCCGGTGACGAGGGCCATCTGCTCCACGGCCCGTACTGTGGCGCATCGGCGCGACGTCCCCCACCGCCTGCGGCAGGATCGCCCGCGCCGCGCTCGGCGCTAGGCGGGCGACGCCCCGCCGGCCGCCGCGCGGCGGCGCGCCGCCCGCGTGCGCCGGTCGGCGAGCAGCAGGGCGGCCACGCCCACGGCCGCCGACAGCAGGGAGCCGGCCAGGATGCCGACCTTCGCCGAGGACGTGAGCGCGGCGTCGTCCGCGAACGCCAGCGCGGTGACGAACAGCGAGATCGTGAAGCCGATGCCGGCGATTGCGCCGAGGCCCACCAGGTGGAGCCAGCCGACGCCGCGCGGCATGCGCGAGAGGCCGAGCCTCACCGCGAGGTACGCGCCCCCGATCAGCCCCAGCGGCTTGCCCAGCGCCAGGCCGGCGATGACGCCCAGGGTCACCGCGCTGCCCGCCGCCGCCTCGATCGCGGTCGCGTCCAGCACGATGCCCGCGTTGGCGAGGCCGAAGAGGGGGATCACGATCATGCTCGTCCACGGGTGCAGAGCGTGCTCGATGCGGTTGACCGGCGAGATCGCCTCGCGCGACAGGTGGGAGAGCCGCCGCCACGAGCCGGCGTCCAGCGCGGCGGCCGCGGGGCTCTCGCCCGCCAACGCGTGCGCGACGGCGCCGGCCTGCTCGGCGACGGCCCGCTCGGACTGGAACGGGCGCGCGGGCGTCAGGAGGCCCAGGGCGACACCGACCACGGTCGGATGCACGCCCGAGGCGGCGGCGGCGATCCAGGCGAGGGCCCCCAGCACCAGGTAGGGACCGATGTGACGCACGTGGACCCGGTTGAGGACCGCCACCGCCCCCAGGCACGCCACGCAGGCGGCCATCCACGCCGGGTCCGGGCCGTCCGAGTAGAAGACGGTCATCACCGTCATCGCGCCGAGGTCGTCGATGACCGCGACCGCGAGCAGGAGGGTGGTGAGCATCGGCGGCGCGCGGCGGCCGAGGAGCGCCAGCACGCCGAGCGCGAAGGCCGTGTCGGTGGCCATCGGGATGCCCCAGCCCCCCGCCCCGTCCCCGCCCGCCAGGATGGCCGCGAACACCAGGGCGGGCACGACCAAACCGCCCAGCGCCGCGCAGAGGGGGAGCATCGCCGCCCGCCTGGTGCGCAGCTCGCCGATCGCCAGCTCGCGCTTCACCTCGAGGCCGATGACCAGGAAGAAGAGGGTCATGAGGCCGTCGTTCACGATGTGGAGCAGGTCCTGCTCGAAGGTCCAGCCGCCGATCGTGACGCGCAGCTCGGTGCCCCACAGGTCCGTGTACGAGGCGAGCGCGACGTTCGCCCACACCAGCGCCGCGGCCGTCGCGACCAGCAGCAGCAGGCCGCCCGAGGCCTCCCAGCGCAGGAAGTCCTGCAGGGGCCTCACCACCACGCGCGGCACGGCCCGGTCGCGCTGGGACCAGGGGCGGCGCAGTCGTGGCGGGGAACCGGGCGGCGTCACTCACCACAGCGTGACGGATCGCGATGCGCGATGCGCTCGCGCATCCCGAGAGGACGACCGTGACGCGTACGGAGCCGGCGGGGTGCCCGGGCACCCCGCCGGGACGCTCAGGGGGCGCTCAGGGCCTCGAGCAGGTCCGAGGACGGCGCCGTCCAGCCGAAGATGCCGCCCTGGGCGGCGATCATCTTGAGGCCCACCTCGTGGAACTCGGGGAAGTACGAGCCGACGCAGTCCTCGAGCACCAGGCACTCGAAGCCGCGGTCGTTGCCCTCCCGCACGGTGGTGTGCACGCACACCTCCGTCGTCACGCCGGTGACGATGAGATGGGTCACGCCCTGGTTGCGCAGCAGCAGCTCCAGGTCGGTGGCGTAGAAGGCGCCCTTGCCCGGCTTGTCGAGCACCACCTCGCCCGCGGCCGGGTAGAGCTCCTCCACGATGTCGTGGCCCACCTCGCCGCGCACCAGCACGCGCCCCTTGGGCCCGGGGTCGCCGATGCCGGTGTCGAGGTTGCCGCGCGCGAGCTTGCTCGGCGGGGCGTCGCTCAGGTCGGGCCGGTGCCCCTCGCGCGTGTGGACGATCATCATGTCCGAGGCCCGGGCGGCGGCGAGGACGGCCTGGAGGGGCTCGACCACCTTCGCCAGGTGGGACACGTCGTTGCCCAGCATCGCGCCGAACCCGCCCGGCTCGAGGAAGTCCCGCTGCATGTCGATGATCACCAGCGCGGTCTTCGAGGGCTCCAGCGTGAACTCGTAGGGCTTCGCCGGAACGGTGACCGGCGAGAGCGTCAGATCGGATGCCATCTGTGTCTTCTCCTGTGGTGGGAGTTCGACGAGGGTGACGATGGACGGGCGCCGGGCCGCCCGTCCATCGTGGCACCACCCGCGGGTCAGCCGGTCGCCGGTTCCGGCTCCCCGGGCGGCGGCGGGGACTGCACCGGCACCGGGTCCGCCGACGGGTACACCCCCCAGGTGGGCCGCTCGGCCTCCGCCTCGACGTCCATCGGATCGTCGTGGTTGGTGTCGCGGGCGGGCGCCCTGAGGAAGTACGCCCCGGCCAGGAGCACGGTCGTCATCAGGTAACCCAGAGCGATCTGGCCGTTGTCCAGCCACGCGACCTCCTCACCGTGGATCAAGCCGATCGCCGCGAGGAACGTGCCGAACGCGCAGTAGATCGACGCCCACAGGAAGTTCCGGTCGATGATGAAGACCGTGATCGCCCCGAGCACGATGCCCGCCAGGACGGCGCCACTGCCGAGGAGCGTGAGGCCCTCGTAGATGGTGCCCGCATTGGTGAGGTTGTCGATCCCCACGTCGGCCGCCGAGGTTCCCGCGGCCGAGAGGGTGTTGTTGACCAACCCGATGCCCCACGCCGCGAGGTTCGGGACCATCGCGATGATGATCGCCGGGTAGTAGGCCTTCGGCACCGCCTCGAACGCCTGGGCGCCGATCACGAGGCCGATGAACAGCAGCACCGGCACGATGGCCGGAATGGGCAGGATCGCGGATATGAACGGGAACAGGCCCAGGATGCACAGCGCGAAGATCGCCAGGCCGGTCGCCAGCGAGTAGCCGGTGCGGCCGCCGGCGGCCTTCCAGCCGGGCTGCCCCACGTACACCGCCGGCGGGAACGGGCAGCCGAGGCACGATCCGATCACGGCGCCGGTGCCGTCGGCGAGCAGCACGGAACGCAGGTTGTAGCGGTCGCCCGCCGCCGCCGCGCTCTCCACGTTGCTCATCGCCTCGGTGAAGTTGTAGATCCCGAGGGGGATCGCGGTCGCGAGCAGGGGCGAGATCCCGTCGAGCCCGTTGAAGAGCAGGTCGAAGTTGAGCGTCGGCGCGCCGACGGCGATCGCCTCCACGCCGTCGCTGACGGCGGCGCCGTCCATGTAGCCGCCGATCCAGCCGATCGCGGTGCCCAGGATCAGGGCCGCGGCCCCGAGCGGGAAGTTGCCCGGCAGGCGCACGCCGGAGATGAAGCCGATGATGATCACCGCCATGACCGGAAGGGCGATCCACAGCGCCTCCCACATCTGCGCCGCCGGCCGCATGGCGATGAAGGTCACCGAGATGCCGGCCAGGGTGCCCAATAGCGCGGCCCGCGGGGTGAACTTGCGGATCACCGGTCCGATGAAGGCCCCGATGAGGATGATGACCCCGATGATGAAGGCCCAGGCGAGGCCGGCCTCCCACGCCTTGATCGGGTCGTTGGTGTCCAGGTAGATCGGCAGCATGATCACCAGCGTCACGATGAACATGTGCGGGACGCTCGGGCCGTAGGGCATCGCACAGACGTCCGTCCGGCCCTCCCTGATCGCCAGCCGGCGCGCGAGCCAGAAGTAGAAAAGGTTGCCGAGCAGCAGCATGATGCCGAGCGCCGGCAGGATCGTGCCGTTGACCTCGTCGGCCGGGATGTTGACGACGAACAGGCACAGGCTGGCGATGACGATGACGTTGACCAGCATGTTGACGAAGAGACCGAAAAACGCGTTCAGGTCTCCCCGTGTCCAGAACGGAAGCTCGGGCATGCTCGGCGGCTTCGCGATCCCCAGCCGTGCGGCGAGCGTAGACATGGACTGCACCTCCTCTCTCATTGGAGCGGGCTCCTTGTATGCAATCGTGTATACAAATGCTCGTCGCCGGCTGGCTTTGGGCGCGGGGCGGTAAAGCGACCCCCGATCTTGGTCCCCGTGGCCAGAACCCCCGCCGCGGTCGGGGTGGAGCTAAGCTCGACGGGAGACGCGTCAGAGAGCCGGAGGCCGAGATGCCCGCCGCGAACGACCCCAGGAAGCCGACCCACGAGGAGGAGGAAGAGCTCCTCGAGGAGCAGGGCGAGGAGTCCTTCCCGAGCTCGGACCCCCCCGCCACGGAAGGCTCGCCGCACATCTGAGGTTTCCGTGCTTCGAGGCTTTCCGAGCTTCGGCGTTTCCGACCTCTGAGGGTTTCCGAGCTTCGGGCCCCGGCTCTGAACGTTTCCGTGCTTCGGGCCCCGAGCTCTGAACGTTTCCGAGGAGTGCGGAGAAGGAAATTGCGTCAAGCGTGGGGCCCGCCTCTTGCGGGCCGACCCGACGCGCAAATGCGCCCTAAGTCGGGCGCATTTGCATCGCGCAGCGGCCCTTCGGGCCGGACATGTGCGCGGGCAGGTCACGACCCTCGCCGCCTCGCAGGCAGCGCCCGTGTGTCGGACGCTGCGCGCCCTCGGCGCCACCCGGTAGGACAGGCCCGGCTCCGATGTCGCCCGAGGGCGACGAGACGGCCGGACCATGTCCGGCCGTACAAGCTCGCCGCCGAAGGCGGCCAGCGAATGCAAATCCACCCGGCCAGGGTGGATTTGCCGCGGCCAGGCCGGGCCGCAAGAGCCCGGCCTCGCACGCGTGAGGAGCAGGCGCTGTCGACAGACGAAAAGGCCCTCAGAGGAGACTGTCAGAGCTCTGAAGCCCCGAAGCACGGAAAGCCCCGAAGCTCGAGGCCCCGAAGCACGGGCGCTGCGCGCCCTGGGCGCCACCCGGTAGGACAGGCCCAGCTCCGAGTCGCCCGAGGGCGACGAGACGGCCGGGCTCGCCCGGCCGTACGAGCTCGCCGCCGCAGGCGGCCAGCGAATGCAAATGGGCCCGGCCAGGGCCCATTTGCCGCGGCCAGGCCGGGCCGCAAGAGCCCGGCCTCGCACGCGTGAGGAACAAAGCGCTGTCGCCAGACGAAAAGGCCCTCAGAGGAGACTTTCAGAGCTCGGAAAGCCCCGAAGCTTTGAACGCTCAGAGCTCGGAAAACCCCAGAGCTCGGAAAACGCCGAAGCGCGAGGCCACGCGTTAGGATGCGCGGCGTGAACACCTCCGAGGACCGTTGATAAGCGCGGTCCAACTCGCGGCGGCCCTGGCACTGGTGCTGCTGAACGGCTTCTTCGTCGCAGCCGAGTTCTCTCTTGCGCGGGCGCGGACCACCCGCCTCGAACAGCTGGCCGACACCGGCCGCGGCTCCGCCGTGCTGGCGCAGGAGCAGGTCAAGCACATCGACCGCTACCTGGCCGCCTGCCAGCTCGGCATCACGCTGGCAAGCCTGGGTCTCGGCTGGCTGGGCGAGCCGGCCTTCGCGCACCTGCTCGAGCCCGTGTTCTCGGCCATCGGCCTGGGCGACGGCAGCTCGGCGCTGACCAGCGTGATCCTGGCCTTCATCATCATCACCGTCCTGCACGTCGTGGTGGGCGAGCTCGCGCCGAAGACCATCGCGATCCAGAAGGCCGAATCAACGGCCCTCACGATCGCGCGCCCGCTCGAGTGGTTCCGGATCGTGTTCGCGCCCTTCATCGCCCTGATGAACGGCGCCGGCAACCGGCTCGTGCGGGCCCTCGGCGTCGAGCCGGCCAGCGAGCACGAGCTGGCGTCGACGCCGGAGGATCTCCAGATCCTCATCGCCCAGAGCGAGGAGGGCGGGGCGATCGAGCCCGAGGAGGCGGACATGCTGGAGGGCGTCTTCGGCCTCCAGGAGAGCCTCACCCGCGACATCATGACCCCGCGGCCCGAGGTGACGACGCTCGGGGCCGACATCGCCGTTCGCGTCGCCCTGACCGAGGTGCTCGCCACCCGCCACAGCCGCTTCCCGGTGCTCAACGGCGACGGCGTCCTGGGCATCGTCCACCTCAGCCAGCTCGCCCGCGGGCTCCTGGAGAAGGGCGACGCGACGCCCGTGCGCGAGCTCTGCGGCGCGGCCCTGTTCGTGCCCGAGATGCAACCGGTCGACGACCTGCTGCGCCAGCTCCAGGCGCGCCGCGCCTCGCTGGCGGTGGTGCTCGACGAGTACGGCGACTTCGCCGGCGTCGTCACGGTGGAGGACGTGATCGAGGAGATCGTGGGCGAGATCGACGACGAGCGCGACCGGGCCGCACCGGTGGACGCGCAGCCCGACGGACGCCTCATCGTGCGCGGCCACGTGCCCCTGGAGGACCTGGCCGACCACGGCGTCGAGCTGGTGGACGACACGGTCACCAGCGTCGGGGGCCTGGTCTTCAACCGGCTCGGGCGCCTGCCGCGCACCGGCGACTCGGTGGACGCCGACGGCTGGCGCCTGACCGTGGAGGCCACCCGCGGCACCCGCGTCGTGCTGGTGGCCATCGAGCCGTCCGAGGAGGCGCCCCCCTCGGGCGAGGAGAACGGCGCCGCGACGAGGTGACGCCGATGAGTCTGGCGCGGTCGGGCGGTCCATTGGACAGTGTCAGCGACACGCGGTCGCCGAGAAAAGGGGAACCACCATGGGACAGCCGGTCGTCCACTTCGAGATCATCGGCAGGGACGGAGACGCCCTGCGCGAGTACTACGGTCAGCTCTTCGGATGGGAGTTCGACGCGAACAACCCCATGAAGTACGGGGTCGTGGCGCGTGAGGACAACCTCACCGACGACGGGGTCGGCATCGGCGGGGGCGTGGGCGAGGGCCCCGACGGCTACCCCGGCCACATGACCTTCTACGTCGCCGTCCCGGACGTCGAGGCGGCGCTGGCGCGCGCCGAGAGCCTGGGCGGCACCCGCATGATGGGCCCCGACGAGGTCATGCCCGGCCTCGTGATCGGGCTCTTCACCGACCCCGAGGGCCACACCGTCGGGGTGCTCACGGGGAGCGGGACGGGAACCTAGCCCGCGACGAGCTGCGGCCCCAGGGCGCCGCGCCCGGTGAGGCACGCCGCGCCGCACCGGGCGCCGAGCGCCAGGGCCTCGTCCAGGCCGTGGCCCCGGCCCAGGCCCACGGTGAGGCCGGCCGCGAACGAGTCGCCGCAGCCGTAGCTGTCGACCGGCGGGCCGGGCAGGGGCGCGGCGCTCCAGCGGCCGGTGGTGCCGTCGGCCAGCAGGTACCGGCCGCCCTCGCCGCCCTCGGTCCACACGATCGCGCCCGGCGCCACCGGCAGCTCGGCCGGATCGACGCGCTCGGAGACGTCGGCGTCGCTGGCGATGAGCACGTCGGCGCGCACGCCGCTCTCGACGAGCTGGGCGAGGCGCCGCGAGGTGACGACCAGGACGCGCGCGCGCCGGCCCGCCATCAGCGTCGCCGGGTCGTGGCCGGTGAAGAAGGCGGCGTCGCAGGTGGCCAGGTCCTCCCACGGCAGCGGATCCTCCATCCGCGCGGATGCCGCCTGCCCGATCACGAGGATCGCGCGATCGCCCCCCTGCCGGACCACCGCGCTGACCGCCCGCGTGTGCGGCTCGTCGCGGCGCGCCGCGAGCACCGTCACCCCGTCGGCCTCCAGCCGGCGTCCGGCCGCCTCGCCGATCGCGTCCGACCCGAGGGCGGTGTAGAAGAGGCACTCGGCGCCCAGCTTGGGCACCTGCGCGGCGCTCACCCCTCCCCCGCCGGCCGGCTCGTCGAAGGGCTCGGAGAGGTACGTGATCTGCCCGGGCGCCGGCATCGGCCCGATGCCGTGGGTGAGCCACTCGATGTGTCCGATCACGGCCACGCGGGGCCGTGTCGCGGCGGTCATCGCGGGCGGATCTCCGCGGGGGCGCCGTGGGCGACGAGCGCGTCCGGCAGGACGACCGAGCCGTCCTCGCGCTGGTGGTTCTCGAGCACGGCGATGATCGTGCGCCCCACCGCGACCGCGGTGCCGTTGAGGGTGTGGAGGGTCTGGGTGCCCGCCTCCCGGCGCACGCGGCTGCGCAGGCGGCGCGCCTGGTAGTCGGTGCAGTTGGAGCAGGAGGTCACCTCGCGGTAGGCACCCTGGCCCGGCATCCAGGCCTCGCAGTCGAACTTGCGCGCGGCCGACGCGCCCAGGTCCCCCACCGCGATGTCGATGACCCGGTAGGGCACCTCGATCGCCCGCAGGATCGCCTCCTGCACTCCCAGGATGCGCTGGTGCTCAGCGGGCGAGTCCTCGGGCAGCACGAACGAGAACATCTCGACCTTGTCGAACTGGTGCACGCGGAAGATGCCGCGGGTGTCGCGGCCCGCGGCGCCGGCCTCGCGCCGGAAGCAGGTGGAGATGCCGCCGTAGCGCAGGGGCAGGTCGGCCTCGGCCACGATCTCCTCGCCGTGGAGCCCGGCCAGGGGCACCTCGGAGGTGCCGACCAGATACAGGTCGTCGTCGGCCGTCGCGTAGATCGACGCGCGGTCGGTCGGGAAGAAGCCGGTGCCGTACATGGCCTCCTCGCGCACGAGCACCGGCGGCACCACCGGCGTGAAGCCCTGGTCCTCGAGGTGCTCCAGCGCGAGGCTCACCAGGGCGAACTGGAGCCGCACCAGCGGGCCCAGCAGGTAGGCGAAGCGGGCGCCGGAGACGCGCGCGGCGGCCTCGAGGTTGAGGGCCCCGGCGGCAGTCGCCAGCTCGACGTGGTCGCGCGCCTCGAACCCGAAGACGGGCGGCTCGCCCACGCGCCGGATCTCGACCGCGTCGTCCTCACCCCCCTCCGGCGCCTCGTCCTCGGCCAGGTTGGGGATGGCGAGCAGCAGCGCGTCACGGGAGGCCTCGCTCTCGCGCAGGGCGCCCTCGTCGCGCGCCAGATCGTCGCCCAGGCGCTTGGCCTGGGCCTCCTCGGCGGAGCTGTCGCGGCCGGCGCGGCGGGCCTCGCCGATGCCCTTGCTGATGCGCGCGCGCTCGGCGCGCGTGGCCTCGACGGCCGTGCGCAGGGCGCGCGCCCGCTCGTCGACCGCGAGCACCTCGTCGACCACCCCGTCGGCGCCGCGGCGCGCGAGGTTGGCCGCCACGCGCTCGGGCTCGGCGCGGATCACCTTGAGGTCGAGCACTAGTGCGCCCCTCCGGAGGTGCGCACTAGTCGGTCGGGGCCCCGTCGGCCAGCCCGGCGACGACCGATTCGTAGTCGTCGCCGAATACGAAGGCCTTGCGCAGCCCGGTGATCTCGAACACGCGACGGATGCGCTTCTGCGGGCACACGAGGCCCAGCTGGCCCTCGCCCGCCCGGGCCCGGTTGAGAAGGCTCACCAGGGCGCCGAGGCCCGACGAGTCGAGCAGGGTCACGGCGCTCAGGTCGAGCACCAGCGGGTTCGCGGCCGGGTTGACGCTCTCGAGGTCGGATCGGAAGCTCGCCACCGTGTAGATGTCGAGCTCCCCGCTGAGGACCACGAGCGTGATCCCGTCGCGAGCCTCGGTGGTGACGTCCAGGCTCATGGGCACGATGGTACCCCCGGCCCCGACAGCGTGCACCGGAACCGCCGGCGATGTCCTACTGGATGCTCACGACGTACGCGGTGACGTTGTCCAGGTCGGTGCCGCTCACGAGGCCGGCGGGCATCGCGGCCCCGCCGTTGACGATCTGGTCCGTGATCCTCGCCTCGGTCAGGCCCAGGCCGGCGAGCTTGGGGCCCACGCCGCCACCCTCGGTGCCGTCGGCCAGGTGGCAGCCGGTGCAGCTGGCCTGGAACACCGCGAGACCGGCCTCCACGTCGCCGGCCGCCTCGCCGCCGCCGCCACCGCCGGTCTCGGTGCCGCCGCCACCGCCGCCGGCCGGAGCCGTGGCCGCGGGGGCCGTGATCGTCTTGCCCTCCGAGTCGGTCTGGGCGGCGCTGTTGACGACCGTGGGCGAGTTCGTGGGCGTCTGCGCGTCCTCCTCGCTGCTGGTGACGCAGCCCGACAGCAGTCCGGCCGCGGCGATCACCGCAACGAGCGAAAGGGCCACCCAGAGCCTGCGCACATCACACCCCTCGGATCGGACGCGTCGGACCGCTGGATCATATGTGCCGGAACGAAAGAAACAACGCGCACGGCAGCAGGTCGGGTCATTGCGCCCATCGCGCCGGTTCCGCCACGCCGGAGGGGCCCCGCGCCCGGATCCGCCGGGCGCGGGAGCGCGCGGCTACTGGATGCTCACCACGTACGCGGTGACGTTGTCCAGGTCGGTGCCGCTCACGAGACCGGCGGGCATCGCGCCGCCGCCGTTGACCACCTGGTTCCTGATCGCGTCCGCGGTGAGACCCAGGCCCGCGAGCTTGGGACCGACGCCCCCGGCCTCGGTCCCGTCGGCCATGTGGCAACCGCTGCAGGTGGTCCGGAAGACGATCAGGCCGGCCTTCTCGGCGGCCGCCGTGTCCGCCGTCGTCGTCGGCGCGGTCGTGCTCGGCGCGGCCGCTGTCGTGGCCTCGGAGGTCGCCTGGGCGGTGCTGGCGACGGTCGTGGGCGTCTCCGTGGTCGTCTGCGCGGTGTCGCCTCCGCCGCAGGCGGTGAGCACCCCAGCCGCGCCGATCACGGCGATGAGCGAAAAGACCACCCAGAGCCTGCGCATGCGAACCCCTTCTGCTCGTTCATGCGGATGTGGGGCGAGCATACGCCCGCGCCGAGGGGAGCGCCCCCGTGCGCGACTCGTCACGGACCGCGCGCGCCGAGCCGGGCGCGGTACCCTTGGCTCACAGTGATCCGGTCGCTCACGGGCCACGCGCCCACGTTGGGACCCGGCGCGTTCGTCCACGACGCCGCCGAGGTCATCGGCCGCGTCGCGCTCGGGGCCCGGGCCTCGGTGTGGCCGCGGGCCGTGATCCGCGGCGACACCGAGGACGTGTCGGTGGGCGACGAGAGCAACGTCCAGGACGGCGCGGTGCTCCACGCCGATCCGGGCTTCCCGTGCGTGGTGGGCGCGCGCGTGAGCATCGGCCACCTGGCCTGCGTCCACGGCTGCACCGTCGAGGACGACGCCCTCATCGGGATCGGCGCGGTCGTGCTGAACGGCGCGCGCGTGGGCAGCGGCTCGATCGTGGGGGCGGGCGCCGTGGTGGCCGAGGGCGTCCAGGTGCCCCCGGAGTCGCTGGTGCTCGGAATCCCCGGGCGGGTCGCCCGCCCCACCACCGCCGCGCAGCGCGAGGACCTGCGGCGGACGGCCGCCCAATACGTGGAGATGATCGGCGTGCACCGTGACGATCTCGGGTGAGCCCGGGCCCCCGGCCGGGGCCGTCGATCCCACGCGCTGGCTGACGCGCCTCGCGTCGGTCACCGCCACCGACCTGGCGGTCGCGCTGGACGAGATCGCCGAGCGCGTGCACGAGGTGTTCGCGGTTGACATCGTCTCGGTGATGGTCGTGGACGACCTCGAGCACGAGGGCGTCACCCACGGCTACTGCGTCGGGCCCTCGGCCGCGGCCCAGGCGATCGCCCCGCTCCTCACGTCGGACGGCATCGACCCGGTCGGCGTCGGCGAGGCGGCCCTCGAGGCCGGCCGCCCGGTGGTGTGGCCGCACCTGGTGTCGGAGCCGCGCGAGCTCGCGCGGCTGGCGCGGCTGGCGGACGCCGGGGGCCCCGCCGGGGCCCTGCACCGCCTGATGCTCGACGCGGGCGGGCTGGCCGTGCCCCTGTCGGCGCCCCACGCGCCGGGGCTGGGCGCCGTTGCCCTGGTGAGCCTGTCGCGCGAGAACCCCCTGCCGCGCCGCGCGGTCGAGCAGCTGCAGGCGCTGGCCCCGCAGCTGGCCCTGACGGTCCGCAACCACCAGCTGGCCGCCCGCAACCGCCGCAACCGCCACACGCTCGAGGGCGTGATCTCGTCGAGCCCCATGGGGGTGATCGTGAGCGACGTGCAGGGGCGCCTGTCGATCGCCAACGCGGCCGCGGCAGAGATCCTGGCGCTGGATCTGCAGCCGTACATCGGCGCCCGCCTGCGCGGGGTGATCGACGACCACCTCAAGTGGCGCTTCGTGAACCCCGACGAGTACGCCCGGGGCCTGCACCGCGTGCTCTCCGAGGGCGCCGAGCGGGCCACCCTCGAGGCCGAGACGGTGGACGGGCACGCGATCGAGCACTCGTCGTCGCCGGTGCGCGACTCGTCGGGACAGATGGTGGGCCGGGTGATCATGCTCCACGACGTCACCTCGGCCCGCACCGCGCTGGTGGAGGCGCGCCGGCTGGCGCAGGAGCGCGCGGCGCTGCTCGAGCGCGAGGAGCGGCGGGCCCACGAGGAGGCGGCGCTGTCGCGCGCCGCCCAGGCCATGGCGCTGACGCTCACGGCGACCGACATCCACGAGCGCCTGCTCGAGGAGACCATGCGGCTGCTGCCGGGCTGCGACAAGGTGGCCGTGCTGACGGTCGACGCGCGCGGCTCGGTGCTGCCCGCGGCCACGCGCGGGTTCGCCGACGCCTCGGTGGCCCGGATGACCTTCGGCAGCGGCGAGGGCGTGATCGGGCGGGTGGTGGCCGAGGGGCGCCCCTTTATCTGCAACGACACCGAGGTGGACGAGCGCATCTCCAGCCGCATCCCCGCCGACGAGGGCGTGCGCTCGTTCGTGATCGTCCCGCTGATGCTGGGCGGGCGGGTCTACGGGATGGTGAGCGCCAACAGCGCGGCGCCGCGCGCCTTCGGCGAGCGCGAGCTGCGCCTGCTCTCCGAGCTGGTGCGCCACGCGCAGGGCGCCCTGCAGAACGCCCTGCGGTACGAGCAGGAGCGGCGCACCGCCGAGACGTTGCAGCAGGCGCTGCTGGCCGACGAGCTGCCGCGCGTGCCGGGGCTGGAGCTGGCCGCCCTCTACCAGCCCGCCGCCGGCTCCCAGGTGGGCGGCGACTTCTACAGCGCGTGGCCCCTGTCGCGCGGGCGGCTGGCGCTCCTGGTGGGCGACGTCTCGGGCAAGGGCGTCGAGGCCGCCGGCGTCACCGCGATGGTGCGCTACATGACCGAGGCGCTGAGCCAGCACCGCGGGGAGCCGGCGGCGCTGGTGGGCGAGCTCAACGAGATGCTGTGCCCGCGCATGGCCGACGGCTCGCTGGTGACCCTGCTGATGGCGGTCATCGACACCGACGGCGAGCGGCTCCACTGGTGCAGCGCGGGCCACCCGCCGCCGGTGATCCTGTCCGCGAGCGGCGACTACCGCACCCTCGAGGATCCCGACCCGCCGTGCGGGATCTTCCCCGGCCAGCGCTTCCACGGCGGGGTGGTCCGCTTCGGCCCGGGCGACATGCTGTTCACCTACACGGACGGCCTCATCGAGGCGCGGCGGGGGGGCGTCGAGTTCGGCGAGGAGGGGCTGCGCGAGGCCCTGCTGGAGGTGGCCGGCGAGTCGCCCGAGCAGGTCGCCCGCTCGGTCTACGCGACGGCGCGCACGTGGAGCGAGGGACGCCTCACCGACGACGTCGCCATCGCCGTGGTCAGACGCGTCCCGGTGCGGCTGCTCGCAGCGTGAGGGGCGCGGGCCCGCCGAGCGTGAGCGTGTCGCCGACGAGGAGAACGCTGGTGACGCCCTCGAGAGCCTGGGCGAAGCGGCGCTCCTGGTCCATCAGCGGCGGCGGACCGGCCGCCCGGGTCATGAGCAGCGGGCTGATCGTGAGCGCGTCGCCCTCCAGGCGGTAGCCGCCCGAGAAGCGGTTGATGCCGGTGCTCCCCGAGACGTGCCCCTCGCGGGTGAAGTGGAGCATCGGGGGCGACGCGGCGTCAACCGGCACGGCCCCGATCGCCGTGACGATCCACTCGCCGGCGGCGAGCGCACCGACGAGGGGCTGGGTCACAGGCTCGCGGCCAGCCCCTCCACCAGGAAGCGCGTGTGCGCGTGGAGCATCGCCGCCTGGCCGATGCGGTTGACCACCTCGGGGCTGGCCACCGCGTCGGGCCCGCCGCGGGCGATCTCCCCCTCCTTGGCGCGGCGGTCCATCGCGAAGATCGTGTCGGCGAGCTGGGTCTGGCGCTCGCCCATCCACGCCAGCACCGCCCCCGCGACGGGCGGCTCGCCGGCCCGGGCCTCGTCGAGCGCGTCGAGGAACACCCGCGTCCAGCCCGCGATGCGGATGCGCCGGTCGATCATCTGGTGGACCCCCGGATCGTCGGCGACCTCGTCGCCGAACTGCAGGTCGAGCTCGAAGGCGGTGGCCTCGCCGACCCGTCGCATCTGCTCGTCCACCTGGGGCTCGCGCGCTCGCAACGTCGCGGATGCGTTCGCCGCGAAGGCGGCCAGCGCGTCCGCGGACGCGGGCGCCGCGTTGGCCGCCAGGGCCTCGGCCACCAGGGCGAGGTGGGCGCGCACGGCGGCGTCTCCGGCGGGGGCCAGGTCGTCGGCCCCCTCAGCCTCCCCCGCCAGCAGCTGGGAGAGCCGCTGCGGATGAGACTGCATCCAGACGAGCAGTCCGCGCGCGCTGGGGTGGGGTGCCGTTGTCACGCGGCCTCCTGCCGGAGAGCTAGGTGATCGTGTACTCGGGGCCGCTGCCGCCCTCGGGGGGCGTCAGGCGCCCGCCCTTGGCCGTGATCGCCCCGCACTGCACGCAGTTGGACGCGTTGACGTGAACGGTCACGGTCCCGTTGCGGGGAGCGCTCTCGTCGATCTCGTAGACCTTGGCCGGGCACATGTTGACCCAGGCGGTGGCCAGGGCCGCCGGCACCTCGGTCTGCACGCGGATGTGGCTCGGCTGGTCGTCGCGGGTGGCGTTGCCGCTGGCGAAGACGCTGGAGAGCTTGTCGAAGATGTACTCGCCGTCGGGCTTGGGGTAGGCCGCCGTGCGGTCGCCGATGAAGATCGGCTCCTTGGCGTCGGTCTTGGACTTGACGCGCTTGCGCGGCAGGTGGCCCATCGACGCGGTGGCCATGCCGTGCACCATGCCGCCGTAGACGAAGTTCTTCTGGAAGGCCGGGCGGATGTTGCGGACCTTCCAGAGCTCCTTCCACAGCGAGGAGTCCTGGATCGCCTTGGTGTACCCCCACAGGCCCGCGGGCGCGGTGGCCTTGCCGGCCTTGAGCGCGGCGTAGATCTGCTCGCCCGCGATCGTGCCGGACTGGATCGCCAGGTGGACGCCCTTGAGAGCCATCATGTCAACGAAGCCGGCGCTGTCGCCCACCAGCACCGCGCCGGGCACGTGCAGGCGGCTGGGCAGGCCGTAGAGGCCGCCGCCCGGGATGGTCTTGGCGCCCCAGGCGATGCGCTCGCCGCCGTCGAGGATGCCCTTGATGAAGGGGTGGGTCTTGAACTCCTGGAGCACGTCGTGGGCCGACAGCGTGGCGTCGGCGTAGTCGAGGCCGACGACATAGCCGATCGAGACCATGTCCTCGCCCATGGGGTAGATCCAGGAACCGCCGTACTCGCGGTACTTGGGGCGGAAGCTGAGCGGCCAGCCGAGGGTGTGGATGAGCTTGCCGAGCGGCTTCGGGACCCGCCAGACCTCCTTGACCCCGAGCTCCCAGCTCTGGGTGGAGTCGCGGTCGAGGTCGAACACCGAGCGCACGACGCCGGCCAGGTGGCCCGGGGTGCCCTCGGCGATGACGGTGACCTGGGCGTGCACCTCGGCGCCGGGCTCGAAGGCCGACAGCTCCTCGCCGTCGCGGCCGCGCCCCTTGTCGCCGGTGACCACGCCGAGCACGCGGCCCTGGTCGACGATGAGCTTCTGGGCGTCGGTCTCGGGCAGCATGAACGCGCCCAGCTCCTCGGCCTGCTCGCTCATCCAGCGCGCCATCTGGCTGATGGAGATGATCCAGTTGCCGTGGTTCTTCATCTGGGGCGGCGTGGGGATGCGGATCTTCGCCCGCTTGCGCATGAGGTAGACGGCCTCGCCGGTGACCGCGCCGTAGGTCGGGAAGTCCTCGTCGGCCGTGTCCGGGAACAGCGCCTTGAGCGGCCCGGGGCGCATCACCGCGCCCGACAGCAGGTGCGAGCCCGCCGTCTTGCCCTTGTCGGCGACCGCGACCGGCACCTCGCCCAGCTGCTCGGTCAGCTCCGGGTCCTCACCCAGGAGCTGGCCCAGGCGCACCGCCGTCGCCAGGCCCGCCGGCCCGGCTCCGACGATCAGGACTCCGACATCGATGCGCTCGTCCTCGGCCGCGCTCGGGAGCACGACCTGGTCCGACGGTCGGAAGGGGGGCGGGTAGTCAGCCGGCAGGATGTCCATTCAGGCGTGCTCTCTGAGCTCGGGAACAGGTCGGTACTCGATCTTACCGTCGCCCGCCATGCCGCCCGGGACGACCCGCCTACAACGAGATGGCGTCGCGGGCGCCGCTGACCTCGTTGGAGAGCTCGGTGACCACCGACTTGGCGTCGCCGAACACCATCAGGGTCTTCGGGTCGAAGAACAGCTCGTTCTCGATGCCGGCGAAGCCGGCGCGCATGCTGCGCTTGACCACCATCACGCACGCGGCCTTGTCGACCTCGAGGATGGGCATGCCGAAGATCGGGCTGCCGGTGTCGTGACGGGCGGCCGGGTTGACCACGTCGTTGGCGCCGAGCACCAGCACGACGTCGGTCTGCGGGAAGTCGCCGTTGATCTCGTCCATGTCGAGCAGCTGGTCGTACGGCACGTTGGCCTCGGCCAGCAGCACGTTCATGTGTCCCGGCATGCGGCCGGCCACCGGGTGGATGGCGAAGCGCACCTCCACGCCCTCCTTGGCCAGCGCGTCGGAGAGCTCGCGCACCTTGTGCTGGGCCTGCGCGACGGCCATGCCGTAGCCGGGGACGATGATCACCGAGCGCGCGTTCTTCATCAGCTCCGCGGCCTCGGACGGATCGGCCGAGCGCACCTGGCCCTGCTCCTGGCCGCCGGAGGCGGCCGCCGACGCGTCCACCGCGCCGAAGGCCCCGAAGAGCACGTTGCGGAACGAGCGGTTCATGGCGCGGCACATGATGATCGCGAGGATCAGGCCCGAGGCGCCGTCCAGGGCGCCGGCCACGATCAGCAGCTTGCTGTCGAGCACGAAGCCGAGGCCCGCGGCCGACAGGCCGGCGTAGGCGTTGAGGAGGGCGATGACCGTCGGCATGTCGGCGCCGCCGATCGGGATGATCAGGAACACGCCGAAGGCGAGTGTCAGGACGGCGATGACCGGGATGATCCAGCCCTGGGTCGGGTCGATCATCAGCCACACCACGAGCGCCAGGGCGAGCCCGAGCACCGCGAAGTTGACCGGGTTCTGACCCGGATAGATGATCGGTCGCTGCGGCAGCCACTCCTGGAGCTTGCCCGCGGCCATCAGACTGCCGGTGAACACCAGGAATCCGAGGCCGATCTCCAGCCCGAGGACGCCCGAGTCGAACACCGACAGGTGGTCGGACTCGAGGTAGTAGTGGGCGCAGCCGACCAAAGCGGCGGCGAGGCCGCCGAAGGCGTGCGAGAGCGCGATCCGCTGGGGCATCGCGGTCATCGGCACCATCAGGCCCAGCGGGACGCCGATCGTGGAGCCGATCAGCGCCGCGACGGCGATCAGGATGTAGCCCTCGGTGGTGATGCCGGGCCAGAAGAGCGTGGCCACGATGGCGATGCCGAAGCCGATCTCGCCGGCCAGCACCCCGCGCCGGGCGGTGTTGGCCGCGGTCATCCACTTGAGGGAGAACGCGAAGCCGAGGGCCGCGACGAGGTAGGCCAGGTTGATCCAGTCCATGCGATCCATCAGGCGGCTCCCTCATCCGTCGCGGAGGGAGCGGGCGGCGCGGCGGGCGCCCGCGGCTTGAACATCTTGAGCATGCGGTCGGTGATGATGAAGCCGCCGACCACGTTGATGCTCGAGCACACCACGGCGATGAAGCCGAGGATCTGGGCGTAGGTCGTGGTGCCCTGGCCGAGGATCACGATCGAGCCCACCAGCGCGATGGCCGACAGGGCGTTCGTGAGGGCCATGAGCGGCGTGTGGAGCAGCTTCGGGATGCGCCGGATGAGCTCGAAGCCGAGCAGGCCCGAGAGCGCGAAGATGAACAGGCTCGTGATGACGATGTCGGTGCTCACGTGGGGACGCCCTCCCCGGCGCCGAGGGCGGTCTTGACCCGCTCGTTGACGATGTCCCCGCCGCGGGCGACGGCGCTCTGATTGACGATGTCGTCATCGGGCTTCGGGGCGATGTTCCCGTCCGAGACGAGCAGGGCGATGAAGTTCGCCACGTTCTTCGCGTACATCAGGCTGGCGTGGTGCGGGGTGGACGACGGCACGTTGGTCGGGCCGATGATCGACACTCCGCCCGAGACGACCGTCTCGCCCGCGCGGGTCAGCGCGCAGTTGCCGCCCTGCTCGGCGGCCAGGTCCACGATCACCGAGCCGGGGCTCATGCCCGCGACCATCTCCTCGGTGACGATGACCGGCGCCTTGGCCCCCTGGACCTGGGCGGTGGTGATGACCACGTCGCTGCCGGCGACCGTCTTGGCCAGCAGCTCCTGCTGCTTGCGCAGCGTCTCCTCGCTGAGCGCGCTCGCGTACGCGCCCGAGCCCGCGCCCTCCTGGCCGGTCTCGAGGGGCAGCTCGACGAAGCGGGCGCCGAGGCTCTGCACCTCCTCCTTGGCCGCGTCGCGCACGTCGTAGGCCTCGACCACGGCGCCGAGGCGGCGCGAGGTGGCGATGGCCGACAGCCCGGCGACGCCCGCGCCGATCACCAGGACCCGCGCCGGCGACATGGTGCCGGCCGACGTGGTGAGCATCGGGAACACCTTGGGCAGCGCCTCGGCGGCCAGCAGGACGGCCTGGTAGCCGCTGATGTTGGCCTGCGAGCTCAGGACGTCCATCGCCTGGGCACGGGTGGTGCGGGGCACGAGCTCCAGCGAGTAGAGGGTCGCCCCCTTGGAGGCCACGGCGCCCGCCACCTCGGGGGCCGCGAGCGGCGCGGCCATCCCGACGATCACCTGGCCCGGGCGTACTCGGGCGAGGTCGGCGCTCTGCGGGTCGCCGTCGAGGACGCGGACGGCGGTGACGAGGTCGGCGGCCCAGACCTCCTCGACGGTTCCGATGGTCGCCCCCTTGTCGACGTAGGCCGCGTCGGTGAACCCGGCGGCCTCACCGGCCCCGGCTTCGACGACGACGTTCGCGACCCCCAGCTTGAGCAGCGCGGGCACGACGGCGGGGGTGATGGAGACGCGACGCTCTCCGGCGGTGCTCTCGGCCGGGACCCCCACTTTCAGGGGGCGTGAAACGTCGGCCCCATTCTGCGGGGCGGTGGAGGAACTGGTCAACACGTGACTTCCCGGGGCGGTGACGAGGTGCCGGTTTCTACCCTACGGCCACCCCATCGTCAACGGAACGGTCGTTCAGTTGACCCGGGAGCGGCCGTTTTCGAGACCCGGCGCGTGGGCTGAGATGTCCCCGCTGAAGGGGTTCTTCCAAACCCCCCTGTCAGATCTGTCCGGGGAAGAACCCGAGGCGCGCCAGCGGCTCCACGATCTCCCTCTCCTCGTACGACAGATGCGACAGCAGGGCGTCGGTGAGCAGATCGATCGCGGCCGTGATGCGATCGAAGTCGCCGGGGTGGGTGATGTGGTGCACCAGGGCCGCGTCGACCTCCTGGATCGCGTCGTGGATCACCAGGTGCTCCTCGCCCAGCCGGTCGAGGACCGGGGCCAGACCCGGCTCGTCGGTGGCGAGGTGGGGGAAGATCGCCTCGTCCTCGATGCCGTGGTGCTGGGCGACCACGCCGCAGTAGCGGGCGCAGAACGCGCCGAGCGCCCAGTCGTTCTGCCGCAGGGCCATCTCGTTGAGCGCCGCGCGGGCCTCCCCGGCCCCCAGGGCGCCCTCGCGCACCTGGTCGAGCACCTCGCGCAGCTCGGTGAGCTCCCGGCGCAGGGTGTCGTGCACGTCGATCAGGTGCTGCCCCACCAGCCGGCCGCGCCGCGTGTAGGTGACGTCCGCGCCCGAGGGGTCCCGGTGCGGCCGGGTCGACTCGTCCCAGGGCGCCACGGCGCCGACACGCGTGCCGTCGTCGGGCGTCGGGCTCACCCCCAACCGCTCGTACTCGGTCTCCCCCGCGGCGTCGGGCGACTCGGGGGGCCGCCGCACGCGACGGGGCGCCGGCGCCGCGGGGGCGGCGGGCGGGGCGCCGCCGCCAGCGCGCCCGTCGGCCACCAGCTCACGTACCGCGGGGGCGACCTCGGAGGCGAAGGCCTCGATGGTCGCCGTGTCGTCGGCCATCAGGATGAACGTGCTCACCCCGTCCTCCAGCGCCAGGCGCGCGAGCTCGCCGGCATCCAGGGAGCCGTCCACGTTCAGCAGGCGGCGGATCTCGCCCGGCGCGCGCCCGGCTCGCGCCGCCGCCGCGTCGATGCGCGCGTTGCCGGCCGCCAGGTCGCCGGGCTGCAGGTAGGGCAGGCTCGGCAGCCAGCCGTCGCCCTTGCGGCCCACCAGGTCGAGCATCCGCGGCTTGAGGGCGCCGATCCAGATGCTCACGTCGTGCACCGGCGCGGGGCCGCGGGCCGCGCCCCGGAGCCGGTAGTGCTCGCCCTCCAGGCGGGCGCCGCGCGGCTGCTCCACGTCCCAGAGCGCCCGGATCACGTCGATGGCCTCCTCCAGCGCGTCGACGCTCTCGCGGGGCAAGCGGCGCGGGCCGCCCATGGCGGCGATCGCGTTCCAGAAGGCACCTGCCCCGATGCCGAGCTCGGCGCGGCCGCCGCTCAGGATGTCGAGGGTCGCCACCGAGCGCGCGAGGACGGCCGGCGGCCGCAGCGGCAGGTTGTGCACGTTGGCCGCCACCCGGACGCGCTCGGTGCGCGCCGCGACGACCGACAGCAGCGTCCACGCGTCGAGGAACCGCGACTGGTAGGGGTGGTCCTGGAACGTGACCAGGTCGAGCCCGCGCCGGTCGGCCAGGACCGAGAGCTCCACGACCCGCTCGGCGTCGGCGGCGGTCGGCGTGATGAAGACGCCGAACTCGAGGTCATGGCCGTAGTCGCCCATGCCGGGTCGAGGCTAGCCGTCGCGGCCGGGGCCCGCCCCGAGGGATCCCCGGAAACACGAAAGCCCCGCACAGGCGGGGCTTTCATACCGGAGTGGAGGATAGCGGATTCGAACCGCTGACCTCCTGGGTGCGATCCAGGCGCTCTCCCAACTGAGCTAATCCCCCGGGCCGAGGCGCACTGTATCGCGCCCTTGGTTCGGGCGGGAGGGCCGGCGGGTGCCATCGGACCCCGGCGCTACCCTTGATTCGACCGTGATCGACCTTCACTGCCACCTGCTGCCCGGAATCGACGACGGGCCCGCCACGATGGGCGACGCCGTGGAGATGGCCCGGGTGGCCTACGAGGGCGGGACGCGCACCGTGGTGTGCACGCCCCACATGCACCCCCGCCACCCCACCGAGCCCCAGCGGGTGTGGGCCGGGGTCGCCGCGCTACGCGAGGCGCTGGCCGCCGCGGACATCCCGCTCGACCTGCGCACCGGGGGCGAGATCGCCATCGACCACCTGCCGGTCATGAGCGACCAGGAGCTCGACATGGCGAGCATCGGGGGCGGGGGCCTGTGGCTGCTGCTGGAGATGCCGTTCGAGGGGTGGCCGCTGGGCCTGCCCGACACCCTGCGCGACCTGGAGATCCGCGGCTACCGCGTCGTCCTGGCCCACCCCGAGCGCTCGGACGCCATCCAGCGCGCGCCCGACCGCATGCGCGACATCGTGGGCCGCGGCGCGCTGGTGCAGCTGACGGCGGGCTCGTTCCTGGGCGATCACGGCCCGGCGGCGCGGCGCACCGCGCTGCTGCTGCTCGCCGGGGGCGCGGCGCACTTCCTGGCCTCGGACGGCCACTCGGCCGGACCGTGGCGCCCGCCGGTGATGGAGGAGGGCCTCCAGGCGGCGGCCGACGGCCTGGACATGGATCCCCAGGCGCTGCGGTGGATGGTGCAGGAGGGTCCGGCGGCGGTGCTGGAGGGCGGGCCGGTGCGGCCCCCCAAGCTCACGTCGACGAAAAGGCTCCGGGGGGACGCGCGGCGGGCGACGTACGAGCCGCGATGACCGACTGGCGCGTGGCCGACAGGCCGTCGCGCAGCGACATCTCGGCGCGCCAGCCGTAGAGGCGGGCGGCCTTGGCCACGTCGAGCACGCTGCGCTGCAGCTCGCCGGCCCGGGCCGGCACGAACTCCGGCTTGCCCTCGTAGCCCAGTCCCTCGAGCAGGTCGAGCACGCGACACCTCGACGCCGCGCCCGATGTTGACGGTCTCGCCGGCCGGACCGGACTCGGCGGCCAGGAAGGCCCGCACGACGTCGCCCACGTACACGTAGTCGCGGGTCTGGAGGCCGTCGCCGAAGATCTTGGGGCGCTCGCCGTCGAGCAGGCGGCCGCAGAAGATGGCCACCACGCCGGCCTCGCCGTGCGGGTCCTGGCGCGGGCCGTAGACGTTGCCCAGGCGCAGCACCGCGGTCTCGTTGCCGTAGAGGCGCCCGTACAGATGGCAGTAGCCCTCTCCGGCCATCTTGCTCATGCCGTAGTGCGACAGGGGCCGGGTCTCGGCGGTCTCGGGGCTCGGCACGGGCAGGCCCGGGTACTCGCCGTAGCCGGCGCCGCCGGTGGAGGCGAACACCACGCGGGCGCCCACCGCCCGGGCCGCCTCGAGGACGTTGATGGTGCCCACGATGTTGACGTCGGCGTCGTAGCCGGGGTCCTCCACGGCCCTGCGCACGTCGGCCTGCGCGGCCAGGTGGAAGATCGTCGTGGCGCCCGAGGCGCGGACGATCGCGGTGAGCTCGTCGGCCGAGCGGATGTCGGTCTCGTGGAACTCGGCCTCGTCCGGGACGCGGATCTCCTGCCCGTTGGAGAGGTTGTCAACCACGTGGCACGCCCGGCCGTCGGCGATCACGGCGTCGGCGAGGTTCGAACCGATGAACCCGGCTCCGCCGGTGATGAGTGCACTGCTCACGCTGCTACCTTTCGGCCGATGGAGGCGCCTGCTCAAGCGGTGCGGAGCATGGAGCACCACCCGGACGGCGGCAAGAATGTGAGGGGCATGTGAGCGACGTCCCGGACGAGCTGGGCGACCACCGCACCGGCCCCGGCGTGTACGCGCGGCTGGCCGAGGAGGCCGAGGTCCAGAGCTCGGTGCTGTCACCGCCCCGCTGGATCCGCTGGGCGGGCTGGGTGCTGTGCCTGGCGCTCATCGGAGGCGTCATCGCCGCCGCGCTGCGGGTCCACCCCTGGTAGGCGCCCGCTTCATCGCCCTCGAGGGCATCGACGGCAGCGGCAAGAGCACCCAGGCCGAGCGCCTGGCCGCGGCCCTCACCGAGCGCGGCGTCGCCGTGACCGCCACCCGCGAGCCCGGCGGCACGCCCCTGGGCGAGCGCGTGCGCGCGCTGCTGCTGGAGGGCGAGCCCGGGCGGATGAGCCCGGTCGCCGAGGTGCACCTGTTCGCCGCCGCGCGCGCCCAGCTGGTGCACGAGGTGATCCGGCCGGCGCTCGAGGACGGCCGCTGGGTGGTGAGCGACCGTTTCCTCGACTCGTCGCTGGCGTACCAGGGCCTCGCCCGCGGCCTCGGGCTGGACGTGGTGCTGGACGCCAACCGCTCGGCGGTGGAGGACTGCCTGCCCGATCTGACGCTGGTGATCGACATGGCCCCCTCGGCGACCGCCGGCCGGCGGCGTGACCGGCCCGATCGCATCGAGGCCGAGGGCGAGACCTTCCTGGAGCGCGTGGCCGAGGGGTACCGCGAGGTGGCCGCCCGGTTTCCCGACCGGGTGGTGCTGGTGTCGGGCGAGGGCGGCATCGACGACGTCCACGCCCGGGTGATGGCGACGGTGGCGGACCTGCTGTGAGCGCGCCGATCGCCGTGCCGGGGCAGCCCCTGGCCGAGCGCATCCTGCGGGCGGCGCTGGCCGACGAGCACCCGCCCCAGCAGCTGCTGCTGCACGGACCGGCGGGCACCGGCAAGCGCGCCGCGGCGCGCGAGGCGGCGTGGCAGATGATGGACCCGCGGGGCCGGCACGACCGCACCGCCACCGCCCTCGACCTGGTGGAGCTGGCGGCCGCCGGGGCCACCATCCTGCTGGCCGACCTGGACGCCGCGGTGGCCCAGATCAACTACCACCCGTCGGTGATGGAGCGGCGCGTGCTGATCATCCAGGGCGCCGAGCGCCTGCGCGCCCACGAGGGGGCGGCGCGGATCCTGAAGATCCTGGAGGAGCCCCCTCCCCTGTCGCACCTGATCCTGATCACCGACCACCCGGCCGAGCTGCTCGACACCATCCGCTCGCGGTGCCTGCCCGTGCCCTTCCGCGGCCTGGGCTGGAAGGCGGCGCGCGAGCACATGGGCCCGTTCGAGACCGAGATGCGCCAGATCGGCGTCAACCTCGCCCTGGAGGCCCTGGCCGGCGGGGCCGGCGGCACCCCGAGCGCCCGCATCGCCGCGATCCAGGCGCGCATGGAGGACGTGGCCGGCCGCAACCAGTCGGAGCAGCTGGCCGCCCTGCGCGCCGAGGCCGCCGTCCTCGAGGGCAAGCGCGGCGAGCGCACCGCCGTCAAGCGCGCCGAGGACCACGAGAAGCGCGAGCGCCGGCGCCTGGTGACCGACGGCTGGACCTACGTGCTCGACTCCGGCGCGGCCGCGTGCGCCGACGCCCTGGCCGTGGCGGTGGGCGCCGAGGGCGTCGTGCGCCACTCCGAGCGCCTGGAGGAGCTGCGCGCCGTGGGCATCCCCGAGCGGCGGCCCTTCCTGGAGCGCGCGATCGACGAGTTCCAGCTCTCGCGCGCCGAGCTCGACCTCAACCCGCGCGTGGAGCTGGCCGCCGAGGCGCTGCTGGTGCGCCTGGACGACGCCCGCCACGGCGCCCACGGGCGCCTGGTCGCCCACGGTCGCGTCTTCATGTAGGACGGTCGGCCCTCAAGAACGAGCATCCGCCCGTCGAGGGCAGGCATAGCGTCAACCGCGCGCCACCGACTCCGGAGTCGTGAATGCCCCCCGTCCGCCTGCGCCTCGTCGTCGCCCTCGTGACCGGGCTGGTCCTCGCCCTGGGGGCCCAGAGCGCCCTGGGCGCCTCGGCGCTCTACTGGACCAACAGCGGCGACAACACGATCGGCACGGCCGCCCTCGACGGGACGGGCGCCCACGCGAGCCCGATCACCGGCGCCAACTACCCGCGCGGGGTGGCCGTCGCCACGCGGGCCGGCTACGTCTACTGGGCCAACAACAACGCCAACACGATCGGCCGGGCCCGCCTCGACGGCTCCGACTCCGAGCCGAACTTCATCACCGGCGCCGCCGGCCCGAGCGGCGTGGCCGTGGACGACACCTACGTCTACTGGGCCAACACGGGCAACGGGCGCATCGCACGGGCCCGTCTGGACGGCACCGACGTGGATCCCGACTTCATCCTGGGCGCCAACACGCCCACCGGGGTCGCGGTGGACGCCGGACACGTCTACTGGGGCAACTACGGCATCGACACCATCGGCCGGGCCAACCTGGACGGCACAGGCGTCAACCGAGAGCTTCATCGCCTCGGGACCGGAGCCGCACGGGGTGGCCGTGACCGCGACCCACGTCTACTGGACCAACTACACGACCGGCCCGCGGATCGGCCGCGCCAACCTCGACGGCACCGGCATCGATGCCGCCCTGATCCCGCTGACCGGCCTGCTCTTCTACCTGGACACCGACGACACCCACGTCTACTGGGCCAACTCCGGCACCAACACGGTCGGGCGCGCCAACCTGGACGGCACCGGCGCCGACAACGCCTTCATCACGGGCGCCAACGGGCCGTTCGCCGTGGCCGCCGCCTCGTGGACGCCGGCGGCCGCGCTGACCGGCGACGGGGCCTTCGGCCAGACCGCCACCGGCGCGACCTCGGACGCCCGGACGCTCACCCTCACCAGCACGGGCGACGGACCGCTGGCGGTGGGCGCCGCCGCGATCTCGGGCGCCGACGCGGGCCGGTTCCGCATCACCGCCGACGCCTGCTCGGGGGCGACCCTGGCCGCCGGCGCCACCTGCACGGTCGCCGTGAGCTTCGCGCCGACCGCCGCCGGCGCGGCGGCCGCCACCCTGACCATCCCCAGCGACGCCTCCGGCTCGCCCGCCGCGCTCGCCCTGTCGGGCGTCGGGGTCGCGGCCACGACGCCGACTCCGGCGCCGGGCCCGAGCGCCCCGACCGGCCCCGCGCCGGCGGCCGCCGCGCTCCAATCGCGCACCGCGCCCGCTCGCGCGAGCCTGCGGGTCACCGTGCCCTCGGCGGGCACGCTCGTCGTTCGCGCCCGAGCGGCGGTCGGCGGAAGGACGATCGCCCTTCCCACGACCGCGATCCCCGTTGCCGCGGCCGGCGCGGTGAAGGCCGTCCTCACCCTGCCGGCGCGCGTGCGCGCGCGGCTGGCGCAGCGGGGCCGCCTCGGCATCTCGGTCACGCTCGCCTTCACGGCGAGCGGCGGCGCCACCACGACCCTCGCGACCACCGCGGCCCTCAGGGCCCCCCGCAGCCGCGTGCTGCGCGGACAGTGGATCGGCCGCACCCTGGGCCCCTGGAAGCGGGTCCCGCACCTGACGGGCGCGCGCCGAGGGGCGCTCGACCTCGGCCGTCGCGGCAGGGCGTACGTGGCCCGCGTCGTGCGGTAGGCCGCCGAGGGCGGACCCTCAACCGATCGGGACGAGAGCCCCGTACCCCCTGGCGACCCGCACCGCTCCCAGGAGGAACCATGAGGCTCGCACGTCCCCGCTGGCTCGCCGCGATGGCGGCCGCCGCGATCGCCGCGGTCGCCCTGCTCACGCTCGCACCCGGGGCCTCGGCCACCGGCAAGCAGTCCGCCGAGGCCGACGTCCTGCTCTACAACGGGGCCACCACGGTCCAGCTCGACCCGGCCGCCGCCGGGGCGCTGACCTCGCTCGGCATCTCGGTCGCCCCCTCCGGCCGCGCCTACGCCGGCTCGAAGGGCATCAGCTTCCCCATCACCTTCGGCGTCGTGGACGCCCAGACCCTGGCCGGCCAGATCCGCCACGCCGGTGGTCTGGTCCTCGCCAAGGGCGAGACCAAGGTGTACCTGACCCGCTACTTCATCGACACCGAGACCGCGACGCTCTCGGGCCTGGTCAACACGTCCAAGACCGGCGGCGATCGCGCCGACCTGTTCGACCTGGACCTGTCGGGCCTCGACGTCCAGAAGAAGGGCTCGCGCATCACGCTCTCGGGCGTGACCCTGAAGCTCACCGCCGGGGCGGCCGCCGCCCTCAACGGCGCCTTCGGCGGCGGGGCGTCGCCCTTCACCGAGGGGCTGGTGATCGGCACCGCGACCGTCGCGGCGCGCACCTGGACGATCCCGGTGGTGCCCTGGGGCTGGTAGCCCCGTCGCCGTCCTCGGCCCCCTGTATACAACTGCCGCGGAATCTGTAGTTTTGCGCGCGTCGTTGACACAGGGGGTCGGGCGGTGGCGATCGGGGTTCGAGGGGTCCTGGCTCTCGCGGGCAGCGCGCTCGCCATAGGGGCGACCGCGGCGACCGCGGCGAGCGCGCCCACCCCGGTCACGATCACGGCGCCGACGGCGGACGCGCTGGTGCGCACCGGCTCGGTGGCCGTCACCGCCCGCGTGCCGCGCACCGTCACCCGCGCGACCGTCGTCATCAACGGCCGCACGCGGGCGGCGCGCTGCGCCGGCGGCACCTGCCGGCTGACGGTGGCCCGCCCGCTGCTCCGAACCGGCGCCAACATCCTGAAGGTCCGCGCGAAGGCGCCGGGCGCGACCACCGGGCGCGACCACGTCCTGTTCGACGTGGGCCGCCGCCGCGCCGGGCTGGCCTCGATCACGACCCCGCGCGCGATCGGCGGGCGGCTGGTCGTGCGCACCTCCGTGCCGCGCGCGCGCCAGCTCAGGTTCGTGGTGACGCTCAACGGGCGGCGCATCGACCGGCGCCTCGACGGTCAGCCGGGGCCGGTCTTCCGCCTGCGCCTGGGCGCCGACGAGGGCCTGCGCCACGGGCGCAACAGCGTGAGGGTGCTGGTGGTCAACCGCGGCGGCGCCTACACCGACCTCACCCGGCGCTTCACCGTCTCCCCCGCGCTGCCCATCGCCGGGGCCGGCCGCGACCGCGTGGTGCGCGCCGGCGCGCCGGTCACCCTCACCGCGCGCAGCTCGGTGCCCGCCGCCGGCGGCGGGACGCTCGGCTACCGCTGGAGCGTCGTCTCGGGGCCGACGCCGCTCCTGCCCCTCGCCGCGCCCGCCTCCCCCACCCTCAGCCTGACCCCCGGCCAGGTGGGCACCTACCTGCTGCGCCTGACGGTCACCCAGCGCGGCGGCGCCAACGCCGGCGCCACCTCGAGCGACCTCGTCACGCTCACCAGCCAGCCGGTGACCCCGCCGATCGGCGTGCCGGTCCAGACCGCGACCACGAGCTCCGGGCAGCCGGCCGTGAGCGTGGGCGGCACCGACTACGCGCTGGCGAGCGGCGACGCGGTGATCGCGCTCGGGTTCGACCGCGCCACACTCCAGCAGCAGCTGCCCACCACGAGCTTCGCCGCCGGCGAGGCATCGAGCGCGCTCTCGGCCATCCAGAGCGCGGCGAGCGGGCGCAGCCTGCTGGTGATGCTCTTCAACCCCACCGGCACGCCCGCGGGCCTCGGGGCCTGGTCGCAGGTGGTCGCCGCCGCGGGCGGCAAGGCCTCGCCCGGCTACTTCACCTCCGGCAGCTCGGGCTTCTCGGTGATCGGCGTGGCCGGCGACACGGGCAACGCCTACCAGAGCTTCCCGCCCGCCAACGTCGCCCCGGCAGTGAGCGGCTACCTGCAGGTGGGCGGCAACGGCTTCCAGTACCGCTTCGCGGCGAGCGAGTACCCGTCGTTCAACACGTCCGCCGCCTCGGGCGGCCTGTCGAACACGATGACCATCGGCGGGTCCACCTACTCCTCGGACGCGATGCCCGCCTGCGCGACCGGCGGCTTCCAGTGGGTGATCGTGTCGGCCTTTACGCTCGAGCTCCAGGCCGCGGGCACCACGGCCACCAACGGCTGCGGCGCCGACGACGTCACGTCCCAGTTCGGCCTGGCCACCAACCTGCGCAACCTGCCCCTGGACGCCGACCGCCAGCCGAGCCTCGTCTTCCTGCAGAGCATCGGCGCGCCGCGCGACATCGCCACCGCCGGGGCGGCCACCAGCTGGAACGCCCTCACCGCCGCGGTGGCCTCGCTGGGCGGCACCACCGAGGTCTTCTGGGGCGCGGGAGCCTCGGCCTCGCAGCCCTACGCCCTGATCGGCAGCTCCCCCGGCGGCCCGCCCCGGTCGGCGGCCGAGGCAAGCACCGCCCTGACCGGCGGGCCGGGGGTGCTGTCGGGCCTGCTGCGCCGCGGGCACGACTGGACGTTCCTCCCCACGATGGCGACCCCGGGCACCACGGCCGTGCCGATCGCGGCCCAGATCGCCTACCAGGCGCCGACCGCCTGGCCCCTGTCATCGACACCGGCCCAGATCGCCGCGATGGACTGGATCGCCCAGCAGCTCGACCTGGTGCCCAACGCGGCGAACTCCTGCGCGATCCCCGCGCCGCCGGGGCCGCGCGGCCTGTACTGCACCGACGAGGGCTGGAGCAACCAGCGCCAGAGCCTGGCCGCCCTCCAGTACACCGCCAACCCGTCGTTCACCGCGACCGACCTGACCGCCGCCAAGGCCCAGCTCGACACCGAGTTCAACTACGTCGCCAACATCTACACGTCGTCGGCGCAGCTGACCTCGATCCTGGGCCAGCAGTCGAAGAAGGCGAAGGTTGACCTCAACACGATCACCCAGCAGGTGGTGGCCGACGTCGATGCCGACGGCCAGCTGAACGCCGACCTGACCCAGCTGGTCTCCGACCTGCTGTCGGGCGCGACCTACTTCCTGCCCGACGCGGGCGAGCAGGTGGCCGGGGCCCTCGCCTCGATCCTGCAGGTGGCCGTCGACACCGGCGAGGACCCCCAGAGCGGGCTGCCCCTGTCCGCCCAGGTGCAGGCGCGCGCCAAGGACCTGGGCACGAGCCTGGACGCCTACTTCCAGAACGCCGACGACGGCGTCAAGCACGTGACCGACATCATCGTGAGCGACTGGGGCAAGCTCAGCGCCGCGGCGGCCAACCCGGGCTTCCAGCCCGTGAGCTCGCGCACCCAGGAGAGGCTGGTCACGCTCTCCGAGGGCGCCATCGGCGGCTGGATCTGGGGCAAGCTGATGCCCATGGCCTACCAGCTCGACATCCTGCGCGCGGGCAAGCTCAACCCCAACCCGACCAACCCGGCCACCTACACCTGCTCCCAGCAGGGCGCCTTCGGCCCGGTGGTCTCCTACCACCCGTTCGGCAGCCTCAACCAGAACCCGCTGAGCGCCGCCAAGTACCGGACGCCGGTCGCCAAGGGCGGAGCCGTCAACCTGCGCTGGGTGCTGCCGGTGGCCAAGGGGAGCAGGGTCCCCGGCGACAAGACCTTCTTCAGCGAGTTTCCGGCGCTGCCGCCCGCCGCCCAGATGAACACCCTCTTCGAGGCCATCGACGAGGACGGCCTGGGCCAGTTCCCGGCCCAGTTCTTCCCCCGCTACTTCGGGACCAAGCTCACCCCGATCACCTGCTGAACCGAGCGGCGCGGGCCGCTATCCTTCCGGGCCGCGGCCCGGCGGGGACACCCGGGGGCCCGCGCCGACGTAGCTCAGTTGGTAGAGCACTTCACTCGTAATGAAGGGGTCCGCGGTTCGAATCCGCGCGTCGGCTCTGGGATCTCAGGCCACAGGTAACTGGTTGCCTCCCACCTGGCCCACGCTCCCAAGACGAACCCCATGGGGAGATGTTCCCTCTCGATCCGATAGCGAGTTTTCGCCCGACGGCGAAGGAACCGTCGGAGGCCGCTCCTCCACGCAGCGGCAGCCGCTGAAGAGGCCGAGGCTGCTCGGTGCCGCGCGATGCCGTGCGGTCCAGTCCCCGGGTAACTCCGGGTGGCGTTGCCCGCCGGAGATCGCCGCCCGTAGGCTGGCGATGTTGAACAGAACCGAACTGCTCCGGACCCGGTTGCGTCCCCCGCGGCTCCCGCCTGGGACGTTGGATCGTCCGGCGCTGATCGACCGCGCGCTGCGCGGTGTTGACCGTGGGCGCCTGTTGGTGGTCGCCGGTGCCGGCTACGGCAAGAGCACGTTCCTCGCCCAGGTCGTCGAGCGCGTAAGAGTCCCGGCCGTCTGGTGCTCCTGCGACGCGCGGATGACGGAGACCTCGGCGCTCCTGCTCCACATCACCGCGGGGTTCGAAGAGGCGATCCCCGGTTTCGGCGCCTCCCTTCGTCTGCAGGGCCTCCGTTCGACCAGGTGGCCGGCCTGTGCAACGAGATCGCCCTCACGGTCTCGGACCCCGTCGTCCTGGTCCTGGACGACGTGCATCTGCTCATGGGGCATCCGTCGGCAGACGCGCTCACACTCCTCGTCGACCACCTGCCGGACGTGGTCCGCCTTGTGGTCGCCGGACGCGACGCTGCAGATAGCGGGCGGCGGACATGGGCCCGAGCGCGTGCTCCTCGCCGGCCCAGGGGCCATTTGACGCGAGCCCCTTGGCCGCGCAGGTGAGGGCCGTCCACTCCTCGGCGTCCGCCCCGAGGCGGTCGAGGCACGCGCGGGCGAGGTCCGCCCGCTGACCCGCCGTGAGCGCGGCCAGCCGCGGCGCGGCCGCGGCGAGCTCCGAGAGCGGGCCATCCACTTCCTGCTGCCAGCGAGATGCGGTATCGATTCCCACGTCGTCCCCCTGTCCCTGTGATGTCGGCCCCGGTCAGTGCTTTGCCCTGGTGAGACGCACTCTCGGTCCAGGCTCTTACACCCCAGTCACGAGACCGCCGGGGCAATCGGCGATCCCGCCAGGGCCTCAACCCAGGACCCCCGCCGCGGCGAGGAGCGTCGCCGCGTCCCAATAGACGCTCTCGCGGGCCAAGAGCCCGTCCCGCACCTCGCAGACGCTCACGCCCGGCAGCTCGAACCGTTCTCCGCGGGCGGGAAGGCCCGGCAGGTCACCCGTATGGGTGCCGGCGAAGGTCCACTCGATGGTGAGGCGGTCGTGGTCGGTGAACGCGCCCCGGATGAGGAGCGTGCAATCCGGCACCGCCTCCATGTATCCGCGCACGTGGGCTGAGATCTCCCGCTTGCCGCTCAGTGCGACTCCGGGCAGGGCCCACTCCTGCCGAACGCCGGTCGGCTGGAAGAGCCCGGCGAAGCCGTCCGCGTCGCGGGCGCTCCACGTGTCGCGCAGGCGGTCCACGATCGTTGTGTCGGCGGCCATGTCACGCCTCCTCCGGGTAGCCGAACATCCTGGCGAGGTGGGCGAGCTCCTCGGTCCGGCCCGGCAGGGGCGCCTCCGCCTGCAGCAGTCCCTCGGCCCGCAGGCGATCGACGACCGCGGGGTCGCGGGGCATCGCCTCGCCCCAGCGCCCGTACGAGAAGAGGGCGCCGAAGTCCTCGCGCGGGCGGGCGCCGCCGGCGCGCCGGTCCTCCGCCGGGTAGCCGATCAGCTGGAGCCAGACCGGCAGGAAGTGCGCAGGCACGCCCAGCGTCTCGTAGAGCGCCGGCGCGCCGGTCGGCGACGTCGGGATGTGGAGGCAGGTGCCGAGCCCGGCGTCAACCGCCGCCAGCGTGGCGACGGTGATCGCCCCCACGGTCTCCTGCGAGGCGACCACCCCGGCCACCTCGGGCGGCATCCCGTGGACGATCTGGTCGAGCGGGGCCATCCCGAGCGGCGGCGCGACGCCGTCCTCGATCGCGGAAGCCGCGGCATCCGCGTCCCAGCCGGCGCTCGCGGCGAGGGCGCCGACCTCCAGGCCGAGCCGTATCTGGAAGAGGAAGGCCGAGCCCGCCGCGGCCGTCGGGTCGGCGAACCAGTAGATCCACACCGGCGCCTGCTCGTGCGCGCGTTGGTGGTTTGCGGCGTCGAGCAGCGCGCCGCGGTCCTCCTCGGAGAGCCGGGCCCGCTCGACGACAACGGCGCGCCACGGCTGGAGGTTGCCGGGGCAGCCGGTCAGGCGCGCCGACTCGAGAATCCGCTGGACCTTCTCCGGCTCGACAGGCTGCCACGGCTTGAACCAACGGATACTCCGCCGGGTGCCCACCACGTTCGTGAACTCCATCGGAACCTCCCCAGGATGGGCCGATGCCGGCCCGGTTACGTGGCAGCATTTCTAGGCCCGTTGCGTCACAGCGGCATCACAGGGCGCCCGGGGCGACCCCTGCGGGCTCTTCGTCGCCCTCCCGCAGGAGCTCCGCGTAGAGCTGCCGTGTCTCGGGCCCCGGCTCGATCCCCTGCTCGCGCCGCAACACGGCCCGGCATGCGTGGAACTGGCGCAGGGCCATTGACCGGTCCCCATCGAGGACGTAGGCGCGCATCAGTAGGCGGTGCCAACCCTCTCGCTCCGGCTGGCGCTGGACGAGCCGGCGCGCGTGCCGGACCGCCTCGCTGCCGTCGCCGCAGCCGACCGCGACGCGGGTCAACTCCTCCAGCGCGCCGTCGAATGCCGCCTCCAGCTCGTCACGCCGGCGCAGCGCCCACTCCTCATACGGCCACTCGGCGAGGAACGGTCCGCGATGGAGGGCGACGGCGTCCCGGAGCCGCGCCAGCCGTTCCGCGTCGCCCTCGCCCGGATCGGCCGGCCGCGAGAGCCGGAGGAAATCCTCGACGTCCAGTCCGTCCTCTGCGCCCATCGCGAGCCGAATCGTGTCGCCGTCCGTGGAGATCGCGGACGCAGCGCTCCCCGCCTCGAGCTCCGGCTCGATGGCGCGACGCAGATCATGCAGGGTGCTGCGCAGGGCGGCGGCGGCGCGATCCGGCGCCAGGTCGCCCCAGAGATCGTCACACAGCGCCTCGCGGTGGACCGGTCCGGAAGCGGCGATCAGCCGTGCGAGGAGCGCCCGTGCCTTCTGGCGGACGAAGGCCGATGCCGGCACCAGCGTGCCGTCGCGCTCCACTCGGAGCTCGCCGAACGCCCGCATCGTCAACACCGCGCGCGGGCGAGACTTCACACGGGTCCAGCTGCGCCGCGCCGCGTCGCGGACGGCGGGGTCGCTGTCGCGCAGAAGCTGGTCGATGAGCCCGATGTCGATGTCGGCAACCTCGCCGGCCAGCTCCGCCAGCCTCACGCGGATCTCATTCGCTGCGGGCGGCACGCGCGACAGCACCTCCTGCAGGACCTCACCCCCCGCCTGCGCGAGCAGTCTCTCGGCGACCCCCTCTGGGCCGAGCCCGGCCTCGAGGGCCCGGGCCAGCAGCGGGGGGCAGGCCAGGCGCTCGCGCCGGGTCCACAGCTCGGGGAGGCTCCATCGCTCCGTGATCTCGAGGGCGTCGGCGATGCGGGCGTCCCGAGCGGCGTCGTCGTTCTCGCAGAGCGCCGCGACGAGCGACGCGCGGGCTCTCAGCCAGGCGGAGCCGACCCTCCCCGCCGCCCGGACCGCGTCGTCGGCGCACGCCGCGGCGAGGTCAGGATCCACCTCGACCGCGGCGAGCGCGTAGTCGCAGAGAAACGTGGCGTCGTCGAAGACCGGCCCGTACGCCTCCATCTCCTCGCGGCCGCGCGCGACCTGCGCGCGGACCTCCTCCGCCCGGCCGCCGGTGTCCGGCGAGGCGCGCCGCGGGCGCGCGGTAGCGGTAGCTGTACGAGGTCCCGGCGGCCGGATCGGCCGTCTCCGGAGCCGGGACGAACTCCCGCGCAAGTTCGTCCCATCGCCCCAGCCCGACCAGGCATGACGACCGGACCCACATTGCCGAGCGGGCGCCGCTGCGATGGACGCCGATCTTTCGCGACTCGGCGAAGAAGACCTCGGACCCGGAGAGCGTCCACTCGTATCGGCCGAGCTCGAGCGTCAGGTAGAGGTCCAGCATCATGGCGAAGGGGCGCAACGAGAGGGGGTCGCCGTCCGCCGCGGCCCGTTGCCGCTCGACCGCCAAGCGGACCGCCCGCTCCGCCTCGACGGGCCGGTCCTGCCAGAAATCGACGTAGAACCCTCGGATGACGTCGGCGAAGTCGGTGAGGCCGGGCGTGCCGGCGGCGGCGGGCAGCGCGAGCGCGGCCGCGATCTCCTCGCGCGCCTCGGCGAAGCGGCAGTCGTAGCCGTAGGCGCTCGCGAGCAGGAGCCGCGCCGCAGGCATCAGAGCGGCATCGGACGAGATGCGGTCGCGCCAGCGCCGGCCGATCTCGGCCCTCAGGCGGGGCCGCGTGCCCGCCATGAGCATCGAGACCTGCAGGCGGAAGAGCGCGGCGGCGGCCCGCTCGTGGTCGCCGAGCTCGAGCAGCCGCTTGATCGCCCGCTCGTGCTCGGCGAACGACGCCTCGTGCTCGGCGCGGGTGAGCAGCAGCGACGCGTGGGCGAGCAGGAGCTCGGGTCGCGCCTCCCACCGCTCCTTCGGCAAGACGTCGAGCCATGCCGCCAGGGCGTCGGACTGCGGCCCGAGGGCAAGGCGGCCGGCCACCGGGGCGAGCGCCTCAACCGCGCCCTCGTCGTCCCCCGCGGCGAGGAGATGCGGCACGGCCTCGGTCGGCTCGCCGGCGGCGAGCCACCACGCCGCCGCGCGCCGATGGAGGGCGATCACGCGCTCGGGCTCCGTGCGCTCGATCCGCGCGCGCAGGACGTCGCGCAGCAGATGGTGATAGCGGTACCAGTCGCCCTCGGCGTCGAGGCGCACGGTGAAGAGGTGACGGGCGACCAGGTCCGCAAGCACCGGCGCCGGGTCCGGATGGTCGCCTACCGCCGCGGCCATCGCAGGAGTGAAACGCCCGAGTACCGACGTGTCCTCGAGCAACCGGCGGACGTCCTCCGGCTGCTGGAGGACGACCTCCTCGGCGAGGTAGTGGAAGTGGTCGCCCCGGCCGTCCCCCGGCTCCGCGCCGCCGGACTGCGCGGCGAGGACCAGCCCGGCGACCCATCCTTCCGTGCGCTCGAGCAGCGTTCGCACCCGCTCCTCCGGCAGCCCCACGCCCATGCCCGCCAGCAGCCGCCGGGACTCGTCGGGGCCGAAGGCCAGGTGGTCCTCGCCGATCTCGAGCACCCGGCCGAGCCGCAGGGACCCGAGCGAGAAGGGCAGCGGAGCACGGCCCGCCAACACGAAATGCACGTTCGGGCCGAGGTGGTCGATCAGCAGGCCGAGCGCGGGGCGGGTCTCCTCGGGTAGCAGGTGCACGTCGTCGAGAGCGACGACGAAGTCGTCTGGGACGGTTTCGACGATCTCGTTCGCCAGCTCGACGATCTGGTCCCCCGGCCCGCCGAGGAGTGACAGATCGGCCCCGAACCCCGGAAAGCGCCGGCCGATGCCTGCCGCGACGTGCGCCAGGAGCGCGCGCGTGCCGGCGATGCGGCCGTCGCAGGAGCACCAGACCCAGGGGGTGTCCGCGGCGGCGAGCGCCTGCGTGACGAGGGTCGTCTTGCCGTAGCCGGCGCCGGCGATGACGGTGACCAAGCCGGTCGCGGAGGCCGGCGACGACCGCCGAGACCAGATCCTCGCGCTCGACACGGTCCGCGGGGAGCTGCGGGGGCAGGAGCCGGGTGAGGAGGACGCCGTCCAGTGCCATTGGGCACTGATTGTGCGCAGCGTCTCGGTCGTGGAGCAATCCCCGCCGCCGGACGGCCTGTGACGTCGGCGTGACGGGCCGTTTCTACCGTCCCCGACGAGAGCTGGAGCGGCTCCGTAAGAGGGCCCGTAAGTGACCCGTAGGACGCCGTTTCTAGCCTCGGTCTCGCAAGGTCGGAGAACACGAGGAGACATCAGATGTCGTCCGTCGCGATCGCACCACGCACGCCGTCCACGTCCTGCCACCGTCCTCACCGAGGCCGATCTGCTCGTCGGCCTTCACCGAGGCCGATCTGGCCGAGGGCCCGCTCACCCTGGCGGAGGCCCTGGAGGGCTGCCCCACCGGCCTGCTGATCGACGGCTCCTTCGGCGACGCGGCCGAGGGCCGCACCCTGGCCGTCGAGGACCCGGCCAGCGGCCGGCCGATCGCCGGGTCGCCGACGCCTCCCCCGCCGACTGCATGGCGGCGCTCGAGGCGGCGGTCGCCGCACAGGCCTCCTGGGCAAAGAGCGCGCCG
>CAWDYN010000011.1:0-121884 GCA_963806585.1 uncultured Thermoleophilia bacterium | reverse complement strand
ACTGTCGTCTACCTGGACCGGTACCGTATTGCTCGGTCACCGGGGTCGTCGCGACGCGGGTGGGCTGGCGGCTTTTTGCCGCTCTGATGGAGCCGTGGTGGAATCGGCCACGGGCGAACTACGCGCTCGGTTCGTGCTGCTTGCCCTGACGGCCGTCGCCGCGGTCGTGCTGGAGCTGAAGATCAGCCGGTACCGGCACCCAGCGCGCAGGAGTGGCCCAGGCCGGCTAGCGCTGTCGGCGTCGCCTCGGAAGCTGTTCGGCGCCACGCCAGGCCGTATGGTCGCGCACCGGCACCCATCGCGACGAGCACGCGGTGGACAACAGCAGCTCGGCACCCGGACGCCAGCCCGATCCGGCGCGTGCGCGAGCGCGCGCGCGCTCGCCGCCGTCGTGGAGGACCTCGGGGCCGAGCTTCCGCTGCGCCGCTGCTCGGCGCATCCCGACGCTCGAGATCGGCCTGCTTGCCGGCGACGCGGGTCGATCTGCCTGGTGGACGAGGTCGCGGCGTCTACCGCAGGAGGCGGACATCGCGGCGTCGCGTGCCAGTCGGGACAGGTTCTTCCCGCTCGACCAGGGCGTCACCGGGGAGGTGGGGCGCGCGGGGATCGTGACCTTTGCCAGTACGCGGACGTGCCGGGCGGCACGTTCCCGCGGCCGGCGGCGTCGCTGTGCGGCGTGATCGGCGTCCCGATCTGGTGGCGCACGAACATCATTCGGATCGCTGTGGTGTTCCAGCCGCGACCCGCCCGGCGCCTTCGGCGCCGACGACGCCGAACTGCTGGAGCCGTTCCGCGAGGCACGCGGCGCTGGCGATGATGTACGCGCGACGGCACAGTCGGCCGAGTGCCAACGCGCGCGCCGAGGCCGCCGCCGAGGAGCGCATGCATGGCCGGAGAGGTGCACGATACGGTGGCCGAAGGGCCTGGTGTCGGTGCCTGCTGCACCTGCGCGCGCCGAGGCGTCGCTGACGCCGGCCCACCGGGACCTCGCTGCCGGCGGTCGCCGAGGCGCGGACGGTCGGCCCGGTTCGCGCTGGAGGGGTCCCGGCGCAGCGTGCTGGGGCTGGCGCCCTCGCCCCTGGAGGGCCGGCTCGCGGGCGAGGCCTGGAGCGGGAGCTGGCCTGGCCAACCGGACCGGCAGCGCCGACGCGCGCCTGGTCGTGGCCGCCCGCCGAGCGAGCTGCCGCCCGAGATCGCCATGCGTTGTCCGCATCGCCCAGGAGGCGCTCGACCGACGCGCTCCAGCACGCCGAGCGCACTGGGTGAGGATGGCGTCGTCTACGCCGCCTCCGGCGTGAGCCTGCTGGCGGAGGAAACGACGGGGCCGGGTTCACCTCGACGTCGTCGGAGCGCGCCGAGGCGCTAGCAGGGTATCGGCCTACGCGGCATGGCCGAGCGGGCGCGACTGATGGGGGGGACCCTGGAGGTGGACTCCACGCCGGGTTGGGGCACCCGGGTGCGCGCCCACGTCCCGCTGGTCGGGGGGGTCTCGGCCCCGGCCGCCCTGCCGCGCATCGGGGTGCTGCTGGTGGACGACCACGAGGCCGCCCGGGTCGGCATCGCGCGCCTGCTGGCCGACGCCGAGCCGTCGATCGAGGTGCTCGGCCAGGCCGGGTCGGGCCGGGAGGCGCTCATCCTGTGGCGGGCGCTGCGCCCGACGTCGTGCTGATGGACCTGCGCATGGCCGACGGCGACGGCGTGGAGGCCATCCACGCCATCCGCGACGAGGATCCGCGGGCCGCCATCGTCGCCGTGACCGCGTTCGACAACGACACGCTGGTGTCGGCCGCTCTGCGGGCGGGCGCCCGCGGCTACCTGGGCAAGGACGCCTCGGGCTCCGAGATGGCGCGCGCGGTGCTCGCCGCCGCCCACGGCGGGGCGGTGCTGTCGGAGGGGGCGGTGGACCGCCTGCACGCCCACTTCAACGGGGCGATCGCACTCTCGGAGCGCGAGCGCGAGGTGCTGGGCCTGCTCGAGCGCGCGCTGCCCGACCGCGAGATCGCCGAGGCCCTGTCGATCGCGGTGAAGACCGTCGAGAAGCACGTCGGGTCGATCCTGCGCAAGACCGGCACCCAGACCGGACCGAGGCGGCCCTGCGCGCCCGGGAGGACAGCCTGCGGTAGAGGTTCCCCCCACCGCATGACGGGGGATCCCCCCGATGGCGGCGGGACGGCCGGGCCATAGCGTGACCCCACGGTGCAGCGGAGCGCTCGGGGGGCCCGTGGCGGTCGTTCCGATGCAACGGATCCTGGACACGCCTTCGACGACCGGTACGGCGTGGCGCCTTCAACATCGTGGACGGCATCACGCTGGACGGCGTGCTCGCGGCGGCCGCCGAGGTCCGCTCGCCCGTCATCGTGCAGGTCTCCGTCAAGACCGTCAAGCCGATGGGCGCCCCGTCCTGATCGCTGATGTTCCGGGAGATGGCCGGCCGCGCGCGTGCCGGCGACGCTGCACCTGGATCACTGCCCGGACCGCGCGGTCATCGACGACTGCCTCGCCGCCGGCTGGAACTCGGTGCTGTTCGACGGCTCCAAGCTGTCGCTCGAGGCGAACATGCGGGAGACGCACGCCGTCGCCGCCGCGGCGCACGCGTGCGGCGCGGCGGCGGAAGGGGAGCTCGAGGCGGTGCCCGGCGTCGAGGACGGCGTGGCCAGCGAGCACGGCGGTCCGGTCGTGCCGCTGGACAAGGCGGTCGCCTTCATCCGCGAGACCGGCATCGACTGCTTCGCGCCGGCCATCGGCACGGCGCACGGGCTCTACAAGGGCAGCGCCGAGTCAACTCGACCCGCGCGTCGGCGACCTGGTCGCGCTCGAGCCGGTGCCGCTGGTGCTGCACGGCGGCACGGGCCTGCCCGACGAGACGTTCCAGGAGCTGATCCGTCGCGGCGCTCCGAAGGTCAACATCTCGACGCGGCTCAAGGTCACCTACCTCGGACAGCTTCGCGCGCCTTCCTGACCGACCCGCCGCAAGTACGACCCGCCGTAGCTCATCCCGCCGTCAAGCGGGCCGCGGTGAGGTGGCCGAGGTCCTACCTGCGCGTCTTCGGCAGCGCGGGACAGGGCCGCTGACCACGCTGATCTTCGACTGCGACGGCGTCCTTGCCGACACCGAGCGCGACGGCCACCTGCCCGCGTTCAACCAGACGTTCGCCGAGTTCGGCGTGCCGGTGCGCTGGTCCGAGGCCGACTATGGGCAGAAGCTGGCGATCGGCGGGGGCAAGGAGCGCATGGCAGCCTGCTGACGCCCGGAGCTCGTCGCGGAGGCCGGCCTGCCGGGCGACCCGGCGGCAGCGCGAGACGGTCGCCGCGTGGCACGCGCGCAAGACGGCGATCTACACCGCGATGGTCGGCCGCGGGCGCGCATGCCGGCCGCGCCCGGCGTCGCGCGGCTCGCCGAGCGAGGCGCTGGACGCGGGCTGGACCCTGGCCGTGGCCTCGACCTCGGCGGAGCCTCGGTCGCGCGCGGTGCTGGAGCACGTCGTCGGCGCGGCCGGGCCGCCCGCTTCGCACTCGTGCTCGCCGGCGACGTCGTGCGCGGCGAAGAAGCCGGCGCCGGAATCTACCTGCTGGCGCTCGAGCGGCTGGGCGCGCGCCGCCGACACGCTCGCGTCGAGGACTCGCGCAACGGGCTCGAGGCCGCGGCCGGCGGCCGGCCTGCCGTGCGTGGTCACAGTGACGGCTACACGGAGGACGAGGACTTCGCGAGGCGGCGCTCGTCGTGAGCTCGCTGGGGGATCCCGGCGGAGAGCCCACCCGGGTGCTCGCCAACCGCAGCCGGGCCGCGCCGGTCGGCTGGGTCACCCTGCACGACCTCGAGGCGTGCCTCGGGAGCTGACAAGGGACCGGCGTCGTAGCGGGAGGGGGTTCGGTGGAGCAGGCACAGGTGGGATTCGAGGGGGTCGAGCTGGTGGTGCGGACGATGGCCCAGACGGCCGTCGACAACGAGACGTACTTCAGCGACCTCGACTCGGTGGTGGGCGACGGGGACTTCGGTCACTCGCTCGCGCGCGGGTTCGAGGTGGTGCTCGCGGACTGGGACGACCTGGACCGCTCCGACACGACCACGTTCCTGCGCAAGGTCGGCGTCATCATCACCAGCCGCATCGGCGGCACGTCGGGCCCCCTGTGGGGCACCGGCTTCCTGCGGGCGGCCGCCGCCGTGAGCGAGGCCACGGCCATCGGCCCCCAGGAGACGGTGGCCATGCTCCGGGCCGCCATCGAGGGCATCAAGCAACGCGGCCAGTCGGACGTGGGCGACAAGACCCTGCTGGACGCCCTGGTGCCGGCCACCGACGCCCTCGAGCGGCGCCTGGAGGCCGACGACCCGGCCGGCACGGCGCTCGCGGCGGCCGCGCAGACGGCCCGCGAGGCCGCCGAGGCGACCACGTCCATGCTCGCCAAGCGGGGCCGCGCCTCCTACACGGGCGAGCGCAGCATCGGGAGCCCGGATGCCGGAGCCGTCGGCGTCGCCGTGATGTTCGAGCAGCTCGCCGCCGCGTGGCCGGAGGCCTGAGGCGGACCGTCAGACGACCACGCGAGAGAGGTTGCGACCATGAAGAAGTTCGTGAACGACCCGAAGGATTTCGTCCCCGAGATGCTCCAGGGGATCGCCCTGGCCAACCCCGACACGATCAAATACGTGCCCGACTACAACCTGATCATGCGCGCCGATGCGCCCCGGGACGACAAGGTCTCGATCATCCAGGGATCGGGGTCGGGCCACGAGCCCGCCCACGTGATGGCGGTCGGCAAGGGCATGCTCGACGCCGCCTGTCCGGGAGATGTCTTCGCGGCGCCGCCGATGGACTACGTGCTCGAGACCAGCAAGCTCATGAACTCGGCCAAGGGCGTGCTCCACATCATCAACAACTACACCGGCGACCGCATGGCCTTCGACATGGGCCGCGAGATGGCGGAGGCCGAGGGCGTGAAGATCGGCACGGTCGTCGTCGACGACGACGTCGCCGTCAAGGACTCCACATACACGGTCGGCCGGCGGGGGGTGGCCGGCAACTTCTTCGTCATCAAGGCCCTGGGCGCGGCGTCGGAGCAGGGCGCCGAGCTCGACGAGCTGGTGACGCTGGGCGAGCGGGTCAACTCGGTCACGCGCACCATGGGCATGGCGCTCACCTCGTGCACGCCCCCGGCCAAGGGATCGCCCCTGTTCGAGCTGGGCGACGACGAGATGGAGATGGGCGTCGGCATCCACGGGGAGCCGGGGCGCCGCCGCGAGAAGCTGGCCTCGGCGAACGCGATCGTCGACGAGCTCCTGGAGGCCGTCGCGTCGGACCTGCCGTTCGAGAAGGGCGACGACGTCGCGCTGATGATCAACGGCCTGGGGGGCACGCCGATCAGCGAGCTCTACATCCTCTACGGGCGCGCCCACCGGCAGCTGGCCGACCGCGGCATCAACGTGAAGCGCAACTACGTCGGCGAGTACTGCACCTCGCTCGACATGGCGGGCGCCTCGGTGACGCTGGTGCGCCTCGACGACGAGCTCGACTCGCTGCTGGGGGCCCCCGCCGAGATCCCGATCCGGACCTTCTAGGCACCCGCCCCCGCCCCCGGATCCGGGGGCGGGGGGCCGGACCCGGCCGGATCGAACCCGGCGCACGCGGTCACGGGCAGGCGCGGGTAGCGTGGAAAGCGCGGGTCGCGGCGGCTCAGGAGGCAGAGGACGAAGGTCGAGCGCCGCGTCCTCACCAGCTCGCGGTGACGGCAGCGCGCGCAAAGCCCGGCGCCCCCGGGGCCGGGGCCGCCCCGGTCGTCGATCGCCCGCCGCACGTGTGCCGCGCCCTCCCCCGTCGGTGCCGCCACCAGTATCCCGGGGCGCGCGTCATCCCGGCAGGTACTTGGCCGGATCGATCCCGTGCTCGTGGAGCAGCTTGGTGAAGGTCTCGCGCATCTCGTCCGGATACTCCGGCAGTCCGCCCTCGGCGATGACCTGCTCCGCCCGCTCCCGGATCGCGGGTCCGAAGTCCCAGTCCTCGTCGTCGATCAGGCGCCGGATCTCCCGGGCGGGGAAGCGCAGCTCGCCGCGGTCGCGACCGAAGCGGTCGGCGAGCCGGTCGAGCTCGTCGAAGCGGCCGGGGGCGGGCGACTGGGGCTGGAGCATCCCCACCTCGCGCAGGACCGCGTCCACCTCGGGATCGGCCATCAGGGGGACGCCGAACGCGTTGTCGTGGAACAGCCGGTCGAACTTGAGGCGCGGCCTCTGGCCGCCGGCCTCGGCGTCCTCGAGCGGGTAGCCGACCGCGTGGCCCCAGGTGAAGCGGTAGTGGGGCGGGAGCCCGAACGCCTTCTCGACGCCGCCGGGCTTGCGCCCGAAGGCGATCAGGATGCTCCCCACGCCGAGCGACGTCCCCGCCAGGATCGACTGGGCGACCGCCTGCCCGGTCTCGAAGCGCAGCAGGTTCTCGGTGCGCTCGGTCGGGAAGCTCATCAGCCGGGGCACGGTCTGGGTCATCGAGAACTCGTAGTTCCACCCGTGGTAGCGGGTGACGGCGCCCGACAGGCACAGCGATCCGATGCCGTCGATGGCGCGCCCGTACCAGGCGTTCAGGTTCGTGAGCCAGAAGATCAGGTGGGAGCTCTGGTTGATGATCTGGACGTTGAAGCCGGAGACGCACTCCTCGATCTCGTCCCAGAGCTCGCACCGGTCGCGGCTCACGACGATCGCCTCGGTCGCGTTGATGTTGCCCTGGCACGACGCCAGCCGGGCCGCCTGCAGCATCGTCTGGATCTTCCAGTCCTCGACCCTGGCGTCCGGGTCGTAGTAGCGGATGCTGCGGCGGTCGCCGATGGCCCGCAGGGTGGGCGTCCCGGGCACCTGGGCGGCGGAGAGCGGCTGGGAGGCTTCTGTGGTCATGGGATCCTCGTCGATCGGGGCGGACCGGCCTGGGTCCGCCGGGTTGAAGTGACCGGCGGGGCCGCTCCGTCGGAGCGGCCCCGCCGGGTGCGTCAGCGATGCGTGTCTTCTCCCGCGCCGTCGATGGCCCGCTGCGGGGGCGGAAAGGAGCGGCCGGCGAGTCGAACGGCTGCTCGCGGTGTGCGGCGCTCGCGCCGCTCACGTCCTACGAGGCCGGCGGCCGCAGCAGCGGCCGGCCCAGCGGCGGGAAGGCCGGGCCGCCGAGGGACAGGTTCATGACCGTCCACGACAGCCACAGGCCGAGACCCGCGAAGACGAACGTGATCCACCCGGCGATGTGGAGGAGGGTGCTGTTGACCGGGGTCTTGAGGTAGGCCCACGCCACGAAGATCAGCGCCAGCACGACCAGCCCGAAGATCAGCGTGTAGATGATCGGCAGGCGGATGCTCGCCAGGGTGAGGAACAGGAAGAACGCGGCGAACGACATGGCGAACACCGCCACGGTGCGTCCGACGTCACCCGGCGGGATCACGAACCAGTTGTGGAGCAGCGCGAGCACCAGGACGCCGTACGCGAGCCAGAAACCGCCGAAGGTGCCGGCGAAGCAGGCGACGAACGACTGTCCTGCAGACGCCGCCCACGCGGTCGCGAGCAGCAGGAAGAGACCGGTGCACATGAGGACGATCGCGAGCGGCGCACCCAGCGCCGCGGGCGAGACGAATTCGACGAGCTGGAACGCCAGTGCGATGGAGCCGATCGTGAAGACCGGCGCGGCGACCAGCTGCGGGTCACCTCTATCCATGGGGTCCTCCTAGGTTCGGGAAGGAGCGCCCGCCGCGCGGGTGCCCGGCGGGCGGTGGAGCAGGGGTCCGGCCCGCCCGGCGGACGCCGGGCGGGCGGCGGCGCTACACGCCGGGAGGCTTCGGGAAGCGGTGGCGCATCGTGTACTGGAAGGGCGTGGCGAACATGAGGTCGCCGATGTCCTCCGGGGTGCGCTGGATCGTCTGGGTCCAGATGGTCTCGGCGCCGGGGATCACCAGGTCGAAGCTGAAGCTCATGAGCCCCAGCAGGTCCTTGACCGGGAGCAGGTTGCCGACGTTGTCCCACGGGGTCGCCTGGAGGATCCAGCTGCGCACCGCGCCGGCCGACGCCGTCCGAATGGACTCGGGCTTGAGCTGGAAGCGGTGCTGCCCCTCGGTCTCGGGCCGCCCCATCCCCTTGGCCAGCGCGGGGGTGACCTCGGACGGGATGTAGGTGAGGTCCCACCGGGTTGACATCAGGTCGGGCTCGGTGACCAGCCGCAGGTTCATGCGGCCGTAGCTGGGATCGCCGTAGAAGGCGGGCTTGGCGGGGAGCTCGGCGTCGTCGTACTTGCCGGTCGCGGTGTGGATCAGGTACCCGCGGCGCTCCATGGTGAAGTTGAAGTAGTCGTTCCCGAAGCCGCCGTAGCCGTCGTCCTCCTTGCCGCCGTGCTCCTGGGTGACGATGTAGGCGATCTTCTTGGGGAAGCCGAACGGCTCGCGGCCGGCCGCGACGCCCATGGCGGCGGTGAGCCACATGTACGGGTAGTAGCCGGCCTTGTACGTCTTGCCGTCGCCGTTCTTGTGGCTGGCCGCGATCGTCACGCCGACCTCGCCGTACGGACCGACGCCCGTGTGGAGGTGATCGACGTACCAGAACTCCACGACGTCGTCCTCGAGCTCCAGGCACTTCGGCAGGATCGCCCGCAGGTCGCTCTCGTCGGCGCGGTAGAAGAACGCCGACCAGCGCGAGTTGGTGTAGGTCAGGGGGACGATGTCGTAGTCGAAGAACGGGTCCGCGACCGGCTGCGAGATGATGTCGCGCTTGTCCCGGTCGAGGGGCAATGGCGGAGCATCGCCCGAGTCGATCCAGGGGGTGCTCCTGACCGTCAGCTCAGCCATCGTTTACCTCTCAAGACGAGGGGGTCACCGCCTCGGGCTTGATCGCACGGCACCCCTCTGGGATATCGTGGATCGCGGACCCGGCCGCGGCGTTCGTTGGGGGCGACGCTATGAACGGCACCGTTAGAGGTCGGATCGTCGGTGGGCACGGGCGCCACCGCCGACCATCAGAGACTCGTTAGGGACGGGCGAGCAGGAGCCCCCATGGGCGTCCGTCCCAAGATCACCGCCAAGCTGCGGCCGCCCCCGCCGGCGTCCGTCCTGATCGAGCGCCCGCGCGTCCAGAACGCCCTCGATCGCGCCGCCGAGGGCCACCGGGTGGTGCTGGTGGTGGCGGGGGCCGGGACCGGCAAGACCACCGAGGCGGCGCGATTCCTGGCGGGGCGGACGGGACGGACGGCCTGGCTGTCGGTGGACCCCTCGGACCGGGCCTCGGGGCGCTTCGTGAGCTACCTCGCGGCGGCGGTCGGCACCGTGGAGCCGGGCCTCGAGACGATGGTGCAGGAGCTGCTCGCGGACGGGATGCTGGCCGAGGACTGCGCCGCGCTGCTCGCCGAGCGCCTCGGTCAGGGCTGGACGATCGTGATCGACGACCTCCACCACCTCGAGCCCGACGCCCAGGCCCTCGCCCCGCTGCGGACGTTCGTGCGCGGGCTGCCCACCGACGCCCTGACGGTGCTTGTCTCGCGGCGGATCCCCAACCTCGACCTCTCCAGCCAGCTGCTGCGCGGCAACCTGAGCGGGGTCTTCGACGCCGAGCTCGCGTTCGACCTCGACGAGACCCATGCCCTGCTCGAGGCGCGCCAGGCGCCGGGCGACGCCGAGGACGTCTGGAGGGCGACCGGCGGGTGGGCCGCCGGCATCGTGTTCGAGGCCCTCCGCCGACCCGAGGGCGCGCCCGGCCTGCCCCCGGCCGAGGACCCGCTGTACGCCTACCTGGGCGGGGAGATCCTCGAGGCGCTCCCTGCGCGGATCCGGCGGGCCATGCTGCGGACCGCCGTCCTCGACACGGTGACCGCGCCCCGGCTCGCGGCCCTCCCCCAGGAGGACCCGCCGGTGCTGCTGGACGAGCTCGCCCGCCTGCACCTGCCGGCCACCGCCGAGCCCGGCGTCCTGCGCTACCACCCCCAGTTCCGCGAGTTCCTGGAGCACCGCCTGGCGCGGGAGCTGCCCGGGGAGGTGCCCGGCCTGCTCGAGTCCTACGGCCGCCAGCTCGCCGCGGAGGGCTATCGCGAGGAGGCGGTGGACGTCCTGCTGCAGGGCGACCGGTCCGCGGAGGCGGAGGAGCTCGCCGAGTCGGTCGTCACCGACCTGAGGCGGCGGGGCGACTGGGGCAAGATCCTGGCGTGGACCGAGGCCCTGGGCGAGTCGGCCCTGCGGCGGCGGCCGGCGCTGCGGGAGGTCCAGGTGCGGGCACTGCTCAACAGCCGGCGCCAGGGCGAGCTGGAGGACCTGGTGCACGAGATGCTCGCCGAGGGAGAGATCGGCGAGCTCGTGGAGTCGGCGCCGGACGTGGCCGCCTGGGCCGTGTGGGCCCTCCATGGGTCGGGCGAGTGGGCCAAGCTGCTGCCGCTGCTGCCGCCACGCGGCCGCTCGCGGGTGGGCGAGGTGATGCGCTACATGCTGGTGTTGACGGTCGCCCGGGACGCCCCCGAGGACCTGCCCGAGTCGGCGCTCGGCCGCATGCACCCCCTCCACGTGGTCCTCCAGGAGGCCCTCTACTTCCAGGGCCGGTTCGACGCCGCCAGCCGGATGGCGGAGGTCGCGGCCACCGCGGGGGGCCCGGTGACGGCGGCGGTGGCCCAGGTCCACAAGGTCAACGTGCTCCGCGCGCGCGGCGAGACCGCCGCGGCGCGCCGGGTGCTCGAGTCGGTCCCCGCCAGCATCCGCACCTCGCGCTTCATCGAGTTCTGGCTGCACGCCGAGGCCGAGCTGTGCCTCGAGGAGGGCAGCGGCGACCGCGCCCTCGAGCTGATCCGCGCCGCCCGCGCCGCCTCGGCGCGGCATGGGTGGAGGGTGGGCGACGGCGCGATCTTCGGCGCGGTGGAGGGCAGGATGCTCGTCCGCCTGGGCGCCGCGGAGCGGGCCGCCGAGGTGCTCGGCGAGGTGCGCGACTGGTGCGCCCGCCGAGGGCTCGCCTCGTTCCGGGAGTGGGCCGAGGCGTGGCTCGGAGGCGCGATCCTGATGCTCGACCGGCCCGCCGACGAGGCCCGCCGGCTGCTCGAGCCGGCGGTGAACTCGATGCGCCGCGCGCGGCGCGACCTCGAGCTGCCCGCGGCCGCCGCCTTCCTCGCCGAGGCGCACTGGCGGCTGGGCGAGGAGGACGCCCACGACGCGGCCGCCGAGGTGGCGTACTCCGCCTCGGAGCGCTGCGGGACGCTGCATCCGCTGATGACCGCCCTGGGGCTCGTGCCGGGCGTGCTCGCGCGGCGTCTCGACTGCGAGGGGCCCGAGAGCGAGCGGCGCTGGAGCGGCCTGGTGCCCCTGGCGTCCACCGACACGGTGGCGCCGGAGCTCGAGGGCGCCCGGCTGCGCGTGCGGACCCTGGGGCCGCCCCAGCTCGAGCTGGACGGGGTCCCGCTCGCCAACGTGCCGCTGAAGGCCGTCGAGCTGGCGGCGGAGATCGCGCGCTTCGGCCCGCCCGGCGTGCCGCGCAGCCAGCTGATCGCCGCCCTCTTCGAGGGCAGCCGCGACGGCCCCAACTACCTGCGCCAGCTGGTCTTCCGCCTGCGGCGGGTCCTGCCGCCCGACCTCGAGGTGCGCTCCACCGGGCGCCGCCTGGCCTGGCGGCCGGCCGAGCTCGTCGCCTCCGACGACGCGCTGCTGGAGTCGCTCCACCACCGCGCCCGGACCGAGGTCGGCCCCGCCCGGGACGAGACGCTGGCGAGCGCGCTCGAGCTGACCGAGCGCGGCCCGTACATGGAGGGCCTGGACGACGAGAGCGTCATCGACCGGCGGCGCGTGCTCTCGGCCGTCGCGATGGACGTGCGCCTGGAGTTCGCCCGGGCCATGCGGGCCGCGGGACGGCCCGGCGACGCCGTGGCCGCCCTCCAGGCGGCGATCGAGTCGGACCCCTACCGCGAGGACGCCTGGCAGGAGCTGATGCGGATCCACGCGCGGCTGGAGGGGCCGGCGTCGGTCGCCCGCGTCTTCCTGGAGTGCCGCCGGTCGCTGAGCGAGGTTGACCTCCAGCCCTCGGGCGAGACGTTCCTGCTGCTGGAGCGCCTGCGCGGCTAGCGCGGTCGGGCCGTTGACGAGCGGGTAACGCGCGCCCGCGCCGGGCGCCGCGGGGCCGCCGTGGCGAGTAACGCGCCCCGCATAGCGTGAGCCTCATCCGAACGCCCATCCCTGGACGAAGGCAGGCGCGCAATGGCACAGATGGCAGTGACTCAGATCCCCGGCGCCGACACGGGCGAGGTCCCTCCTCCCCCGGTGAAGCGCGACGAGAAGACGGCCTTCATCGGCGGCCTGGCGGACCCGCTCTGGGACATCGACACGCTGCCGCTGACCTACACCAACTCCCGCTGGTCGGCGTTCTTCTACCACGCCGAGGAGGCGCACCTGCGGCGGGTGCTGCCCGACTGCATGGAGCTCGAGGACGACGTGGTGGAGTTCTGGTACGTCGACCACAACCACACCATGATCGGCCCGTACGGCGAGATGGGCGTCACCATCGCCGCCAGCCACAAGGCCGGAGACGGCAAGACGTACTACGGCGGCTACTACCCGTACATGTACCTCACCCAGGACGCCGGCATCGACGCCGGGCGCGTGCTGGGCTTCCCCAAGAAGGACGCCTTCATCCGCGCGCTCGAGCACGGCGGCGCGCCCGACGACGGGTACAGCACGTACGACACCAAGGTCTACCAGTTCGACTACTTCTCGTTCCTGATGATCCGGCTCGGCTACGTGATGCACTCGGCCACCGGCAGCTACGACGACGCCGAGCTGTCGGCCAAGCCGGCCTTCTACGGCAACACCGACTACGGCCGCCTCAACATGAAGGTGGTCACGAGCCCGGACGTCAGCCAGTTGACCTGGCAGCTCGTCCACATGCCGTCGCTGGTCACCAAGGACCTCGCCACCGCCGTCGGACGCCCCGAGACCGAGGGCACGCACCGCTTCCAGGTGAAGCCGGAGTCGATCCGCACCGCGAGCCCGAAGAGCATCAACTGGTTCATGCAGTCCACGCCCTACGACAACCTGGGCTACGAGCTGCCGCCCAAGCAGCTGATCGGCCTCATGACCTTCAGCTTCGACCTGATCATCCCGGCGGGCGAGGTGCTCTGGACCGAGACCTACACCCGCGACGCCACGTGGGCCGGGGCCGCCAAGCCCTACCGCTACGGGCTGCGCCACCGCTTCCCGAAGCCGGTGGGCCTGGCGGCGTAGGGCCCACGGACGCCCGCGGCGGACATCGGCGCCGCGGGCGTCCCGCGCCACCCCTCGCCACGTGGACCGCTTCGAGGACATCCTCTACGCCGTCGGCGGCGGGCGCGCGACGATCACGATCAACCGGCCGCGCAGGCTCAACGCGCTGCGCACGCTGAGCCTGCGCGAGCTGTGCGCGGCCATGGCCGACGCGATGGACGAGCCGGCGGTCGGGGTCGTCGTGCTCACCGGCGCCGGCGAGCGCGCGTTCTGCGTCGGGGGCGACATGCGGGAGCCGACGCGCAGCGAGCGCGCCAAGCGCGAGCAGGTGCGGCTCTACCACCAGCTCGGAGAGCTGATGCGCGGCTGCGGCAAGCCCATCCTGCTGCGGGTGCGCGGCTACTGCATCGGGGCGGGACACGAGATGAACGTGATCGCGGACCTCACGATCTCGGGGGCCTCGGGGGTCTTCGGGCAGGCCGGCACCCGCCTCGGCTGGGCCCCCACCTGGTGGTCGGCCCAGACCATGGCGCGCCTGGTCGGCGAGAAGCGGGCGCGCGAGGTGGTGTACCTCAGCCGCCGCTATCCGGCGCACGAGGCGCTGCGGATGGGGCTGGTCAACGCCGTGGTGCCCGACGAGCGCCTGGACGAGGAGGTTGACCGTTGGTGCCGCGCCATCCTGGCCAACTCTCCGGAGGGGCTCCGGCTCGCCAAGACCGGCCTGAACGCCGGCTCCGACGACGTGCGCGGCTCCATCCTCGCGTCGGTCGAGGCCCACGTGCTCAACCATCTCCACGGCCCCGACCCTGCCGAGGGCATCCTCGCCTTCCAGGAGGGGCGGGACCCCGACTGGCGGCGGGGGGCCCGGGACTGACACCGGTCAGGGGCGCGGACGCCGGGCGCGCCGCTCGGGCGCGAGCCAGGCGGCGAGTCCCGGGTCGCGCCCGAGCAGCGAGGCCCGGGTGACCGCCGTCGGGCCGAAGCGGTCGCGGACGGCGTCGAGGGCGTCGTCCAGCGCGGTGTCGGGCGGATCGTCCAGGGGCAGCTGGAGCTGGCCGCTCGAGTCCTCGCCGTCGAGGTTGGTGACCGTGATGCCCAGCAGCGTGAGCCCGCGGTCGGCGACGGTCGGCCGCGCCTCGGCGAGCAGGGCGCGGGCCGCGGCCAGGACCGGCGCCGATGCGGCGGTCGACCGGCGCATCGTGTGCGAGCGGGTCGCGGCCGAGTAGTCGTCGAAGCGCAGGCGCAGCACCACCGTGCGGCCGACCCGCCCCGACGTGCGCATGCGCCGCGTCACCCGGTCGACCAGGCCGAGCAGGACGGCGTCGAGCGCCTCCGGCGAGCGCGGCCGGCGGCCGAGCGCCGACTGTGCGCCGAACGTGCGGCGGCGGCGCGTGCGGTGGACCGGGCGAGGGTCGCGGTTGTGGGCCAGCGCGTGCAGGTGGCGCCCGGAGCCGGGCCCGAGCAGGGCCACGAGCGCGGACTCGTCCAGGGCGGCGATCTGGCCGACGCGCGCCAGCCCGCGCCGGTGCAGCCGCGCGGCGGTCGCGGGCCCCACGCCCCACAGCCGCTCCACGGGGAGGCGGTGCAGCAGCGCCAGCTCGCACTCGGCGGGCACCAGCATCAGGCCGTCGGGCTTCGCCAGCGCGCTGGCCACCTTGGCCAGGCTCTTGGTGGTGGCCACGCCCACGGTGATCGGCAGCCCGGTCTGCTCGCGCACGTCCCGGCGCAGGCGCAGGGCGATCTCGAGCGGGGTGCCGACGCTGCGCCCCATGCCGCGCACGTCGAGGAAGGCCTCGTCGATCGACAGGCCCTCCACCACGGGCGACGTGCGCCGGAACACGTCGAAGACGGCCCGGCTGGCCTCGACGTACGACTCCCACCGCGGCCGCACCACCACCGCCTCGGGGCACAGCCGCCGCGCCCGGGCCCCGCCCATGCCCGAGCCGATTCCGTGCGCCCGCGCCTCGTAGCTGGCGGCCATGACGACCCACGAGCCCACGATCACCGGCCGTCCGCGCAGGCTCGGATCGTCCCGCTGCTCCACCGACGCGAAGAACGCGTCGAGGTCCGCGTGCAGGATGGCGGCCTCGCGGGACACGAACACATGTTCGCCGATGCCCCGGACGGGCGCCACGACCCCGACCGGGTCTACCCTCGATGTGGGCCGCGGCGAGTCCCGGCGCCCGCCCTCGACCGCCTTCGACCAAGGAGCGCGCGATGTCCGCCCGCACCGAGCTCAACGCCGCCCACGCCGGCCGGGTCGCCCTGGGCCACCGCACCGTCAACCGCCTCGGCTTCGGGGCGATGCGGATCACCGGTCCGGGCATCTGGGGGGAGCCGCGGGATCCCGCCGAGGCGCGCCGCGTGCTCAGGCGCGCGCTGAGGCTGGGCGTGAACCTGATCGACACCGCCCACTCCTACGGGCCCGAGGTGAGCGAGCGTCTGATCGCGGAGGCGCTGTTCCCCTACCCCGACGACCTCGTCATCGCCACCAAGAGCGGCCTCGCCCGCGGCGGGCCCGACCGGTGGTGGCCCGACGGCCGTCCCGAGGTGCTGCGCAGGGAGTGCGAGCGCAGCCTCGCCCTGCTCCGCCTGGACCGCATCGACCTCTTCCAGCTGCACGCGGTCGACCCCGACGTGCCCTACGCCGAGTCGCTCGGCACGCTCGTCAACCTCCAGCGCGAGGGCAAGATCGCCACGATCGGCGTCTCCAACGTGACCGCGCCCCAGCTGGAGCAGGCGCTCGCGCAGACGGCGATCGTGTCGGTGCAGAACCGGTACAGCGCCGGCGACCGGAGCTCCGACGACGTGCTCGCGATCTGCGAGCGCGAGGGGCTCGCCTTCCTGCCCTGGTTCCCGCTCGGCGCGGGCCGGCTGGCCCGGGCATCGGAGGCGCCGGACGCGGAGGCCGCCGGCACGCCGGCCCAGCGCGCCATCGCCTGGCTGCTCGACCGCTCGCCCGTGATCCTGCCGATCCCCGGCACCTCGTCGGTGGCCCACCTGGAGGAGAACGTGGGCGCCGCGACCCTGGGGCGGGCGTCGGAGGTCGCGACGTGAACCGCATCGGGCTGGGCTGCATGGGGATGAGCGAGTTCTACGGCCCGGCCGACGAGGACGAGGCGCTGGCCACCATCGGCCTGGCGCTCGACCGGGGCGTCTCCATGCTGGACACGGCCGACAGCTACGGCCTCGGCGCCAACGAGCGCCTGGTGGGCCGGGCCATCCGCGGACGCCGCGGCGAGGCGGTGATCGCGACCAAGTTCGGGATCGTGCGCGGCGAGGACGGGGCCATCCTCGGCCTCAACGGGCGCCCGGAGTACGTCCACGCCTCCTGCCGCGGCTCCCTGGAGCGGCTCGGCATCGAGCGGATCGATCTCTACTACTGCCACCGCGTCGACCCCGACGTGCCGGTGGAGGAGACGGTCGGCGCCATGACGGAGCTCGTGGAGCAGGGCCTCGTGTCGGCGATCGGGCTCTCGGAGGTGACGGCCGACCAGCTGCGCCGCGCCCACGCCGTCCACCCGATCGCCGCGGTGCAGTCGGAGTACTCGCTGTGGACGCGCGACGTCGAGGCGCAGGTGCTCCCGGCGGTGCGCGCGCTCGGCGCCCGGCTGGTGGCCTTCAGCCCCGTGGGGCGGGGCATGCTCGCCTCCGCCGCCGGCCCCGCCGAGGGATACGGCGAGGGCGACCTGCGCCACAGCATCCCCCGGTTCCAGGGCGACAACTACGCCCACAACCGCGCCCTGGTCGACGGCCTCGACCGGCTGGCCGCCCAGGCGGGCGTGACGCCGGCGCAGCTGAGCCTGGCCTGGCTGCTCCGCCAGGGCGAGGACGTCGTGCCCATCCCGGGCACCTCGCGCAGGCTGCACCTGGAGGAGAACCTCGCCGCCGACGCGGTCGAGCTCGAGGACGACGTGGTCGCGGGCCTCTCCCAGCTGTTCGCGCCCGGTGCCGCCGCCGGCCACCGCCGGCCCGCCACCGCGGGGGCGATCGACCCCCGGCCCGCCTAGCGGCCGGCGCGGCCGGCCGGCGGCCGGCGCTCGTCCAAGCCGAGCGCCCGCCGCGGACCCGGGAAGCGGCGGATCGCGACGACCGTCGCCACGGCCAGCGCCAGCGCCGCGCCCGCGACCACGGCGGCCAGCACGGCCGGCGGCGGCGGGAACCCGCAGAAGGTCGCGAAGACGCAGCCGGCCAGCGCCACGAGCGCTCCCGTGACGGCGGCGGCGAAGGCCGCGTTCAGGAGCATCCGGCGCTCGAGCGATCCCCTGCGGTCCATGCCCGCACCGTATCCCGGCGACAGAGGGGGCCGTCGGCGGGCATGATGCGTCCTGGCGACGCGGGGGTGGATCGTGGCGGTGGACGCTGGGCGGAAGGCGGGCGCGGCAACGGGGCTGGTGCTGCTGACCCTCGCCGCGGGCCAGTTCGTCATGGCCCTCGACACGACGGTGATGAACACGGCGATCGCCACCGTCGCCAAGGACCTCGGCACGACGGTCACCGGGATCCAGACGGCGATCACGCTTGTACACGCTGGTGATGGCCTCCCTGATGATCACCGGCGGCAAGATCGGCGAGATCATCGGCCGCAAGCGCGCGTTCTCGATCGGCTGCGTCGTCTACGCCTGCGGGTCGTTCACCACCGTCGCTGGCCCCCAACCTGACCGTGCTGATCATCGGCTGGTCGTTCCTCGAGGGCCTGGGAGCCGTGCTGATCATGCCGGCGATCGTGGCGCTCGTCGCGTCGAACTTCGGCAAGCCCGACCGCCCGCGCGCCTACGGGCTCGTCGCCGCCGCCGGCGGCGATCGCGGCGGCCCTCGGGCCGGTGATCGGCGGCTGCGTTCACCACCTACGCCTCGTGGCGGTGGGTGTTCGCCGGCGAGGTCCTGATCGTCCTCGTGATCCTCCTGGTCCTGGCGCGGCGGGTGAACGACACGGCCCGGCGGAGAAGGGCGTGAAGCTGGACCTGGTCGGCACGGCCCTGTCGGCGGCCGGGCTCGGCCTGATCGTGCTCGGCATCCTGCGCGTCGGGGACCTGGGGCTTCGTGCAGCCCAAGCCCGAGGCGCCCGAGTGGCTCGGCCTCTCGCCGGTCATCTGGCTGGTGCTGGCGGGCGGCGTCGTCCTGGGGCTGTTCCTCGGGTGGGAGAGCCGGCGCATCGAGCGCGGCGAGGGCGCGCTCGTCGATCCCGGCGCTGCTGCGCAACCTCCAGCTGCGCGCGGGGTCGTCTCGTTCCTGTTCATGTTCCTGATCCAGGCCGGCATCGTTCTTCGTCGTCCCGCTGTTCCTGTCGGTCGCGCTCGGGCTGTCGGCCATCGAGACGGGCGTCCGGCTGCTACCCCTCTCGCTCACGCTGCTGGCCTTCGCCGTGGGCGTCCCCAAGCTGCTGGCCCGACGCGTCGCCGCGGCGGGTCGTCAACCTCGGCTTCGTGACGCTGTTCGCCGGCCTCGTGCTCCTCGTCGCCCTGCTCGACGTCGGGCGCGGGCCCGGAGATCGTGACCTGGCCGCTGCTGCTGGCCGGCTCCGGGCTGGGCGCCATGGCCTCGCAGCTCGGCGCCGCCACCGTGTCCGCCGTCCCCGACGAGCAGAGCGGCGAGGTCGGCGGGCTGCAGAACACCGGCACCCAGCTCGGCGCCTCGATCGGCACCGCCCTGGCCGGCGCCGTGCTGATCTCGGCGCTGACCGCCTCGTTCTTCACCGGCATCCAGGGCAACCCGGACGTCCCCGCCAGCGTCGCCTCCGACGGCGCAGACGGAGCTGGCCGGCGGCATCCCGTTCCTCTCCGACGCCGACCTGAAGGACGGCGCTCGACGACGCCGGACGTGCCCCCGGCCACGGCCGACGCCGTGGTGGAGACCAACGCGCAGAGCCGCGATCGCCGGGTTGCGCGCCGCGGTGTCGATCCTCGCGCTGTTCAGCCTCGTGGCGCTGCTGTTCACGCGCGGACTGCCCACGCTGCAACCGGGCACGGCCCCGGTGGCCGCCTCCCACCCGACCTAACCGGTCGCGCCCGCCGGCGCGACCCAAAAGGTTTGCGCAGACCATCGACCGGGCGCGGGCAGGCCCGGTCGGGTAGACCACCAGGTCATGCGAGCCCCCCGCCTGCGCGGCGCCCTCGCCGGCGCGGTAGCCGCCGCGTCGATCCTGATGCCGGCCGCCGCCACCGCGGCGCCGACGATCTCGGGCGCCGACACCGACACGTGGAACGCCGCGACGGCTCCGCCGTCGTACGTCATCACCGGCAACGCCGAGGGCGCGACGATCGCCTGGCAGCTCCAGGCCGACGGCGCCGCCGTGCCGGACATGGCCGGCAGCGGCCCATCGCCGCTGACCGTCACCCTGGACGGGGCGCCGGACGGCGCGCTGCGCCTGATCGCCGCCCAGACCCTCCCACCCGACCCGGCCGACGGGGGACGGAGCTCGCGCTCCTTCACGCTCGACACCGTCCCCCCCGCGATCGCGATCGCCCGGCCGGCCGCCGGAGCGGTGTACGACCAGGGCGAGAGCGTGATCGCCGACTTCTCCTGCACCGGGGCGGTCGCCTGCACGGGCACCGTCGCCGACGGCTCGCCGCTCGACACGGCGTCGCCGGGGACGCACGACTTCGTCGTCACCGCGAGCGACGGCGCCGGCAACCCGGCCGAGAAGCGCGTCGAGTACCGGGTCGCGGCCGTGGCGCCGGTCACGACCCCGCCCAAGCCGGCCACCGCCCGCCCGGCCGCCCCGGCCGGAACGCCGACGCCGCCCTCGCCGCCCGATCCGGCTCGCGCCCGCCTCGCCCGGCGCCGCCCCCGCAGGACCCCGACCTGCCGGAGGTGCAGCAACGCGACGCGGCTCCGGCCCGCGGCCGGGGCCGCGGTCACGGTGAAGCGGCCCGTGCTGCGCTGGACCCGCGCGTGGGCGGGCGCGCCTCTACAACCTCCAGGTCTTCCGCGTGCGCGACGGCCGGGCGACCCAGGTCCTCTCCGTCTTCCCGACCGTCAACCACTTCCGCGTGCCGGCCGGGCGGCTCGCGTGGGGCCAGCGGTACGTGTGGCGGGTGTGGCCGCTGATCGGGAACTCCTACTCGTCCGCGCCTCTCGGGCTGAGCTGGTTCGACCTGCGGCGGCCCGTGCGCCTGACGCGCGCCCAGCTGCTCGTGAACCAGCGGATCTCGCAGGCGGCCCTGCGGCGCACGACGGCGATCTCCGACTGGCTCGACGCCGGCCTGGTGGCGAGCGACCTGCGCGACGGCGGCCTCGGGCCCTCAGGACTTCGCGGGCGACGTGAGCCTGGCGGGGACGGGGACCGCGATCGACAACGGCTTCGCCGCGCCGCGCCCCCTGGTGACGCCGCCTCCCGCGCGCTCGGGGACGGCGCGCATCCGGGTGAGCGCCCGGCAGCTGCTCGTCAACCAGCGGATCTCACAGGCCGCCGTGCGCCGCGCCAACGCGCTGGCCCGCGCATCGAGGGCGGCCTCACCGGCGGCGACCTGCGGGCGGGGGCGGTGGCCGCCACCAAGCTCGCCCCGGGCCTGCGCATCGCCTCGGCGCGGCCCGCCGGCCCGCGCCCGGCCCCGTCGACCACCGCGATCCGCGCCGCGAAGGCGCGCCCGCACGCCCGGGTGCGGATGAGCGACGGTCAGGTCCTCGTCAACCAGCGGATCTCCCAGGCCGCCGTGCGGCGCGCGAACGCGCTGGCGACGCTGATCGGGGGCGGGCTCACCGGCGCGCAGTTCAAGGACGGCGCCATCACGGCGCTGGAGGTCGCGCCGAGCCTGCGCTGAGCGCGGGTGCGGCCGGCGCGGCCGTGACGCCCCAGTCGTAGACGACCGAGGTGCGCAGGACGAGATCCTGCAGCGAGGCGTTGCGGCGGCTCACCAGGGCCCAGAGGATCCCGGGCAGCACGAGGAAGTAGAGCACCGCTCGCACCATCCCGCGGACCGGTGACACGTCCGAGCCGTCGTCGCGGACGACGCGCAGGCCCATCGCGGTCTTGCCGAGCGTGCGCCCCTCGAGGCCCCACCCGTAGCCCAGGTAGACGACCAGCAGCACCGCCGCCAGCGTGCCCCGGATCGGCTGGGGGGCGCTCACGAACTCGATCTCCCCGCTGAACAGGCCCTTGATCGCGCTGGCCACCAGCAGCGCGAGGAACCCGATCGCGACGACGGCGACCAGGTCGATCGCGTCGGCGAGCAGGCGCGAGACGATGCCCGCGCGCCGCCCCAGGCGCGCGCGCACCTCGGGACGATCGGACAGGCGGCTCACGACGACTCCGAGCGGCGGTCGAGCGCCGTCCGCCGCGGCGTGCGGCGGAACAGGACCCGGTCGACCAGGCGCGCGAGCAGGTCGTCGGCGCGCATCGCCTGGAGGCGCCCGTCGTCAACGATGTCGGTGCCGATCGTGGCGGTCGAGTCGCGCACGATCTCCCCGATGTCAACGGAGTCGAGGGCCTCCCGGGTGACCGCGGCGAGGTCGATCCGGCGGACCAGGGCATCGACGTCCACCCGGGCGAGGAGGGCGTCGACGTCGATGCGGCCGGCGAGCTCGTCGAGGTCGATCCGGGCCACCACGCCCTCGACGTCCACGCGATCGACGACGCGCTGCACGTCGAGGCCGTCCACCAGCTCGTCGAGGTCGATGCGGCTGACGACGGCGGGGACGATCGCCGCCACGACCGCGCCGAGCGCATCGACGGCGGCCCGGGCGGGCAGCGGGTGGGCGGCGGTCGCCGGGGCGGCGCCGGCGGCCGCGGCGTCGACGGGCGCGGCCGCCGGAGGCGGGGGCGGCGGCGCGTCCCTCAGACGCTCGACCAGGTCGGCCAGCGACAGCATGACCGCGTCTCCGACCAGGCCGGCGGCGTCACGGCCGGATCGCAGGCCACTTCGAAGCTCGGCCATCGCACGCCCCCGCTCGCTTTCTCACCCGCCGCCAAGCGTAGTACCCCCCGCGGACCGTTGCTCGTCGCGGAGGGCGGGCGCGCCCCGGAGCTCTCAGGGCCGACGCCGGGTGCCGCGCAGCACCACGTCGTGGCCGGTCAGCTCGATGCCGGCCCTACGGGCGGCCGCGACGATGGCCCGCTCCAGCGCCGGGTCCTCGAAGGGCTCCACCGCGCCGGTCTCGGGATCGAGGATGTGGTGGTGGTGCGCGTGGGGCTCGGCGATCTCGTAGTGCGCCACGCCCTGGTCGTCGGTGACGCGGTGCACCAGCCCGAGCCCCTGCAGCTCGTCCAGCACGCGGTAGACCGAGGCCTGCGAGCCGGACCCGCCCCGCGCGCGCAATCCGTCGGCGATCGCCAGGGCCCCGATCAGGCACTGGGCCTCGCTGGCCATGAACTCCACCACCCGCGTCCGCGCCGCCCCCGAGCGGAGCCCCGCGGCCGCGATGCGCGCGTTCGCGAGGGCTGTCCAGCGATCGCGCAGCTCGGCGTCCATCGCCCGAGTCTACGCGCCGCCCCCCACCGGCCGGCGGCCGGTGGGCCCGCCCGCGCCCCTACCTCAGGGGCTTCAGCGAGGTGACGTCGATCGAGAGCCACTTCGTCGCGAGGGCGCTCACGGTGCCGTCGGCGAGCAGCGCCCTGAGCGCCACGTTGAGCGCCGGCGTGAGCGCGCTCGCGTCGGCCGTGACGCCCCCGTAGCTCTCCGCCGTGGGGATGACCCCGGCCATCGGCCCGACGCGCAGCGGGACCTCGGAGCGCAGCACCGCCAGGCTGGGGGCGTCGTACACGACGGCGTCGCAGCGGCCCGTCGCCAGGCCCTGGACGAGCGCGGTCACGTCGGCGTAGCCGGTCGCCCGCCGGGTCGGCTTCACCCTGCGGGCGACCACGGCCGCCCCGGTGGTCTTGGCCTGCACGCAGAGCCTCAGGCGCGCCAGCGCGGCGAGCGTGCGTGGCCTCGGCGCGAGGCCACGGCGCAGCAGCACGCCCTGGTCCACCTGGAGGTAGGGGACCGTGTAGTCGATGGCCGCGCGACGGCCGGCCAGGATCGAGACCTGGGCGAAGGCGACGTCCCAGGGCTTGGGCCCCGGCGCCACGATGTCGGCGAAGCTCGCGGAGTTGACGAACGAGGCGCGCAGGCCCATCCGCGCGGCCACTGCCTTGGCCAGGTCCACCTCGAGGCCGCGCGCGAACACCACCTGCGACCCGGCGACCGCGCCCACCTGGAATCCGTCGCTCGGCAGATCGAGGGCCACGGTGAGGACCCCGGGGGCGATCGTCGGGGGCGGGGCCGCCTGCTGGGTGGCGGCGGGCGCCGCGGCGACGGCCAGCGCGACGAGGCCGGCGGCGATTGCGGCGAGGCGCCTCATCGCGAGCTCGCCAGGACGCGGACCGGGTCGCCCACCGACAGGAAGCGGTAGAGCCACGGGGCGTTGGCCTCCGGCACGCGCACGCAGCCGTGCGAGGCGGCGTACACGGGCACGTCCGGGAACTGGTGCATCGCCACCCCGCCGACGAAGGGCGAGGCCCACAGCAGCCACTCCCGGAAGGGCGTCGACCACCAGCGCGGGTACTGGGCGTACACCGAGAAGGCGCCGACCGGCGTCGGGGTGGAGGGCTTGCCGGTCGAGACGTGGAGCGCGCGCACGACCCTGTTGTCCTGGATCGTGAGCACCAGCTGACGGTCGATCAGCACCTCGACGCGCCGGCCGGCGCCGCCGCGCGTGCGCGGGGTCGGGCGCGTGGCCGTGCGCAGGCGCGCGAGCGTGGCCGGGCCGAGGACGCCGTCGCGCTGCAGGCCCTCCCACTTCTGGAAGGCGATCACGGCCGCCGTCGTGCCCGGCCCGAGCTGGCCGTCAACGCCGCCCGGCAGCAGGTAGCCGAGCGCCGCCAGGCGCTCCTGGGCGCCCCTGGTCCCCGTGGTGGGCGTCGTGGGCCGCTCCGGGGTGGGCCGCGGCGGCGCGACGTCGGGGGTGCGCAGGGCGGCCACCGTCAGCGGCACGGTCGCGTCGATCCCCGGGAACAGCCCGAGCGGCACCCCGCCCTGGATCAGCACCTGGACCGACCGGACGCCGGGCACGGCCGTCGCGGTCGCGACCACCTGGGAGAGGCGGGCGAGCAGCGTGTCCGAGTCGGTGCCGGACACGAAGCGCGCGCCGAGGTCGATGGTGGCGACCGTCCCGGCCTGGCTGACGCTCCGCACCGGGGTGCGAGGCAGGATGTAGCTGCGGATCTGGGTCAACCTCTCGGCCGGCGTCGGTCCGGCCATCAGGGACGCCACGGCCGCGCTCAGGCCGGCGCCCGGACGCGTGACGGTGACGTTCTGCTCGCCCTGGACGAAGGCGACCCTGGTCGCCGCGGACGCGGACCCCGCGAGGGCGGCGGCGGCGGCGAGCGCCACGAGCACGGCGACCGCCGCTCGCAGGCGCCGGCGCGTCACATGGCCACGCTGCGCACGATCGCTCACGGGCGGCCCCGGGGAAGAAGGGCCATGCCCTCCGCGATGGTCCCGGCGCGCACACGCCGGGCTGACGACGCGCAACCTATTCGACGGGAACCGCCGGTGCCACGGCCGCGGCCTCGCTTCACCCTCCTCCGGGCCTGCGGCGGCCCCGCCCGGACTTGACGGACCGGCCGGGCCGCGGGGAGGCTAGCGGTGGATCGCCCGACGCCGACGTTGGGGGGAGGCGATGGCAGGCTCGCGGTCCGCAGTCAACGACCAGGCCCTCGAGGCCTTCGCGAACGGCCTACGCGGCCCCGTCATCCGCCCCGGCGAGGCCGACTACGAGGATGCCCGGAGCGATCTGGAACGGGCTCATCGATCGCCGGCCCGCGCTGATCGCGCGCTGCAGCGGGGCGGCCGACGTGGTCGACGCCGTGGACTTCGCGCGCGAGCGGGAGCTGCTCGCTGTCGGTCAGGGGCGGGGGCCACAACGTCGCCGGCAACGCGGTCAACGACGGCGGCCTGGTCATCGACCTGTCGGGGATGCGCGGCGTCCACGTCGACCCGTCGACCCAGATGACGGTGCGGGCGCAGGGCGGAGCGACCTGGGGCGACTGCGACCGCGAGACGCAGCTCTTCGGCCTGGCGGTGCCGGGCGGGGTCGTCTCCACCACCGGGATCGCGGGGCTGGCCCTGCGACGGCGGGATCGGTCACCTGCGACGCAGGCACGGACTGACGATCGACAACCTCCTCTCGGTGGACATCGTCACCGCCGACGGCCGGCTGCGCCGGGCCAGCGCCGCCGAGAACGCGGACCTCTTCTGGGCCGTCCGCGGCGCCGGCAGCCAACTTCGGCGCCGTGACCTCGTTCGAGTTCCGGGCCCACCCGGTCGGCCCGATGGTGATGGTCGGAGCCGTCTTCTACCCGCTCGGAGGACGCGCGCGACGCTGCTCCGGGCCTGGCGCGACCGCATGGCCGCGGCGCCGGAGGAGCTGAGCTCGCTCGCGCTCTGCTGGAGCGTCCCGCCGGACGGCGCCCTTCCCCCCCGAGCTCCACGGGCGCGACGTGCTCGTGGTGGCCGCCGTCTACGCCGGCCCGGTCGACGAGGGCGAGCCGGTGGTGCGGCCGCTGCGGGAGCTCGGCCGAGCCCCGTCATCGACCTGAGCGGGCCGTGGCCCTGGCTCGCGCTCCAGAGCGCGTTCGACCCCTACTTCCCGAAGGGCGGGCTGCGCTACTGGAAGTCGCGGGCGCTCGCGGAGCTCTCGGGCGCCGCGATCGACGAGATCGCCGACTTCGCGGCCCGCCGCCCGTCGCCGCTCAGCGGACATCATCGTCTGGCACCACGGCGGCGCCATGAGCCGGGTCGGCGAGACCGAGACCGGCATACGCCGGACGCGACGCGGCCTTCCTGGTGACCGGCGAGGCGAGCTGGGCCGACCCCGGCCTCAGCGACGACGCGATCGCCTGGGCGCGCGCGTTCTGGGATGCGATGGAGCCCCACTCGACCGGCGGCCTCTACCTCAACTTCGCCGGGCTGGGCGAGGAGAAGGAGGCGCTCGTGCGGGCCGGCCACGGCGCCAACTACGAACGGCTGGCCGCGCTCAAGGCGGTGTACGACCCCGCGAACCTCTTCCGGATGAACCTCAACATCGAGCCGGCGCCCTCGCGATAGCGTCGCCGGACCCGTGCGGAAGGGAGTCGTCGAGTGACCCGCGAGGCCTCCGCGCCCGAGGACCCGATCGTGGCGTTCTTCGATCGCCGCGCGGGGGCGTACGACCGCCAGCTCCCGTTGGAGCGGAAGGCCCTGGAGACCGCCGCCTCGCTCGCGGACCCGGCGGCCGGAGCTCGCGTGGTGGACCTGGCCGCGGGAACCGGCGCGCTGTCGGCCGCGCTCCTGGCCCGCTCGCCGTCGATCGCGGCGCTCACGCTGGTCGAACGCGTCGCCGCGGATGCTCGCCCTGGCGCGCGAGCGGCTGTCCCGAGACCGCGGGCGGACATCGTTCCTGCTCGCCGACGTGCGCCGCACGCCGCTGGCCGACGCGTGCGCCGACCTCGTGGCGATCGGCTATCTGCTCCACCTCCTCGACCCCGAGGCGCGGCGCGCCGTGCTCGCCGAGGCGCTCCGCATCCTGCGGCCCGGGGGCACGCTGGTGGTCGTGGTGCACGGCTCGCCCGGAGGGATCGGCGGACGGCTCAATCGAGGGGCCTGGAGGGCGATCGGCCGGCTGATGCCACGCTCCGTGCTCGGCGCCCCGATGACGGGTCTCGCGGACGTGGTCGCGGGGGCGGGCTTCGACGTCCGGGCATCGCGCCATCTGCGCGGGGTCTACTGGAGCGAGGTGCTCCTCGCGCGCCGGCGGGGGGGCGCCGCCCACCGGTAGCGGCCGTAGGTCACCAGCTCGGCGGGAAGCCGGGGCAGCGTGCGGCGGGCGAACTCGTCGGCCACCGCGCCCAGGGCGCCGGCGAAGGTCGGGTAGGCGTGGACCATCCGCTGCAGCCTCAGGAGCGAGACCCGTCGCGGAGACGGCCCAGGTCAGCAGGGGCAGCAGCTCCGAGGCGTGGGGGCCCGACGACGGTGGCGGCGACCACCCGGCCGCTCAGGCGCACGGCCGACACCGAGACGAAGCCGTGACGCACCCCGTCGGTCAGCCCCCGGTCGGTCGACGCCAGGTCAACCCGGATGTCGGCGAGGACGCCCGGGTGCCAGCGCGCCTCGCGCTCGGGCGCGGTCGGCCCCACCCAGGCGACCTCGGGGTCGGCGAACACGGCGGACGGGATCACGGGAGGGCCGCCGAGGGGCGGTAGCCAGGGCAGCGCGATCCGCTGGACGACGCGCCGGCCGTGGGCGTTGGCGCCGTGGGTCTGGTGAGCCGTGGGCGTGACGTCGCCGAGCGCCCAGACCCCGGGCGCCGAGGTGCGCCCCCAGCCGTCGACGCGCGATCCCGCGCGGGCCGGTCGCGACCGCGTGCTCGAAGCCCTCCACGTTGGGCAGGCGCCCGACGGCGATGAGGGCGCGGTCCACCCCGCTCACCCGCTCGGGGCCGCGCGGCCCCTCGAGGTCGAGGCCGCCGCCGGCCGGGTCGTAGCCGACGACGCGGGAGCCCAGGCGCAGATCGATGCCCTGCTCGGCGAGCGCCTCTGCGAGGACCGCGGACGCCGGGGCCTCGGCCTGCGGGAGCACCCGCGGGGCGAGATCGACGAGGGTCACGCGCCGAGCCCAATCGCGCGAACGCGCACGCCATCTCGACGCCGACCGGGCCGGCGCCGACGATCGCCAGGTGCTCCGGCGCCCGCTCCAGCTCGAACAGGCTCTCGTTGGTGAGCGTGCGCTCGGGAGGGAGGCCGGGGATGGGCAGCGGCCGCGGGCGGGAGCCGGTGGCGATCACGACGTGGCGGGCCGTGAGGGTGCGCGGGCCGTCGGGCCCGGACACGCTCACCCGGCGACCCGGCGGCGAGCCGGGCGCGGCCGCGGATCAGGTCGATCGCCTCCGACGCCGCGATCTCGCCCTCCTCGCGGGCGGCGAGGCCGTCGCGCGTCGCGCGCACGGCCGCGAGCAGCCGCGCCGGGTCGGATCGCCGGTCGGGATCGCGGGAGAGGTGGATCAGCCGCTTGGACGGCACGCAGCCGACGTTGGTGCAGTCGCCCCCGACGCGGCCGGCCTCCACCAGCGCCACCCGCCGGCCCAGCTCGGCCAGCCCGACGGCCACCGTCAGGCCCCCCGGACCCGCTCCCGATCACGATCGCGTCGAACTCGGGCTCAGGCATCGCCGTCGCGTCCCCTCTCTCGTCGTCGCAGGACCTGGGCCAGCGCGATGCCGAGCACGAGCAGGATCGCGGAGGCGGCCAGGATCGTGCCGTCGATGCGCGGCACGCCGCCGTCGAAGCTCTCGAGCGACGCGCCGAACAGGACGAAGGCGACCGTCGCCGGGGCGCTGCCGATGGCCGTGGCGGCGAGGAAGGCGCCCGGGTGGATCCTGATCGCCCCGGCCAGGTAGCTGACGAGGTCGTAGGGCAGGTACACGAGGCGCATGACGAGCACGGTCTCGAAGCTCCGCGCGCGCATGCGGCCGGTCCAGCGCGCCAGGCGGCCGCCCGCGTCGGCGGCGGCGACGTAGCCCGACCCGAGCCAGCGCGCGACCCCGTAGGCGATCAGCGCCGAGCCGTTGGCCGCGATGACGACGAGCGCGATCCCGAGCGGGGCGCCGAACAGGAAGCCCCCCGCCACCGTCAGCGCCGCCGCCGAGAAGAAGAACAGCGGGCGCGCCAGGTAGACGGCGACGAAGACGAACGGGCCCCAGGCGCTGCCCTGGATGGCGTCCACCAGCCGGGCCGCCCCCTCGCCCGGCCCGACGTCCTGGGCCACCGCCCAGATGCCGGCGGCGCCGAGCACGGCGACCCACAGGCCGATGGCGATCGCCCGCTGCGCGGCCGGGCCGACCGCCGCGCCGCTCACGCCGCCTCCAGGGCCCGTGCCCACCAGACGGCCCGGAGCACGACGCCGGCGGCGACGGCGGCCGCCATCGCCCACATCACCGCGACCGACCAGTCGGGGACCGCGAGCGCCACGCTGAAGAGGATCACCGTCTCGGCACCCTCGATCAGCCCGCCGGGCATGGCGACCGCCGTCACCTCGCCGCGGGCCCGCGCGCCGGCCGCTCGGCGCTCGAGGAGGGCCGACAGGTACGCCCAGGAGATCGCGTTGACGTAGAACGCCGCCAGCAGCACCGCGGCCGCGAGCCAGGCGGCGCGGGTGTCCTGGCCGGCCGCGATGCCGAGGGGGATCGCGGCGTAGACGACCACGTCGAGCAGGATGTCGGCGTAGGCCCCGGCATCCGACTGGCGGCCGGCGCGACGCGCCACGGCGCCGTCGAGCCCGTCGAGCAGCCGGTTGACCAGCCACAGCACCACGGCCAGGCCGGCCGCGCCGGCCGCCGCCGCGAGGGCCGCGCCCAGGCCGGGAACCACCGCCACGACCGTGATGAGCGTGGGGTGGACCCCGCGCGGCAGCCGCCGCGCGAGCGGCCCGAGCGCCCGGTCCTTGGGACGGCGCAGGAGGTGGTCGATCACCGGTCGGGCGGGCTCAGCGCGACAGCGTCGCGCGATCGCGGCGGGGACTCACGACGGCGGCGGGGGCGTCAGAGGGAGGCACTGGCCACGGTGGTCGCGGGGGACGGGGCGCGGTCGCCGGTCGTGATGTCCACGGCGCGCCAGTCGCCCGGCGGGACGCGCAGCATCACGACGCAGCGCCCCTCGCCGTCGGGCATGAAGGAGCCGCCCGACACCGCCCCCCGGGGCCGGTGAGCCAGACGCCGTAGTAGCGGCCCCCTCCGTGGGGCAGGCCGGTCGCGATCAGCCGCATGGGCACGACGTTCCCCTCGGCGTGGCCGATCTCGATCTCGGCGGCGGCCGCGGCCCGGGGGACGCCCAGCCGGACCACCCGCTCGGCCCGGAATTCGCCGGCGGGAGCCGAGCCGTCCCTGGCCAGGACGACGGCGAGGGCGATGACGGCGGCGAGCGCGATCGCGGCGGCGGCGAGCGCGACATGGCGCCGGCGGCCACTCCGGCCGCGGGCCGTCTCCCCGCCCCCCGCCGGGATGGCGAGGACCCTGCGCTCGAGGCGCGCCGAGACCGGGGGCGGCTCATCGAGGGCGCGCAGGCCGGAGTCAACCTGCCGGAGGCGGCTCAGGCGCTCCTGGCAGCGCGCGCAGGTCGCGACGTGGGCGTCGAGCTCCGGGTCCTCGTCGGTGGCCGCGCGCAGGCCCACCAGCTCGGGCAGGCGGACGACCGCGTCCTCGTGCCTCACCGCTGCTCCGCCATCTCGGCGAGCCGCTCGAGGGCGCGCCTGATCCGCGACTTGACGGTGCCCAGCGGCTCCCCGGTGCGGGCGGCGACCTGGCTGTGGCTGAGGTCGCTGAAGTAGGCCAGGCCGATCACCTCCTGCTCGCGCTCGGGCAGCCGCGTCACGGCGCCCCGGAGCCACAGCCGGTCAACGATCTGCTCGTCCGGCGCCGGGTCGGCGGGCTCGGCCACCGGCGCGCCGGTCTCGGCGCGGGTCATGCGCGCCATGTTGATCGCGCTGTTGCGGGCGACGGTCATCAGCCAGGCGACCGGCTCGCCCCGGCGCGGGTCGACCGTGGCGGCCGAGCGCCAGGCCCGGGCGAACGCCTCCTGGGCGGCGTCCTCGGCCGCCTCCGGATCCCGGAGGATCGAGCGGCAGAGCGCGAGCACGGCCGCCCCGTAGCGCCGCCACAGCGCCTCGAACGCCGCCTCGCTCCCGTCGGCGACGAGCCGGAAGAGCTCGGCGTCGTCGAGATCGCCGGACGGACGACGCCGCCGACGACCGATCGCCCTCTGGCGGAGTCTCTCCATCTATCTGTTCTACACCGCGGATCGCGGGTTGGATCAGGAGCGTGATCCGAAAGGAGCCCGCGCCGTGTAGTCCCTGTGAGGGGACCTCTATCCGGGAGCATCGTCGTGTGGAAGCCCAGATCCGGCCGCGGCGCCGTCGCCATCGCCATCTCGGCGCTCGTGGCCGCCGTGGTCGTGGTGGGCCTCGTGGCCGCCCCGGGGCGGCACGACGACGCGCCGCCCCTGAGCGCCGGGCCGGCGGTGCCCGAGCTGTCCGGGACCGATCCCACGACCGGGGCGACGGTCGCCGTGGCCGACTTCCGCGGCCGGCCGCTCATCATCAACATGTGGGCGTCCTGGTGTCCGGGCTGCTCCGCGGAGGCCCCGGCCATCCGCCGCTTCACGGAGGATCATCCCGAGGTCGGATTCCTCGGCATCGCCGTCACCGACACCCCGGACGCGTCCCGCTCCTTCGCCGCCCGGCACGGCTGGACCCATCCGTCGATCTCCGACCCGCGCGGCCGGCTCGGGGCCCGCCTGAAGCTGCTCGGCCTGCCGACCACCGTCTTCGTCCGCGCCGACGGGACCATCGCGGGCGAGGTGCCCGGCGAGGTCACGTACCGTCAGCTCGTCAACGCCGCCGCCGGGCTCGGGACGTAGCGTCCGCACACCGACACCCGCCGCGCCCGTGGACGACCCGCACGAGGCCCGCACCCCGGCGACCGGATCGTGCCGCTCACTACGTTGTGAGGTGCGGGGCCCGACCAGGAGGACATCTCGTGCGGAGCGATGACGGCGGACGGCAGGACCCGCACCGGCCACGGGGACGGGGGCCGGCGACGGTGATCGTCGCGGTCGTGCTCGCCGCCTGCCTCCTCGCGCTCGTCGTCGCCTGCGGCGGAGGCGCGCCGGGCGCGCCGGCCGGAGCGGCGCTCGGGGGGCGACTGGTCCCAGGTGCGCGCGGCGGCCGAGGGCCAGACCGTCCGCTGGTGGATGTACGGCGGCGACGCCCGCATCAACGCCTACGTGAAGGACCGGGTCGCCCCCGCCGCCGCGCGGCTCGGGGTGCGCCTGGAGCAGGTGCCCGTCGAGGACACCGCCGACGCCGTCCAGCGCGTCCTCTCCGAACGGGAGGCGGGCCGCGACTCGGGCGGCGCGGTCGATCTGATCTGGATCAACGGCGAGAACTTCGCGCTCGGCAGGGAGCAGGGGCTGTGGCTCGAGGACTGGGCCGGGCGGCTGCCCAACGCCGCGCTTCCTCGACCCGGCCGATCCGAGCATCGCGACCGACTTCGGGGTGGCCGGTGGACGGGCAGGAGTCGCCCTGGAGCCGGGCCGCGTTCGTCTTCGCCGACGACTCGGACCGGGTCCCGGCCCCGCCGCGCACGCTGCGCGCGCTGCTCGACTACGCGCGGGCCCATCCCGGGCGCTTCACCTACCCCGCGCCCCCCGACTTCACCGGGTCGGCCTTCGTCCGCCTGGCGGTCCAGGAGCTCGGCGAGCGGGAGGGCCTGGCGGCGCTGCGCGACCTGCGGCCCGCGATGTACGCCGGGGGCGCGAGCCTGCCGAAGTCCGAGGCCGAGCTCAATCGGCTGTTCGGGCGACGGGCAGGTGGACATCGCGATGAGCTACGACCCGGGATTCGTCCTGTCGGGCGTGCGGTCGGGGACCCTTCCCCGCAGCATCCGCCCCTTCGCCCTGGACCGGACCCTCGTGAACACCAGCTTCGTCACGATTCCCGCCAACGCCTCCCATCCCGAGGGCGCCGCCGTCGTGGCCGACCTGCTGCTGTCGCCCCACCTCCAGGCCACCAAGGCGGACCCCGACGTGCTCGGCATCCCGACCGTCCTCGACCCCGCACGGCTCGACGCGGCCGACCGCCGGGCGTTCGCCCCGGCGGGGGCGAGCCCCTACCTGCTGCCCGCCGGCGAGCTGGGCGAGCCGCTCGCCGAGCTTCCGGCCGCGGAGGTCACCCGCCTGGAGGAGCGCTGGCGCCGGGAGGTGCTCGGGTGAGCGGCCTGCGGCTGCGCGGCGTGGGCGCGAGCCCCGGCGGCGCGCCGGTGCTGCGCGGCATCGATCTCGAGGTCCCCGAGGGCGGCCGGCTCGTGCTGGTCGGGCCGTCCGGCGCGGGCAAGACGACCCTGCTGCGGGTGGTCGCGGGGCTCGAGGCCCCCACCGCCGGGACCGTCGAGTACGCCGGGGAGGCGATCGACGCGAGCCCGCCGCACCGGCGCCCCATCGCCATGGTCTTCCAGGAGCCGCGGCTCTTCCCCAACCTCGACGTCGCCGACAACGTCGCGTTCGCCCTGCGGGCCGCCGGCGTGGGGCGGCGGGAGCGCCGCGCGCGGGCGCGGGCGCTCCTTCCCGAGGTCGGGCTCGACGGCCTCGGCGACCGCTCGGTGCGGGGGCTCTCCGGCGGCGAGCAGCAGCGCGTCGCCCTGGCGCGCGCGCTGTGCTCGCGGCCGCGCCTGCTGCTGCTCGACGAGCCGACGGCGTCGGTCGACCACGACCGCCGCGAGGGCCTGCGACGGCTGATCCTGCGCCTGCAGCGCGAGCGGGGCGTGACCACGCTCATGGTCACCCACGACCGGGACGAGGCCGCCGAGATGGGCGAGCGCGATCGCGCTGATGATCGAGGGCCGGATCGTCCAGTGCGACGTGCCCGAGGAGCTGTTCCTGCGCCCGGCCTCGCCCACCGTGGCCCGCTTCTTCGGCGTGCGCAACGTCCTGTCGGGCCACGTCCGCGACGGCGGGCTGGAGACCGCGGCGGGCATGGTCCCGGTGGCCGGGGGCGATGGTCCCGCCCGCGTGGCGGTGCGGCCGGAGCGGATCGCCCTCGGCGAGGACGGAGCGCTGCGGATGACCGTCGTCGACGCCACCTTCCTCGGCGCGAGCGTACGGGTGCGCCTCGCCGAGGGGGCCGTGCGCCTGGAGGCGCAGGTCCGCCCGGGCACGGCCCCGCCGGTGGGCGAGCGGGTGGGCGTGAGCATCCCCGCCGATGCCGTCTGGCGCTTCCCGGACGACGACGCCGTGACCTCCCCGGACCGTGATGCGGCCCGTCCCTGAGGGCCGCGGCGGGCGGCGCCTGCGGACGGCCCTCGCCCTCGCGCCGGCGCTGGCGGTGGTGCTCGTCCTGTTCGGGGCCGGCATGCTGGGCGCCGTTCGCGCGAGCCTCGGGGTGAGCCGCCTGCGCGGCTGGTCCGGCGCCGACCTCGACGCCTACCGCGACCTCGCCGCCGACCCGGCGTTCTGGCGGTCGGTCCGCTTCACCCTCGAGGTGGCGGTCGCGGCGACACTCGTCTCCGCCGTGCTCGCGGTCCTCCTCGCGGCCGCGCTGCGTCGGCGGGGCACCGGCGGCCGCACGCTCGCGGCCGCGCCGGTGGCCATCCCACATCTGATCGTGGCCGTGCTGGCGGTCGTCTGGCTGGGCCCGGGAGGGATCGCCGACCGGCTGCTCGGAGGCCTGCCGATCGACCTGGTGAGGGACCCGCGGGGCGCCGGCATCGTCCTGGTGTATGTGCTCAAGGAGACCCCGTTCCTGGCGCTGCTGGTGCTGGCCGCCTGGGGCCCCGCGGTCGCGGCCCGGGACGAGGCGGCGGCCGTGCTGGGCGCCCGTCCGCTCCAGCGCATGCGCTGGATCGTCTGGCCCGCGATCCGGCCCTCCCTCGTCACCGGCTCGGCCGTGGTCGCGGCGTTCGTGATCGGCGCCTTCGAGGTCCCCCGGGTGATCGGCCCGACCGCTCCGCAGACCCTCTCCGAGCTGGCGTTCACGGCGACCAAGACGGCGAGCCTCGAGGGGCGCGCGACCGCGAGCGCGATCCTGCTCGTCGCCTCGGCGCTGGCGATCGCCGCCGCGGGCATCGCGGCGGCCGGACTGTGGCGGCGCCATGAGTGAGGTCCGCGCCGGGCGCGGCGCGCGCGCGGGGCGGCGGGCGGGCCTGTGGCTCGCGGCCGTCGCGGCCCTGCTCCCGCTGCTCACGCTGGTCGTGCGCGCGGCGGCCGACGAGTGGCGGGCGCCCGGCATCCTGCCGCAGCGCTGGGGCACGCGCGGGCTCGCGACCGCGTTCTCGGACGCCTCGGGCGCGGGCCAGGCGATCGCGAACTCGCTGGTGGTCGGCGTCGCCGCCACGGCGCTCGCCATCGTGATCGCCTGGCCGGCGGCGCGCGTGATCGCCGACCGGCCCGCCGGCCGCTCGAAGGTGATCTGGGTGCTGCTCGTGCCTGCCACTGCTGGTGCCGCCGTTCGCGACCGGCTCCGGCCTCACCGAGCTCTTCATCCGGCTGGGGATCGCCGACACCCTGGCCGGGCCTCGTCGTTGCCCACCTCGATCCCCGTCCTGCCGTACGTGCTCCTGATCCTGGCCACCGGCTTCGGACCCGACGTCCGCGCGCTCGAGGAGGCCGCCGCGGTGCACGGAGCGGGGCGGATGCGCCGCCTGCGGGTCGTGACGCTGCCCGCCGTGGCGCCGGTCCTGGCGGTCGCCGCGCTCCTGGGGTTCCTCGTCTCCTGGAGCCAGTACGGCCTGAGCCTGGCCGTGGGCGGCGGCACGCCGATGCTCCCGCTGCTGCTGGTGCCGTTCGTCGGCAGCGACCCGCAGGTCGCGGCGGCCCTGTCGCTGGTCTTCCTGGCGCCCGCCCTGCTGGCGGTCGTGGCGGCCACGGCGGTGATGGGGCGCGGCGCGGACCGCGCGTCGCGCCCGCGAGGGGCCGGCGCCGACGCGGCCGGACGCGACGAGCGCGCTCGCGCGCGGGCTGTGGCGTGAGCGGCATGGGCGCTATCGTCGTGTTCCGGGCCGCGCCGGACGGCCGTCCGCGACGACGGGGTGGGGGCATGAACACCGAGAGCCTGCGGGCGCTGCAGGCGCCGCTGAAGGACCGCTACCGGGAGAGCCCCGGCGACGCGCTGCTGACGCTGTGCGCGGAGGGCCGGCTCGGCTCCGAGGCCGTCGTGTGCCGCGTGGAGACGGGGAGGGCGCTGGTGGAGGCGGGCCTGCATCCGGCGACCGGCGGGGACGGCATGGCGGTGTGCTCCGGGGACATGCTCCTGCAGGCGCTGGTCGCCTGCGCCGGCGTCACGCTGCGGGCCGTGGCCACCGCGCTCGACATCCCCGTCCGCGGGGGGCGCGTCCACGCCGAGGGCGATCTGGACTTCCGGGGCACGCTGGGCGTGGACCGCGAGGCGCCGGTCGGCTTCACGGCCATCCGCCTGGGGTTCGACCTCGACAGCGACGCGACCGACGACCAGCTGGCGACGCTCCTGCGGGTGACCGAGCGCTACTGCGTGGTCCTGCAGACGCTGACCACGCCGGCGGCGATCACGACGCACCTCGGCCCGGAGGAGGGCGGCGGATGATCCGGGCGCTGCTGGACGCCTGGCGGGCGGCCGCCCGCCGCGCCGACGCGCCGCGCCTGGTCGTGGTCGGCGATCAGGCGATGATCGTGTGGGCGGACGGCCGCATCCAGCGCGTCTGCTGAGCGGCCCCTAGGAGGGCAGCAGCCCGGCGAGGCCGTCGACCCCGGCGGCCGCGAGGTCGGGCGGGGTGAAGTAGGCGGGGTAGTGAGCGCCCCCCCGGTCGAGCCAGGCCGTGGAGAGGCCGGCGCGCGCCGCGCCGTCGATGTCCCACGGATGGACGGCGACCATCAGCATCGCCGCCGGCGCCACCCCGCAGGCGTCGGCCGCGTGGGCGTACGCCACCGGCGCCGGCTTCCAGGCGCCCGCGTCGTCGACCGACAGGCAGCGCTCGAAGCGGTCGCGCAGGCCCGCCGAGGCCAGCAGGCGCTCCGCCACCGCGGCGGCGCCGTTGGAGAGCGTGACCAGACGCAGCCCCCGCTCCGAGAGCTCCCGGACGCCGCCGGGAACGTCCGCGTGGACGCTCAGCCCCATGAAGCCCTCCATCACGTGCGCGACGGCCTGGTCGATCCCCCGGTCGAGCGTCACGTCGGCCAGCGAGGCGCGCAGCCCGTCCTCGGCCAGGGCCGGGAAACGGGCCGGGCCGCCGGCGGCGGTCAGCGCGAACCCGTCGCGCAGCAGGCTCGCGAACCACAGCGCGGCCATGTGCGGCGGCGCCCCCACCGTGGCGAAGCGATGGGCGAGCGGCGCCATGTCCGACAGGGTCTCGTTGACGTCGAACACCACCACGGACACCGGCGATGAGCCGCGCATGCCATCCCTCCCCGCTCGCTCCGGACCCTCGTCGTCCGGTCGCACGGAGCATCGCACTCCGCCGCCTGGCGGCGGCCGTTTGCCGGCGCCGGGCGCGGCGTCCTATCGTGGGAGCCGGTTCCGGCGATCGACGGGGGTCCCATGGCATTCGACGAAGGCCTCGCCGAGCGCATCAGGCTCGCGCTGGCGGACGCCGACGACCTCTACGAGCGCAAGATGTTCGGCGGCATCGCGTTCATGGTCTCGGGACACATGGCCTGCGGCGTCGTCGGCGACCGGCTGATGCTGCGGCTGGGCCCCGAGGGGGCGGCCGCCGCCCTCGGACGGCCGCACGTGCTCCCCATGGACTTCACCGGCCGTCCCATGAGCTCGATGGTGTACGTCACCCCCGAGGGGATCCGCGCCGACGACGACCTCGCCGCCTGGGTCGGGGAGGCCACCCGCTTCGTCGCGACCCTCCCCCCAGGGCCCCGCGCGACCGCGGAGGGCGCCGGCCGGCCTGATCGCGCGGCGCCGGATCAGCCGGCGAGCTCGTCCAGCACCTGGCGCATGAGCGTGAGGGCCCGGCGATCGTCGAGGTCGCGCCCACGGGCCCGCTCGCGCTCGGCCGCGGATCCCTGCGTGGCCGCGACCCGCGCCGTCGCGTCGCGGACCAGCTCCCGGAACACCTCGGTGTCGAACAGGTTGGTGGTCTCCAGGTAGCCCAGCAGAGGGGCCGCGTCGGCCGGGCGGTCGATCCGCACCATCATGTTGACGAACTCGACCGCGGTGATGTCGGCACCGTGCATGCTCCCCGAGGCGAGCAGGTCGTCGATGTGACGGGTCATGACGGCGAACGCCCGCGCCCGCTCGCCGCGCCGCAGGAGGGCGCTCGCCTCGATGGGCCGGTTCGGCGAGTGGGTCCCCGCGGGCACCTCCACGGCCACCGCCTCGTCGAACACCCGCTCGGCCCGCTCGCGCTCGCCCTGGAACAGCGCCGAGTAGCCGAGCAGCATCAGGGCCCAGTTCAGGAGCGTCGGCGGGCCCTGGTCGCGGTAGCGATCGGCGAGCGCCGCGACCACGGCGTCGTGCTCGGCGAGCCGGCCGAGGTTCAGCAGGGCCGCCCCGACGTCCATCTCGAAGAACTCGGCGGCGTGGTCGTCGCCCAGGGCCCGCAGCGCCGCCACCGCTCGCGGCGCCCACTCGAGGAGCGCCGGGTAGTCCTCGTGGAGGAAGGCGCGCGCGTGGCGCACCAACGGATGGTCCGGCTCGCCGTGCGCCCGGACGAGCCGCTCGTAGGCCTCGTGGTCCTGCGTGAGGGTGTACCTCTGAGCGGCCCACGTGAGGCCGAAGACGATCAGCGGCTCGTCCTCGGGCGGGGTGATCGCCAGGATGCGCTCGACCCAGTCGCCGATCTCGCTCTGGCCGCGCAGCAGGATCTCCGGCCCGAGGGGTCGGACGAGGGCGTGGGCGAGCGGGCGGTCGCCGGCGGCGCACGCCCGCTCGACCGCGGCGCGCAGGTCGGCCCACAGCTCGCGAAGGCGCGCGACGCCCTCGATCTCGCCGGCGCCCGCCAGCGATCGCTCGACGTGGTCCAGCTCGTCCAGGCACCAGCGAGCGTGCCGCCGCGCCATCCGCTCGTCCTGGCCGTCGCGCGCGAGGTGCTCGGCGCCGAACTGACGCATCGGCTCCAGCAGCCGGAAGCGCCTGCCGCGGCTTGCCGGCGCGGGGATGACCATGGACCGCTCGACCAGGTCGCCGAGCAGGTCGGCCACGTCCGGCCGCTCGAGGCCGTCGCCGGGCGTCACCGCCTCGGCCGCGGCGAGGTCGAAGGGCGCGGCGAAGATCGACAGGCGCTCGAAGAGCGTCCGCTCGCCGGGCGAGAGCAGGTCGTACGACCACTGGATGGTCGCGCGCAGGGTGCGGTGGTGGGCCGGGCCGGTGCGGCCGCCGCCCGTCAGGAGGCGCAGGCGATCGTCGAGCCGCTCCGCCAGCTGCGCCGGTGCGATCGTCCGCGTGCGGGCCGCGGCGAGCTCGATGGCGAGGGGCACGCCGTCGAGACGACGGCAGATCTCCTCGACGGCCTCCCGGTCGGCGACCGGATCGAAATCGGCGTCCCGCGCGGAGGCGCGCTCGGCGAACAGCTCGGCGGCGGCACCGGCCGGATCCAGGGGCCCCACCGCGAGGATTCGCTCCTCGGGAAGGCCGAGCGCCTCCCGGGAGGTCACCAGCAGGCGCACGCCCGGGCACCCGTCCGTGATCGCCCGGGCGATGCCGGCGGCGCCCTCGACGACGTGCTCGCAGTTGTCGAGCACCAGGAGGGCGTGGCGGGGGCGCAGCGCCCCCACGATCGATCCCGTCAGGGAGCGCGCCGACCCCTCGTGCACCGCGAGCGCGTCGGCGACCGCCCGCGGCACGTCGTCCGGCGAGTCGATCCCCGCCAGCTCGACCAGCCACGCCCCTCCCGCCAGGTCGGGCTCGACGGCCCGGGCGGCCGCCAGGGCGAGGCGGGTCTTGCCGATTCCCCCCGGCCCCACCAGGGTGACGAGCGGAGCCGCGGCGAGGGCCGCGCGCCACCTGGCGCAGGTCGTCGTCGCGCCCGATCAGCCGGCCGACGCGCCGGGGCAGGTTGCCGCGGTCGGCATCGTCGTCGCTCGGCGAGGGATGCGCGTCGCCCGCGGGGGGTCGGGCGTCCGACTCGGCGACGGGCGGGTCGACAGGCGGTCCGGGGGCGGCGCCGGTGCCCGCCGCGGGGCGCGCGAGCGCCCCTGCGACCTCGAGCCTCGCGTCGTGCGCGAGGATCATCGCCTCGAGCTCGCGGAGGTCGGCGCCGGGCTCGATGCCGAGCTCGTCGACGAAGTGCCGGCGGGCGCGCCGATAGGCCGCGAGCGCGTCGGCCTGGCGCCCGCTCCGATAGAGGGCGGTCATCAGCAGCGCCCAGAGCCGCTCGCGAAAGGGGTGCCCGGCGGTGAGCTCGGTGAGGGTGGCGATGGTCGCCGGCGCGTCGTCCTCGATGCGCCGCTCCAGGTCGGTCTCCATCGCGCCGAGCCATTGCTCGACGAGGGCGTCCGTCGTCGCGTCCAGCCCTTCGGCGTCGAGGCCGGCCAGCGGATGCCCGGTCCACTCGGCGAGGGCGCCGGCGGTGTCACCCGCGCGCAGGCGCCGCCGGAACCGCACGACGTCCACGGCGTCGTCGCCGACCTCCAGGACGTAGGCGGCGCCGGCGCGGACGATCGCGTCGTGGCCGAGGCTCTGGCGCAGACGCGTCACGTACGACTGGAGCGTCTTCTCGGCGGTCCGCGGCGGGCGCGTCCCCCACACCATCTCGACCAGGCGCGAGACCGGCACAGCGGATCCCGCCGACACCGCCAGCCCCGCCAGGACCGCCTGGCACTTCGCCGGACCGACGTCCAGCGGGAGTCCATCGCCCGTGGCGGCGGCGACGCCACCCAAGAGGCGTATCTGCACCGCGGTGCTGCCCATCACCCCTCCGATCGAGGGCGAGCATATCCGGCCGGCGAGCGGCTCGACCGCGGCTCAAGCGAGACTCGACCGCGGCCCGACCGGGGGCTCGTACGGTCGTCGCATGACCACACATCAGACATATCCGACGCCGCGTCGCCGGCCCGCCTCGTCCGACCAGGGCAGCCCGCGACCGCGCACGTCGTCCATACCGGCACCCGATTCCGACACCCGTCCGACCACGCGCTCGCCGCTCGTCTACGCGCGCACGGCCGGCCTGCTGTACCTGGTGATCCTCATCTGCGGCGTCTTCAGCGAGCTCGTCGTGCGCGCGGGCGTCATCGTCCCCGGCGACGCCGCGGCGACGGCCGACAACATCCTCGCCTCGGAGGGCCTGTATCGACTCGGCTTCGTCAGCGACCTCGTCATGCTGCTGGCCGACATCGGGGTCACGGTGCTCCTCTACGTGCTGCTGCGCCCCGTGAGCCGGACGCTCGCCCTCGTGGCCGCCGCCCTGCGGCTGACCATGGACGCCGTCCTCGGGATCAACCTGCTCAACCACTTCGCCGCCCTGCTGCTGCTGAGCGACGACGGCTACCTCACCGCGTTCGACGCCGAGCAGCGCGACGCGCTGGTCCTGCTGTCGCTCGAGGCCCAGAAGTACGGCTACCTGATCGCGCTGGTGTTCTTCGCCGTGCACGTCGCGGTGCTCGGCTACCTGTTCATCCGCTCCACGTACTTCCCCAAGCTGCTCGGCGTCCTGCTCGGCCTCGCGGCCCTGGGCTACATGGCCGACAGCCTCTCGTTCTTCCTGGTGCCGGGCTACGACGGCGCGCTCTCGCCGATCGCCCTGGCGCCGGTGTTCGTCGCGGAGATCGCGGTGATCCTCTGGCTCATCGTGAAGGGCGTGGACGTGCCGAAGTGGTACCGCCGCGCCGGCGTCCCCGCGCCGGCCCGCTAGTCACGTCCACCGGGCGCCGGCGGGGCCACGGCCCCGCCGGCGCCGCGACCTGGGCGCGTCACGCCGACGCGAGGGCCGGCGCGGAGCGGACGCCACCTGGGCGCAGGGAGCCGGCCGGAGGCCGAGCGGGGTCGGGTGGAGGCCGAGCCCTCCCGGATACGCCCTCCACGACGGCCGGGGGCCCGGCGGCCGCTAGGCTGGGCCGATGGGTGGCGAGGCCGGCCGGCAGCCGGAAGCACTGACGCCCGCGGAGGCGCTGCGCGTGGTCTCGGACGCGCCGCGCGGGCTGCTCGCGCTGGGGATGCCCGGCTGTGCCGCGTGCCTGCTGCTGCCGGCCTCGCTCGCGGAGGTCGGCCGGTGCCGGCCCGACCTCACCATCGCCATCGGCGAGTTCGCGACGCCCGACGACTGGGCCTCGCGCGAGCGCCTGATGTGGCCCCGCGGCATCCACGTGAGCCGCTCGTCGGTGCCCGCCATGGCGCTCCTGATCGACGGCGAGGTGGTGGCGACCCGCCCCGGCGGAGGACCCGCGTCGGTGATCGACGCCTGGCTCGCCGACCGGCTCGGCCCCGCGGCCCACCCGCTCGCCGAGGGCCTCACCCCCGACGAGGCCGCCGCCCTCGAGGACCTGTCCGGCCTCATCGCGCGCCACCGCTCGGTCAAGGGCGGACGCGAGGCCTCGTTCGGCACCGGCTGAGTGCGGCGGCGCCGGTCGGTTGACACCTCTCCGGAGCGGCCGGAGGCGTCACGCGGTGGGAAGGATCCCCGCGCGCCGGAGCCGGACCCGGCCCGACGACGCCGTAGAGGACGAGGTCGATCGCATCGAGCAGCAGCAGCGCGACGAGGCAGAAGGCGGCCCAGGCCGCCAGGGGCACCAACGGCGGCACCGGCGCGACGCGCGGGTCAGGCGTTCGAACGCGTTCCAGGAGCACCCAGGTGAAGGCCTGAATCGATCCGGCCGGGGTCCGGTGCTCCTCGCGCCGGGACCACCTGAGTCGGAAGGCGTCGCCGAAGACGGCCGCGAGCTGCTCGGGCGCGTAGCGCTCCACGGGCAGGCCCGAGCCATCGCGTCGGCCCGTCGGCGGCGAAGGTCCCCAGGACGGCGTGGCCCCCGGGCGCGATCGCGCGGCGGGCGGCCCGCAGGTATCCCTCCCGATCGCCGGGACCGACCATGAAGTGGAACACCGCCCGGTCGTGCCCCACGGCGTAGGTGCGGGCGGGCTCCCAGTGCCGCACGTCGCCGCGGATCCAGTCGATCCGGTCCGCGTCCGCCCCCAGCCGGGCGCGCGCGAGGGCCTGCGCCGTCGCCGAGAGATCGATGCTCAATCGGGCCCCCGCCTCACCGGCAGTCCCGCCGCGGCCCACGCCTCGAAACCCCCGACCATGTCCGTGGCGCGGGTCACTCCGATCTCGTGGAGCGTGGCCGCCGCGAGGCTCGACTGGTAGCCCTGCGCGCACATCAGGACGAGCGGCCCCTCCGCCTCGACGAGGATCGGGTCGGCGTGGCCCGACCCGGGATCGGCCCGCCACTCGAGCACATTGCGCGGCACGAAGTAGGCCCCCGGCACCAGCCCCTGTCGGAGACGCTGGCTCTCCGAGCGGATGTCCACGATGAGCCCGCCCCGCCCCGCGGCCGCGCGGGCCTCATCCGGGTCGAGTCGCACCAGGCGGGAGCGCGCCCGCGCCAGCAGGCGCTCGATGCCGTCGGTGTCCTGCCGAGTTGCCTGGTCCATTCCTCACCGCCCCGGGATCCGATCGTAGAGCCGAACGGCCGCCGCGATGAAGCCCCTCGACCGCTCAGTCCAGCAGATGCACCCGCTCCCCGTGGGGTCCGAGGATCGCGATGACCTCCACCGGGCCGTCGAGCGCGCCGAACCAGTGGGGCGTGAGGGTGCTGAACTCGACCGCCTCGCCGGGCGCGATGACCATGTCGTCGTCGCCCAGCACGAGCCGCATCCGCCCGCTGAGCACGTAGATCCAGTCGTGGCCCTCGTGCACCGGCAGCTCCCGCGGCGGCACGTTCCGCTCGGCGTCGATCCGGAACTTGAAGGCGTGCAGGCCGCCGGCCGGGCCGTGCCGGGTAAGCGGCCACATGGTCAGGCCGTCGTGGGTGCGGGCGCGTGCGCGCACGCGGGGGTCCGTGCCGCCGGGCACGGGGGCGAGCAGGTCGCTCGCGCCGACGCCGAGCGCGCCGGCGATGACGGCGAGGTGGTTGACCGAGAGGCGCCGCTCGCCCGACTCGAGGCGGCTGAGGGTGGACACCCCGATGCCGGTGCTCGCGGCCAACGCCTCCAGCGTCAGCCCCTGCTCACCGCGCAGCTCGCGTATGCGCCTGCGCGCGCGGTCGGTGGCCGAGCGCTCGTCCGGTGTCTTTGCCATTTCAGCAAATTATGTTGCCATATCGACGCGGGCGGTGCATCCTGGGGGTCATGACCGACGAGATCTGGGACTGCATCGTGGTGGGGGGCGGCGCGGCCGGGCTGAGCGCGGCGCTGGTGCTGGGGCGCGCCCGTCGCTCGACGCTGGTGGTCGACGCCGGGGCGCCGAGCAACCTGCCCGCCGAGGGCGTCGGCGGCCTGCTCGGGCACGACGGCCGGCCGCCCGCCGAGCTGTACGAGATCGGCCGCCGCGAGATCGCCGCCTACCCGAGCGTCGTCCTGCGGCCGGGCCGGGTCGCGCGGGGAGGCCGCGAGGGCGACCGGTTCGCGCTCGAGCTGGCCGACGGCACCACCGAGCGCGCCCGGCGGGTGGTGCTGGCCACGGGCATGGACTACCGGGCCCCCGACCTGCCCGGCCTCGCCCCCCTCTGGGGCCGCAGCGTCTTCCACTGCCCCTTCTGCCACGGCTGGGAGGCCCGCGACCAGCCGCTCGCCATCCTGGGCGGCGGCGCGGACGGCCCGCACCGGGCGCTGCTGCTGAGCAACTGGACCGACGACCTCGTGCTGCTGGCGGACGGGCCCGCGGGCCTCGGGCCGGCCGAGGCCGCCCGGCTGGAGGCGGCCGGCGTGAGCGTGGACGAGCGCCGCGTGACCGGGCTCGAGGGCGTCGACGGGAGGCTGACGGCGATCCTCTTCGCCGAGGGGCCGCCCCTGGCCCGCACCGGCATGATGGTCGCCGCGCCGCTGCACCAGCGCAGCCCGCTGGCCCGCGAGCTGGGCGTCGCCGCGGCCCCGGCGGGGCCGGTGCTCGTTGACGCCCTCGCCACCGGCCCCCTCCAGCAGACCTCCGTCCCCGGGGTCTTCGCGGCCGGCGACCTCGCGGGGCTCATGCCGAGCGTCACCAGCGCGATCACCTCCGGCTCGGTGGCCGCCGCGGGCGTGGTGCAGAGCCTGGTGGCGCAGGAGCACGGGATGCCGGACCCGACGGCGCCGGAGCCGGTGACCGCCGCGGGCTGAGAGGGCGTCCCGCGCCCGGGCCTACACCGCCCCGAGCTGCCGCATCATCCCCATCGCGTCGAACAGGCCCCAGTGCTCGTGCACCAGGCCGTCGTCGCCGAAGCGCATGATGTCGATCACCGGGACGTCCACCGCCCGACCGGTCGCCGGCATGCCCATGAACTCACCATCGTGCGTGCCCGTGAAGCGGACCCGGGCGACCACCGTGTCGCCGCCGTCGACCACGTCCTCCACCGTCATGGCCATGTCGGAGAACGCGGCGATCTGCATGCGGAAGAAGTCCTTGACCCCGTCTCTCGTCGGAGACCCCGCCGGAAGCTCCTCGTGCTCGACGAAGTCGTCGGCCAGGATCTCGCCGAAGGCGTCGATGTCGTGGGCGTTGATCAGGTCGTACGCGCGCCGCAGCGTGGCCACGTTGTCCATTTGCCGTTCCCCCTCGTCGCCGATGCGGGGTCGCATCGATTGGGCGATGGTACGACCGGGGACCGCACCCGGGCAATCGCGGGTCACACGGTGATGTCGCGCAGCGCCGCGATCGTCGCCACGGGGTCCGGCCCGACCGGCCGCACGTTGAGCATGGTCACCCCGGCCGCGCGCAGGCGCTCGACCCGCTCGCGCACGTACGAGGGGGGCCCGCAGAGGGTCGCGGCCTCCACGAGGTCCGCCGGCAGGCGGGCCCGCGCGCCCGCGCGGTCGCCGGCGAGGAAGAGGTCCTGGACCTCCCGGGCGGCGTCCTCCCAGCCGAACCGGCGAAAGAGCTCGTTGTAGAAGTTGCCGTCCTTCGAGCCCATGCCGCCGATGTAGAGCGCGAGCTCGTCGCGGGCCAGGTCGCGCAGCGCTGCGATCTCGGCGCCCTCCCCCACCGCGCAGATGCCGCCGGCGCAGATCTCGAGCGGCGCCAGCGCGGGCGAGCGCCGCGCGGCGCCCCGCGCCAGGGCGTCGCCCCACACCGCCCGGGCGGCCTCGGCGACGAAGAAGAGCGGGTACCACCCCTCCGCCATCTCGGCGGTCAGCTCGACCGAGCGCGGACGCAGGGCGGCCACGTAGATCGGGATCCGGTCGCGCGGCGGACGGGTGATGAGCTTGAGCGCCTTGCCCAGGCCGCTGCCCCGGTCCGGGCCCAGGGGCAGGTGGTAGGCGGCGCCCTCGTGGCGCAGTGGCTCGCGTCGCCAGGCCAGGCGGCAGATCTCGATCGACTCGCGCAGCCGGGCCAGGGGCTCGGTGAAGGGGACGCCGTGGAACCCCTCCACCACCTGCGGCCCCGAGGTGCCCAGCCCCAGGATGCAGCGCCCGCCCGACAGGGCATCGACGCCCGCCGCGGTCTGGGCGATCAGCGCCGGCGTGCGCGAGTACACCGAGAGCACGCCGGCCCCGATCCACAGCCGCGACGTGCGGGCCGCCAGGTAGCCCATGAACGAGGGCGCGTCGTAGCCCCAGGTCTCGGCCACCCACACGGCGTCGAGGCCGGCCCGCTCCATCTCGACCACCGCGTCCACCTGGGCGAGGGGCTCGACCGCGTATGACAGCGGAACCGAGATGCGCATGACCCAACCATGCCGCATGGCGAGGTCGCGCGGTCGTCAATCCCCGCTCTCGAGCCGCAGCAGCGTCGCCTTGGCCTCGGCGCCGCCGCGGTAGGAGCCGAGCTGCCCCCCCGTGCGCAGCACCCGGTGGCACGGCACGATGATGGGGATGGGGTTGGTCGCGAGCGCGGTGCCGGCCGCGCGCACCGCGCGCGGGCTGCCGGCGCGGGTGGCGACGTCGCGGTAGGAGGCGGTCCGGCCGTAGGGGATCGCGGCGGTCGCGCGCAGCACCTCGCGCCGAAAGCCCTGCGACAGGCGCCAGTCGAGCGGCACCTCGAAGGCCCTCCGCCGGAGCGCGAAGTACTCGTCGAGCTCGTGGCGGGCCGTGGCCAGCGCCGGCCGCGCGGCGCGCAGGGTGCGCGGCGAGACGCGCCGCGCCAGCTCGTCCATCACGGCGTCGGCGTCCTCGCCCGGCAGGCCCAGCCGCACGATGCCCTCGGCGGTCGCGCCCAGGAGCACCCGGCCCAGGGGCGTGTCGTGCTCCTCGACGGCGACGTTGACGAGACCCTCGGCATCGGCCCTCAGCACCAGGCGGCGACGGATCGCGTCCCAGTCGGAGGGGTGGGTGGGGTCGGTGTCGCTCATGTCCGTGTGACGCCGGTGGTCCGCGATCCGTGAGACGCGGTCATGAGGGGTCGAGCTCTCCCCTCAGCCGCCGCAGGCCCTCGAACACGTTGCGGCGGGCCGCCTCGGGCGAGGTCTGCATGACCGCGGCGATCTCCCGGTTGGTGAGGTCGCCGAGGTAGCGCAGCGTGACCGCCTCGCGCTGCTTGGCGGGCAGGCGCCGCACGAGGCCCCAGAGGGCCTCGTCGCGCGGCAGGTCCTCGGCGCCGGGAAGCAGCGGCTCGAGATCGTCCACGGGGATGGGAGCACGGCCCCGGCGCCGGTGCAGGTCGATCGTCGCCCGCGCCGCGATCGACAGCAGCCAGCCCCGGATCGCCTCGGGGTCGCGCACCGTGCCGTAGGCGCGCAGCGCCGAGAGCATCGTCTCCTGGAAGCAGTCCTCGCCGTGCTCGGGACCCGCCCGGGCGATGCAGAAACGCAGCACGGACGGGCCGTGGCGCTCGATCACCACCTCGAAGGGGGGCGCGCTCGTGGGGGGCGGGGGGGTCACTGGATCGTCGCGGCGGTGGCGGGCGGACACCAGGGTACGACGGCGGTGCCCGCGTTTGCGTGAGACGGCGCGCGCCGGTGGCCGAACCGACGGTGCTCCTCGCGAACTCCCTTGACACGGGCCGATCTATCTACAACCATAAGGTTGTGAGTATGACCGCAGAACAGGAGATCGACGCGATCTTCGGGGCGCTCGCGAACGCGACGCGACGCGACATCCTCGGACGGGCCCTGACCGGCACGCAGTCGGTCTCGGCGCTCGCGCGGCGGTACGACATGAGCCTCACCGCGGTGCAGAAGCACGTGGCGATGCTCGAGCGGGCCGGCCTCGTGAGTCGCCGCCGCCACGGGCGGGAGCAGCTCGTTCGGACAGACATGGACGCCGTGCACGACGCCCGGCGGCTCCTCGAGGAGCTCGAGGGGCTGTGGCGCGCGCGGCTCGACCGGTTCGGCGACGTGCTCGCCGACATCCACCAGGAGGAATCGACATGACCGTCGTCAGCGTGGTGCCCGACGAGCGGGCACTGACCCTCACCCTCACCGCCGAGTACGCCGCTCCGGTCGAGCGCGTCTGGCAGCTGTGGGCCGATCCGCGGCTGCTCGAGCGCTGGTGGGGCCCGCCGTCCCACCCGGCGACCTTCACCGAGCACGAGCTCGCGCCGGGCGGGCGGATGGCGTACCACATGACCGGTCCGGAGGGCGAGCGCTACCCCGGCTGGTGGCACGTGACCGCGGTGGACGAGCCGCGCGCGATCGAGCTGGAGGACGGCTTCGGCGAGGCCGACGCGCCGACGGCCGACATGCCGGTGACGCGCATGAGCGTGGCGATCACGGACCTCGGCGACCAGGGGACGCGCATGGTGCTGACCGGCGCGTTCCCGTCGGCCGAGGCCATGAAGCAGCTGATCGAGATGGGCATGCAGGAGGGCCTCGCACAGGCCGCCGGCCAGATCGACGCGCTGCTCGGCCTGGAGTCGGCCGCGCGCGCGTAGCCCGGGCGCCGGCCGTGACCGGCACGGGGGCGAGCCGTCCCCGGGGCACCGGGCCCCGGGGACATCGCGCGCCCTCGGCTCAGCCGGCCGAGCTCTCGGAGGTCGCGGGCTCGGCGACGGCCCCCACCGGCGCCTCGGCCGGGCGGCCGCGCACCAGCACCAGCACCGCCAGGGCGCCGGCGACCGCGAGGCCGACGCCGGCGTAGAGCGCCACCTGGAAGCCCTCGGTGAGGGCCTGCGGCTGCGCCGTGCCGCCCGCCAGCAGGTCCTCGGTGCGACTGATCGCGAGGGTCGACATGATCGCCACGCCCAGGGCGCCGCCGATCTGCTGGGTCGTGTTGGACAGGCCGGAGGCGAGGCCGGCGTCGCGCTCGGCGACGCCCTCGAGCGCCCCGATCGAGAAGGCGACGAACGCCATCCCGAGGCCGAGGCCGGTGATCACCATGCCCGGCATCAGGTCGGTCACGTAGGCGCCGTCCACCGGGATCCGCGTCAGCAGCGCCACGCCGACGGCGAAGGTCAGCAGCCCCGCGACCATCGGCGTGCGCGGCCCGATGCGGGTGACGATCGCCGACCCGGCGACCGACGACACGAAGGCCGACAGCGAGATGGCCAGGTAGGCGAGCCCCGTCTTGAGGGGCGAGTACTGCACCACCTGCTGCATGTAGAGGGTGAGGATGAAGAACATCCCGAACATCGCGGCGCCCAGGGCGAAGCCGGCCACGTTGGATCCGGTCACGGCGCGGATGCGGAAGATCGAGAAGGGCATGATCGGGGCGCGCGATCGCGACTCGATGAAGACGAACAGCGCCATCAGCACCGCCGACCCGGCGAGGCGGCCGATGGTCACGGCCGACGACCACCCCTCCGAGGACGCTTCCACCAGCGCGTACACCAGCAGGGCGAGGGAGGCGGTGACGGCCACGGCTCCGGCGAGGTCGAAGTGGCGGTGCTCCGCGTGGGCCCGGCTCTCGCGCAGCAGGAAGGGCGCCAGGATGATCACGATCACGCCCACCGGCACGTTGAGGAGGAAGATCCACTCCCACCCGATCGTGTCGGTGAAGACCCCGCCGAGCAGCACCCCGACGGTCCCTCCCGAGGCGCCCACCGCGCCCCACACGCCCAGGGCCATGTTGCGCTCGCGTCCCTCGGCGAAGGTGGTCATCAGGATCGAGAGCGCCGCCGGGGTCATGAGGGCGGCGCCGATGCCCTGCAGCGCGCGCGCGCCGATCAGGGTCGCCTCGGTGCTCGCGAGCCCGGCGATGAGCGAGGCGAGCGCGAACAGCGCCGTGCCGCCGATGAAGATGCGCCGCCTCCCCAGGAGGTCGGCGATGCGGCCGCCCAGGAGCAGCAGGCCGCCGAAGGTCAGGGCGTAGGCGCTGACCACCCACTGCAGGTTCTTGGCCGAGAAGTCCAGGTCGACCTGGATGGTGGGCAGGGCGACGTTCACGATCGCCACGTCGAGGATGACCATGAAGAAGGCCGTGCAGAGGATGCCGAGGCCGATCCACCGCCGGCGGTCGTTGGCGCCGGATGCGGGCGCATGTGCGGTCGCGATGCTCATCGAATCCTTTCGTCGGCCCACTCGGGCACGGGCTCGGGTTCCGGCTCGGGCGCGACGCCAACCAGTCGCAGCGTGAGCGAGGTGAGGTCGGCCACGACCGCGGGGTCCTGCGCGGCCTTGACCATGACCGCCAGCCCCTCGATGTAGGCGAGGATCGCCCGGGCGGCGCGGTCGGTGTCGGTGGGCGGGATGTCTCCGGCGGCGACGGCGTCGTCGAGCGCCACCTGGAAGAACCCCGCCCACTCGGCGAAGACGTCCTGCAGCCGCGCGCGCAGCACCGGGTCGACGCTGGACATCTCCACGGCGAGGTTCCCGAAGGTGCAGCCCGGGGCCACGCCCGTGCTCTCCTTCAGCGCGTACTGCTCCTGAAGGCCCCGCTCAATGAAGGTGCGGATCCGCTCCAGGGGCGGCAGGTCGCCGGCCATCAGCGGACCCAACCCACCCGGCCCGAGCTCCCCCCACCGCTCGTCGATGACCGCCAGCGCGAGATCCTGCTTGGACGAGAAGAAGTGGTAGAAGCTGCCCTTCTGCACGCCGGCCGCGGCGCAGATCTCGCTCACGCCCACGCCCGTGTAGCTGCGACCGTGCCACAGATCGGCCGCCGCCTGGATCAGCTGCTCCCGTGCGCCGCTCGTGCGCCCCATCGGTCTTCCCCGCCTGGTAGACGACCGGTCAACTATTGCTGTGACGCCCCCGCGTGTCAAGGGGAGGCACGTGAATCGCCGGGCCCGCCCCTCGTGGCGGGGCCCGGCGGGCGGCCGTCAGTCCAGGTCGCTCTCCTCGAGCGGCACCTCGCGCGTGAAGCGGCGTCCATCGTCCATCGGCCGGTAGACCTGGCGGAAGTCGAACTCGTAGTCGAAGTCCGCGCGCTCCTCCTCCAGCGCCGTCCTGAAGTCGATGTTGTGGACGATGAGCAGCTCCTCGCGGTGGTGCGAGGCCTGCACCATCCTGATCCCGGACGGCGCCCAGATGCCGGAGCCGCCCCAGAACACGGCCCCGCTGATCGGGTGGCGCCCCACCGCGTTGCAGGCGATCGTCCAGACCTGGCCGACGGCCGAGTAGGTGGCCATCACCGAGTCCCACAGCTCGCCGTAGTAGAAGTCGGAGCGCACGTTCATGCCGGGATAGTCCCGGGATGCCACGCCGCGCCAGGACGCGAGCTGGATGATCGCCGCGACCTGGTCGCGCAGCTTGTACTCCCGCAGCAGGCTCCCGAAGAGGTAGTCGTAGCAGGTGGTGAAGCCCACCTTGCCCCCGTACCTGCTCTCGAGTACCAGCCGGTCGTCGCGGCCGCTCTCGGTGTAGTCCTTCTCGATCCCCGGCAGGAACACCTTCGTGTAGGTTGACTCCGGGTCGAGGATGCCCAGATCCTGGCCGTGCGCGAGCACGAAAGTGCTGTTGAGGAACTTGCGGGACGGGCCGCGCCGCAGGTTGTTCATGATCACGACCCGGAGCGACTCGTCCAGGAGCGGCCGGACCTCGTCCTCGATCCAGTCGAGGTGGTTCTCGGTCACCGCCGATTCCATGTACTCCCAGCACTCGGGCGCGTCCCAGAAGTAGCCGGACAAGCAGAACTCCGGGAAGAGCACCACGTTGGCCCCGCGCTCCTTGAAGATGCGGAGCGCGCGAATGATCTTCGCCTTGTTGGCCTCGACGTCCGGCACCTCGGCGGCGATGTTGGCGAGGCCGATGGACGGATGGCTGTCGTCGTCCGAGAACCGGCGCTCGACCACTTCCATAGCGCCATCCCCGTCCGGCCGCGCGTGGCCGCCATCGCGCCCGTGCCGCGCACCGTCGGTCGTCATCCGGGCCTCCCCGTCAGGCTGCGCGCCGAGCGGACGGCGCCGAATCGATCCCGATGCGGATCGGCGATGCCGCGGACCCGCAGCTCGCATCCTCTCAGTCCGCTCGATCGACCTGCGGGCAACGCCGCTAGGCCGTGCGGGCGTAGCGCCCCGGAGGCTGGCCCACGTAGCGGCTGAACGCCGTGCTGAAGGCGCTCGCCGAGCCGTAGCCGACGCGCCCGGCGATCTCGGCCAGGGCCAGCTGCCCCCGGCGCAGCAGGTCCTTGGCGAGCGCCATCCGCCAGGCGAGCAGGTACTCCATCGGCGGCAGGCCGACCGTGCGCGTGAAGCGGTCGAAGAAGGCCGAGCGCGAGAGGGCGGCCGTCTGCGCCAGCTGGGTCACGGTCCACGAGCGCGCGACCTGGCCGTGCATCTGCCGCAGCGCGGGCGCCAGGCGCGCGTCGGCCAGGCCGCGCAGCAGCCCCGCCGGCGCGTCCTTCGGCCGGCGTCGCCCGCAGCGCCTCGATGAGCAGCACCTCCACCAGGCGCGTGAGCACCAGGTCGCGACCCGACCGCTGCGCGATCGCCTCCTCGCCGACCAGCCGCACCAGGGTCGAGAGCCGCTCGGCGTCACGCACGTGGACGATCGCCGGCAGCAGCGAACCCAGGAGCGCGACGTCGGGGGAGTCGAAGACGAAGTAGCCCCCGAGCAGCCGCACGTCGGGGTCGCGTCGGGCGTGCCGTGGCGACACCTCGTCGGCCACCGAGGGCGCCACCCTGGGTCGATGGACCGCGGCGTGGCCGGCTCGAAGCCCGACAGGACGAAGCCGGGCGTGGCCGGCAGCAGCACGAAGTCGCCCGCCTCGAGCGTGATGTCGGGATGCCCCTCGACCGCCAGACGACAGCTGCCCTCGAGCACGGTGCAGAAGCTCGGCTCGCCGTAGTCCGAATAGCGGACGGCCCAGCGCCCGGCGCCGCTGATGCGCTTGGAGAACACCGCGCGCGGGCGCAGGAGCTCGATCACTTCGGACAGGGGATCGGTCAAGTCTGGACTTTCACGCACTAATAGTGGACGAGAAACGATTGAGAGTCCAGCTCCAGGACCTATCGTCCCTTCCGAGGAATGAACGGCGTCCCCGCCGACGCCCGCGAAACGGAGACGACACATGAAGACCGTTCTCATCACCGGCAGCTCGTCGGGCTACGGCCTGGAGACCGCGCGCCACTTCCACGCGGAGGGCTGGAACGTGGTGGCCACCATGAGGACCCCGCGCGCCGACGTGTTGCCCGCGTCGGACCGGATCCGCGTGCTGGCGCTCGACGTGACCAGCCCCGAGTGCATCGCGGCCGCCCTGGAGGCGAGCGGGCCCATCGACGTGCTCGTCAACAACGCGGGCATCGGCGGGATCGGCGCCTTCGAGGCCACCCCGATGGCCACAGCCCGCGCGATCTTCGAGACCAACACCTTCGGGGTGATGGCGATGACCCAGGCGGTGATCCCCGCGTTCCGCGAGCGCCGGTCCGGCGTGGTGGTGAACGTGACCTCGAGCGTGACGCTGGCCCGGATGCCCCTGGTCGCCGTGTACAGCGCGAGCAAGAACGGCGATCGAGGGGTTCACCTCGTCGCTGGCGCTCGAGCTGGAGCAGTTCGACGTGGCGGCGAAGCTGGTCGAGCCCGGCTACGGCCCCTCGACCGCGCTTCACGAGCAACGCGGTCGCGCCGGTCGACGGCCTGCATCCCGGAGCCGTACGCGCCCTTCGCCCAGCGCGTCATGGCCGACGTCGCGCAGCCGGACGCCGTGACCCAGGCCTCCGACGTCGCCGAGGCCGTGTGGCGGGCCGCGAACGACATCTCCGGGCAGCTGCGCTTTCCCGCGGGGCCCGACGCGGTGGCGCTCGCGCAGGTGCGGTAGCCGGCGCACCGAGACCGGACCGCTGCAGAGGTCCGGCGGGCTTGTCCGCGGGGCGGGGGTGAACGAGGATCGCCGCGGCGACCGTCTCCCGGACCGCTCCTGCCGCTCTTTCCTGACGACCACTCCCTCTGTCACCGAGCACCGGGCCTCCGGCGGCCACGCCCCGCACGGTCAGCGTGACTCACACGAGGGGGACTCCATGTACGCGACGATCCGGATCTACGGCGACGCCGAAGGGCTCGCCGATGCCGTCGCCGACCACAGGGCCGAGATCGTTCGCCAGTTCGGCGAGATCGCGGGCTTTCGCAACTACTACATCGTGAAGACGGGGCCCGTGAGCGCGACCTCGGTCACGGTGTGCGACGACCAGGCCGGCGCGGAGGCCTCCAACGAGGTCGCGCGCGACTACATCGCCGCCAACTTCGGGCACCTGTCGATCGGCGCGCCCGAGGTCCACGTGGGCGAGGTGGCGATGGACGCCTGAGCCGCCCCGGGACTTCTCGGCCCCTCTCGCGCGTCAGAGAGAGTGTGGCCGTGCCTTCGAGCAGCGAGCGGGACCTGGTGGTCGCGGCCAAGGGCGGCTCCCGCTCGGCCAAGGCCGAGCTCGTGCGCCGGCACTGGCGGGGGGCGTGGCACCGGGCGTTCGCGATCACGGGACGGCACGCCGCGGCGGACGACGTCGCCCAGGACGCGGTCGCCGCGGCCCTCGACAGGATCGACGATCTGGACGACCCATCCGCTTTCGCGGCCTGGCTCGGCCGGATCGCGACGCGCAAGGCCCTCGATCTCCTGCGGGCCGAGCGGCGCCTGGTCGACCTCGACGCGGTCCCCGAGCCGGCCGTGGAATGGACCGGGGCCCTCGGCGAGGCCGAGGACGTGCGCCGCGCCGTGGCCCTCCTGTCGCCCGAGCGCCGGGCCGCGATCGTGATGCGCTACTGGCTCGACCTCACCCCGAGCGAGATCGCGGGGGCCCTGGACCTTCCGGTGGGCACCGTGAACTCCCGGCTGGTGCGGGCGCTCGCCGAACTCCGCCTCGCCCTCGAGGAGCAGTCGCGTGCCTGAGCTCGAGCGCCGCCTCGCCCACGCGCGCCCCGAGTGGCCCGAGCCGCCCGCGGGCCTGGAGGGCCGCATCCTCGGATCGCTGGGGCTGGAGGCGGACACCCGCTCGCCCGCCGCCTGGCTGCGACGGGTCGCGGGGTCGCGCCGCGCGCGCCTGCTCGCGGTGGGCCTCGTCCTCGCCGGCTCCGGCACCGCGCTGGCGGTGACGCTGGCCGGCCGCTCCGGCTCGACGACCGGCGCGGAGGCCTCGATCGCGTTCGGTGCGCCTCAGGTCGTCGGGCGGGCCGACGGCTTCCTCAACGGCACCGCGGACGTGGCCGTTGACGCGACCGGTACGCCGATGGCCACCTGGGGACAGGCGGGGCGGGCGGTGGTGGCGACCCGTGCGCCGACCGGCTCCTGGGGTCCGCCGCAGGTGGTGTTGACGCGTGGCGCTCGCGCCAGCCGTCCCCAGATCGCGGCCGGGTCCGCCGGTGCCGTCGTCGTCTGGCGCGAGCGCCTGCGCGGGCGCGCCGTGACCCAGAGGTTCTCCCTTCCGGGAGGAGGATCGAGCGGAACGCTCACGACCCATCTCGATGTCCGCTGGCGCGTGATGGCGCGGGCCCTCACCGCCTCCGGCTCCTGGGGTCCGCCCGTTCCGATCTCGGCGGCCTCTCAGACCAGCCGCGACGGGTACGCGCCACAGGTCGTGGCGACGGGAGCGGGCGATGCGGTCGCGGCCTACGCGGCCCGCAGCAGGGTGTGGACGGTCGCGCGCACGGCCGAGCACCGCTGGACGGCCCCGCTGGCCGTGCCCCTGCCCGCGGGGAGCGGCGTTCCGTCGGACGTCCACCTTGCGGCCGCGCCCGGATCGGGGTGGGCGCTGGTCGTCTGGTCGTCCCATCGCGACGAGCCCAGCGGCCGCCTCTGGCGGACATGGAGCGCCGTGCGGGCGCCGGACGGTCGGTGGGACGATCCCACCGCGCTCGGGCCGCCCTCACCGGGCAAGTCGTTGGCGGCCGGGGCCATCAACGACCACGGCGAGGCCGTCGTCGCCTGGGGTGACGGCGGGGGTCTCGCCGGCGCCGACGGCCGGATGCAGGCGTCGATCCGCAGCCGCGAGGGATCGTGGGGCGACCCGATCGATGTCGCGCCCTCATCCGCACCCGGGCGGGGCGCACGCCGCGGCGCTCAGGTGTCGGTGGGCTACTGGCCCGCCAACCTCGCGGTGGGCATCGACGGGTCGGGCGGCGCGGTCGTGTCGGTGCCCGGCCGCACCGGCACGGCGATCGCGCGACGTCCACCGGGCGGGGACTGGCGGGCCCCCCGCGTCCTTCGCGCCGACGCGGGCATCAACGCCATCGCCGCGGACCGCTCGGGCGGGCTCGTCATCGCGAGCGCGCGCAACACCGGCCGGCTCGCCTACATCGACAGGTTCGACCGCATGGGCGCGCCGAGCGGCTCCACCACCCTGCGCTCCCCGGGCGCGTTCTCCCTTGCGCTTGCTGAGGGCGCCGACGGGACCTCCGCCCTGGCGGGCATCGCCAGCGGGCGCCTACAGACCAGGATCATCGGCTGGGTGGCACCGAAGGGGGGGCGGGGATGACCCGGGCGCGCGCCGCGCTGGTCGGTCTCGTGTGCCTGATGGTCGTCGGCGTCGGCGTCCTGATCGCGACGGCGGTCAGCTCCTCGGGCGACGACGCGGGGCGCTCCTGGAGCGCTCCCGTCGAGGCGCCGATCCCGCCCCCATCGGTGGGCGGGGCGCGGGCCTTCGTGGACCCCGCCGGCCGGGCCCACGTGGCGTGGGTGCAACGGCATGACGGGCGGTGGTCGCTGGTCGTGTCCGTCCGCGCACCGGGCGATGACTGGTTGACTCCGACGACGGTGGTCGGCGGCCGGGCCTTCCCGATCGCGGTGGCCGGGCTGGCGGCCAACGCGCGCGGAGATGTCGCGGTGCTCTGGACCTACACCGGCGACCGGCGCCGGCAGGTGCTCATGTCGAGCGTGCGGCGCGGCGGCGAGTCGTGGTCCACGCCCCAGGCGCTGTCGCGACCGACCTCCGCCTGGGTGGCCAGTGGCGGCGTCGCGATGGACGAGGCGGGGGTGGTGACCGTCGTGGGCCGCGGCCTCGGCGGGCCCGGGCTGTGGACGAGTCGACGTGCGCCCGAGCACGGCTGGACGGCTCCGGAGAGGATCAGCCCGCCGGGACTCGGCATCGACGCCCCGCGGCTCGACCTTCGGCGCCGACGGCCGGCCGTTCGTCGTCGCGCTGCTCAAGCGGCAGGGCCGGCCGGCGGCGCTGTGGTTCCGGCGGGCCGACGCGAACGGATCCTGGGAGCCCGGCGTCGTCCTTCCGGGCTCGGATGGCGCCCGGCAGGCGACGGCCGGCGCGGGCGCCGACGGAACCGTCGTCGCCTCGTGGGTCCGGGAGACCCGGTCCTCCAGGCGGCTGCTGGCCGCCGCCCTGCCGCCGGGGGGGCGCTGGTCCCGCCCCGTCACCCTGGAGGGTCCGACCGACGCCTTCGTCGGCCCACCCACACTGCTGCCCGAGACGACGGGGGCGAGCGTCGTGTGGCCGCGCTGGGACGGGCCGCCCAAGGCCCGCCGGGCCTCGATCCGCGCCCAGCGCATCACGGGACCGGGGCGAGCGGGCGCCCCCACGACGGTCGCGAGCCTGACACTCGGGCCGGTCGCCGCAGTGCCGGACACGGTCGTGATCTACGGACCGGCGCCGATCCAGCTGGTCCCCGCCGCGGGCCCTCGCCCGGCGATCGCCTGGAGCGCGGCGACGGCGCGTGGGGTGCAGGACCCCGCGGCCGTGCAGGTCGCCGAGCGGGATGGGGCCGGGACGTGGAGCACGCCCCAGACGCTCAGCACGCCCGGCCGCTTCGCCTTCGTCCTCTCGGCAGGAACGTCGCCGGATCACACGGTCGTGACCTGGGCGGAGGGGCCCCCGAGGGGAGCCGCCTCCAGTGTCCTCGTGGCCGATCGATGACGCGACCGCGAGGCATGGCCGTGAGCCGTGCCGCCCGGATGATGATGGCCCCGGTCAGCCCGACTGGGGCAGCCGCGCCGAACCGCTCCGGGCCGGCCTCGCCGACGGCGGCGGCACGACCGGGCCGATGTCGCCGTCGGGCGCCTCGTCGAGGTCGACGATCACCGGTGCGTGGTCGGACGGGCCCTTGCCCTTGCGCGCCTGGCGGTCGATCCAGGCGGCGGCCACGCGCCCGGCCACCGCGTCGCCGGCGAGGACGAGGTCGATGCGCATGCCCAGATCCTGGTGGAACATGCCGGCGCGGTAGTCCCAGTAGGAGAAGACGCGCTCGCCCGGCCAGCGGTCGCGCACCACGTCGTGCAGGCCGACCGCCTGCAGCGCGGCCAGCGCCTCGCGCTCGGGCGGGGTGACGTGGGTATGGCCCGCGTAGGCCTCGGGATCGAACACGTCCTCGTCGGTGGGGGCGATGTTGATGTCGCCGAGCACGACCGCGGTGGCGGGTCGCCGGCCGCGACGTCGGCGCGCAGCGCGTCCAGCCAGGCCAGCTTGTAGCGGTAGTGGTCGGAGTCCGGGGCGCGACCGTTGGGCACGTAGACGCAGGCCAGGCGCACCCCGTCGCAGGTCGCCCACAGCGCGCGCGGCTCGGGGTCGGGGAAGCCGGGCCCGCCGGGCAGGCCGCGCACGACGTCCTCCAGCCCGACGCGCGACAGGATCGCCACGCCGTTCCACTGGGCCACGCCGTGGGCGGCGTACGCGTAGCCGCGCTCCTCCAGGTCGGACCCGAGCAGGTCGGCAAACGCCTCGTCGGACAACTTGGTCTCCTGCAGGCAGACGACGTCGGGCGCCGCTCGTCCAGCCACGGCAGCAGGCGCGGCACGCGCTGCCGGACCGAGTTGACGTTCCAGGTGGCGATCCTCATCCCCACCATTCTGCCCCCTTGGGCGGAGCGCGATCGGCCGCGCTCGCACCCCGCCCCCGGCCGCCGGCGGGGGCGCGATAGGCAGACTGTCCTCGCTCACCGCGACAGGGGGACGAGGGACGAAATGGCGACCGAGAGCACCAGCGCGCCCGAGGGGTTCACCAAGGGCGCCGACACGTACGACGAGGCGGTGCGGCACAACATCGCCGGCTCGGACCGGCTGATCATGTCGCTCCCCGCCGGTGAGTACCGCCGGGTGCTGGACGTCGGCTGCGGCACCGGCTGGACGTCGGCGGCCATGGCGCGGCGGTTCGGCGTCGAGACGATCGTGGGGGTCGACGCGTCGGAGGGGATGCTCGAGCGGTTCGCCGCCAAGCTCGGCGGCGAGTTCCCCGACGTGCGGGTGGAGCTGCGCAACGAGGACGTGATGGAGATGGGCGTCGCCGACGGCACCTTCGACGCGGTCATCTGCGCGATGGCCCTGCACTGGTTCCCGGACAAGACCGGCGCGGTGGCACGGATGGCGCGCGCGCTGCGCCCCGGCGGCGTGCTCGGGATCCTGACCGCCGGCAGCGGCGGCGAGCAGGCGTGGCGGCAGCTGCTCGAGCGGGTCGGCGCCTCCGAGGACTGGACCGGCTGGTTCGCCGAGAACCAGCTCGACGTCGACGAGATCGAGGCCGCCCTGCGGGCCGCCGGCCTCGAGCCGATCGACGTCTGGATGGAGCGGCGCCGGCGCCACACCGACCCGGACGCGTTCATGGCCCGCACCCGCTCCGTCGCCGCTCACATGCTCGGCAACCCGCCGGGCGGGTTCAGCGACCTGGACCGGCGCATCGACGCGGCGCTGCACGAGACCGCCGGTCCGGACGGGTTCGTCTACGACTACTGCAAGCTGTACGCCGTGGCGCGCAGGCCGGGGGCCGACCGATGAACGACGAGGGCTTCTTCATCGACCACGTCATCTACGGGGTGGTGGACATCGAGGCGGCCAGCGAGCGGCTGCGCGATGAGCACGGCCTGGGCTCGGTCGCCGGCAGCCCCCACCTGGGGGGGACCAACAGCCGGATCGTGCCGCTCGGCCCCGAGTGCTTCCTCGAGCTCCTCGGGATCGAGGACACGGCGAAGGACGACGGACGATGGCTCGAGGCCACCCTGCAGGGGCAGGACCGGGTGCTGTGGTGGTGCCTGGGCGTGAACGACCTGGAGGACACCGCCGCGCGGCGCGGCCTTCCCATCCGGAGCGGCCAGGTGAGAGAGGACAGACCGGGCACCCTCACCTTCAGGAGCGCCGGCATGCCGCAGTACCCGCTGCCGTTCTTCCTGTCGCTCGTCGGAGACCGGGCGGCGCGTCACCGCATCCAGGAGCAGCGCTACGCGGCCGCCGGCCACACGTGCGCGCCCACCGGCTACACCTTCGTGGAGGTGGGCGACCATCGGCCCGTGCTGGAGGGCTGGCTCGGGCCCGATCACGGCCTGCCGATCCGCTACGCCTTCGGGACGGGCCCGGGCATCCATGCGTGCGGCATCGCCACCGCCGCCGGTGAGGTCGTCCTGCGCTGACCGGATGGGCCGCGTGGGGCTCGAACCTACGACCTTGGGATCAGAGTCTCGTGCTCAACCAGCTGGTCGCGCGCCGACAGCGCCGGTCCGTCGGTCAGGGCGAAGCGGTGCGTCACGACCGCCCCCTCACAGTGCGTCGAATGCAGGCCCCCGGTCTGCCGCGCTCGACGACGTCCGCCAGGGTCCGGCCGACGCAGCCGCCGATGTTGAACTGGTGTCCGACGTACGGGAAGACGGCGGTCCGGCGGCTGTCGGGAAAGTGCCGCCTCAGCCCGGAGAGGTTCGCGACGGGGGTCCTACGTGTCGCCGCCCCCGACCAGGGCGAGCGCTGGGATCGGTAGCGTCACCGGTCGTCGCCCCCAGATGGCCCCCCTGGAGCGAAGGGGCCCGGCCCGAGGGCGGCCCGGGCGGCGGAAAGTGGTGAGCGTCCGCCGCGATGCTCCGGCGCGATCGAGGAGAAGGACCGCATGGCTCTTGAATACTCCTGCCCCAGCTGCAAGGCGGGCCGCAGCCCACGATCGCGAGCACCAATGGTGGGCCGGCGTCGATCACCCCTGAGATCGAGGCGGCCATCCGCAACGGGATGGTCGAGATCTAGGGCGCCATACCACGCTCGCTGCAACACTCGCGAGGCTGGGTACCCGGTCCGCGAGCCGGTCGTGCGCGTCAGTCGTCCAGGTTGACCATGAGGCGCGAGAGGCCGCGAACGAGTGAGGTCCGCTCGCGCGAGCCAAGGGAACGCACGAGCCCGAGCTCGGCTTTGGCGACATCCGGCATTGCGGCGTCGATCCGCTTCCGCCCCGCGTCGGTCAGCCGCATCAGCACGCGGCGACCGTCGCCGGGGTCGGGGCGGCCCACCACCAGGCCCTCGACCTCGAGGCGACGAAGGATGTTGGCCATGCCACCAGTCGTGACGTAGGTGGCCCGCGCAAGCGCGCTCGGGGTCAGCTCCTGATCATGGCCCCCTTGGCTGCGCAGGATCGCGAGAGCCGAATATTCGCCGAGGACGAGGCCGTGCCGCGCGAGCACCCGGCTGATGGTGTCCTGGAACCGTGCGGCGAGCCACAGTACCCGCCCCACGACCTCGGTTCCGGAGGTGTCCACCTCCGGTCGCGCCTCGGCCCAGCGGGCGATCCCGCGAGCGACCCGATCCGGTCTGGCCTCCGCCACGGCACGGAATCGTAGTACGTCCGTCACTTCGCCGATCAGAAAGCTTGTTGGAAAGCTTTTCATATTAGATACTTGATCCCGTTCGTCGGCCGATCGCCGACGACAACCCCCTCACCAGTCAGGAGGCTAGATGTCAGTCCAGGAGCCCGTTCTCACCCCGCCCGCCGGCGGGGAGTCGGTGACGACCAAGAAAGGATCGACCCTTGAGCTGAAGGCCGAGGGCACGCAGTCCGCGGGCGACTACGGTGCGGTCCTGTACACCGTGCTCGCCGGTGACGAGCCGCCCCTGCACTCCCACTCGCGCGAGGACGAGCTCGTCTACGTCGTGGAGGGGAACTTGGTGGCCCAAGTCGGTGACGCTCGCGTGGAGGTGGGCCCGGGCGCGTACGCGGCACTGCCGCAGGGCGTCCCCCACACGATCGAGGTGGTCGGCGAGCAGGCAACCCTGCTGCTGACCTTCGTGCCGGGCGGCCTCGAGCGGTTCTTCGTCCCCACGCACGGCGAAGAGCCGGACCCGGCAGCGTTTGGTCTGACCTTCCCCTGAGACGACCCGTGGCGACGTGCGGTCGTCCGATCGCGCGCCGCCACGGCATCAACAGTCCGAGGCCCCAAGCGCCCCGGGTGGCGACCGGCGAGCCGGTCGCACCGAAGCGGCCCGACACCACGGACGCAACCGTTAACGTCAACGCGTGGAGCACTTCGTCCCCGGCTTGCACCGCACGACCATCGTGGAGCGGATCCTCCGCTCCGCCTAGCCGAGCTGACCGACGAGGGATCGGGTGACCCGCCCGGAAAGGAACCGACATGCGCGCCATCACCGTCCACGACCCCGATGCCGGGATCGGCGGGCTCACGCTGACCGACCTGCCACACCCCCATGCCGCCGAGAACGACGTCCTCGTGCGGGTCCACGCCGCCAGCTTCACCCCGGGCGAGCTCGACTGGCCCGTCACCTGGACTGACCGCGCCGGCCGCGACCGCACGCCCAGCGTGCCCGGGCACGAGCTGTCGGGAGTCGTCGCCGAGTTGGGCTACGGCACCACCGGCCTCACCGTCGGCCAGCGGGTGTTCGGCATCACCGACTGGGCGCGCAACGGCTCCCTCGCCGAGTATTCCGCCGTGGAGGCGCGTAACCTCGCCCCGCTCGCGGCCGACATCGACCATACCGTGGCGGCGGCGCTGCCGATATCGGGGCTGACCGCGTGGCAAGGGCTGTTCGACCACGCGCGGCTCAGCACCGGCCAGACCGTGCTGATCCACGGCGCCGCCGGCGCCGTCGGGTCGATCGCCGTCCAGCTCGCCTGGGAGGTGGGCGCGCGAGTGATCGGCACCGGACGAGCCGCGGACCGCGACGTCGCGCTCGGCCTCGGTGCCGCGGCATTCGTGGACCTCGACGCCGAGCCGCTGGAGGCCGTCGGCCAGGTTGACGTCGTCTTCGACGTCATCGGGGGCGAGATCCTCGACCGGTTAACCGCGCTCGTGCGCCCCGGCGGCACCGTCGTGACCGTCGCCGCGCCACCCAAGCTGCAGCCCGAGGACGGCCGCGCCGTCTTCTTCGTGGTCGAACCCGACCGCACGCGGCTCGTGGACCTGGCTCAGCGCGTCCGGGACGGACGCCTGAAGCCGATCGTCGGTGCCGTGCACCCCCTGGACGAGACGGCGGCCGCGTTCGCGCCCGACCGGCGGACCGCCGGCAAGGCGATCATCCGCGTCGCTGAAGACTGACGTTCAGGCGGGCTGGAGCGCGCCCGCCAGCTCGCGGCGCGACCGGACGGCGAGCTTGCGGTAGACGCTCGACAGGTGCACCTCGATCGTCTTCGGGGTGACGTAGAGCAGTTGGGCGATGTCCTTGTTGGTGTGGCCTTCGGTGGCGAGGTCCGCCACGCGCCGCTCGGTGGCGGCCAGAGCGCCAACGCCCGAGCGGACGTGGGCGCAGGTGCGGACGCGGGCGGCCTGGAGGTCGGCGCGGGTGGCGGCCTCTTCCACCTCGGCGTCACGTTGGGAGTAGTCGTCTTTGGCGCTAACGGGAGTGGGGCAGGTCACGCCGTGTCCGGCCAGGCCGATACTCCGGAACTGGTTCGGATCGCCGTCGAGCTGAGCGAGGAGGACGTGCGCCGCATCGCCGCGATAGCGGCTGCGCTCCTGCGCTCCGAGGCGCGCACCGGCTCGCGCGAGTCGCCCTGCCTGGCAATCGGAGCATCGGCTGTAGGGCTCAACCGACGACCTTGGGATTAAGAGGCCTGTGGCGACCGTCTCATTCCGTGTTGTCGCGTGCCCGCGCGCGGGTTCGGCGCTCGAGTCCTGCTGGCCCGTCGCGTGGCTGGCGCCCCGGGCGGTGCCGTTCGTTTTGCACCGTGTTTGCACCAGGCCACCGGAAAGCCTGGGGCGGGCGCGACAAACCTGGTCCGCGCCGAAGCGCATCGCTCAGACAACTCTGACTTCGGGCAGCCGCATCATCTCGCCTGTAGGCGCAATGGCGACGGTCTTGATGATCCACGAAGCTCCGCTGTCCAGGCGCCCGCGCCCGTCGAAGGGAATCGGAATCGCGACAACTGATAGCGGAACCTCAGTCATCTCGAAATGCTCGGGGTAGAAGAAGCGCATGGCGCCCGGATTCCTGTCGCAGAGCCGACGGATGGCCACTTCGCCGCCGCGCGACAGATCGTGGCTCGGGTTCCAAGTCGTCGTGGGCCCAATGTAGTGATGTAACCCCGCATCGATGGCCCGGAGGCCACGGAGCACGCGACCTTGAGCACGTCCCAGAGCGTCTCGTCACGTTCGCGGGAGGGCCTCCCCTGCCCCCGGGGGGCCCCCCACTTGAGCTCGATGACGGCATCGAGCGTGGGTTGGGCCGACCCCTCATTGCTGATCGGTCCACTAGGGACGCAGCCCGGCGATCACGAGCAGGGCCACATCGATTGCCACCCCGACGACCAGCTGGATGTTCCAGAAGGCGACCAGCAGCACGAGCGAGATGCCCGCGGCGATCAGCGTGAGGACCGGCCAGGCGCCCGAGAGCGCGGGGACTCCCCAGACCGCGAGGCCGAGGATGGCGAACGCGCCGACCGTCCCGAGCATCAGCACGAGACCGACGCCGCGCGCGGCCGAGCGGGGGATCAGCCAGGAGTCCTCGAGGGAGAACACCTCGACGTCGTCGGCCACGTACAACAGGTGAACGAGTCCGTGGGCGACGAGCAGGACTCCGACGACCACGCGGACGATCGTTGGCATGGCATGCCGGTCCTTCGGAGCGGATGGTCACCGACAGCGGCGCATCGAGCAGAACGGCCTCCAGGCTCGCCGTCCCGCCGGGGGGCGGCATCCGGGCGGACTCGGCCGGGTCCGGTGAGCATCACGAGCCGCGGCGTCGGAGTAGCCGCAGGCCGAGCGGCGGCCCACACCCCCCGGCGCCCGCCGCGGGACGGAGGCGATCCACGATCCTCCGCGGGGGTTGGGGCGGAGGACCACGACCGGGGACCGCTCTCACGAGCTACGGCGCGGTCTGGGCGAGCACGGTGTCGTCCATGTAGTCGACGAACTCGTCGGGCTGCTCGAACAGCGGCCGGTGGCCGGAGGTGGCGAGGACGGTCAGATCCTTGGTGGGGGCTCGCAGTGCCCGGTACCACTCCGCGAAGGGCTCGGCGCGGCCGCGGGCCTCGTGGGCGCCCTGGACGAAGAACACGGGCACCTCGAGCCGCGTCGCCTGGGTGCGGAAGTCGATGCCCTGGAGCTGGGGGTAGAGGGCGGTGAAGGTGTCCATGAAGGCGGCCGAGCAGGTGGACCTGGTCGACCAGGGTGTACTCGGAGACGAAGAAGTTCTCCGAGAAGCCGCCCTCGCCCTCGGAGTTGGCGGCGTGGTCGTAGGGGTAGACCTCGTGCTCGTAGGAGAGGGCGGTCTCGTAGTCGAGGATCGATCGATAGGGCGGCGGGCCGATGTCGGTGAGGTCGCCGGCGAGCCCATCGCTGCCCGTCCGCCGGGCCCATGCGAGGGTGTCGCGGTAGAAGATGCGGTCGGTCGCGAGTTGGCTGACCATCTGGCCGGTGCCGATGAAGGCCGCGGTACAGGTCCGGGCGGCGCTGGACGGCCAGCACGCCGAGGGTGGCGCCCCACGACTGGCCGAGCAGGTAGATCCGGTCCTGGCCGAACCGCTCGCGAAGGTAGTTGGTGACCGCGATCGTGTCGGACGACGTAGCCCTCGAGCGTGATCGTCGAGGTCGGGTCGAGCTCGGTGTAGGACTTCCCGGCGCCGCGCTGGTCCCAGGTGACGACGGTGAAGTGCTTCTCCAGCTCGGGCAGGTGGTTGCGCATCGCGCCCATCTCCGAGCCCCCGGGGCCGCCGGCCAGGAACAGCAGCACCGGGTTCGTCGGTGCTGTGGCCGCGGATCATCATGGCCAGGTCGTGGCCGCCGATCTCGACGCGGGTGAGCTCGGCGATGCTGCCGGGAAGCGTCCGTGCCGTCGGGACCGGTGATCGCGTCGGTGCTGCCGGGCGGGCCAGCCCGGCCACCATGGCGATCAGCCCGATGGCCGCGAGCACGGCGACGCCGCGGCGCAGGTGGAGCCCGACGGATCGCCGCCCGGGCGCCCCGGCGGCGGGGCGGGTCGAGCGCGCGGGCCGATGCCGGCCCCGATCGTCGCGCCGAAGACCAGCGGGACCAGCGAGAGCAGGGCGTGGAAGCCGCGTCCGACCACCAGCGCGAGCACGCCGTAGGTGCTGAGGTGGATGCCGTCCACGGTGGGGCCGTCGGTGCCGATCCGGGCCAGCTCGAAGACGACCGCGAAGACGACCGGGGCGACGAGCATCGCCCAGCGCGAGCGCATGACCAGCCCCGCGGCGACACCGACGACCAGGCTGAGCAGGATCGACCACAGCGCCTGGCCGGTCGTGAGGGGGCCACGCGGCATCCACCAGGCGGCGATCAGTGCCCAGACGGCGACGGCGACGACCGCGCCGCCGGTCCCGATCAGCCGGTCACGCCAGATCGGCTCCAGCCCGGCCCTCAGGCGGTTGCGACCGGACGCGGCGAACCGCGCGAGCCGCGACCGCCGGTCGGCGTCCTGCTCCGCGGCCGCGCCCCCGCCGACGCCGCGGGTCGCGGACGACCCGCGCTGGTCGTTGCGGGCACTCACCTGGCTCTCCTTCGGCGTGACCGGACCGCTCCACATCACCATCACCGCGGCGACCACGACACCGGAGACCCACGGATGGGCCGCTCGGACATCTACCCATTCGGGCTCGGGGAGCACGGCGCGTGGATACCGGCCTCTGCCTAGACGGACCCTCCGGCGGCCCCCGGTCCGGGGAGCAGGTTGACGTCGTCGGCATGCATCGTGCCCCCGCAATGCGAACAGCGCGGCTCGACGTGGCTGATCTCGCCGCAGGCGCGGTGGCGGTAGGGCACCGGCGGACCGGCCTCGCCGGCGAGCCACGTGTCGCCCCAGCGGACCATCACCATCAGCAGGTTGACGAGCTCGCCGTCCTTCGGGGTGAGGTGATACTCGAAGCGCGGTCGAGCGTCGTACGGCCGGCGCTCGATGACCCCGCTCTCGACGAGGTGGTTGAGCCGCTCGGTCAGCACCCTGCGGGACGGCTCACCGCACTCGGTCCCGCTCTGGGTGGGCACACGCGGCGATCACGTCGTCTTCCTCACCGGGCCGCGCTCGCGCAAGGCCCACAACCTTCGCCGCGACCCGCGCGTGGCCATCTCGCTCGCGCCTGCCGACAACGGCTTCATGCCCGTCGTCGTGCGTGGCCGCGTGGTGGAGTGGCTCGAGGGCGACGCCGCCTGGGCGGTCGTCGATGAGCTGGCGATCAAGTACTCCGGGCAGCCCTACTCCCGCGCGAGCGAGCGGGTCGTCGCCCTCGTCTCGCCGGAGGTGCAGCGGGTCGGGATCGGCTGACGGTGGACCGGTGCCGCCCCGGCCCACCGGGGCGTGTCCGGCCACGACACGAGACCGCGAGTGCCTCGGCCCCTCTTGGCGCCACGCCGCTGGCGGAGCCGGCGTCTCCCCCATGGGACGTGGACGGGTGCGCCGGTCGCGCCGAGAGGATGCTGCTGGCGCGGCGCCGCTACGAATCGGTGGAAGCCCCGCTCGTGTTCGTGGCCATCTGGCCGAGGCCCGGGATGGGACCGCTCTCTCCCGCCTGCCCGATGACGCTCAACGAGCCGTCGGATTCCAGGACGACCGCGGCGACATCCTCGAGCGCGGTGCGCCCCTCGGAGCGCAGCGCCTGCAGGACCTCCGCTTCGCTCACCCGCTCCCGGCGCAGGGCCGTGTCGAGCAATCGTCCGTTGCGGACGAGGAGCCGAGGCTCCGACTTCACGAGGTTCTCGATGCGCGCAGAGCGCGTCTGCGCCCACGCGACGATCGCCTGAAGCGCCGCGAAGACCACGAAGACGACGACCGACTCGATCAAGGGCACGCCGTCGTCCAGCACCGCCGTCGATAGCGTCGAGCCGAGCGCGACCGTCAGCACCAGATCGAAGGCGTTCATCTTCGAGAGCGTTCTCTTGCCCGACGTCCGTAGCACGACGACGAGCGCGGCGTAGGCGATCGGGCCGATCACCAGCAGGCGCGCGACCCCCGTCCAGTCGTCGAAGAAGTTCACGCGTGCTGGTCTTTCGGCCGGACGGCGGCGACTCCGGCCCGCCCGCGGTGGCCGGCCCTCGTCATGGGCTCTCCCGATTCGCTCTCCGACGAAGGTGGTATCCGAAACGGCCCGGGCAGAAACGGCGTCGGGGCGCCGTCGCGCGGATCGGGCACGAGCACGCTGCGGCAGACCCCGCCGCCGTCCGCCATCACCACGGCCCCTCATCGTGTGCTCCTCCTCGCCAGGATGATCCGAGGCTCGTTCGAGCGGACTCGGCGTGCTGATACGGCACGCGAGGCGGCACCCCCGGGACACCGCGATCGTCCGGCGGGAGGAGGTTCGCGCCGCCGGGCCCAGACCGAGGGATGTGGCGGGGCGCGGCGGGGCGGGCATGATTTCGTGTTGACAGGTGTCGTGAAAAGCGCGCGGTCCTCCACGCGGGACACGAGGCGTTCCGGCGGGGGGTCTGCATGAGGCTCTTCCACTGGCGACGGATGGAGGCGACATGCCGATCGGATATCTGGTCACCATGGCGCTCGTGGCGGCCGGCGTGCTCGCGGCGATCGCACCGATGCGCGGATCGCGCCGGCGCGGCCGGGCGAGCTGGCTCATGAGCATGGTCGTCAACGAGTCGCCGTTCCTGGCCGGCTACTACCTGCTCGCCGCCACGCTCCTGGCGTACGGACAGGGCGACCTCGGCACGCCGCTCGGCCGGATCGGCCTCGTCCTGGCCGGCGTGGCGGTCCTTGGGCTCCCCGTCATCGTGCGGCGTGCGCTCACCACCGGGCCGGCCGTCGAGAAGGCGCTGCGGGACGGCCTCGGAGGCACGGGTTGGGGAGGCTCGGTGGGGCGATCGCTGCCGTGGGGGCGAATCCTGCTCGCGCCCGTCGCGGTCCTGCCCCGGGGCGTGGCGCGCACGCGCAACATCGCCTACGCAGATGGCGGCGGGGCGAACCGGCTCGACGTCTACCGGCCCCGGTCCGGCCGCGCGCGCGGGCCGATGCTCATCCACCTTCACGGCGGGGGCTTCCACCGGGGCCGCAAGAGCTTTGAGGGGCGCCCGCTGCTGCACCGGCTGGCGCGCAACGGATGGGTCTGCCTCAGCGCCAACTACCGGCTTCGCCCGGTCCCGTACCCCGATCAGCTGATCGACGCGAAGAGGGTGATCGCGTGGGCGCGCGAGCACGCTCACGAGTACGGGGCCGACCCCACGCGGGTGTTCATCTCCGGCAGCTCGGCGGGGGCCCACCTCGCCGTGACCGCCGCGCTCAGCGCCGGAGAGCCCGGCTTCCAGCCGGGGTTCGAGCACGCCGACACCCGCGTCCAGGGGGCGATCGGGCTCTACGGGTACTACGGCCCCGCCGCGACCCGGGATGGAATCCCCTCGTCACCTCACGACTACGTCGATGACGACGCGCCCCCGGTCATGCTCGCCCACGGCGGTCAGGACACCTTCGTCCACCCCGAGCAGGCCCGCCGTCTCGCGGCAGCCCTGAGGGAGGTGTCCGAGAGCCCCGTCGTCCACGCCGAGCTTCCCGGCGGACAGCATTCGTTCGACCTCTTCCACTCGATCCGCTTCGAGACCCTGATCGACGGGATCGAGGAGTTCACCGCGGCGATCGACGACCACGCCGCCGCCGCGCCGGGTCTCGCCGCCGCCCGGGTGAGACGCGGGGGGACCGGTTAGCGGGTGCCGTGGGCGGTCCGTGCCGAGCACGGAGCCCCGGCGACTGTGGTTGCTCGTGCACAGGGGCACCGCGCATGGCCCGCGCCACGGGCGCGACCCCGACGCGGGGAGCTTCATGAGCCACTCGGCACGTGGCCCCACCGATGGGCCGTGTAGGGCTCGAACCTACGACCTTGGGATTAAAAGTCCCCTGCTCTACCAGCTGAGCTAACGGCCCCACGGTGATTGTGCCCGTCCCCGGGGGACGGCGCGAGGCGAGGGGCCGGGTCACGGGTCTATCGTGGATCCCGTGGCGGACCTGACGACGGCCGGCGGCGCCCCGGGAGAGGGCGAGGCGCCGGACGCGGCACGCAAGCGGACGATCCTGGCGATCGCGTGCCTGGGTCAGTTCATGGTCATCCTCGACGTCTCGGTGGTCACGGTCGCGCTGCCGGCGATCCGGGCCGACCTGCACTTCGGCGTCACCGGGCTGCAGTGGGTGATCAACGCCTACACGCTCATCTTCGCCGGGTTTCTGCTGCTGGGCGGGCGGGCCGCGGACCTGTACGGGCGCCGGCGCGTGTTCATCGCGGGGCTCACCCTGTTCACGCTCGCGAGCCTGGCGTGCGGGCTGGCGCCGGGCGCCGAGACGCTGGTGATCGCCCGGGCGGTCCAGGGCCTGGGCGGCGCGATGCTGGCCCCGGCGACCCTCACCATCCTCACGACCACGTTCACCGAGCCGCGTGAGCGGGCGCGGGCGCTCGGCATCTGGAGCGCCTCGCTGGCGGCCGGCGGGGCCACCGGCGCGCTGCTGGGCGGGATCCTCACCGACACGCTGTCGTGGCGCTGGATCTTCCTGATCAACGTGCCCTTCGGGATCGCGTGCATCGTGGGCGCCCGGGCGGTGCTGCGCGAGAGCCGCGGCGAGGGGACGCGCAGCCTGGACGTGGCGGGGGCGATCACGATCACCGGCGGCCTCACCGCGCTGGTCTACGGCCTGGTGCGCACCGACAGCGTCGGGTGGGTGTCGGGCGAGACGTTCGCCGCGATGGCGATCGCGCTCGTCCTGGTGGCCGCGTTCCTGGTCATCGAGACGCGGGTGGCCACGGCCCCGCTCGTGCCGCTCGGGATCCTGCGCTCGCCGGCCCTCGCGGGCGCCAACCTGGCGATGCTGTGCGTGGGCGGCGCGATGTTCGCCATGTGGTACTTCGTCTCGCTGTACCTGCAGGGCGTGCTCGGCGAGAGCCCCCTGATGGCCGGACTGGCCTTCCTGCCGGCGGCGATCGCGGTGATCGTGGGCGCGCAGGTGGCCGCGCGGCTGGTGCCGTGGGTGGGGCCGCGGCGGCTGCTGCTGATCTCGCCCCTGCTGATCGCGGGCGGCCTGATGTGGATGTCGCGGGTGTCGGCCACCGGCAGCTACGCGAGCGACATCCTGGGGCCGATCACCGTCGCCGCCCTCGGGCTGGGGCTGTGCTTTCCCCCCTCCACCTACGCCGCCACCGCCGGCGTGGCCCCCAAGGACGCCGGCCTTGCCTCCGGCCTGATCAACGCGACCCGCCAGGTGGGCGGCGCCGTGGGCCTCGCCGCCCTGGCCACGATCGCGGTCCACCAGACGACGCGGGCGCTGGCCTCGTCCGAGCCCGCCGCGCAGGCCCTCGTGGCCGGCTATCAGCGCGCCTTCCTGGTCGGCGGCTTCGTGGCCCTCGCGGCCAGCCTCTCGGCGCTGCTCATCCCCGCGATCCCCCGGATGCGGGCCGAGCCCGCGCCCGCTCCGGCTCCGACCCCCGAGACCTAGCCGGAGCGCGCCGGGGCGTCCCCTGCAACGCGGTGACTCGGTCAGGTCACAGCGGTGAAACCCGGGGCCGGGTGGCTCCTGGCTAGCGTCGGAGCCAGGTCATCTGCCGAACGGAGAGGGGATCCCCGTGGACCGGAACGAGGTCGCAGAGCACGCCGACCAGAGCGAGTGGCACTCGCTGGTCGAGGGCAGGATCAGCCGCAGGTCGCTGCTGGGAGGGGCCGCGGCCGTGGGTGCGGCCACGCTGGTGCCGCTGCAGCTGCGCACCGAGCGCGCGGCGGCGGCGACCGGCAAGCACCCGGCGCCGTTCGCGCCGGTGAAGCCCTCGGGCGCCGACCGGCTGATACTGCCGCGCGGGTTCACCGCCGACGTGCTGGCGCCCTGGGAGGCCGAGATCGGCGGGGGCCTGCGGGCCGGCTTCAACCACGACTGGGTCGGCTACTACCCGATCGACCTGCTGTCGAAGGGCTTCGACCTGTCCGCCTCGCACCGGGGCTTCGTCTCGAAGCGGGCCTCGAGCCGCGACGGCATCCTGGTGGTCAACCACGAGTACGTGAACTCGCTCTTCGTGGGCGGCTACTCGGGCTCGGGCCCGAAGACGGCCGACCAGATCGCCGCCGAGCAGGCGGCGGTGGGCATCTCGGTGCTGCGGGTGAGGCGCGGCAAGGGCGGCTGGTCGGTGGACGCGGCCGACGACGCCTACGCGCGGCGCATCGACGCCACCACGCCGATCGTGCTCACGGGCCCCGCGGCCGAGATCGACGGCGGTCCGGGCGTGATCGGCACGCTGGGCAACTGCAGCGGCGGGCAGACCCCCTGGGGCACCGCCCTCAGCTGCGAGGAGAACTTCCAGGACTTCCCGGTCGAGGCGCCGGCCGGCAGCGGCTGGGACCCCGAGGTGTACGGCACCCGCCACTACGGCTGGGTCGTGGAGGTGGACCCCTTCGACCCGACGAGCGTCGTGCGCAAGCACACGGCGATGGGGCGCTTCCGCCACGAGAACGTCGCGATCCGGGTCGGCGCCGGCGGCACGGTGGTGGCGTACATGGGCGACGACAAGGTCGACTCGTGCGTCTACAAGTTCGTGGCCGACCGGAAGCTGGGAAAGAGCCGCGAGGCGAACCTCGGCATCCTGGAGTCGGGCACGCTCTACGTCGCCGACTTCGGCAACGCCGCGTGGCTGAAGCTGGACTACGCGAGCCAGGCAAAGCTGCGCGACGCCACCACGCCGGACGGCTCGCCGATGTTCACCTCCCAGGTGGACGTGCTGGCCGACGCGCGCGAGGCGTCCATCGTCCTGGGCGCCACCCCGGTGGACCGGCCCGAGGACATCGAGGTCAACCCGGTCGACGGCAGCGTCTTCGTCGCGCTCACCAACAACACCGGGCACGGCAACTTCCACGGCCAGATCGTGCGCCTGGCCGAAGCCGGCGACGACCCGGCGGCCACCTCCTTCGCGTGGAGCGTCTTCGCGGTGGGCGGTCCCCAGAGCGGGTTCTCGTCGCCCGACAACCTGATCTTCGACGGCGAGGGCAACCTGTGGATGGTCACCGACATCTCCAGCTCGCGCGTCGGCAAGGGCATCTACGCCTTCCAGGGCAACAACGCGCTGTTCTTCCTGCCGACCCGGGGCAGGGACGCGGGCACGGCCTACCAGTTCGCGAGCGGCCCGGTGGACTGCGAGATGACCGGCCCGGCGTGGACGCCGGACGGCTCCACGCTGTTCCTGTCGGTGCAGCACCCGGGCGAGCTGTTCAACGTCGGCCGAGGCGCCCACCAGCCGCTGGCCCAACGGCGGCACGGACGTGCCGCGCCCGGCCACGGTGGCCATCACCGGCGCCTGGGGGAGGGTGCGCCGTGGCAAGTAGCGGGACGGCCACCGGCGGGCGCGGCCTGGTTCACGCCCGCACGCTGTTCGGCGCCATCGACGATCACCTCGGCTTTCTGGTGCACAACCGGCCGTGGGTGGTGGAGGCGCGCCAGGAGGTGCTCGAGGGGATGGCCGCCGCGTGGATCGCACGCGGCGGCGAGAATTGGCTGCCGAGCGTTCACCGCGTCTGGGTGACCGAGTACGTGCGCGAGCGCCCCGAGGCCGACCGCCTGACCGCCGGCATCGCCGTGGCGGAGCTCTTCGCCTGGGCGACCGAGGAGGGCCTGGTGCCGGCCGCCTAGAGGTCGGTGACCGTGCCCTCGGCCACCTCGGCCGCGAACATCAGGGTCTCGGACAGGGTCGGGTGGGGGTGGATCGTCAGGGCCAGGTCCTCGGCGTCGGAGCCCACCTCCAGCGCGTGGACCGCCTCGGCGATCAGCTCGCCCGCGTTGACCCCCACGATGCCGACCCCCAGCAGCCGGCGCGTGGCGGGGTCGACGATCACCTTGGTGCGCCCCTCCGGCCGGCCGATGGTGAGCGCGCGGCCCGAGGCCGCCCAGGGGAAGGTGGCCACCTCGTGGTCGATCCCCTCGCGCTCGGCCGCCGTCGCGGTGAGACCGGTCCAGGCGATCTCGGGGTCGGTGTAGGCCACCGCGGGGATCGAGCGGACGTCGAAGGCGACGTCCCGCCCCGCGATCACCTCGGCGGCCACGACGCCCTGGTGGCTCGCCTTGTGGGCCAGCATCGGCTCGCCGGTGAGGTCGCCGATCGCGTGGATGTGGGGCACGTTGGTGCGCAGCTGGTCGTCGACCGCGATCACGCCCCGCTCGTCCACCTCCACGCCGGCCGCGTCGGCGCCGATGCGGTCGCCGTTGGCGCGCCGGCCCACGGCCACCAGGATGCGGTCGACCGTGACCGGGTCGGGGGCGTCGTCGCCCTCGAAGCTCACCGTCAGCCCGTTCTTGGTCGCCTCCACGCCCGCCACGCGGGTGCCCAGGTGGATCGCCTCGTAGCGGCCGGCGATGCGCTTGCGCAGCGGCATCACCAGGTCGGGATCGCACCCCGGGATGAGCTGGTCCATCATCTCGACCACCGTGATCCGGGCGCCGAGGGCGTCGTAGACCGTCGCCATCTCCAGGCCGATGATCCCGCCGCCGATCACCAGCAGGCGCTCGGGGACCTCCTCCAGCGCCAGCGCGCCGGTCGAGTCCATCACCCGCGGGTCGTCGGGCAGCCCGGGGATGCGCGCCGGCTCGGAGCCGGCGGCGATGATGCAGTGCTCGAACGCGATCGACTCGGTGCCCTCGCCGGTCTCCACCTCGAGGTCGTTCGGCGACGTGAAGCGTCCGGTGCCGCGCACCACCCGCACCTTGCGCTTCTTGGCGAGCCCGGCCAGCCCGCCGGTGAGGCGCTCCACCGTCGCGCCGGTCGCCGAGCGCAGCGCGTCGAGGTCGACCTCGGGCTCGCCGAAGGCGATGCCCACGTCGGCGGCCTCGCGGGCGTCCGAGAGCACCTTGGCGGCGTGCAGCAGGGCCTTCGAGGGGATGCAGCCCACGTTGAGGCACACGCCGCCGAGCCGGGAGTGGCGCTCGACCAGGGTCACGCCCAGGCCGAGGTCGGCGGCCCGGAACGCGGCCGTGTAGCCGCCCGGTCCGCCGCCCAGCACCACCACGTCGACCCGCTCGTCCTCGCTCACAGCAGCATGCGGCGCGGATCGGAGAGGAGGCCCGCCAGGTGCGTGGTGAAGCGCGCGGCGGCCGCGCCGTCCACCACCCGGTGGTCGTAGGAGAGCGACAGCGGCAGCATCAGCCGCGGGGCGAACATGCGCCCGTCCCACACCGGCTTCATGGCCGAGCGCGAGACGCCGAGGATCGCCACCTCGGGGGCGTTGATGATCGGCGTGAAGGCCGTCCCGCCGATGCCGCCCAGGCTGGAGATGGTGAAGGTGCCGCCCTCCATCTGCTCGCGGCCGAGCTTGCCCTCGCGGGCGGCGCCCGACAGCGCGGTGAGCTCGCGGGCGATCTCCAGCAGGCCCTTGCGGTCGACGTCGCGGATCACCGGCACCAGCAGCCCGTCGGGGGTGTCGACCGCGAAGCCCAGGTGGAAGTAGCGCTTGAGCACCAGGTCGTCGCCGTCCAGCGAGGAGTTGAACTCGGGGAAGGCGCGCAGGGCGGCCGCGCAGGCCTTGAGCAGCAGCGACACCATCGTCACCTTCACGCCCTCGTCGGCGTGGGCGGCGTTGACCTCCACCCGGAAGGCCTCGAGCTCGGTGATGTCGGCCTCGTCGTGCTGGGTGACGTGCGGGATCATGGCCCAGTTGCGCGCCAGGGCCGGCCCGGCGATGCGCTTGATGCGCGACCGCTCCACCACCTCGACCGGGCCGAACTTCGCGAAGTCGACCTGCGGCCAGGGCGGCAGACCCGCCGGGGCCGCCGCCGGGGCGGCGGCCTTCTCGGGCGCGGCGGGGCCGGATTCGGCCGCGGCGGTGACGTCCTCCTTGGTGACGCGGCCCTTGGGGCCGCTGCCCGCGACAGCGCCCAGGTCCACGCCCAGCTGGCGCGCCAGGCGGCGTGCGCCCGGGCCGGCGTAGACGTCGTCGCCGTCGAACGAGCCGGCGGGACGGTCGGGCGCGGGCGCCGCGGCCTCCTCGGCGGGCTCGGCCTCCTCCTCCTCGCGCCCGGCGCGCGCCGGGTCGGCGTCGCCGCCCGCGTCGGGCGCCCCGTCCTCGGCGTCCTCCTCGGCCGGCTCCTGCTCCTGCGCCTCGCCGGCCGGCTCGTCGCCCCCCGCCTCGTCGCCGTCGTCGCCGGCGCCCTCCTCCTCGAGGGTCAGGATCAGGTCGCCCTTGGAGACCTCGTCGCCCACGTCCACCGACAGCTCGCCCACCACGCCCGCGGCCGGCGAGGGCACCTCCATGCTGGCCTTCTCGGACTCGAGCACGATCAGCGGGTCCTCCACGGCCACCGTGTCCCCCGACGACACCAGCACCTCGATGACGGGCACGTCCTCGAAGTCGCCGATGTCGGGGACGCGGACCTCTTTCATCGCTGCCACGGCGGTACCGCCTCCGGGTCGATGTCGTAGCGCACGATCGCCTGGGCGGCGATGGCCGGGTCGAGCGCGCCCTCGCGCGCGAGGGCGCCCAGGGCCGTCACCGTCACGTGGTGGCGGTCGATCTCGAAGAAGCTGCGCAGCCTGGCGCGGTAGTCGCTGCGGCCGAAGCCGTCGGTGCCGAGCACCTCGAAGCGGCCGGGCACGTAGGGCCGGATGCCGTCGGGCACGGCGCGGATGAAGTCGCTCGAGGCGATCACCGGCCCCTCGCCGTCGCCCAGGCACGCCTCGACGTAGGGGATGCGCGGCTCCTCGGTGGGGTGCAGGCGGCTCCAGCGCTCGGCCTCCAGGCCGTCGCGGCGCAGCTCGGTGAAGCTGGTGACGCTCCACACCTCGGCGGCCACGCCGTAGTCGTCCTGCAGCATCTCGGCCGCCGCCAGCGACTCGCGCAGGATCGACCCGGAGCCCAGCAGCTGCACGCGCGGCCCCTTGCCCTCGGCGGCGCGCACCAGGTGCATGCCGCGCAGGATGCCCTCGGCCGCGCCCTCGGGCATCGCCGGCTGGCGGTAGTTCTCGTTGAACACCGTGAGGTAGTAGAAGACGTCCTCGCGCTCGGTGAGCATGCGGCGCAGGCCGTCCTGCACGATCACCGCCAGCTCGTAGCCGAAGGCCGGGTCGTAGGCGCGGCAGTTGGGGACGGTGGCGGCCACCACGTGGCTGTGCCCGTCCTGGTGCTGCAGGCCCTCGCCGTTGAGGGTGGTGCGCCCGGCGGTGCCGCCCACCAGGAAGCCGCGCGAGCGGCTGTCGCCCGCGGCCCAGATCAGGTCGCCGATGCGCTGGAAGCCGAACATCGAATAGAAGATGTAGAAGGGGATCATCGGGACGCCGTGGTTGGCGTACGAGGTGGCGGCGGCGATCCACGACGAGACCGCGCCGGCCTCGGTGATGCCCTCCTCGAGGATCTGGCCCTTCTTGTCCTCGCGGTAGTACATGAGCTGCTCGGCGTCCTCGGGGCTGTACAGCTGGCCCACCTGGGAGAAGATCCCGAGCTGGCGGAACATGCCCTCCATGCCGAAGGTGCGCGACTCGTCGGGCACGATCGGCACCACGTGGCGGCCGATGCCCTTGTCGCGCACCAGGGTGCCGAGCGCGCGCACGAAGGCCATCGTGGTGGAGATGGTCCGGTCGCCGCTCCCCTTCAGCAGGGCGCTCGAAGGCCGACAGCGGGGGGACCTCGGTCGCGCGGCACGTCGGCGTGGCGGGCGGGCAGGCTGCCGCCCAGGGCCTCGCGCCGCTCGCGCAGGTAGACCATCTCGGCGCTGTCGTCGGGCGGCCTGTAGAAGACCGCGTCGCGGGCCTGGTCGTCGCTGAGCGGCACGCCGAAGCGGTCGCGGAAGGCCAGCAGGGCGGCCTCGTTCATCTTCTTCTGCCTGGTGGGTGATGTTCTGGCCCTCGCCGGCGCGCCCCATGCCGTAGCCCTTGATCGTCTTGGCGAGGATCACGGTGGGCTGCCCCTCGTGGTGCATCGCCGCGTGGTAGGCCGCGTAGACCTTGCGCGGGCTGTGGCCGCCCCGGTTGAGCGCCCAGATCTGCGGGTCGCTCATGTCCGGCCACCCGCTCCTTCGAGCTCGGGGTAGGCCCCGAAGAAGTGCTCGCGCACGTAGTCGGCGTCGCGCGACTTGAAGGTCTGGTACTCGCCGTCGACCGCCTCCTCCATGCGCCGCTTGAGCAGGCCGTCGTGGTCGGCGGCCAGCAGCGGGTCCCAGTTCTCGCCCCAGATCACCTTGATCACGTTCCAGCCGGCGCCGCGGAAGTTGGTCTCGAGCTCCTGGATGATCTTGCCGTTGCCGCGCACCGGGCCGTCCAGGCGCTGCAGGTTGCAGTTGACGACGAAGACCAGGTTGTCGAGGCGTCTCGCGGCCCGGCCAGCGAGATGGCGCCCATCGACTCGGGCTCGTCCATCTCGCCGTCGCCCATGAACGCCCACACCTGGCGCTTGGCGGTGTCGGCGATCTCGCGACCCTGCGAGGTACTTCAGGAACCGCGCCTGGTAGATCGCCATGATCGGGCCGAGCCCCATCGACACCGTGGGGAACTGCCAGAAGTCCGGCATCAGCCAGGGGTGCGGATAGGACGAGAGCCCGTTGCCGTCGACCTCCTCGGCGGAAGTTGCGCATCTGCTCGTCGTCGAGGCGGCCCTCGAGGTAGGCGCGCGCGTAGATGCCCGGCGACGAGTGGCCCTGGATGTAGACCAGGTCGCCGCCGTGGTCGTCGGTGCGGGCGTGCCAGAAGTGGTTGAAGCCGACCTCGTAGAGCGTGGCCGCCGACTGGAAGCTGGCGATGTGGCCGCCGAGCTCGGACGACTCCTTGTTGGCCTGCAGCACCAGGGCGGCCGCGTTCCACCGGATCGCCGAGCGCAGCCGGCGCTCGACGTCCTGGTCGAACGGGATCGGCGTCCTCGTCGTCGGGCGGGATCGTGTTGATGTAGGGCGTGCGTCGGCTGACCGGCACCACCGCGCCGAACAGGCGCGCCTCGGTCACCACCTGCCCAGCAGCTGCCCCGCCCGCTCGGGGCCGTACTCGCGCAGGATGTCGTCGACCGCCTCGAGCCACTCCCGCGTCTCGCGGGGATCGACATCGCCCTCCTCGGGCGTCGGCGGCCGGGACGTGTCGTCGCCGGTGGTCAGCCGAGTGTCGTTTCGTGAGCCGAGGACATCGTCACCCAGGGGGACGGGGTTGGCGGTCGATCGCCGCGCGGCCCACTCAACCTAGCAAGGCACCCGACCCGCGACCCGGCGCCCGCGAGCCCGGGGGCTCCGATCCATGCGGCGATCCTGACAGGCGCGCGCCGGCGAGATTACGAAGATGCGATCGACGCCACATCCGGAGCGGCGCTCTCGACGAAACACCGGAGGATGGGGCGGGATCTCACTCGCACGGCGGTCGCAGCCATCTCGTGCCCAGCGGCTCAGAGCCGCCGATGTCGGCCCGCGGCGCGATGCCGCGGCCACCTCGGGTTCACAGATCAGACGCCGCCGACGTTTTCCTCGCGCCGGTAGGTGCCCGGGGGACACGCGCTCGCGCACGAGTACGTGGCGCCCTCCTGGTAGCGCGGGTCTCGGATGCCCGAGTACTGGACCGCCTGACAGTAGGACCCCAGCACAGACGAGACCAGCCCGAGCGGCCCGAGAAGGCGCGGTGGGCTCAGGCCGGGCGCGGCATCGCTCGGAATGGAGACCCTGCAGCTGATCAGCTTGTCGTAGTCCTTCAGCACCGCCAGCGTCTGGCGCTCCTGCTTCGTCAGCGCCCAGTCGGCCTTGCGTCGCCTCCACTCGACGCAGCTGGTGCCGTCGCAGGTGGTGTACCAGTCGCCACCCTCGACGTAGACATCGAGCTTCAGGACCCTCTTGTAACAGTGCGCGATGGGCTTGCCGGTGCGTCGGTTGATCTTCTCGAAGGTCACGGTGACCCGATGCCAGCCCGGCGTCCGGAAGCTGTGCCCGACTGACGATTTCGCCCGCCTCGATCTGTGCCGTGTCGTCCCCTCGCCCGTGCCCCAGTTGACCACGACCCGCGTCGTCAACGGGTTGCGCTGGGCGATCCGGATCGACATCGGGCCGTCGCCTGCGACGGGGCGCGTGTTGGACCGCCGGTAGTTGCGAGCGGGCTGGGCCGATCCCCAGCCTCGACCGGCCTCGCAGCGGGAGACGTCTGTCGGCGCCCGCCGCTTCGCCACTCGCCGTTTGGGGGACTTCGCCTTGGGCGTGGGCGTCGGGGTCGTGGTCGCGGGGGGAGTCGCCGTGCCGCCGGGAGGCGCCGCGTTGGCGTTGCGGAAGACGCGAAACTCCTGCCAATCGGTTTCGAGGATGGTGGTCCCCTGGCCGATCTTCGTGCAGTACAGGGTCGCCTTCCAGCGGTGGCGGGCCGGCGTCCCGTCGAGGTTGCCCACCGCGACGAGGGTCCTCTGCAGGTTGGCGGCGCTCGCGAACAGGCCCGCGCCAGACCCGCTCTCGGGCGGGTCGGGGAGGCCGCTCGACTCGCCGATCACTGCGCCCGAGGCGTCGAGCGACTGGAGGAGGAACGTCGTGAGGGTGTTGTTGAGCGGCTCGCAGCCGTCGAGACCGACCTTCCACCGGAGCGTGATCTCCTTGCCGGCGCCCGGGTCGTAGAGAGTCGCCCCGCCCGGAGGCTCCACGGGCGTCACCGACGCCGCCTGCGCGGCCGAGGCGACGGCGAGCGAGACCAGTGACGCGGCCGCGAGTGCGAGCGCGCGTCCGCCCAGCCGGTGGGCTCGCCGTGGGTTCATGGGCGCGACGCTATGCCGGGCCCTCCGCGGCCGGAAACTGACCTATCGGCTAGGAATGTCCGGGGGCCGGCGCGCCCAGCCCGCGCAGGATCGAGTTCGACGATCCGCTCCTCCCACCGGTCGGGGAACGGCTCCCCCGAGAGGTAGCGGGCGTGATAGGCGCCCATGAAGAGGTTGACGGCCGCGTCGATGTCGGCGTCGGCGGCGATCTCGCCGCGCGCGCGGCCCTCGCCCATCAGGTCGCGCAGGATGGCCCGGCGCGGGTGCATCGTGCGCTCGCGAAAGAGCTCCATCAGCTCGGGGGTGTGGCGCTCCTCCGACAGGCAGGTGCCCACCAGCGACATGGCCAGCACGCGCTCGGTGTTGAGGCGCAGCTGGCTGAGCTCGGACAGCAGGTCGGTGCGCAGGTGGCCGGTGGGCTCGGGCCGCCCGGCGACGCGCAGGTGCGCCAGCGCCGCGGTGGCCAGATCGGCCTTGCCGCTGTAGCGCAGGTAGATCGTCGCCTTGCTGACGCCGGCGCGGGCGGCGACCGCGTCCATGCTCATGCGCCCGTAGCCCTCGCTGGACAGCAGGCCCAGGGCGGCGTCGAGGATCGCCACGTCCACGGCGGCCGACCGCGGCCGGCCCGCGCGGCGTGCCTCGCTCGTCTGGCCGGCTGCGCGGGTCGCGCTCACGTCGGTGAGGCTAGCATCGGGTCCATGGACCTCGGATTGGCGGATCGGGTGGCGCTGGTGACGGGCGCCTCGTCGGGCATCGGGCGCGGCATCGCCGCCGCCCTGGCCGCCGAGGGCGCGCGGGTGGCGATCGCCTCGCGCTCGCGCGAGCGCATCGACGCCGCCGCGGCCGCCGTCGGCGCCCGCGGCTTCGTGTGGGACAGCGCCGATCTCGACGCGGTGCCGGGCCTGGTGGCCGACGTGCAGGGGGCGCTCGGAGGCCCGGTGGAGGTGCTGGTGTGCAACACCGGCGGGCCGCCCGCGGGGCCGGACGCGCTGGGCTTCGACACCGAGCAGTGGCGCGCCGCCCACCGCTCGCTGGTCGAGGCGCCGCTCGCGCTGGTGGGGGCGGTGATGCCCGGGATGCTCGCGCGCGGCTGGGGGCGGGTCCTCAACGTGGCGTCCACGTCGGTGCGCGAGCCGATCGGCAGCCTGGTGCTGTCCAACGCCGAGCGCTCCGCGGCGCTGGCGGCGTGGAAGACCATCGCCGCCCAGGTGGCCGCCGACGGCGTCACGCTCAACACGGTGCTGCCCGGGCGGATCCTCACCGATCGCCTCACCCGCCTGTCGGGCTCGGCCGAGGCCGCCGAGCAGTCGGCCCGGTCCCAGGTGCCCGCCGCCCGCACCGGCCGCATCGAGGAGATCGCCGCGGTGGCGGCGTTCCTGTGCAGCGAGCGGGCCTCCTACGTCACCGGGGTCGCGGTGCCGGTTGACGGCGGCCTACTGCGCGGGGTCTGACCACCAGGTCAGGTTCTCGAGCACCGGGGTCTCGGTGCCGTCGGCGTTGACGCCGAGCACGGTCACGTCGGGCCCGCCGATCATGAAGTCGATGTGGATCTCGCTGGTGTTGATGCGCTGCGCCTCGGACGCGTCGGCGCCCTTGGGGTAACCGGCGCCGAGGGCGATGTGGCTGGCCGCGTTCTCGTCGAGGAGGGTGTCGAAGAACACCGTCCCCAGGGGGCCGATGCGCCCGCTGCCGTCCACCAGCGCCACCTCGCCCAGGCGGGCGGCGCCCTCGTCGAGCGCCGCGCGGGCGCGCAGGATGTCGGCCCCCGTGTCCGCCGTGATCTCCACGGCGCGACCGCCCTCGAAGCGCACCACGAGGCCGCTCACCACCGTCCCGCCCAGATCGAGCGGGCGGGTGGCGCGGACCACCCCCTCGGTGCGGGTGGGGTCGGGGGTCGTGAAGACCTCCTCGGTGGGGATGTTGGGCAGGTGCGGCAGCCCGTCGGCGCGGTGGTCGCCGCCGCCCACCCAGCGCGAGCCCTCCAGCAGGCCCACCGTCAGGTCGGTGCCGGGCCCGACGAAGCGGAGCGCCGACAGGCGGCGCTCGTCGAGCCGGCGCGCCGAGGCCTCCAGCTCGGCGCCGCGGGCACGCCAGGCGGCGGCCGGGTCGGGCTCGTCGAGGCGGCAGATGTGGGCGACCTCGGTCCACAGGCGCTCCAGGGCGCGTGCGGGCGGCAGGTCGGGGAACACCACGCCGGCCCAGGCCGGATTGGGGTACGGCACCACCGTCCAGTTGACCTGCCCGCCCATGATCACGGCGACCCCCTCGCGCACCGACGGCAGCCGGTCGCGGCCGGCGCGGGCCGGGTCGATGTCGTCGAACAGGCCGGGCGCGGTGGGGCCGGCGAGGGCGATGGTGGCGCCCGCCATCCTGCCGATCTCGAGGATGCGCTGGCCGTACCAGGGCGGCACCCAGTCGAGGGAGTCCTCGGCGGCGTGGGTCAGGCGCGCGAGCTTGACGTGGGGGTCGAACCAGCCCACGTTGACGAAGCGCGCCCCGCGCGCGTAGGCCGCGGCGGCCACCGCGCGCACCATCTCCTCCTGGCCCGGGCGGCCGCTGACCGACACGACCTGATCGGGCTGGACGTTGGCGCCCACCTCGACGGCGAGACGGGCGAGGCTCTCGATGCGCGGGTCGGCCACGAGGGCACCCTAGTGAACGGCCCGCCGCCCCCGACCGGCGGCGGCGGCGGCGCGCGTAATGCGGGCGTAAGAACCCCCTCCTAGGGTCCGCCGCATCGTCGATCCCGGAGGTGTCCCGTGCGCTGGTCGCGAACCGCCATCCCCCTCCTCGTGGCCGTCGGGCTGGCCGTGGCGCCGGCGAGCGCGGCGCCGGCGAAGGCGAAGGTCGTGAAGCCGGTCACGACCCTGTTGACCGCGAGCTTCGGCAAGGTCCTCGTCACCCGCTCGGGCCAGGCCCTGTACTGGTGGAACCGCGAGCGGGGCGGACGGGTGCGCTGCACGGGCTCGTGCGCCCGGGCCTGGCCGCCGCTGATCGTGCCCAAGCGGGCCCGCGTGGCGGCGACCGTCCGGGGTGTGAAGGGCCGGTTCGGAACGACCCGACGCCCGGATGGACGCCGCCAGGTGACCTACCAGGGGATGCCGATCTACACGTACGCCCACGAGCGGCCGCGCGAGGTGCGCTGCAACAACGTGAACGGCTGGTTCGTGGCCCGCGCGCGGGGCCTCACCTGAGCCGGCCTACGCCGGCACCGCGCAGGTGACGTAGGTGGTGAGGGTGGCGGGCGCCGCCGCCGGCTTGCCGTCGGCCGTGCGGAAGGTGATCGTCCACCCGCGGCCCTTGGGCGCCGAGGTGCTGACCCACGGGGTCGTGCGCCGGTTGGTGATGCCGTAGGGCGAGTAGGCGTTGCCCTCCATCAGCGGCAGGGAGACGCCCCAGGAGATCGCCGTGTGGCGCTTGGGGCATGAGGTGGAGACGGTGGCCGCGGACCGGCCGGCGGCGAACGGGCGCGACTTCTTGACGACCTTGACGGAGCGGAACGCCGACCGGGTCACGCACAGGGCCTGGGTGTCGCTCTCGGACATCGTGCTGCGCCAGCGCTTGATGCCCGCGGGCGCCGACGAGGCGGCGCCGTCCTGGAACGGCCCGCTCGAGGTGAAGGGGATGCCCAGCGCCAGCTTGGCGCCGCAGCTGACCGTGCCGGACCCCGAGCGCTTCTTGAGGTTCGCCTTCACGGGGCCGCGCGCGCAGCGCGCCACGCCGCGCGTGGAGGCCGCGATCCAGGTGTCGCGCCCGTCCAGGTCGAAGTAGGCGCGGGAGCCGAGGTTGACGTCGATCCTCGCGACGAACAGGCCGGCGCCCTTCCAGCCCACCGTCAGCGGCACCGCCCCGGCCGGGCAGAAGGCGGTCGGGTCGTTGGTCGTGAAGCTGCTGTAGTAGGCGTCGTAGTTGACGGCCTTCGTGGCGTTCGGAAAGCCGGTCGAGGTGGTCAGGGTCACCTTCGCCCCGAGCGCGCTCGGGGCCAGCACCGCCGTGGCGGCGACGGCCAGGGCGGCGATGGTGAGGTTTCTGTGGATGCGCATGTCTCTCCCGTAGCCTGGATTCGGAGCCGGCGCGAGGCTACGGACCGGGCACAGCGCGGACAACCGCCAAGAGCATAGGCTCGCCGGCCATGGCCGCGATCAAGGACGCCTTCTCCCCCGTCCTCGTCGACGCGCTCGCGGGCGAGCTGTCGGGCGTGTGCCCCGAGCTCGACGTGGGGGCGTTCGCGGCCGACGCGCTCGAGGGCCTCGCGGACCTCGAGCTGAAGGCGCGCATCCTCCACCTCACGGCCGCCCTCGACCGCCACCTGCCCGGAGGCCTCCCCGAGCTGGAGCGCGTGATCCGGGCGGCCCTGCGCTCGCCGCGCTTCGACGGGTGGATGACCGTGCCGGTGACCTACCTGGTCGCCGAGCGGGGCATCGACGCGCCGGACGTCGCCCTGCCGCTGCTCGCCGACATGACCGGCCGCTTCACCAGCGAGTGGGCGGTGCGCCCGTTCATCGAGCGTCACCCCGACGCGGCCTTCGCCTGGTTCCGGCGCTGGACCGGCGACCCCGATCCCGACGTGCGCCGGCTGGCCTCCGAGGGGTGCCGCCCGCGTCTGCCGTGGGCGCCGCGCGTCGCGGCGCTGGTGGCGCAGCCGGCGCCGGTGATCGAGGTCCTCGACCTGCTCGTCGACGACCCCTCCGAGTACGTACGCCGCTCGGTGGCGAACAACCTCAACGACATCGCGAAGGACCATCCCGGCCTGGCGCTCGCGACGGCCGCGCGCTGGAGCGCCGCGGGCGGGGCCGGCGTCGACGGGGTCGTGCGGCACGGGCTGCGCACGCTCGCCACGGCGGGCGACACCCGGGCCCTCGCGCTGCTCGGCTACGACGGCGCCGCCGAGGTCGCGCTGGAGGGGCTGACGGTGACGCCGGCCGACCCGCGCATCGGGGACGCCGCGGTGATCGGCGCCCGCCTGAGCGCCCCGGCGGACACGGCGGTGGTGGCGCACTACCTGGTCCACCACGCCGGGGCCGGCGGCATGCGGGCCCCGCGCGCGTTCCTCCTGGCGCGCCGAACCCTGGTGGCGGGCGTGCCCGCCGAGCTGCGGCGCCGTCACACCTTCGCGCAGAGGTCGGTGCGCCGGCTGTACCCCGGCGGCCACCGCGTGGAGATCCAGGTCAACGGCCGGGTGCTTGGGGGCGTCGACATCACCCTGCGCGACGCGTGATGATGGCCCGGTTGTCCGGCGGCCGAATCAGCCCGCGCGGGGTCCTCGTGACCTCGTCGCTCGCGGTCTTCCTGATCGCGCTCAACACCACCGCGATCAACTCGGCGGTCAACGCGCTGGCGGACGATCTCGGGCTCACCACGACCACGCTGGCCTGGGCGCTCAACGCCTACATCCTCGCGGTCGCCACCCTGGTGCTCCCGGCGGGGCGCCTCGGCGACATCCTCGGCATGCGATCGGTGTTCCTCGTGGGCCTGGGCCTGTTCGCCTGCGGCACCCTGCTGACCGCACTGGCCCAGGGCGGCGGCATGCTCGTCGGCGGCCGCGCGCCGCAGGGCGCGGGCGCCGCCTTCCTCATGCCGGCGTCCATCTCGGTGCTCAACCTCGCCTTCGGGCCCCGGGAGCGCGGCGCGGCCTTCGGAGTGTGAGGGGCAGTCGGAGGCGACCTTCGACTACTCCTCGGTGGCGGCCAGCCTGGTCCTGCTCGCGTACGGCCTGCCGCTGTTCGTGATGTCGCTCGTCGCCGGCAGGCTCGGCGACCGCGTGGGCTACGCCATCCCGGTCGGCGGGGCACTCGCGCTGCTCGCGATCGGCGCGGCGATGTTCGCGACCATCGACGACGTCACCGCCCTCGGCGACCTGTGGCTGCCGCTCATCCTGTGCGGCGCGGGCGTCGGCGGGTGCTTCGCCACGGCGTCGGCGGCGGCCATGTCGGTGGTGCCCGCCGACCTCAGCGGCGAGGCCGCGGGCACGCTCAACGTGAGCCGGTGCCTGGGCGGGGCGGTGAGCGTGGCCGTGGGCGGCGCGCTGTTCGTGGGCCAGGGCCTCGCCGCCATGAACGGCGCGCTGTCCCAAGCGGGCGGTGCCGGCGATCGAGGAGGCCTCGCTGGACGCCGCCCTCACCGGCTCGTCGGCCGGCCTCGAGGGGGCGATCGACGCGGCGGGCGGCGAGGCGCAGCGCACGGTCGTCACCGAGGCGGTGCGCACGGGCATGGAGTCGGGATTCGCCACCGCCTGCTGGTTGATCGCCGTGGCGTCGGCGATCGGCGCGGTGATCGCGTTCGCGGGTTTGCGCCGCCCCCGTTAGGGGGATTCGCGAACTGAATCGTCTGGTATTTTGACGATCGTGTGCGGATCGGCTCCACGCCGGGGGGAGATCGCGTGACGCTGGGCTCGTGGAAGGCGTTGATCGGCCTGCTGGTGCTCACCATGGGCACGAGCACGCTGACGCCTCTGCTGCCGCTGTACCAGCAGCACTTCAACATCTCGACCGGCACCGCGACCCTGCTGTTCGTGACCTACACGGTCACGGTGTGCCCCACCATGCTGATCGCGGGCAACCTCAGCGACCGGCTCGGGCGCAAGCGCCTGCTGATCCCGGCGATGGTGACGATGACGCTGGCCTCGCTGGTGTTCGCGCTGGCCGAGTCGGTGCCGCTGCTGTTCGCCGGGCGCGTGCTGCAGGGCCTGGCCATCGGCGGCTTCCTGGGCGTCGGCGCCGCCTTCGTCGTGGACCACGCCCGCGTCGAGAGCAAGGCGCTCGCCGCCGCCCTGGCCGGCGTGTTCTTCCGCCTGGGCTTCGGCCTGGGCCCGGGCCTGGCGGGCATCGCGGCGCAGTACGCGCCCAACCCGCGCCACACCCCCTTCGAGGGTCACATCGTGCTGATGCTGGTCGGCATCCTGCTGGTGGCCACCGCGTCCGAGACGCTGATGCGCCAGAAGGACCCCGGCCCCTTCCGCATCCGCATCGGCGTGCCCAGCGGCCAGGCCTTCGGCTTCATGACCTTCGTCGCGCCGGCCACCTTCATGATGAGCTTCATCGAGGGCACGTTCCTGTCGGTGGTGCCGATCTTCGTGTTCGACACGCTCGACGTGCACAACCTCGCGGTCGTCGGCGCGATCGGGTTCCTCACGCTCGCCCTGGGGGGCCTGGCGCCGTTCCTGGTGCGCGAGCTCGACCCGCGGCGGGCGATCATGATCGGGGTCACGGCGTCCTCGCTGCTGTCGTTCCTGATCGTGCTCTCGTCGCAGCTCAACACCGTGTGGCTGGTCCTCTTCGCCGCCAGCATCATCGGCATCACCAACGGCTTCATCCTGTTCGGCGGAACGGTGATCTGCGGGACGATCGTGCCGATCGAACAGCGCGGCAAGCTCATGTCGGTGCTCTACTGCTGCGCCTACGCGGGCACCGTGCCGACCGTGGCCCTCGGCTACATGGGCGACTGGATCGGCCTGCCCGCGACGCTCACGATCTTCTCGCTGGTGGCGGTCGGCCTCGCGGTCTTCGTGCTGCTGGTGGGCAGCCGGGCCTTCCGCGAGGTGGTCCCCTACCGCGAGACCCCGCCGCCGGAGGCCGCCCCGGCCGGGGCGCCCCAGCTCTCCACCTAAACCACAGGGACCTCACAGGCCGCTCCACGCCGGCGGTGAGAGGCGCCTCCTACCGTGGGGCCACGGCCACGGCACGAGGGGAGGCGCGATGGGCGCGCGGCGGATGCGGGACGTCCACGAGGACGAGCTCCACGACCACGATCGGGGCCTGTCCTTCGACGTGTCCACCCTCATGAGCCGCCGGCGCGCCCTGCAGCTGCTGGCCCTGGGCGGGCTCGCGACGCTGGTCGGGTGCGGCACCTCGTCGGCCGAACCGGCCGCCACGACCGCGGCCGCCACCACGACCGCCGCGACGGGCGCCACGGCCACGACCGCCTCGGCGACCGACGAGATCCCCGAGGAGACGGGCGGCCCCTACCCGGCCGACGGCTCCAACGGCGTCAACGTGCTCACCGAGAGCGGGATCGTGCGCGGCGACATCACCTCGAGCTTCGGCGCCTCGTCGGGCGTGGCCGAGGGGGTGCCCCTGGCGATCCGCCTGACGCTGCTCGACGTCGCGGCCGGCGGCGCTCCCGCCGAGGGGGCGGCGCTGTACCTGTGGCATTGCGACCGCGACGGCCGGTACTCGATGTACGACTCGGAGATCACCGACGAGAACTACCTGCGCGGGGTGCAGGTGGCCGACGCCCGGGGGAGCGTGTCCTTCTCCAGCATCTTCCCCGCCGCCTACTCGGGGCGCTGGCCGCACATCCACTTCGAGGTGTATCCCGAGCCTGGCCGAGGCGACGGCCGCCGGCTCCAAGCTGGTGACCTCGCAGATCGCCCTGCCCCAGGACGCCTGCGAGGCGGTGTACGCCACGGCCGGCTACGAGCAGAGCGTGACCAACATGGCCCGGACCTCCCTGGAGACCGACATGGTCTTCGGCGACGGCTACTCCACCCAGCTGGGCACGGTCGCGGGGACGCCCGGGGCCGGGATGACCGTGACCCTCAACGTGGGCGTCTAGCCGGACGCGCCGGAGACGGCCGCCTCCCCGACCGGCGCGCCCGCCGGCCGCGCTCCGCGACCGGGGATCCGCAGGATGGCGAGCGCGCCGGTGAAGGCGACCACGGCGGCGATCAGGAAGGTGGCGGTGAAGGCGCCCTCGGCCGGGAGCTCGGTGCCCGAGATCGTGATGGCGCTGAGCAGCGCGGCGCCGACCTGGGCGCCGATGACGCCGCCGATGGTCCGCATGACCGTGTTGACGCCGATCGCCACGCCGGTGACCTGGGGCGAGACCCGGTCGATGATCAGCTTGGCGAGCATCGCGTAGACGAGCGCCACGCCGATGCCGATGAAGGTCATCGCGACGACGATCTCCCAGCCCGCGGAGTGGAACAGGGCGAGCATCAGGCCGCCGAGCCCGAGCACCACGCAGCCCGCGCCCGTGAGCGCCTTGGCGCCGACCCGGGGCTCCAGGGAGCCGCCGAGCGGGCCCACGATCAGCATCGCCACCGAGGAGGGCACCAGGAAGAGCCCCGCGGCGATCACGCTGGCGCCGAAGCCGTAGGTGAGCTGGGAGGCGAGCGAGTCCGGCAGGCCCGCGCCCATCTGGACGAAGGTGGGGACCAGCAGGAAGGTGCCGTACATGGAGAAGCCCACGATGATCGCGACGATGTTGGCCCACAGGACGCCCGCGGTCGCGCATCATCCCCATCTCGACCATGGGCTCGGGCACCCTGAGCTCGACCCAGACCCACAGGACCAGCACGACGACCGACGCCGCGAACAGGCCGAGGGTGGCCGCGCTGAGCCATCCCCAGCGCTCGCCCTCGCTGAGCGCGACCAGCAGCGCCGAGAGCCCGACCGACATCGTCAGCGCGCCCCACCAGTCCACCCGCGAGGGGGTGCGCACGCGCGACTCCGGCAGCAGGAGCCACACCGGGACCAGGCACAGGATCACCGGGGCCGCCCCGAACCAGAAGAGCCACTCCCACGTGAAGCTCTCGAGCACGACGCCGCTCAGCACCAGGCCGATGCCGGCGCCGATGCCCAGGGTGGCCGACAGCAGGCCCAGCGCCATGCCCACCTTCTCGGGCGGCAGCTCGTCGCGCACGATGCCGAACGCGAGCGGGAAGATGGCGCCGGCCGCGCCCTGCAGGGCGCGGGCCAGGATGAGCATCGCGATCGACGTGGACAGCGCCGCCCAGATCGTGCCGACCGCGAAGATGACCATCACGATCACCAGCAGGCGCTTCTTGCCGTAGGTGTCGCCCAGCTTGCCGATGAGCGGGGTGGCCACCGCCGACGAGAGCAGGAAGCCGGTGAAGATCCAGGTGGCCCAGGTGGTGGTGGTGTCGAGGTCGCGCTGGATGGTGGGCAGGGCGGGCACGACCAGGGTCTGCTGGAGCACGTACGACACGCACACCACGGCGAGCAGCGTGAGCGTGAACATCGGCCCGACCCGCCGAGCGTCAGAGGCGCGTTCTATGGTTGGCTCTCCCCGACGAGCGAACGACACGAAGGTTGTACTTTACAACTGATGAGTGACCCGGCCCTCGAGTTGATGGTTCACGCCTTCGCCGACCTGCGGAACATGGCCGCGCCGCTGATCCTGGCGCGCCACGAGCGCCGCCGGCACGCGGCCACGCCCGGGGAGCGGCTCAGCACGCCCCAGCACATCGCGATGCTCGCGCTGGCGGACGGCCCGCGCACCATGTCCTCGCTGGCCGCCGCGACGGGCGTGGCGCTCAGCACGGCCACCCGCATGGTGCAGACGCTCGAGCGCGAGGGGTGGGTGGAGCGACCCGAGGCCGGCCCCGGCGACGATCGTCGCAGGCGGCCGGTGGCCCTGACCGCGGCGGGCCGGGCCGTGATGGACGAGGCCAGCGAGTTCAGCCGGCGGCGCCTGCGCGGCCTGCTCGAGCGGCTCGAGCCGAGCGAGTACCCGGCGGTGCTCCAGGCCCTCCAGGCCCTCGCTCGCGTGCTTCAGGAGGACGTCGGGGCCGACCGCGGCGATGCGGTCTCGAACGCGTCCTCGATGTCGCAGAGGGGCGGCGCGTCCGGCGCCAGCGGCGAGGCGCCCTCCGGGCGCATCCCGTCGAGCACCACCCCGAGGTAGCGCCGCCACAGCCCCGGGATCTGGAAGCGGCAGGGCGAGGCGTTCGCCGCGGCCGCGATCAGGAAGAAGAGGTCCTCGGGGTGCAGATCGTCGCGCACCTGGCCGGCGGCCTGGGCCCGCGCGAGCAGGTCGGCCATCGGGCGTCAGGATGCGCTGGCGCGCCTCGCGCAGGTTGGGCGCGCCCACCACCCGGCTGTGCGCCGCCTCGGCGAGGCCGCGGTCCCTGGCCTGGCGCTCGGCGATGATCGCCATCGCCCCGGCCAGCCCCTCCCACGCGTCGTCGCTGCCGGCCGCCTCCTCCACCAGCTCGGCCAGCTCGGCCAGCCGCTGCTCGATCATCGCCAGGATCAGATCGTCCTTGCACGGGAAGCGGCGGAAGATGGTGGCGTGCCCCACCCCGGCCCGGCGCGCGAGCTCGTCGATCGAGAGGTCGGCGCCAGACTCGGAGAAGAGCTCCGACGCGGCCGCCAGGATGAGCTCCCGGTTGCGGCGCGCGTCGGAGCGGAGCGGACTAGCCATCGGTCACCGGGATCGTGTCCAGCTCGCGGATCACCGCCACGTCGCGCCTGCGCACGAAGAGGGCGGTGATCAGCACCCCGACGATCATCAGCCCGGCCCCGACGGCGAAGGCCGCCTGGAAGCCGTCCACCAGGGCCGACGACTGCTCGGCCGCGCTCGGCGCTCCGGCCGGAAGCGCGTCGCTGGTGGTGCTGGCGGCCACCGTCGAGAGGATGGCGAGCCCAAGGGCGCCGCCGATCTGCTGCGACGAGTTGAACAGCCCCGACGCCAGGCCGGCGTCGGCGTCGGAGACCCCGGTCGTGGCGATCAGCGTCATCGGCACGAACGTCAGCCCCAGGCCGGCGGACATCACCAGGATGCCCGGCAGCACGTCGCTCGCGTAGCTGCCGTCCACCGGGATGCGGGCAGCAGCAGCAGGCCGATGGCCGCCACGGCCATGCCGGTGAGCGCCACCGGCTTGACGCCGATGCGCCCGATCAGCTGCTGGGCGACGAACGAGAACAGGATGATGCCCGGCGGTCAGCGGCAGGAACGCCAGGCCGGCCTGGACCGGCGTGAAGCCGAGCGTCTGCTGCACGTACAGCGAGGCGAAGTAGAACACCGCGAACATGCCGCCGGTCACGGCCAGCATGGCCAGGTTGGCGCCCGTCAGCGCCCGCTGGCGGAAGATGCCCAGGCGCACCAGCGGCGCCTTGGAGCGCAGCTCGATGAGCACGAAGGCGACCAGCAGGATCGCGGCACCGATCGCCATGCTGATCGTCTCGACCGACAGCCAGCCGTAGTCCTGGGTCTTGACGATCGTGTACACGAGCAGGGTGAGCCCGGCCGTGACGCTGATCGCGCCGAGCACGTCCACGCCCTTGGTGTCCGCCTGGCGCGACTCCGGGATGAAGCGCAGCGACAGCAGGATGGCGAGGATGCCCGACGGGGACGTTGACGAAGAACACCCACTCCCACGACAGGTACTCGGTGAGCATGCCGCCCAGCAGCAGGCCGATGGCCGCGCCGCCGACGGCGATGGCGGCCCACACGCTGAGCGCCTTGGTGCGCTCGGGCGCCCTCGCGGAAGGTGGTGGTCACGATCGACAGCGCGGCGGGCGAGACCATCGCGGCGCCGAGACCCTGCAGCGCGCGGGCGGCGATCAGGACGGTCGAGGACTCGGCCAGGCCGCAGATGAGCGAGGCGATCGTGAAGACCACGATGCCGATCACGAACAGGCGGCGGCGGCCCACGAAGTCGGCCGCGCGGCCGCCCAGCAGGAGGAAGCCGCCGAACGCCAGCGTGTACGCGTTGACGACCCATTGAAGCGAGCGTCGGCGAGAAGTCGAGCCCGGTCTGGATGGACGGCAGCGCCACGTTGGTGATGGTCGCGTCGAGGACGACCATGAACTGGGCGATGCAGACGAGGACGAGGACGAACCAGCGGCGGTTGTCCGTCACCTGCGCCGGAGGTGATGCGGTGGTCACGAAGTGCTCCCGGATGGAAAACGGAGAAGAAGGTCCGTTTCGCAGCGTAGACGAACCGGACTCGTCAGTCCACTTCGCTGCCGCCCCCTCCTCCCGCGGCCTCGGGGAGCAGCAGCCACGCCCCGGCGAAGAAGCAGAGCGCGCCGAGGAACGTGAAGAGGTTGGTCGCCTCCACGCTCAGCTCGTTGCCGCTGCCGGGGAGGATGAACGACGTGATCGCCGAGATGCCGAAGAAGATGGAGCCGAGCATGTTGAGGGCGGCGATGCGCCAGCCCTCGTCATCCGGATCCCACAGGCGGATGCCGTGGGTGACCTCCACCAGTGCCAGGTAGCTGGCGACGAGGAAGCAGACCGACCCGAGGGCGTCGGGGGCCCAGACCCGGACGACCTCCTTGCTGGTAGTCGAGCGAGTCGTTCAGCGCCGCGTAGGTGGTGACGTTGAACCAGAGGGTGCCGACCAGCTGGACGCCGGTGGCCCACCAGTCGATGCGGCCCGGCTCGCACAGCAGGCGCGCCAGCGACGGCGGCCGGGTGGCGTGGGCGCCGCCCACCGTCCGGTCGGCGGCCACCGTCTGGATGTGCTGGAGCAGCGCGGCGCTCGTGAAGAACAGCGAGCCCACGAAGAAGGTCACGCCGTCCACGCCCGGATCGACGTGGGTCGCGTAGATCGGCATCGAGCCCACCGCGAAGCAGGCCGAGCCCATCATGAACAGCCAGCCGATCCACCAGTTGAGCCCGTGGTAGGCGAGCACCTCGCCCAGCCGCAGGCGCGTCGCCCCCGCCGCCTCGTCGGCCGCCCGCAGGCCGAGGCCCTTGCGGTGGCGCCGGGAGGTCCACTCCAGCAGGCGCCCGCGCTCGTCCTCGAACACCTGGCGGGTCACGAAGCCGTGCGGACCCGCGCTCTCGCGGACCCGCCACTCGGGCGGGCCCTCGACGAAGGCCTCGCTCATCCCCGGGACGTCAGCTGTGGGAGAAGCTCTCGACCTTGATCGTCGATGGGCGCCGGTCGGGCTCGGCCGCGAAGCGGTCGAGCACCTGGCCCATGTCGCGCAGCAGCAGGCCGGCGAGGTCGCGGCTGAAGCCGTGGCGCACCACGATGCGGCAGATGCTGAGGTCGGTCCGGTTGGCGGGCAGTGTGTACGCGGGCAGCTGCCAGCCGTGCGAGCGGACCGCGTCGGAGAACTCGAACAGGGTGAAGTTGGCCCCGTCCTTCAGCTGCCAGGAGACGATCGGCAGGTCGCTGCCCCGGGCGATGATCTGGAACGGGCCCATCTCCTCGATGCGGTCGGCCAGGAACAGCGCCACGTCCTGGGAGGCCTGCTGCACCTTGCGGTAGCCCTCGCGCCCGAGGCGGATGAAGTTGTAGTACTGGGCCACGATCTGGCTGCCGGGCCGCGAGAAGTTGATCGCGAAGGTCGGGCATCTCGCCGCCGAGGTAGTTGACCTGGAACACCAGCTCCTCGGGCAGCTCGGCGCGTGTCGCGCCAGATGATCCAGCCCACGCCGAGCGGCGCCAGGCCGTACTTGTGCCCCGAGGCGTTGATCGACTTGACCCGCTCCACGCGGAAGTCCCACTGCAGGTCGGGCTGGATGAAGGGGGCCACGAACCCGCCGCTGGCGCGCGTCCACGTGGATCGGGACGTCGAGCCCGGTGCGCTCCTGGAGGTCGTCGAGCGCGGCCGCGATCTGCGCGATCGGCTCGTACTCCCCGGTGAACGTCGAGCCCAGGATGCCGACCACGCCGATCGTGTTCTCGTCGCACTGGGCCACGGCCTCCTCGGGGCCGAGCATGTAGCGCTCGCCCTCCATGGGCACCAGGCGCTGCTCGACGTCCCAGTACGGGCGAACTTGTGCCAGCACACCTGCACGTTGACGCCCATGACGATGTTCGGGCGGTCGGTGGGCAGCCCGGCCGCGCGCCGGCGCTCGCGCCACGCGCAGCAGCGCCATCCCGCCCAGCATGCACGCCTCGCTCGAGCCGGTCGTGGAGGTGCCGACGGTGTCCCGCGCGTCGGGCGCGTTCCAGAGATCGGCGAGCATGTTCACGCAGCGCAGCTCGAGCTCGGCCGTCTGCGGGTACTCGTCCTTGTCGATCATGTTCTTGTCGACGTGTGCGCCATGAGGACGGCGATCTCGGGCTCCAGCCAGGTCTGGCAGAAGGTCGCCAGGTTGAGGCGCGAGTTGCCCTCCACCATCAGCTCGTCCATCACGAGCGAGAGGGCGTCGCGGCCCTGGAGCTCGGCGTCGGGCATCCGGTACTTGGGCGCGCTCTTCGACAGGTCGGTCGAGGCGTAGACGTCCTCCTCGGAGGCCGGGTCGTCGGACTTCTTCACGGGGTGGAGCGCCAACGGTCCCTCCGGTCTGCGCGGGGCGGTCGGCTGGATCAAGCCAGCTGTCGGGGTTCCCGTCAAGGCGCAGACCGGGTGATTCGCGGGGCGAACCCGGCGCGCGCCGCCTACCCCTGGATCACTTGGGTCCCCGCCACCTGCGCTCGAACGGCAGTCGCCACGTGCGCGGATGGATGAGGGCGTTCATGGCCTCGGCGGGCCCCACGAGCCCTGCGGGTACGGGAGCACCGCCGGCGGGTTCTGAGCAGCGGCTGGGAGACCTCCCACAGCCGCTCGATGCCCTTCGCGTTGGCGAACAGCGTGTGGTCGCCCATCATCGCGTCGTAGATCAGGCGCTCGTAGGCCTCGAGCAGGTCGACGTGCGCGGCGTCCTCGTGAGCGAGAACTGGAGGCTCTGCTTGACCAGCGCGCATGCCCGGCCCGGGACGCTTGCCGTAGAACGACAGCGACAGCCGCGAGGCGTCGGCCAGGTCGAAGGTGAGGTGGTCGGGGCCGAACTGCCCCGACCCCCGAGCCCGGCGGGAACATGCTGCGCGGGGGCTCCTTGAAGGCGATCGAGATGATGCGCGCCCCCTCGGCCATGCGCTTGCCGGTGCGCAGGAAGAAGGGCACGCCCGACCAGCGCCAGTTGTCGATCGTGCAGCGCAGCGCGACGAAGGTCTCGGTCTGGGAGTCGATGGCGCACCCGGGCGTCGTCGCGGAAGCCGCTCGTACTGGCCGCGCACCACGTCGTGGGGCTCGATCGGCACCAGCGAGCGGAAGACCTTGTTCTTCTCCTCGTTGATGGCGCCCGGCTCGAGCGCCGTGGGCGGCTCCATGGCGGTGAACGCCAGCACCTGCAGCAGGTGGGTGACCACCATGTCGCGGAAGGCGCCGGTGCGCTCGTAGAACGCCGCCGCGCGAGCCCACGGAGAGGGTCTCGGGGACGTCGATCTGGATGTGGTCGATGTGCTGGCGGTTCCAGATGGGCTCGAAGAGCCCGTTGGCGAAGCGCAGGGCGAGGATGTTCTGCGCCGCCTCCTTGCCCAGGAAGTGGTCGATGCGGAAGACCCGGCTGTCGGGGAAGACCGCGTTGACCGTCGGCGTTGAGCCGGACGGCGCTCGCGAGGTCGGTGCCGAAGGGCTTCTCCATGATGATCCGCGCGTGCTCGGTCAGGCCGGCGTCGGCGAGCACCTGCACCACCGAGGGCGCCGCCGCGGGCGGGACGCTCAGGTAGTGAGAGGTAGCGCGGCGATTCGCCCAGCTGCGCCGCGGCGCGGGCGGCGGCCTGGCGCAGGCCCTCGGCGCCCTCGGCGGTGCGCACGTAGGAGAGGCGCGTGGCGAAGTCGTTCCAGTCGTCCTCGCTGATCACGTCGCGGCCGAACTCGTCCCAGGCGGCGCGGGCGAAGGCGCGGAAGGACTCCGTGTCGAGGGGCTCGAGCGAGACCCCCACGATGCGGAACTCGGACATCAGGCCGGCGCGCGACAGGTGCAGCAGCCCCGGGATGAGCTTCCGCCTGGCCAGATCGCCGGTGGCGCCGAACAGGACGATGACGTGCGGCCGGACCGGGTCGATCGCGGCGATGGGTGCGTCGTGCGGATCCGTGATGGTGATGGTCATCGGTCAAGGCTATTCCACCCCCCCGCGGGGGCTCCTTGGCCATGTGTCGAAAGCCCGCGGTGTTACACGCGCCCCGCGGCCGGGCGCCCGGGGCGGCACCCGCTCCCTCGCGGGGCGGGTGCCGGATGGTGCGAACCGTCCAGTGTCCCGAGTCGCAGATACCGTGGCGGTTCCCGGCTGCATCTCATCGCGACTCGTCGTCCTCGACAGCCCCGATATTCCCGATATCGGGGCTGGTCTGCGTCCTCGACTCGCGGGAGATTCGCGCGGGAACCGCAAACGGACCCACGACTCAGGACACTAGTCCAGGCGCCGCAACCCGTGCAGGATGTCCTGGAGGAGGGCGGAGGAGGAGGGGCCCTTGGCGGGGTCCCCCAGCGCGGTCACGTTGGCGAGGTACACGTGCTCCATGCCCGCCTCGCGGAAGGGGCGCAGGCGCTCGACGATGTCGTCGGGGGTGCCCCACATGTAGTGGCGCCGCAGCAGCGCCTGGGGCACCGCCGCCGCGGCGGCCAGGGCCTGCTCGCGGGTGAAGCGCGTCGGGACGTAGTGCAGCAGCCCCCATCCCTCGTCGATCGGCGGCTCGGCGCCCGCGAGCGCGTACTCCTCCGCCGGCGCCGTCAGCGCCACCAGGCGCAGCAGCAGGCTGTCGAGCATCGCCTCGGCGGCGTCACGGTCCTCGTCGACGACGATCCACGCGAACAGGCCCGCGGTGACGGCGTCGGCGGGTCGCCCGGCGGCGGCCGTGGCGGCGCGCAGGTCGGCCAGCAGCGCGCCGTACTCGCCCGCGTCGATCACGATCGGCAGCCAGCCGTCCGCCAGGCGGCCGGTGGCCGCCAGCACCCGCGGCCGGTGCGAGGCCATCCAGATCTCCGGCGGGCGCTCGCCGTAGGGCTCGGCGCCCAGGATGGCCTGATCGAGGGTCCAGAACTCCCCGTCCACGTTGACCGGCTCGATGGTTGACCACAGCAGGCGGATCATCTCGACGGCCTCGATCAGGCGCGAGGCGCGGCGCTCGTAGGAGAAGCCGAACGGCAGGATGTTCTCGGCCTCCCCCACCCCGATGCCGAGGATCGCCCGCCCGTGGCTGAGGTGGTCCAGGGTCAGGAAGCTCTGCGCCAGGACGGCGGGGTGGCGACGCACGGCATCGGTCACGGCGGTGCCCAGGCGGATGCGATCGGTCTGGACGGCCGCCGCGCCCATCACGGGCAGTGGATCGAGGAAGGCGTGCGGGCTGCGCATGACCGCGGCCAACGGGGTGAGCTCCGGCGTCCAGACCCCGGGCGGGAACCAGTGCAGGAAGTGATCCGACCACCACACGGCGTCGAAGCCGGCCTCCTCGGCCGCCCGCACGCCGGCGAGGGCCGGATCGAGCGGGGGCCGCACGCCGCCGATGGCGCCGACCTGGAGAGGGCGGGGCACCGTCAGTCCTCGGCGGGCGCGGCGAGGGCGGGCTCACCCGAATCGGGCGCGGGCGAGGCCGCGAGCGCCCGGTGCACCGCGGGAGCGACCTCGGTGCCGAGCAGCTCGATGGAGCGCATCACGTCCCGGTGGGGCATCGTCCCCACGCTCGACTGCAGCAGGAAGCGGTCGTGGCCGAAGATCTCGTGCTGGAAGAGGATCTTCTCCACCACCTCCTGCGGGCTGCCGACGAAGTTGGCGCCGCGCAGGCCGCGGCGAGGCGTCGAACTGCTCGCGCGTCATCGGCGGCCAGCCGCGCTCGCGGCCGATGCGGTCCATCATCGTCGCGAAGGGGCGGTACGACTCGTCGGCGGCGCGCTGCGAGGTGTCGGCGATGTAGCCGTGCGAGTTGATGCCGAGCGGCGGGGGGGCGTGGCCCGAGCGGCGCGCGGCCTCGCGGTGGATCTCGGCGAGCTGGGCGAAGCGCTCGGGCATGCCGCCGATGATCGCCAGGGCCAGGGGCAGGCCGAGCGCGCCGGCGCGCGCGACCGACGTCGGCGTGCCGCCCACCGCGATCCACACCGGCAGCGGGTCCTGGACGGGACGGGGGTAGACGCCGCGGTCGTCGATGCGGCGCGCGCAGCCGGCCCGACCAGGTGACGCGCTCGGAGGCCCGGATGGCGAGCAGCAGGTCGAGCTTCTCGGCGAAGAGCTCGTCGTAATCGTCGAGGTCGTAGCCGAACAGGGGGAAGGACTCGATGAAGGAGCCCCGGCCCGCCATGATCTCGGCACGGCCGCCGGACAGGAGATCGACCGTCGCGAAGTTCTGGAACACGCGCACCGGGTCGTCGGAGCTCAGCACCGTGACGGCGCTGCTCAACCGGATGCGCTCGGTGCGCTCGGCCAGGGCGCCCAGGATCACGGCGGGCGCCGACGATGCGAAGTCGGGCCGGTGATGCTCGCCCACCGCGTACACGTCGAGCCCGACCTGCTCGGCCAGCTCGGCCTCCTCGATGAGGTCGCGCAGCCGCTCGCGCACTCCCACCGTCTCGCCCGTGACGGGGTGCGGGGTCAGCTCCGCGAACGTGTAGAGGCCGATCTCCATGTGGCTCCGCCGAGAGTAGCCATCCGGCGCGGGATCGGCCCGTGAGCGACGCCGCCGGGGGGCTCCGCGCGCTGCTGTTCGACGTCTTCGGCACCTGCGTCGACTGGCGCACCTCGGTCGCCCGCCAGGCGGCGGCGCTCGGGGGGGCCCGCGGCGTGGAGGGGGTGTCGTGGGAGGCCGTCGCCGACGCCTGGCGGGCCCGCTACCAGCCCCAGATGGAGACCGTCCGCTCGGGCGCCCGCCCCTGGGTGAACCTGGACGTCCTGCACCGCGAGGCCCTCGACGAGGTGCTCGCCGAGTTCGGCGTGGGCGACGCCCTCGGCCCCGCGGACCGCGACGCCCTCACCCTGGCCTGGCACCGCCTGGACCCGTGGCCCGACAGCGTCGCGGGGCTCACGCGCCTGCGCGCGCGCCACGTGGTGGCCCCGAACTCCAACGGCCACGTGGCGCTGATGGTGGACCTGGCGCGCCACGCCGGCCTGCCCTGGGACGCGATCCTGGGCGCCGAGGTGGCGGGCGCCTACAAGCCCCTGCCCCAGGCGTACCTGCGCAGCGTGGCCCTGCTCGGGCTGGTGCCGGGACAGGTGATGATGGTGGCCGCCCACAACGACGACCTGGCGGCCGCCCGCCGGTGCGGGCTGCGCACCGGGTTCCTGCCGCGCCCGACCGAGTACGGCCCGGGGCAGACGACCGACCTCGCGCCCGTCGAGGAGTGGGACGTCGTGGCCGACGACCTCGTCGACCTGGCCGCCCGGCTGGGCGCGTGAGGTCCGCCCCGTAGACTGGCGGCAGGCGGCGGCCGGAGGTGGGGGTGGACGACGGAGCGCAGGGGCTGATCCGGCTCACGGGCGGCACGTTCCTGATGGGCACCGACGACTGGGACGGCTTCTCGACCGACGGCGAGGGCCCGGCGCGACGGGTGAGGCTCGACCCCTTCGAGATCGACCCCGTCTGCGTCAGCAACGCCCGCTTCGCCCGCTTCGTGGCCGAGACCGGGCACGTGACCGACGCCGAGCGCTATGGCTGGTCGTTCGTCGTCGCGGTGCTGCTGCCCGCCGACTTCCCGCCCACGCGCGCGTCGGCCCAGGCGCCATGGTGGCGCCAGGTGATGGGTGCGTCGTGGCGGCACCCCGAGGGTCCCGACTCGACCGTGGCCGGCCGGGAGGATCACCCCGCGGTGCACGTGTCCTGGGACGACGCCGCCGCCTACTGCGCCTGGGCCGGGCTGCGCCTGCCGACCGAGGCCGAGTGGGAGTACGCGGCGCGTGGCGGCCTGGAGGGCCGGCGCCTGCCCTGGGGCGACGAGCTCACCCCCGGGGGCGAGTGGCGCAGCAACATCTGGCAGGGCACGTTCCCGGCGCTCAACACGGCCGAGGACGGCTACGTGGGCACGGCCCCGGTCGACGCCTTCCCGCCCAACGGCTTCGGGCTCCACAACGTCTCGGGCAACGTCTGGGAGTGGTGCGCCGACTGGTTCCACCCCACGTTCCACCGCACCGCCTCGACGGACAACCCGACGGGCCCGCCCGCCGGCCAGGCGCGGGTGATCCGGGGTGGCTCCTACCTGTGCCACGACTCGTACTGCAACCGCTATCGCGTGGCCGCCCGCAGCTCCAACACGCCCGACAGCTCCACCGGCAACATGGGCTTTCGCTGCGCCCGCGACGCCGCCGCCTGAGGATCGCTCCGGCGGCGGCCCTCGCTCAGGTCGGCGTCGGCGTCGACTCGCGGACGATCTGGCGCCGCAACGCCTCCACCCCGATCACGACCGACGCGAGAATCAGGACGATCCCCCAGAACTGACGGGTCGCCTCGACCGGGTTCCACACCAGCAGCAGCAGGAAGAGCACCGCCACCCCCGCCCAGACCATCCAGCCGTGCCCGCGCACGAAGGGTGCGCTGCGGGCGCGGCACCACACCGCGAGACGCGTGCCGCCGGCCAACCAGACGCCGGCGAGCAGCACCAGCCCGTAGCCGATCAGCGCCAGGGCGATGCCCTTGAGCAGCGAGGTGCCGATGATCCAGACCGCGTTGCCGACGTCGTAGGTGCTGGGCGAGGTGAGGTCGCCCACGATGATGTTGCCCGTGACCCGGCGCGCCGCGAGCACGAGCAGGCCCACCACGACCAGCCCGAGCGCGATCCCCCGCAGCGCCTCGCGGCGGAAGCCACCGGCGAGATAGACCGCCAGAACGAGCAGCGCCAGCACCACGAACACCATCAGCACCGAGAAGAACTTGATGAACTGGACGGCGCCCTGGGCGTCCTTGAGCTTGCTCGACTCGATCAGCGTGATCTTGCCGGCGTCGGGCGGGATGTCCGCCGACAGACCGACCCGGGTGGCCAGGCGCAGAACGAGAGGATGCAGGTCGAGGACGACGTCCCCGCCGGTCGTTGACACCAGCCCGTCCTCGTTGCCGTCGAGGATCTTCATCATCTGCTCGTGGGCGAGGCGGTTGGCCTCGCGCCACAGGTCCTGGACGGCCGAGCTCGCCAGGAGCCGCTCGGCGGCGGGGATGGCGGCCTGGCGCACCAGCCCGGTGGCCGGCCCGGCCAGCGGCTTCAGGTCGGGCGGCAGCGCCGCCGTCACCCGCTGCTGGATGTCGGTCTGGTTGAAGAGGGCGTTGACCATCTGCTCGGCGGCCGCGTCGCGGATCTGCTCGTTCTCGAGCAGGCGGCCGCTGGTGTTAACCCATCGGTTGGTGTCGAGCGCCTGCCGCTTGGCCCACACCGTCAGCGACGAGATGAGCATGAGCACCAGGGCCAGGCCGATGATGGCCCACACCAGCGCCCGGCGCGTGCGCAGCCGGGCCAGGACGGTGTCGTACATCTGACGCGCGCTCGGGGCCACGGGATCTCCTCGGGAATGGGCACTGCCAGCTTCGTCGCTCGGCGGGGGCCCTACCATCCCCGGAAGGGGATTCACGCGGGTGAATCACCCGCCCGCCGCCGAGACGAGGTCACCTTCAATGTCCGACGTGGTCGTCTTCATCCCTGCCTGGAACGAAGAGGACAACCTGCCGGGAGTGCTCGACGAGCTGCGGGCGGGGCTCCCCGACGCCGACGTGCTGGTCATCGACGACGGCTCCACCGACCGCACCGCGCAGGTGGCGCGGGCCCACGGGGCGCAGGTGGTCTCGTTCGGCGAGAACCGCGGCCTGCGGGTGGGGATCGCGGCCGGATACCGCGAGGCGATGGAGCGCGGCTACGCGATCTGCGGGCGCGTGGACGCCGACGGCCAGCACCCGGTTCCCGAGCTCGTGCGCCTGATCGACCTGGTGCGCGGCGGGGCCTGCGACGTGGCGGTGGGATCGCGCTTCGCCTCGGGGGACGGCTACGAGGCCGACCGCTACGCGCCGAGCGCGGCCCGCCGTTTCGGCATCGGCCTGCTACAGAGCGCGATGCGGGTGCGCCTGGGACGGCCCTTCCACGACCCCACCAGCGGCATGGCGGCGGTCAACGCGGCGGCGATGCCGATCATGGCCGAGCCGTACACCAGCGGCGCCCCCGAGGTGGAGGCGCTGCTGCGGCTCGACCGGGCCGGCCTGCGCGTGGAGGAGGTGGCCGTCGAGATGCGCCCGCGGGCCAGCGGGGAGTCGCGGCTGCGCGGCGCCATGGCCTGGAAGCTGGTGCTCACGGTGATCGCCACGCTCATCTTCTTCGGCTGGCTGCGCGGGCGCCACCGGTGAGCGCCGGGCGCGTCGTCGCGGTGCTGGGCTTCTCGGCCGGCCGATCGGCGGGTCTCCACCCGGTGTGCGCCGCGCGGCTCGCGCGCGCCGCCGAGCTGGCCCGGGCCGACGACGTGGTGATGCTGTCGGGCTGGGCGCGGGCCCGGGGCGCCGAGTCGGAGGCCCACCTCATGAGCGGCGCCTGGAGCGGCCCGCCCGCGCGCCTCGTGCTCGACGACGGCGCCCGCCACACGGCCGAGAACGCCTCCCACGCGGCGCAGGTGGCGCGCGTATTGGGCGCGCGGGAGCTGGTGCTGGTCACCTCGCGCTGGCACGCGCCCCGGGCGGCGCTCATGTTCCGGTGGTTCCTGCGCGGGACCGGCGTGCGCGTGACCGTCGCGTCGGCCCGCGGGCCGCTCGCCCCCGGGCCGGTGGCGCGCGAGGTGGCCGTCTGGCCGCTCGTGCCGGCGCAGATCGCGCGCACCCGCGCGCGAGCCCGCCGGGGCGCCGCCGCCTAGCGTCCGGCGCGCTCGCGCCGGGCGGCGAGCTCGGCGTTGAGCACCGCCGAGCCCACCATCAGGCGCGCCAGCAGGTACAGCCAGAACAGCAGGACCAGGGCGGTCCCGATCGCGCCGTACACCGACTCGGCGCGCGAGGCGCGACCGGCGAGGTAGTAGGTGGTGAACAGGTGCAGCAGCTCGATGCCCACGGCCACCAGCACCGCCCCCGGCACCAGATTCGCCACGGGCACCGGGCGGTGCGGCAGCCAGATCGACACGGCGAGCCACCCGACGAAGTACACGACCAGCATGCCGAGGGCGGCGAGCAGCCCGATCGGGCCCGTGTTGTGGCGGATCCAGCCGATGACGAGGGCCAGCACCAGCAGCCCGATGGCCGCCCCCGAGACCAGCCCCGACGCCACGAGCGCGTTGCGCGCGCGATCGGGCGGGACGCCCCAGGCCGCCGAGTGGCTGACGCGCAGGGCGCGGACGACCCCCATGCCGGCCCAGGCGGTGCCGAACAGGCCGAGCAGGATCGCGATCCACCACCCGCGCTGCTGGGCGCTGTCGCTCAGGGTCTTCGCGAGCGTCCCCTGCAGCCCCAGCGAGTCCGAGAGGTCGTCGGGCGTGCTGTTCTCGAGGTCCGTGACGGCCCCGAGCACCCCCACCAGCAGCAGGGCGAAGGGCACCAGCCACAGGAAGAGGCGAAAGGCGACCGCTCCGGCCAGCAGGCCGCCGAAGCGCTGGCGGTCGCGCGCGTAGAAGTCGAAGCCGAAGGCGACCAGCGCCGAGCGCTCGCGCGCGTCCTCGGCCCACAGGCGCGCGTTCTCGGCCTCGCGCCGCGCGCGCTCGGTCGCGGCGGCCACCCTGCCGCGCGGTCCGGACTCGTCCTCGTCGGGCTCGGGATTCATGCGATCACCGACGCGACACTAACCCGAGGGCGTGCGCTTGCGTCACCGGCCCCCGTCCCCCAGACTCCGCGCGTCACGGAGCCATCGAACAGGAGCGGGGCATGATCGAAGCGGCGGCGGGCAGTCGGCACGGGCGCACCGGCCGGCGGACGGTGCGCTGATGGGGATCTTCCTGTTCATCCTCGCGGTGCTGTGGCTCGCGATCATCGTCTCCAGCCTGCTCCACCTGTGGCACCGCGGGGAGCTGACCACGACGTCCAAGGTGGTCTGGACGGCCGTGATGGTGGTGCTCCCGTTCCTCGGCACCGTCGTCTACCTGATCGTCGGCGTCTTCCTGCGCGACTCGATCCACCCGATCGAGTAGGGCTAGGACGAGGGTGGCTCGCGGTCGGCGAAGACGGCGCCCACCGCGGCCTCCGCGACCGGCTCCGGCCGGTGCACGCGCCAGCTGGAGCGGAAGCGCCAGACCAGCAGCGAGACGGCGCCCAGCAGGATCGGGCCGATGTAGGTGAGGCCGCGGAAGAGGAAGACGGCCGCGACCACCAGCGACTGGTCGGCGCCGTCGGTCACCGTCAGCAGGCCGGTGGTGTAGAGGGCCTCGGTCACGCCCACTCCGCCGGGCGTGAAGTTCACGATCGTCAGCAGCCGCACGAGCGTGTAGACCACCGCGATCGCCCCGAGCGGCACCTCCGAGCTGTCCAGGCCGACGGCGCGGATCGAGAGGCCGAAGATGATTCCCTGGACGACGTAGTTGCCGACCACGGCACTGCTCACGCGCAGCCCCCGCTCCCTCCAGGTCACGGCGATGCCCTCGCGGAAGCGCAGCGTGGCGGCCACGAAGTCCTCGTCGCTGGGCTGGCGCCGCGCGAGCCCGTAGGCCCAGCGCACCACGCGCCCGGTCAGGGCGCCGAAGTGCCGCGCGAAGGCCTCGCTGCGCATGATGCGGATGGTGCAGTAGAGGGCGATCAGCGAGATGACGAGCCCGGCCAGGGCCAGGAGCAGCAGCGGGGTATTGATCGAGTTTTGGGTGGCCACCAGGACGATGGCGAACGCGGGCATCGCGAGCACCGTGAAGTTGGTGAGCGCGCTGGTGAACAGCCAGCTGCGCGCGAAGTCGTCCGTGTAGAAGCCCCACGAGCGCAGCACCGCCAGGCGGGTGGCCGTGCCGGAGGGCCCGGGGATGATGTTGGACGCCGCGGCGGCGCTCTCGACGGCCACGAAGGCCCTGTTCAGCCGGATTCCCGGAACCGTGGTGGCGAGCTGCGCGGCCACCAGCACCTGGGTCACCAGCAGCAGGATCACCAGCGTCCAGGCGTCCGCGGTGGAGACCCCCTGGAGCGCGTCGGCCACCTCGGAGATCTCGCCCATGTTCTGGAGGAGGAGCCATCCGACGAGCCCGATCAGGACGAGCGTGAGGATGGCGCGCACGATCATGTCGCGCGGCCGGGTGCGACGGGCCCCGACCCCGGTCGAGACGTCGCCGGCCGGCTCCGCCGTGTGCCTGCTCATCGTCGCGCGGGCGGGGTCGGCATCGGGCGAGGATACCCGTCCCCGCCGGGCTATTCGTCCAGGTTGCCCCAGACCCTGCGCACCGGGCCCGAGCGGTTGAGCGTGTAGAGGTGGATCCCCGGCGCGCCGGCGTCCACGAGCTCGCGCGAGAGGTCGGTGGCGACCTGGGCGCCCAGCTCGACCACGGCGGCGGGGTCGTCGGCGACCCGCTCGAGCCGGCGGGCCAGGTCGGCGGGGATCTCGGTGCCGTTCATCGCCGCCATCCGCCGCAGGCCGGCCACGCTCACGAAGGGCATCACGCCGGCCACCACCGGACGGTGGCAGCCCCGGTCGCCGAGCTCCTCCACCAGGCGCAGGTACGACTCGGTGCGGAAGAAGAACTGGGTCACGGCGAAGTCGGCGAGCTGCAGCTTCTCGACCAGGTGGCAGCCGGTCGCTGGCGCGGTCGGGCGAGCGCGGGTGCACCTCGGGGTGCGCCGCGACGCCCACGCAGAAGCCGGCCGGGTGGGCGCGGACGAGCTCCACCAGCTCGATGGCGTACGAGAAGTCGCCGCGCTCGTGCGAGCCGTCGGCCGCCGGGTCGCCCCCCAGCGCCAGCAGGTTGCGCACGCCCGCGGCCGCGTACTGGTCGAGCAGCCGGGCGATCTCCTCGCGCGTGTGCCCCACGCACGTGAGGTGGGCCATCGTCGGGAAGTCGAGGTCGGCGTTCATGCCGACGACGATCTCGCGCGTGCGCGACTGGGTCGATCCCAGGGCGCCGTAGGTGACCGACGCGAACGACGGGCCGAGCCCCGCCAGCTCGTCGAGGGCCGACGCGAACTGGCGCTCGGCGGCGTCGTCGCGCGGCGGGAAGAACTCCACCGAGCGCGTGGGGCCGGCGGCGAGCAGGTCGGCGATGGACGTCATGACGGGGCTGACCTTAGACACGGACGTTCAGTTCCTCCACGGAGGTACAGTTCCTCGTCGCATGGGTGCACCGTACCGACATATCTGCTGCTGCCTGGACGAATCCGGTGCCTCCGTGCGCGCCCTGGCCGAGGCGCGGCGGCTGCGGGCGATCGATCAGGGACGGCTCACGCTCATGCACGTGGTGCAGTTCCCGCTGCCCTACTCGGCCGGCTTCGGCACCCAGGTGACGCCCGACGTGCTGGCGCAGGGAGCGCACGAGTGGCTCGATCCGATGGCGGCGGAGGTGCCCGAGGGCGAGGTCGTGATGCTGCAGGGCTACCCGGGCTCGGAGGCCTGCGAGTGGGCGCGGACGCAACGCGGTCGACCTGCTGATCTGCGCCGCCCACCGCAACCTGCCCCAGCGGCTGGCGCTGGGCAGCTTCGCGCACTACCTGGTCAACCACGCGCCCTGTGCGGTGCTGGTGCTGCGGCCGGCGCCGCCCGACTGATGTCCTGAGTCGTGGGTTCGCTTGCGGTTCCCGCGCGCACCTCCCGCGACTCGGGACGCTAGAGCCGCTCGGCCCCGAAGGTGTCGCAGGAGGCGACCTCGCCCTCCTGGAACCCGACGAGGAACCACCGCCTGCGCTGCTCCGAGGTGCCGTGCGTGAAGGTGTCGGGGTCCACGCGGCCGCCGGCCTGGGACTGGATGCGGTCGTCGCCCACGGCGGTGGCGGCGGCCAGGCCCTCCTCGAGGTCGCCGTCCTCCAGCAGGTCCCGCGAGTAGGCGGAGTGGGCCCACACGCCCGCCAGGCAGTCGGCCTGCAGCTCCAGCTTCACCGACAGCGCGTTGGCCTGCGACGGGTTCTGCTGCATCTCGCGGTTCACCTCGGGCAGGATGCCCAGCACGTTCTGGACGTGGTGGCCGAACTCGTGGGCGATGACGTAGGCCTGGGCGAAGTCGCCCGGCGCGCCGAAGCGCGCGCGCGAGCTCGCGGAAGAAGCCCAGGTCGAGGTACACGCGCCGGTCCGACGGGCAGTAGAAGGGCCCGGAGGCCGCGCTCGCGGCGCCGCACCCGGTGCGGACGCGGGCCGCGAAGAGCGCCAGCGTGGTCGCCGGATAGCTCTGGCCGGCGCGCCGGAACTGCTCGGCCCAGGAGCGCTGCACGTCGTCGACCACGAACACCACGAAGGCCTTCGTGGTGTCCGGGCTCGCCTGGTCGATGTCCGGGCCGGTCGCCGCCGGGCTGGCGCCCAGCCCGTCGAGCCCGGCGTCGGGGCTGAAGGCGTCGCCGCCACCGCCCAGGAACACGACCAGGACGGCGACGATGATCCCCACCAGGCCCAGGCCGCCCAGGCCCCCGCCGATCGCGACCGGACTCCGGCCGCGCCCTCGCGCCGGCGCCGCGCAGGTCCTCGACGCCGCCGTCGCCCGCCGACCTGCGCCACCGCATGCCCTCACCCCCGGTCGCCCGGGCCAGTGTATTGGCGCCGCCGCCGCGGGCGGGGGGATGCGTCCGTCTGCGGTCGTACGCTCTGGAGCGTGATCGGCGCCGTGGACGAGACGACAATCGCGACCGAGGGCGCGCTCGCCGCGGCGGCCGTCGCCCTGGGGGCGGCCGAGGTGGCCGGCTGGTCGGCGGGCGAGGGGGCGCTCGCCGCGGCCGCGGCGGCGCGCGCCGAGGAGCCCTCCCCGGCCGCCCTCGCCGCGATCCGGGCGGCCGTGGCCGAGGGCCTCGATCCCCTGGGCGACGCCTTCTGCGGCCTGCGCAGCGCCGAGCGCCGCCGGCCCGAGGGCGCCACCTACACCCCGGCAGCGATCGTGGACGCCATGGTGGCGTGGGCCGCCGGCGCCCCGGCGCCGGCGCGCGTGGTCGATCCCGGGGCCGGCTCGGGGCGCTTCGCGGTGGCGGCCGGGCGGCGCTTTGCCGCGGGCGCGGATCGTGGCCGTGGAGCGCGACCCCCTGGCGGCCCTGGCGTGCCGGGCGCACCTGGCCGCGGCGGGCCTCGCCGACCGCGCCACGGTGCTCGTGGGCGACTACCGCACGGTCGACCTCGGGACGACCGGGGGACGCACCCTGTACCTGGGCAACCCGCCCTACGTGCGCCACCACCAGATCGCCGCCGGCTGGAAGGAGTGGCTCACCCTGACGGCGCGCGCCCACGGCTTCGAGGCCAGCCAGCTGGCGGGCCTCCACGTGCACTTCTTCCTCGCCACGGCGCGTCCGCGCCCGCCCCGGCGACGGCGGCGCCCTGATCACCTCCTCGGAGTGGCTCGACACGAACTACGGCGGCCTGGTGCGCGAGCTGCTGCTGGGGCCGCTGGGGGGCGAGTCGATCCACGTGCTCGAGCCCACCGCCGTGCCGTTCGAGGACGCCGCCGTGACGGCCGCCATCACCTGCTTTCGCGGCGGGCGAGGCCGGCGGCCCTCCGCCATCCGCATGCGGCGCGCTGGACCGGGTGTCCGAGCTCGGGGCGCTCGCCGGGGGCCGCGCCGTCGGGGCCGACGTGCTGCGCGAGTCGCGGCGCTGGACCCCGCTCACCCGCGCGCCCGCGCGCGGTGCCCGCCGACTACGTCGAGCTCGGCGAGCTCTGCCGCGTCCACCGCGGGGCGGTCACCGGGCGCAACGCCACCTGGGTGGTGCGCCCGGGAGAGGCCGATCTGCCGGACGACGTGCCTGTACCCGTGCGTCACGCGCGCGCGCGAGATCTTCGACGCCGGGGTGAGCCTGTCGCGCAGCGACCACCTGCGGCGGGTGGTCGACCTGCCCCTCGACCTCGACGTGTTCGACGCGGCCGACCGGGCCCGGGTCACGCGCTTCCTGCGCCGGGCCCGCAGCGCCGGCGCCCACGACGGCTACATCGCCCGCGCGCGCCGCGCCTGGTGGTCGGTGGGCCTGCGGCCGGCCGCCCCGATCCTGGCCACCTACATGGCCCGGCGCCCGCCGGCCTTCACACGCAACACGGCCGGCGCCCGCCACATCAACATCGCCCACGGGCTGTACCCGCGCGCGCCGCTCGCCGACGACGTGCTGGCCCGCCTGGTCGCCGGGCTGCGCGCCAGCGTCTCGGTGGCCGACGGGCGCACCTATGCCGGCGGGCTCACCAAGTTCGAGCCGCGCGAGATGGAGCGGCTGCTGCATCCCCGACCCCTTCCTCCCCGCGCCGGGATGAACGCGACCTTCCTGCCGCCCCCTCGCTGGAGCCCGCCGGAGCTGGAGGGCGAGGTCGCGGCGGCGGTCGAGAGCTTCCGCCACGAGCGCGAGCAGGAGCCCCTCGACCAGTACCTCGCCCACGTTGACGACTACCTCGACGCGGCCGACGAGCTGATCGAGCTGACCGTGGACCTGAGCCAGCTGCGCGAGCGCTCGCTCGAGGTGGTCACCTCGGAGCACCTGCTGGAGACGCTGCGCTTCGCGGCCGGTCCGCCCATCTCCACCGACGACCTGCGCGTGATCGCGCAGACCAGCCTGGCGCCGGGCCGGCTGCGCGCCGACCCCGAGGCGGCCGCCCGCATCGTGGACAGCGTGCTCGGCGCGCTCGACCGGCGGCGCTTCCCGTGGATCGGCGAGCGGCGCGAGCCCAGCGAGGCCGAGCGCCAGGGCGCCGTGCTGGCCACCGCCACGCTGATGGCCACCGAGCGCATGCGCACCCTGCGCCGCAGCGAGGCCAAGCTCGGGCAGGAGGGCGCCGTGGCCGGCGCGCTGGCGGCCGCCGGCTTCGCCCAGGTCGGCGCGCCGCGCGCGATCCGCACGCTGGAGGAGGCGCCCGGCCCGGGGGAGTTCTGCGCCGAGGTTGACTTCGGCGGGCGCAAGGCGGACCTGGTGGTGGGCCTGTGGGACCGGCGCCGCATGCCCATCGAGTGCAAGGTCTCGAACTCGATGACCAACTCGTACAAGCGGGTCAACAACGACGCGGCGGTGAAGGCGGTCAACTGGCTGCGCGTCTTCGGCGAGGACCAGGTGGTGCCGGCGGCCGTCCTGTCGGGCGTCTTCAAGCCGGACAACCTCGCGACCGCTCAGGCGAAGGGCCTGACGCTCTTCTGGGCCCACCGCTTGGAGGATCTGGTCGGTTGGATCGGCAAGACGCGGTCCGGAGGGGGTTAAGTAATTCGGCGGGGTCGGACGACGCAATATGAATGTGGAGAATCGCCGCGCTCGGATGCACGGCCGCGCTCGCGCTCGGATGCCTCGCGCCGCTCGCCTCGGCGGCCCAGTCGCTGGAGGTGCGCGCCAAGCCCACGATCACGGCCCGGGTGGTGGCCCCCGCCAACGCCCTGGGCGCGCCGCGGCGCGGCGCCCACCAGAAGATGCGCCTGTACGGAGCCACCGCCTGGTCGCGGTCGGCCCAGCGGCTGATGGTGACCGGCCGCCACGTGGACCGCGACGGGCGCCGAGTGGGTGCGCGTGCAGCTGCCCATCCGGCCCAACCAGGCCAGCGGCTGGGTGCGCGCCGACCGCGTGCAGCTCAGCACCACGCGGGTGCGCTTCGAGGTGCACCTGCGCTCGCGCACGCTTCGAGATCTGGCGGGGCACGCGCCGGCTGGCGACCTTCCCGCGCCGGCGTCGGCCGCTCCGGCCACCCCGACCCCCGTCGGGCGCTTCGCGATCCAGGACCCGTTCGTGACGCTGCCCGAGTGGCGCGGCGTGTACGGCCGCTTCACGCTGACGCTCACCGCCCACTCCCCCGCGCTGCGCTCGTTCATGGGCGGCGACGGCCTGGTGGCCATCCACGGCACCGGCCGGGGGCGCGCGGCTGGCGGGTGGGCACGGCGTCCAGCAACGGCTGCGTGATCCTCTCCGAGCCGCGCGCTGGCGTGGCGGCCCGCTTCGCGAAGGCCGGCACGCCGGTGCTCATCACGCGCGCCTGACCGATCCCCGGCGGCGGCCGGGCGGCCCCCGCTAGCGTGGACGGCGTGATCCCCGTGAGCCAGCGCACCTGGGCGCGCCTGCTGGCGCTGGCGTGCGGCGCGTGGGTGGCGGCGGCGCTCGGCCCGCACCGAGCGGGTGGCCGGAGCGATCGGCGCCGATCGCGTCCGAGGTGCGCGCGCTGGCCGTGCGCGACCTGGGCAACGCCGTGACTCTGGTCGCCTGCGCCGACCCGCGCCCGGCCATCGCCGTGCGCGCGCTCTTCGACCTGAGCGACGCCGCCCGCTACGGGCGCGGCCGGCCCGGCCTGGCCGCCGGCATCCTCGGCTTCGCCGCCCTGGGCGCCGCCGGCCTCCTCGCCCGTCGCGGGTTGACGCCGGCCTTCCCACCGGCGCGCGAGCTGCGCGTACCGGCCCGCGCGGACGGGCTCCCGGTGGTGTGCCTGAGCGGCGGCACCGCCGGCTGAGCGGCCGGGCCGCTGGAGCCCGGCTCACCGCTGGCTGATCGAGACGCCTCGCGCCGCGCCCCCGCGGCTCGCGTTCCACGAGGTGCGCTACCGGGTGCGTCGTGGAAGGACGCTCGAGCCCGTGCATCGAGGACGCCTGGGCCGCGCTCGACGCCGTGGCGACGGCGCCGGCCGCCGCACCCTGATGTCGGCTACTCGATGGGCGGCGCCGTCGCGATCAGCTGGCCGACCACCCGAGCGTCAGCGGGTGGTCGGCCTGGCGCCCTGGATCCCGCGCGCAGATGGACGTCCGACGGCTCGAGGGCAAGCGGCATGTCGGTGCTGCACGGCATCGCTCGACGGCGGCCGGTTCGGCCTCCCCGGCGTCAGCCCGCGCAGCTCACGCGCCGGCGTCGACCGCGCCCGGGCCGCGGCCGGCGTCGAGGCCAGCTACGACCTGATCCGCGGCGCCACCCACGCCATCGCCGTCCGCTGGCGGGGCCCCCCGGCCTGCTGCCCCGGCGCGCGCGGGCCGGGGCCTGGCTGCGTGGGATCGACGCCCAGGTGACCCGCTTTCAGGCCGAGGAGGGGCCTGAGCCGCGCGGCGGGCGAGCCGCTCGGCGCCGGGCATCTTCACGTCCCACGCCAGGCCGAGCTGCTCCAGGCCCGCGGATCGTCCACCAGCTCATGTCCACCTGACGGCGGCCCAGGCCGTGGATCGCCGAGCCCGGGAAGGCGTGGTGGTTGTTGTGCCAGCCCTCGCCGAAGGTCGGCAGCGCCACGAGCCAGTTGTTGCGGCTCTCGTCGTGGTCGTCGTACGGCGCGCCGGCCGAAGGTGTGGCAGACCGAGTTGACGCTCCAGGTCATGTGGTGGAACAGGAAGATCCGCACCAGGCCGCCCCACACCAGGCCGGTGAGGCCGCCCCGCAGCGTGGGATCGACCGCGTAGCCGATGGCGAACGGGATCGCGAGGGTCAGCGCCACCCACAGCAGTAGAGGCGGTCGATGCGGCGGATGACCGGGTCGTCGTAGAGGTCGCGCCCGTAACGGCGGCCCGCGCTCCATGCCCTTGGTGGTCACCAGCCAGCCCATGTGGGCGTGGAAGAAGCCGCCAGCCCGCCGAAGAGGCCCTCGCGCCGCCCGGCCGTGGGGGGAGTGCGGGTCCCCCTCGCGGTCCGAGAGCGCGTGGTGCTTGCGGTGGTCGGTGACCCACTGGGTCACCGGGCCCTGCACGCGTCATCGAGCCCAGGATCGCGAACAGGCCGCGCACGGCCGGCGTGGTCGTGAAGGCCTTGTGGGAGAAGAGCCGGTGGAAGCCCACGGTGATGCCCAGCCCGCAGGCGGTGTAGAGCACCACCAGCATGATCAGGTCCACCGGCCGCACCGCCACGCCCCAGCAGCAGGCCCATCGCCGAAAGCACGCCGAGGGGCGGCACGAGCACGGCGATCAGGGTGACGATGCGGCTCGGGATGCTCGTGCGCGCGCGCACGGTCGCGACCGGCGGCCCGGCGGCCGTTGCCTGGTTCACGTTCTCTCCGTCTTCCGTACGGCGCGGGAGGAGTCGAGGAGGCCCGCGTCGGGTCCCCTCATCCATCTACGTAGGCCGACCGTATACGGATGAGATGCCCGTCCGAGCCCCCATCCGCCCCCGGCTGCGCCCGTGAGGGTCGCCGTCATCGGCGCGGGCATCGCGGGCCTCGGCGCCGCCCGCGCCCTGGCGCGCGCCACCACGTCGAGGTGTTCGAGCGCGACGCCCGCGCCGGCGGTCACGCCAACACGGTCGGCCCTGGCGCGCCCGGGCGGCGGCGACCTGCACCTCGACACCGGCTTCCTCGTGCACAACGACACAACTACCCGCGGCTGAGCCGCCTCTTCCGCGAGCTCGGCGTGCCGGTGCAGGACTCGGACATGTCGTTCTCGGTCAGCTGCGAGCGCTCCGGGCTCGAGTACGCGGCGGTGCGCCTGTGGTCGCAGCCGCGCGCCCTGGCGCACCCCGCTTTCTCGGGCCTGTTCCGCGAGATCGTCCGCTTCCTGCGCACGGGCCGGACGCCCTCGAGGAGCGCTCCGCGCGCACGACGCTCGGCGACTACGTGACGAGCGCGGGCTACTCGCGCGCTTCCGCGACCTCTACCTGGTGCCCTTCACCTCGGCGCTCTGGTCGACCGCGCCCGCGCAGACGCTCGCCTTCCCGGTGTCGTACGCCGTGCGCTTCTTCCAGAACCACGGCCTGCTCGGCTTCCGCCGCCACCGCTGGCGCACCGTCACCGGCGGCAGCCGCCGCTACGTCGACGCCATCACCGCGCCCCTGGGCGAGCGCCTACACCTGGGCACCGCGGTCGCCGAGGTCGCGCCGCGACGCCGACGGGGTCGAGGTGCGCACCGCCGACGACGCGGTGCGCCGCTTCGACGCGGTCGTCATCGCCGCCCACGCCCCCCAGGCCCTGGCCATGCTCGCCGACGCCGACGACGCTCGAGCGCGACGTGCTCGGCGCCTTCGGCACCACCGCCAACAGCACCGTGCTCCACACCGACGTGAGCCTGCTGCCGCGCCGGCCCTCGTCGCGGGCCTCCTGGAACTACCGCGTCGCCGACGCCGCGGCGGCCTCGCCGCGGCCCACCGTGACCTACTACCTCAACAAGCTCCAGGCTCGACGGGCCCGAGCACTACTGCGTCACGCTGAACCGCGACGACGCGATCGACCCGGAGACGCGTCATCCGCCGCGTTCGAGTACGCCCACCCGCTCTACACCTTCGAGTCGCTGGCGGCGCAGGAGCGCCTGCCGCGCATCGACGGCCGCCGGCGCACCTTCTTCTGCGGCGCCTACCACGGCTTCGGCTTCCACGAGGACGGCCTGGCCTCGGGCCTGCGCGCCGCCGCCGCGCTCGGGGTGCCGGCGTGAGGTCGGCGCTCTACGAGGGCACGCTGATGCACGCGCGCACCCGGCCCACGCGCAACGTCTTCCGCTATCCGGTCTGCTTCTACGGGCTCGACCTCGACGAGCTGCCCGAGCTCGACCGGCGCCTGGCGCCTGTTCGGCTACAACCGCGCGCAACGTCCTGAGCTTCCGCGACGGCGACCACCTGGGCGACCCGAGCGCCCGGTCAAGGAGAACGTCCTCGCGTTCCTCGCCGAGCGCGGCGTCGACCTGGCCGGCGGCCGGGTGGTGCTGCTGACCAACCTGCGCCTGCTCGGCCACGTGTTCAACCCGGTCAGCTACTTCTACTGCTACCGGGCCGACGGCGAGCTCGCGGCGATCGTCGCCGAGGTCTCCAACACGTTCGGCGAGCGCCACCCCTACCTGCTGAGCGCCGCCGAACCAGGTCGAGCGACGGGGCGCGGCGGGTCTACGAGCACCGCAAGCTGATGCACGTCTCGCCCGTTCTTCGGCATGGACCAGACCTACCGCTTCTCGTTCACCGAGCCCGGGGAGCGGGTCACGCGGGCGTGGGGATCGTCGAGGGCGACGAGCGGCCGTTCTGGGCCGAGCTCACCGGCCGGCGGCGGCCCATGACCAACGGCGCGGCTCGCGCGGGCGCTGACGCGCTATCCCCTGATGTCGCAGCAGGTGACCGGCCTCATCCACTGGCAGGCGGTGAAGCTCGCGATGAAGAGGGTGCCGTTCCACCACAAGCCGCGCTTCGCGCCCGGCGAGGGCTCCCGGCCCGCGCCCGAGCCGGGCCGCGGCGCCGGGCCGGCGCGCGCTGCATCCGCTGCCGGCCCGCCCGCCGCTCCGGCGCGCTCCCCCCGCTCGCCCGGCGCGCCGCGCCTGTGGGCCCTGCGCCACCCCGAGCGCGGCCGCGTGTCGGTGCGCCTGCCCGACGGCACGGTGCGCCGCGGCGGCGACCCGGCCACCGGGCCCGACGTCGGCTGACGGTCACCTCGAAGCGACCTCTGGCGGCGCCTCGCCACGCGCGGGCGGCTGGCGGTCGGCGAGTCGTACGCCGCCGGCGACTGGCGGACCGACGACCTGGTGGGCGCTGCATCGAGACCCTCGCGCGTCTCGGCCGAGCGCCGCGCGCCGGCGCTTCCCTGGCTCGGCGTCGACGGCGCTCCAGCGGCGCCGCCCGCGGCTGCCGCCGCCGCTCCGACCTGCCCGGGGCCCGGCGCGACATCCAGTACCACTACGACCTCGGCAACGACCTCTACGCGCTGTTCCTCGACCCGTCGTGGACCTACTCGTGCGCGGTCTTCGAGCACCCCGACATGTCCCTCGAGCAGGCCCAGGAGGCCAAGTACCGGCGCATCTGCGACAAGCTCGGCCTGGGCCGCGACTCCCACGTGCTCGAGATCGGCTGCGGCTGGGGCGGCTTCGCGCTGCACGCGGCCGGCGAGTGCGGCGCGCGCGTCACCGGCCTCACGCTCTCGCGCGAGCAGGCCGCCCTGGCGCGCGAGCGCGTCGCCGCAGGCCGGGCCTCTCCGACCGGATCGAGATCCTGCTGCAGGACTACCGCACGCTCGGAGGGCCCTTCAGCCACATCGCCTCGATCGAGATGCTCGAGGCGATCGGCCACCGCCAGTTGCCGGTCTTCTTCGCGGCCCTGCGACCGCCTCCTCGCGCCCGGGGGGCTGGCCTGCGTCCAGACCATCGCCGTGCCCGACCAGCGCTACGAGCGATACCGGCGCGGCGACGACTGGATCCGGCGCTACATCTTCCCGGGCGCCCTGATCCCGTCGCTCGAGGCCGTCGATGAGGGCGATGAGCTCGCTCGTCGGAGCTGATCGTGCACGGGGTCGAGAACATCGGCTTCCACTACGCGCGACACGCTGCAGCCGTGGCGCGAGCGCTTCCTCGCCAACCGGGACGCAGGTGCTCGCCCTCGGCTACGACGAGCGCTTCATCCGCACCTGGGACTTCTACCTCGCCTTCTGCGAGGCGGCGTTCCGCACGCGCGCGCTCCACGACTACCAGCTGGTGCTGACCCGGCCGTTCAACGAGGCGCTGCCGCACGAGCCGGCGCCCAGATTGGCGTTCTGGATGTGCGGCTCCGCTGACGGAACAGGTCGTCTGGATCACGGGCGCCTCGTCGGGCATCGGCGCCGCCACGGCGCGGGAGCTCGCCCGGTCGCGGCGCCACGCGTGGTGGCCACGGCCCGGAGGGCGGAGGCCCTCGGAGGAGCTCGCCGCGCAGAACCCCGGCGTGGTCGCCCCGCTGCCGGGCGACATCACCGACGCCGGGGCGATGGCGGCGCTGGCGGCCCGCATCGTGACCCAGCACGGGCCCATCGACATCGCGCTGCTCAACGCGGGCACCTACACGCCGGTCCTGCCCGAGGACTTCTCGGCCCGAGCTCTTCCGGCCCCAGGTCGAGGTCAACCTGATGGGCACGGTCAACTGCATCGCCGCCGTCCTGCCCCACATGCGCCGCCGCGGCGCCGGCCGCATCGCGGTGGTCGCCAGCGTCACCGCCTTCGCCGCGCTGCCGATGGCCTCCGCCTACGGCGCCACCAAGGCCTTCCTCATCAGCATGTGCGACAGCCTGCGCGCCGACCTGGCCGGCGAGGGCTCGGGCGTGGAGGTCACCGTGGTGGCGCCCGGCTTCGTCACCACCGACCTCACCGACCAGAACGACTTCGAGATGCCCTTCGTCATCGAGGCGCCCGAGGCCGCGACCCTGATCGCCGACGGCCTCGAGGCCGGACGACGCCGAGATCGCCTTCCCCCGGCGCATGAACCTGGCGATGAAGGGGATCGGCCGCTGGCTGCCGGGACCGCTGCGCCGCCGCTACGTCGCCGGCATCGCCCGCCGGCGCCGGCGCGACCGCGCCGACAAGGCCGGGGGTTAGGCCTCCACCCGCACGCCGTGCAGAAGGCCACCCGGCCCACGATGTGGGCGGCCCCGGGCTTCGTCTCGGGGTAGTACCAGGCCGCCGCCGCGTTGGTCTGGCCATCCACCACGATGTCGTAGTAGCTGGCGGTGCCCTTCCAGCCGCACACCGTGTGGCGCTCGCTGTCGCGCACGAGCTCCCGGTCGAGCGCCTCGGGCGGGAAGTAGTGGTTGCCCTCCACCACCACCGTGTCGTCGCTCTCGGCGATGACCGCGTCGTTCCAGACCGCCCTCGGCATGCTCGTCCCCCCTCGTCGCGCGGACGGCCCGAGCCGCCACCGCGGGCCTATGCCGATCGTGGCAGAGCACCCCCTGCCCGCGCCCGCGCCGCACGCCCGAAACACCGACGGACGTCCCGGTGGTGGACGTCCGGAATCCCGGCTACGATTTCCCCACTACGGAAGGGAGGTGGTCCTATTGCATAGTGACTGTAGAGGTGGCAGTAGCTAGGGGCGTGCCCCATAGCGCAGCTGCAGCTGGGGGACTCGAACCACGCCCCTGAGCCAAACCTCTTCTGCCACCGGGGGCCCGGGATGGCTGGCCTTGTAGCCATCCCGGGCCCTTTTTCTGCCCCGCCCCCCGGCCCCCATCGTCTAGCGGCCTAGGACACCGCCCTTTCAAGGCGGCGGCACGGGTTCGAATCCCGTTGGGGGCATCGCACGAAGTCCCTGCTTATGCTGACTTTCTGGGGCCTCTGTCGCAGGACCCGCCCGATACAGGACCGCGCATTCATGACCATTTTCGGGCGCGAGATGGTCACGTGGTGGTCACGTAGAGCGCGAGTAGCCGTTCGCGCGAACGACCGCCGCGTCCCCGCGCAGAGGTCCTTCGACCGCATGGGCGAAATCTCAGGCACATGGAGGCATGGCTCGGACTCATCGGCGCTCTCCTGGGTGGCGCGCTGGCTCTAGCCGGCGGTCAATGGCGCGAGGACCGCGCCGAGAAGGGCGCGGCCAGAGCCGTCGCCCGTGCGCTGTTCTGGGAACTCGACGGCAATCGCCAGCTGGCCTACTCGGCGATGGAGAATCCGGGGTCTGTTCCGGGGCTCAGCCGGACAGCCTTCGATGCCGGGTTTCTGCAGCTGGCTCGCCTCGTGCCGCGCAGCGAGCCACTACTCCTGTCTGGTGTCGTGGATGCCTACCGGGATGCGGCGGTCCTCGCGGCGACCGTGACCTATGCCGCGGAGGCCATTCGAGAGCGGTCGTACGCCCTGACCGAGACCTGCCTCATTGCCATGCGGGAACTCGCAGCATGGATCCGACGCTTCCGGAGCCGATCCGTCCAGGAGAAGAGGACGCCGCAATGGCCTGGCCGGCTTGACGGTGGGTCGAGCCCGTTGACCGCTCGGCGCCTCGGCGGGCAGGCTCCAGCCCGTGGCTGACGATCCGCGCATCTTCATCAACTACCGACACGACGACACCGGTGGCTGGGTCCACACGATCGGTGCCCGACTCCGGCAGGAGTCGGTGACGATGCGGTCTTCCAAGACCTCCCCTCGATCCCCATGGGCGGTGACATCTACGGGGAGGTCCAGCGCGGACTCGCCGGTATGACCGTCATGCTCACGTGCATAGGACCCCAGTGGCTCACGTTGCTCGACCCCAAGACGGGCGAGCCGCGCATCCAGGACATGGGGGACCTTCTCCGAGTCGAGGTCGAGGAGGCGCTCGCGGGCGACATTACGATCATCCCGGTCCTTCTCGGAGGCGCGTCGATGCCCCGATCGGATGACCTGCCCTCGAGCATGCGGTCACTGGCCGGCCGCATGGCCCTGTCGTTGCCACCGCAGTACTTCGAGCCCGGCCTAGAGAAGCTGATCGCGCGCATCGCCGACCACGGCGTCTCTCCCGTCGCCCCCTCCGGGCGTTTCTCGGACCAGACGGCGGCACCATGAGGGCGGGTTGGGAGATGTTCCTGCCGAGCCCCCTGGCCTCATCGAACCGGGCACGGGAGCGGGGGTGGCGCGCCCATCGGCGCTGGATCCTCCACCACTGGCGGCGCCGCAGCCACCGCGCCTCGCGCCTGCGGCTCGACCTCGTGGGCCTCTCGCGAGACCCGGTCCACGTGCGCGCCATCCGAGCGAGGGTCGTGAGCCGGGACGAGAACAGACGACCCGGGGTGGCGATCACCAGCCCAAGCGCGGGGGAGGTCGCCATCATCCCCTGCGTCATCGATCTCGACGACGATGAGCCGGTCGGCCGGCGGGTGGACAGCACCGAGGAGTTCGGCGGCCCGTTCTTCGACGACTACGCCACGGGTGACCCGCTGCTCCTCACGGTCGAGCACGGCGGGCTCCGCCGGTGCCCATCCGGATCGTCGCCCGTGCCAGGAAGGCCGCCTACCAGTGGGTCGACCCTTGATCTCGTCGTTCGAGGTGAACCGATGACCATGCCTGTGCCACGAAAACCGGCGCCATCGCGACAGCGCAACGGTCGGACCTCGACGAGGGCTACACCTGGGGATGGTTCGTCTTCCCGAACGTGCTGGGCCCATCCGACCAAGTCCATGAGATCGGGAGCCGGCCGCCGATCGAGTACCGGGTCTGGCGGGCGACGCGGCTGCTCCCCCGGTGCCCCCGGCGGTTTCACCGGCCAAGAGGGTCCTTGCGGGGGTAGCGGCAGTGGGCGCACTCTCAGGCGCGGCGTGGTTCGTTCGGTCGGCCAAGAGGCGCTCGCGGCGCAGGGGTCGGTGACCGGTCGGGACCCCGACGCGGTTCCCGACTCCCGCTAGACCGCCGCCCGCCGCCGGTGTAGCGTGGCCCCAGCCCGGTCAACGGGCAAACCAAGTGGGGGCCGAGCCGCGGGGAACGGCCTACCTCCTGCACCCGGAGTTGTGACCCTCCAGATGCCTGCGCAGCCTATCGGCGCCAAGGGACCGTTCCACCACCCGGTCGGACGGTCTGCGTCTGCGTGCTCACAGCTCCCATTCAAAGAGGGAGGCACCATGCTGAGCACGTATAGCGCGACGGTCCTGCTCAAGGGGTCGCAGCTCGAGACCGCCCGCAAAGCCGTCAGGGCGGATCTCGCGATCCTGCTGCAGGAGTGCGCCGGCCTGTCGATCGACTACGAGACGCTGGCGGCTCTGCACCACGCCCTCGGCTGCCAGTAGTACACTCGGGGGTGGCCGTTTCCGTCCCGGGCCGAGGCTCGGCTCGCGACAGAGCAGGTGGCGCTGCTGGCCGAGATCGTCGACGCCGAGCGGGAGACCAGCCGTGTGGAAGCAAGCCCCGTCCAAGGAGCGATGCTGGCCCGCCTGCTGGGCTACCTCGACTCGCCGACTGCGCTCGGAGAGGCGGCCTGATGCCGCCACTGCACGTCGAGTTGGAGGCCGAGGTGGTCGCGGCGCTGGGACGCTCTGGCGGACGACCATCGGACGGTCGTAGGCTGGATCGGCGCCGATGTCCTGTGCGCGAGTCTCCGATGCGCAACGCCAGTACGCCTCAG
>CAWDYN010000010.1:0-40488 GCA_963806585.1 uncultured Thermoleophilia bacterium | reverse complement strand
ACACTAATCGTCGTTTCGTGTAAAAACACGAAAGACTTTTGTGTAAGGCACGATCGACGTCAAGGAGACACCGCCCGTGAGCGACACCGTCAACGTAGCGATCATCGGGGTGGGCAACTGCGCCTCGTCCCTGGTGCAGGGCGTCCAGTACTACAAGGACGCCGACCCGGACGAGTTCGTGCCCGGCCTCATGCACGTGGATCTCGGCGGGTACCACATCCGCGACATCAACTTCACGGCGGCCTTCGACATCAACGCGACCAAGGTCGGCACCGACCTGTCCGCCGCGATCTTCGCCGAGCCCAACAACACGATCCACCTCGCCGACGTGCCCGAGCTGGGCGTCAACGTCGAGCGCGGCATGACCCACGACGGCCTCGGCAAGTACCTCTCCGAGGTCATCACCAAGGCCCCCGGCCCCACCGCCGACATCGCGGGCATCCTGCGCGACACCAACACGCACGTGGTGGTCAGCTACCTGCCGGTGGGCTCCGAGAACGCCACCAAGTGGTACGTCGAGCAGATCCTGCGCGCCGGCTGCGCGTTCGTGAACTGCGTGCCGGTCTTCATCGGCCGCGAGCCCTACTGGCAGGAGCGCTTCCGCGAGCGGGGGCTGCCGATCGTGGGCGACGACATCAAGAGCCAGGTGGGCGCGACCATCGTGCACCGCCAGCTCGCCCGCCTGATGCGCGACCGGGGCGTCAAGCTCGCCCACACGTCGCAGCTCAACTTCGGCGGCAACACGGACTTCCTCAACATGCTCGAGCGGGAGCGCCTGGAGTCGAAGAAGATCTCCAAGACGAACGCGGTGACCTCGATCCTGAACGACGAGATCGCCAAGGAGGACGTCCACATCGGCCCGAGCGACTACGTGCCGTGGCTGACCGACCGCAAGTGGGCGCACATCCGCCTCGAGGGCACCGGCTTCGGGGACATCCCGATCAACATCGAGCTCAAGCTCGAGGTGTGGGACTCGCCGAACTCGGCCGGCATCGTCATCGACGCCGTCCGCTGCGCGAAGCTCGCGCTCGACCGCGGCATCGGCGGCACGCTGGAGGGCCCCTCCTCGTACTTCATGAAGAGCCCGCCGATCCAGCACCCCGACTCGGTCGCCCACGACCTGACCGAGGGCTTCATCAGCGGGGCGAACTCCGCGTTCGTGGCCCCCGACTCCGCGCCGGCGGAGTCGCAGGACGCGCCCGCCGAGGCGACCACCGCCCCCTAGGCGACCGCGCCGCCCGGGACCCCCGCGCCGCTCCGGCGGGCGGGGGTCCTCGGCGTCCTCGCCCGGCCGCGCCGCCATGGACGGGGGGCCTGCCTAATATGGGGAGCGCGTGACGCCCCCCTCCCCCACCGTCGCCCCGCCGGGCGCGGATCGCCTCGTCGCCGCCGGAGGGGTCTCCAAGCGGTTCGGCGCGGTGCAGGCCCTCGACGACGTGTCGCTCGAGATCACGGCGCCGGCGACCGGCCTGCTGGGCGCCAACGGCGCGGGCAAGTCCACGCTGATGAAGGCCCTGCTCGGCCTGGTCCAGCCCGACCGGGGACGTCTCGAGGTGCTCGGCATCGACGTCGCCCGGCATCCCGACGAGGTGCGGCGCCGCCTGGGCTACATGCCCGAGCGCGACTGCCTGCCGCTCGAGATGTCGGCCCGCGACCTGGTCGTGCACATGGCCGAGCTGCGCGGGCTGCCCCGGCGCGCCGCCGTGCTGCGGGCCTCGGAGGTGCTGTTCCAGGTGGGCCTCGAGGAGGAGCGCTCGCGGCTGATCGGGACCTTCTCCACCGGCATGAAGCAGCGCACCAAGCTCGCCCAGGCGATCGTGCACGCCCCCGAGCTGGTGGTGCTCGACGAGCCCACCAACGGGCTCGATCCCTCCGGGCGCGAGGAGATGCTGTCGCTGGTGCGCCGGCTCTCCCAGGACCTCGACATCGCGGTGCTGCTGTCCTCGCACGTGCTCGAGGACGTGACCCGCACGTGCGACGCGGTCGTGGTGCTGCGCGACGGCCGCCTGGTGGCCGCCGAGCGCATCGCGGGGATGGAGGCGCTCGGCCGACGGGCGGCGTGCTGGTGCGCGTGAGCGGCGACGCGGCCGGCCTTCGCCGCGGCCCTGCGGGCCGCGGGCTGGGCGTGGCGGCGCGCGAGGACGCGCTGGAGGTGACCGGGCCCGCAGAGGACGCGATGCTGGACGGGGTGCGCGACGCGGCCGCCGACACCGGCGTCGGGCTGCGCGAGGTGCGCTCGGCCGGGCCCACCCTGGAGGACGCGCTCGTGGACGCGATCGAATGAGCCCGGCCTCCGGCGACGCCCAGATCCAGGACGTCCGCTACACCCGCTACCGCGGCGAGCGCCGTGGGCGCCTGGCCGGGGTCGGCTCCGCTGGCGCGCTGGGGGGCGCTGCGCTCGCTCGGGCGCCCGGCGCGGCTGGAAGGCCAAGGCCATCCCGATCACGCTGGTGGTGCTGGCGCTCGGGCCCGCGGTGATCGTGCTCGGCGTCCGGGCGCTGTTCGCCGACCAGACCGGCATCGACCTGACCGAGGCCCTGCCGTTCTCGGGCTACCAGGCGCATCATCGGCGTGCTGATCCTGCTGTTCGCGGCGGATCACCACCCCCGAGCTGCTGTGCCCGGACCGGCGCGACGGGACGCTCGCGCTCTACTTCTCGACCGCCGTCAGCCGGCGCGAGTACCTCGGCCGGCCGGATCCTGGCGGCGGTCGTCCCCTGCTGCTCGTGACCCTGGTCCCCCTGCTGGTGCTCTACGGCGGCATCCTCGTCTTCGAGGAGCACCCGCTGGCCTACCTGCAGGACAACTGGGCCGAGCTGCCGCGCATCCTCGCCTCCGGGTATCCTGCTGGCCGTCTACTACGGGCTGGTGGGCCTGGCGGTCGCCTCGCTGACCGGGCGGCGGGCGTTCGCGGTGGGCGGCTACCTGCTGATCCTGGTCGCGCCGACGGTCCTGGCGGGCCTGCTCAGCGAGGCGCTTCCCGGACGCCGACGCCATCCACCTGATCGAGCTCTCGGTGCTGCCGATCGTCCTCGCCGCCTCCCTCTTCCCGGACACCGGGGACATCCCCAACTCCACCGCGTCGCTCGCGGGCGCCTACGCCGTCGTGGTGATCGCGGCCTGCCGCGCTGCTGCTGCGGCGCTACCGCCGGGGGGCCGGCGCATGAGCGACGCCCTGGTGTTCGACGGCGTGTCGCGCTGGTACGGCGACACGGTCGCCCTCGCCGACGTCTCGTTCTCGCTCGGCCCCGGCGTGACCGGCCTGCTGGGCCACAACGGGGCGGGCAAGTCGACCGCGCTCAAGCTCTGCGCGGGGTTCACCCCGCCCAGCAGCGGCACCGTGCGCGTGCTCGGCACCGACCTGGCGGCGAGCCCGGAGGCCTACCGGCGCATCGGCATCGCCCACGACCGCGACGCGCTGTGGCCCTTCCTCACCGCGCGCGCCCTGGTCGCCCTGTGCGCCCGCCTGCGGGGCGTCGCCGACCCCGACGCGGCCGCCGTCCGGGCCCTGGGCGAGGTGGGGCTCTCGGACGCCGCGGACCGCAGGGTCAAGGGCTTCTCGCACGGCATGCGCCAGCGCGTGAAGATCGCGCAGGCCCTCGCGCACGAGCCCGAGCTGCTGCTGCTCGACGAGCCCCTCAACGGACTCGACCCGGCCCAGCGGCGCGGGGTGGTGGCCCTGATCCGGCGCCTGGGCGACCAGGGGCGCACGGTGCTCGTGTCCTCGCACGTGCTCCACGAGGTGGAGCGGATGGCGCCCCGGGTGCTCGTGCTGGTCAACGGGCATCTCGTGGCCAGCGGCGCGACGCCGGCGATCCGCGCCCTGATCGCCGACCGGCCGCGCAGCATCCGCCTCGAGGTGCCGGTCGGGGCGCGCGATCTCGCCCGCGAGCTGGTGGGCGGCGGCCTGGTCGACTCCGTGCGCTTCGACGACGGGGCGATGGTGGTCGAGTCGGCCGACATCGACCGGTTCAGCCGGGCCCTCCCCACGGTCGCCCGCGACGTCGGGGCGCGCCTGAGCCGCGTGGAGCCGGTCGGCGACGACCTCGAGAGCGTGTACGCCTACCTGCACCAGCGCGCGCGGGGGGTGGGACGGTGATCGCCGCCCTGCCGATCAGCGCACCCGTCTACCGGCTCACCCTGCGGGCCCTGGTGGACGGCCGGCGCCTCGTGATCCTGGCCCTCCTCGCGCTGCTGCCGGTGATCGCGGCGCTCGCTCTACGCGAGCGCGGGCGAGGTCGCGCCCGAGATCTTCTGGGCCCGGCTGGTCAACCGCCTCGTCCTGCCCACCGTGACCGCCTTCATCGCCGTGGTCATCGGGGCGAGCGCGATCTCCGAGGAGCGCGAGGACGGGACGATCCTCTACCTGGCCTCCACCCCGCTGTCGCGCCTCAGCCTGATCGTCACCAAGGTGCTCGCCGCCTGGACCGCGGCCCTCGCGCTGCTGGTGCCCTCGGTCGTGCTGGCGGCGCTCATCACCCTCGGCTCGGCGGCGGACCTCGATCAGATCCTGTGGCCGACGATCGCCGTGGCCCTGACCGCGCTCTGCTACTGCGCGCTCGCGGCGCTCCTGGCGATGGTGAGCCGGCGGCCGGTGGTGATCGGCGTGCTCTACATCCTGCTGTGGGAGGGCACGATCGCCACCTTCGCCGCCTCGGCCGACCGCTTCTCGATCGCCGCGTACGGCCGGGCGATCGCGTCCGAGGGGGTCGCCGGCGACAACGCGGCGCCGAGCTTCGGCGGCACCACCGGCGTGATCGTGCTGATCGCGGTGAGCGTCGTCGCGACCTGGCTCGCCACCCGCCGCCTCACCCGGACCGAGCTTCCGTGAGGCGGTCGGTCGCGGTCCAGGCGACGCACAGGTCGCGACCCCCGTCCTTGGCCCGGTAGAGCGCCCGGTCGGCGTCGCGGACGAGCTCGTCCGGCCCGGCCTGCAGCGTGGCCACGCCGATCGACGCCGTGATCCGGCCGACGATCGCGAACGGCTCCCCGGCGATGCGGCGCCGCAGCCGCTCCGCCGCCTCCATCGCCGCGTCGAGGTCGGCCTCGGGCAGCAGCCAGGCGAACTCCTCGCCGCCGATCCGCGCCACGATGTCCTCGCGCCGGGCGCAGCGCCGCAGGCGCCGGGCAAGCTCGCGCAGCACCGCGTCTCCGGCCTGGTGGCCATGGGTGTCGTTGACCCGCTTGAAGTGGTCCAGGTCGACGAGCGCCAGCCCCAGGGGGATCCCGGCGCGGGCCGAGCGGGCGCACTCGGCCTCGAGCCGCTCGCGGAAGCTGCGCCGGTTGGCGAGGGAGGTGAGCGGATCGGTGGTGGCGAGGGCGACGAGGCGCTCGTGGGTGCGGGCGTTGGCCACGGCCAGGCTCATCAGGTCGGCGAGCGGCCGCAGGCGCGCGGCGACGTCCTCGCCGGGCCGCGGCGGCCCGTGCCGGCCGCGGGCCGCCACCAGGCCCCAGGGCGCCCCCTCGACCACGACCGCCGCGCGCGCCGTGGCCGGGCTCTCCACCGGCAGCGACATCACGTCCCCCGCGCGCAGCACGGGCCCCGCGGCGCCCACCACGATCCCCTCGTCGCCGTGGCGGCGCACCACCGCGCCGCCCTCGCAGCCGGCCACCACCGCCGCCTGGCGGGCGACCAGCCCGGCGACCTCGTCCAGGCCGGCCCCGCCCGCGACGGCCGCGGTGATGCGCGCCAGGGCGTCCCGGTCGGCGTCGGCGCGCACGCGGTCGCTCACGTCGCGCGAGTCGGTGTGGATCTCGCGGATGCGCCCGCTCGCGTCGCGCACGCTGCGCACGCTGGTCTCCATCCACGCCCAGGTGCCGTCGCGCCGGCGCATGCGATGGGCGAGCAGGCCGTCGTCGCCGGCGCCCTCGACGTCGCCCCGGAAGGCGCGCTCGGCGGGATCGCGGTCGTCGGGATGGGCCAGGTCGCCGGCGCGCCGCCCGGCGAGGTCGGCCGGATCGACGCCGAGGATCTCGCGGGCCGCCCCGGACGCGTACAGCACCACCCCGTCGGGCGAGTGGCGCGCGAGCAGGTCGCGGCTCCCGTCGGCGAGCGCGTGGATCCTCCGGATCTCCTCGAGGCGGGCCCGCTCGCGCGCGCGTCGCCGCGCCTGGGCGGCTGTGCGCGCGGCGGTCTCGACGTGGTCGGCCCCGTCCCGGACGACGTCGGCGATGCCCCCCGCGAGCGCCGCCGCGACCTGCGCCGCCGGGGTGTCGGGCGCGACCACGAGCACGACGGGGGTCTCGCGACCGGGCGGCTGGCGCCGCACCAGCTCGCGCGCCATGTCGGCGTGCATGACCGCGTCCCAGAGGACGACGTCCCAGTCGCCGTCCCGCATCTGCGCCTCGGCGCGCGCCGGGTCGACGGCCCGGGGCGCGTCGAGCCCCGCCCGCCTCAGGCGCCGCTCGTGGCGGAGGCGGCGCAGGGGGCTGTCGGAGACGACCAGGGCGCGGGGCCGGGCGAGGCGCGGCTGAGAGCGGAGGGTGGGCACCCGTAGGATCTTGATCGGCCGGGCCCGGCGAACCCATGAGGGCGGATTTCCCGCCCGGCGGGGGCCGTGGTACGGTGCCCCGGCTCGTCGGCCTGGACGAAATACCTGGTCACGAAGCCTTTTCATCCTCGATGGATCACCGCGCCCTTCACGGTGCGGCACCGGGCTCCCGGCCGCGTCTCATGACGGCCCTGGCGATCCTCGGCGCCGCCCTCACGGTGGGAACCCTCGCCGCCCTCGGTGTGCAGGCGGCTCCGTCGACCGCCGACGACCAGCGCGCGCAGATCAGGGCCCTCGAGGCGGAGCTGCAGGGGATCGACGCCGGCGCAACCGCGGCGGCCGACGCGCACGCCGCGGCGCTCGGCCGCGAGCGGGAGCTGGAGGGCCGGATCGCGCGCACGGGCCGGGAGCTGGCCGCCGCGCGCGCCGCGCGGCGCGAGGCCGTGCGCCGGCTCTCCGACCGGCTGGTGGCCATCTATCGCGCCGAGCCGCCCAGCCTGGTCGAGATCCTCCTCACCTCGGGCGACCTGACCGCCGCCGTGGACGCGCAGCGCGCCCTGGAGACGATCGGCGACGCCGACCGCGGCATCGTGGACCGGCTCGACGCCACCCGGACGCGCCTGACCGCCCTCGCCGGCGAGCTGCGCCAGGCCCGCGCCGCGGCGCAGGCCAACGTCGCGGCGACCCGCGAGCGCCGCGACCGGCTGAACGCGCTCATCGCCCGCCGCCGGTCCGTCCTCGACCAGGCCCAGGACCGGCTGGACGCCATCATCGCGAGCCGGGCGCGCGCCCGGGCCGCAGCCGCCGCCCGGGCGCGGGACGAGCGGGCCGCCGAGGCCGGCCTGCGCCGGCGCGCCGCCGGAGACGCCCCCGCCGCCCCCTCCGCCGCCCCCTCCCCGCCCACCACCGCGCCCTCCTCCTCGGCCATCCCGGCCGACGTCGCGGCGCACCTGCAGCGGATCGCGCTGTGCGAGTCCGGCGGCGATCCCACGCGGGTCGCCGGCCAATACCGGGGCAAGTACCAGTTCGACCAGGGCACGTGGGAGTCGGTGGGCGGCACCGGCGACCCCGCCGCGGCCCCCGAGGCGGAGCAGGACCGGCGCGCCGCGATGCTCTACGCGCTGCGCGGATCCTCACCCTGGCCCGTCTGTCAATACCGTTAGGGTGCGGGTTCCCGGGGGCATCTGGCACTTGACGGCGCGCCCACGTCAGAACATAGTCTCCAGCTGGCCGGTGACGGTCGGTGCCATGGACGGGGCGCAGGAGGCGCCTTCTCCCGTCGACGGACTTCCGTGGCGCTCGACCCGCAACCGAGCCGCGTGTCATGCCGAGACGTCGGCGCGGCGGTGCTGTGCGCCCGCGGAGACGTCGCGGAAGGACATGTCACGTTCGGGGATCCCACACGGGAACGGAGGCGGATGACAACGCAGCAGGTGACCGGTCTGACGCGTGACGGCGAGCTCCGAGAGCTGATCGTCCGCGGACAGGAGATGGGCTTCCTCGGCATGGAGGAGGTGGCCGAGGTCCTCGACGGGCTGGGCTTGGACGCCGACGCGGTCGAGGCCATCTATCAGCACCTCGAGGAGGCCGGCGTCGAGCTCCTCGAGCAGTCCGAGGCGGGAGCCCGGGCCGCGCAGATGGCGGAGGAGGTCGAGCGCCCGCGCCGGCCCGCCGCCACCGTGGAGCAGACCACCGACGCCCTCCAGCTCTTCCTCAAGGACATCGGCCGCGTGCCGCTGCTCACCGCGGCCGACGAGGTGCGCCTCGCCAAGCGGATCGAGCTCGGCGACCAGGCCGCCAAGCAGCAGATGGTCGAGGCCAACCTGCGTCTCGTGGTGTCGATCGCCAAGGGCTACCGCGGTCGCGGCCTGCCCTTCCTCGATCTCATCCAGGAGGGCACCCTGGGGCTGGTGCGCGCCGTCGAGAAGTTCGACTGGCGTCGCGGCTTCAAGTTCTCGACCTACGCCACCTGGTGGATCCGCCAGGCGGTCACGCGCGCCCTCGCGGACAAGGGGCGGACGATCCGCATCCCGGTCCACGTCGTGGAGAAGCTCAACCAGATCAGCCGCGCCGAGCGCGTCCTGATCGGCCAGCTCGGCCGCGAGCCCACGATCGAGGAGATCGGCGACGCCGCGGGGCTCCCGCCGGCCGAGGTGGAGGAGATCCTCCGCAGCGCCCAGCCGACCGTCTCGCTGGAGAAGCCGGTGGGCGAGGAGGAGGAGTCCGAGCTCGGTCGCTTCCTCGCGGACGAGAACAGCATCGCCCCCGAGGTCTCCGCCGAGACCAGCCTGCGCGAGCAGGCGCTGCGGGACCTGCTCGACCAGCTCAGCTACCGCGAGCGGCGGGTGCTGGAGCTGCGCTACGGGCTGCGCGGCGAGAAGCCCCGCACGCTCGACGAGCTGGGCCGGATGTTCAACGTCACCCGCGAGCGCATCCGCCAGGTGGAGAGCCAGTCGCTGCAGAAGCTCGGCTCGCTCCCCGACTCCGGGCGGCTCGGCTAGCCCGACCCGCACCGCCGGCGCCTCCGGGCGCCGGCGGTCGGCCTCGGAGCCGCCTCAGTTGCGGGTGGGGTCCTCGGGCATCCGCGCGATGATGCGCCACGAGCCGCCCTTGCGATCCAGCACCCGGCTCCACAGGCCCCCGTGGTCGTGCGTGAACACGTCCTCGGTCGCGGCGTCGCACTCCACCCACGCCTCCTCGGCCATCTCCTCCTCCAGCTGCCCGCCGGCCCAGCCCGCGTAGCCCCCGAAGGCCCGGATGGCGCGGACCGCGCCCAGGCCGGCCGCCTCGACGTCCGGATCGACGATGCCGACGCTGCCGAAGGCCACCGTGGCGGCCTCCGACACGTCCTCGAAGTCGGCGAGCACGATCACCGCCTCCGGCTGCACCGGCCCCCCCTCGAACACCCTCTCCGCGTCGGGCATCACCTCGGCGAGGCGTCCCGGCAGCGCCTCCCGGGAGACCAGCGGGGTGGGGCGGTTGAGCACCAGCCCGAGCGCGCCCTCGGGCGAGTGCTCGAGCATCAGCACGACCGCGCGCCGGAAGCTCGGGTCCACGAGGGCGGGCGCGGCCACGAGCAGCCGTCCGCGCCGGGGGGTGGCGGGCGCCTCGCTCACGGGAAGAGCTCCCGGATGAGGTCCGCGAAGTCGGCGAGCTCGTCGGGCTCACGGGCCATGCACGCCGCCAGCAGGCCGTCGAACGCCTCCACCGCGATCGGCCCCAGCTGCAGGCCGGCGCGCGCGAAGAAGCCCATCAGGTGGCGCGCCTGCACGACGGCCTCGTCCCAGCGCCCCTCGGCTCCGAGCGCCACCACCACGGCCGTTCCCCCGCGCGCGACGTCGCCGTAGGTGGGGGTGTCCGGGCCCTGCTCCCCGGGTGCCGGCCCCCCGGCCAGCCGCTCCGCGTCGGCCCGCCAGGCCGGCTCGTCCAGCCGCCCGACGACCTCCGCCAGGCGCGACGCCCGCTCGGCCACCGGACCGGGGTCTAGAGCGTCCGCTTGCGGCGCCTCTCGCGCTGGATGTTGAAGATCGCGCCGCCGATGATGAACACCACGCCCGCCAGGATCAGGAGCCTGAAGACGTCCATGTGGGCGGGAAGCGTGTTGAGGTGCGCGCCCTCGGACGGGGAGTCCTTGAGCGCGAAGCCCGCGCAGAACCACACCATCGCGAGGATGAAGAGGGTGCCCGCCGTCCGGAACGGCCAGGTCGCCGGAAGGTCCTTGTAGCGATCTCCACCGCTTGCCATGTGCGTGTCCGCCTCCGCCGTCGGTAACTGCGGGCAAGGCTACCATGGGCCCCGGATCGTCCGCGGGGGCCGGCAACCCCGTCCTCGACGGGCGGAACGTCACCCGTCGGGCGGGTCGGTGGGGGCCCCGATGGCCCGGGCGATGCGCCGCTCCCGGGCCAGCACCTGGAACTCCCCCGGGCGTGAGCGGTACAGCTCGGCCGGGCGCCCGGGGCCGTCCGCCCGCGAGCGGCCGACGGGCTCGACGACGCCGGCGGCCAGCAGGTCGCGGCGGAAGTTGCGGGTGTCGAGCGCGTGCCCCAGAACCGCCTCGTAGGCGATCTGCAGCTCGCCCAGGGTGAACGTGTCGGGCAGCAGCTGGAGCGCGATCGGGGCGTACGCGGCCTTGGCCCGCAGGCGGGAGCGCCCGTACTCGAGCACCTGGGCGTCGCCCTCGGCCAGCGCGGGCGGATCGTCCATCGGGAACCACCGCACCTGCACGACGCCCGGCCCCGGCGCCAGGCGATGGCGCTCCGCCGGCACCAGGCACAGGTAGGCCACGGACACGGCCTCTCCCGCCTCACGGTCGAAGGTGTACAGCTGCTCCAGGGCGGCGCCGCGGATGCCGCTCTGATCGGCCAGGGCCGCGAGGGCGGCGCCCTCGAGGGTGGTCGCGGCGGGCACCTCGGCCCCCGGCAGGGTCCACACGCTCCCGGGCAGGCGCACCAGCAGCGCGTGCGGGCTCCGCTCGCGCACGCTCGCCACCACCATCTCCACGCGGACCGTCTTCATGTCGGAACTACAATAACCCCGCGTCGGGCCATCGTCACAGCTCGTCCGCGCCCGCCCGCTCGACCCAGCCGGCGATGCCGTCAACGTTGGACTCACCCCAGCCCAGCCACCGCCACAGGGCCACCGCCTCGGGATCCCCCATGACGCGCTCGACGGGCAGCAGGCGCTCGATCTCGTCGGCGATCCGCTCCGGCCCGCTCGCGGCGCGCCCGGCCTCGCCCATCAGGCGCCAGCGGTCGCGGGCGGTGGCGATCGCCTCGCCCGGGTCGGCCACCGGCCCGGCGTGGGCGAGCAGCAGGTGCGCGGGGGCGAACCCGGCCAGCAGGTCCATGCTGCGCAGGCCCGCGGCCAGGTCCACGTCCGGCGGGGGCAGCGCCGGATACAGCCCGGCCCCCCCGAGGGACACCCCCAGCGCGTCCCCGGCGATCACCGCGCCGCCCGCGAGGTCAACGACGCACGTGTGATGGCGCGCGTGGCCGGGCGTCTCGACGATCTCGAGAGGAGCGCCCCGGCCCGACCTCGATTCGGTGCCCGTGCTCGGCGGCCTGGATGCGCTCGGGGGGCGTGGGGTCGAGGCCCCCGTAGATCGACCAGCGGGACCCGTACACCGGCGCGGAGCCGGCCAGCAGCCTGCCCGGCTCCGCCAGGTGCCGGGCGCCGCGCCGCCCGACGACCACGGTGGCGTCCGGGAACGCCGCGGCCAGGATGCCGGTGGCGCCGCAGTGGTCCAGGTGGACGTGGGTCGGGACGATCCAGGCGAGATCGGACGGGCCCAGGCCCGCGGCCGCCAGGGCCTCGCGGACCACCGGCGCGCAGGTGCGCGCCCCCGGGTCAACCAGCGCCGGGCGGTCGCCGGTCACCAGGTACGCGCTCATCACCCCGGGACGGCCGCCCAGGAGCGTGTCGATCAGGTGGATGCCGGGCGCGACCTCATGCACGGCCGGATCGTCGCATAGCCTTCACGGCGATGAGCGACGAGCGCAATCGGGCGTGGGCGGCCGCCGGGCACGCCGCCGCGGGGCACGTGGAGGACGGGATGCGCGTCGGGCTGGGCACCGGCCGGGCCGCGGCCGCGGGCATCCGCGCGCTGGGCGAGCGGGTCGCGGGCGGCCTGCGCTGCACCGGCCACCCCACCTCGCACGCCAGCGCGGCCCTCGCCCGCGAGCTGGGCATCCCGGTGGGACGCCTGAGCGCCCCCCTGGACCTGGCCTTCGACGGCGCCGACGCGGTCGATCCCGGCGGGCTGGTGGTGAAGGGGGCCGGCGGCGCGCTGGTGAGGGAGCGCATCGTCGCCCACGCCGCGCGGCGCTTCCTGATCCTGGTCGACGCCCCCAAGGTCGTCACCTCGCTGGACTCATGGGGCGCCCTCCCCCTGGCCGTGGTCCCCTTCGCGGCCCGGCGGGTGCTCGACGAGCTCGCCGACCTCGACCCGCGCCGCCGGACGGGGCTCAGCGACGACGGCCTCGCCCTGATCGACCTGGCGATCCCGGCGGGCGCCGACTGGAGGGCGGTCGCCGCCCGGGTCAGCGTGATCCCCGGAGTGGTCGATCACGGCCTCTTCGGCGTCAGCCTGGCCGACGTGGTGGTGGGCCGGCCCGACGGCGGCTGGGATCCGGCCGGACCGGCGGGGGTCGCCGCTACGATCCCGGGGTGCCCGCCCCCTCGCTGACCATCGCGCGCGCCGCCGGACGGCTCTCGCGCACCCTGGGACGCGGAGGCGGCACCACGCTGCCCGGGCGCCTGCTGCTCAAGATGCGCCCGGACGCCCTGGCCGAGCTGGGACGGGAGCTGCCCCACGGCACCACCGTGATCTCGGCGACCAACGGCAAGACCACCACGGCGCGCCTGGTCGCCTCCTGCGCCCGTGAGCAGGGCTGGACCCTGGTGGCCAACAGCTCGGGCGCCAACCTGGTCTCGGGCGTCGCCACCGCCCTGCTGGAGGCGCGCGGCCGGCGTCCCGAGGCCGAGGCCGGCCTGTTCGAGGTGGACGAGGCCGCGCTCGTGGAGGTCGCCCGCCAGCTCCAGCCCCGCGTGCTGGTGCTGATGAACCTGTTCCGCGACCAGCTCGACCGCTACGGCGAGCTCGAGCACCTCGCCGACCTGTGGGCGACCATGGTCGCCGAGCCTGCCCGCCGGGGCGACTCCGGTCCTGAACGCCGACGACCCGGCCATCGCCGCACTCGCCGGCGACCGGCCGGGCGTCCTGACGTTCGGGATCGACGACCCCTCCGTGGGGCTGGCGGCCCTCCCCCACGCCGCCGACTCCACGCGCTGCCGCACCTGCGCGGCGCCCCTCCGCTACGACCTCGTGACCCTGGGCCACCTGGGGCACTGGCGCTGCGAGCGGTGCGGCGCCGCGCGACCGCTCCCCGACGTGCGCGCGACGCGCGTCGAGCTGCGCGGCGCTCACGGCCTGCGGATCGAGATCGCGACTCCGCGCGGGCCCGTGGAGGTCGAGCTCGCCCTGCCCGGGCTGCACAACGCCTACAACGCGACGGCCGCGACCGCCGCCGCGCTGGCGATGGGCATCGGCCCCGAGGCGATCGCGCGCGGGCTCGCGCGCAGCCCGGCCGCGTTCGGCCGGGGGGAGCGGATCCCCGTCGAGGGCCGCGAGCTCGTGCTGCTGCTGGCCAAGAACCCCACCGGCGCCAACGAGACCGTCCGCACCGTGCTCCTGGACCCCGAGCCGCCCCACCTGCTGATCGCGCTCAACGACCGCACCGCCGACGGCCACGACATCTCGTGGATCTGGGACGTGGACTACGAGCCCCTGCTGGACCGGGCCGCGTCCCTCACCCTGACCGGCGATCGCGCCCACGACCTGGCCCTGCGCATGCGCTACGCCGGCCTGCCGGGCGAGCGCATGAGCGTGGTCCCGGACCCCGAGGCCGCGCTCGACCAGGCGGTCGCGACCACCCCTCCGGGCGGGACGCTCTACGTGCTGCCGACCTACACCGCGATGCTGGGCCTGCGGGAGCTCCTGGTGAGCCGCGGCGTGGCGGAGGCCTTCTGGCGTGAGCGATGACGAGGCCCGCCGCTTCACGGCGGAGCACGCGCACTACACCGAGGACCTCGCCTTCTGGCGGGGGGCCGCCGCGCGACTCGGGTCGCCGGTGCTCGACCTGGGCGCGGCGGCGGGCCGCGTCGCGATCCCGCTCGCGCGCGACGGCGCCGAGGTCTGGGCCATCGACCGCTCGCCGGCCATGGTCGCCGAGCTGCGCCGCCGCAGCCGGGCGGAGCCGCCCGAGGTCGCGCGGCTGCTGCACCCGGGCGTGGGAGACCTCCAGACCTTCCAGCTCGCGCCGGGCTTCCGGCTCGTCCTGGTGGCGATGAACACCCTCCAGGTGCTGACCGAGCCCGCCGACCGGCTCGCGTGCCTGCGGCGCGTGCGCGCCCACCTGGCCGAGGACGGCGAGTTCATCTTCGACGTCGCGCTGCCCGACGTCGAGGAGATCCTCGGCACCATGGGCCTCGAGCGCCCCAGCGGGCGCCACCGGACCGCCGAGGGCGCGGTGCTCGAGCACTCGGCCTGGTACGACCGCTGGGACGCGGCCACCCAGACCCTGGAGTTCACGATCAGGATCACCGAGCTCCAGGACGGCATCCGGGTGGACGAGTCGCTGCGCCACCACCGCGTCCACCTGTTCACGCCGGACGAGCTCGCCGAGCTGATCGCGGCGGCGGGCATGGAGCAGATCGCGGTGTCCGGCGATTTCGCCGGCGCGCCTGCTCGACCGCTACGCCGAGCGCCAGGTGCACCGCTGCCGGATCGCCGCATGAGCGGCCTCGCCCTGCGCCTGGGCCATCTGTATCCGGCGGAGATGAACATCTACGCCGACCGCGGCAACATCGCCGTGCTGGAGCGGCGCCTGGCCTGGCGCGGCATGCGCCTGGAGGTGTCCGAGCTGGGCATCGGCGACGTCCTGGAGCCGGGAGGGCACGACCTCTTCTACCTGGGCGGCGGCCAGGACCGCGACCAGGCCGTCGTGGCCGAGGACCTGGTGGCCACCAAGGGGGAGGCGCTGCGCGCCGCCGTCGCGGACGGCGCCGCCGGCCTCGCGGTCTGCGGGGGCTTCCAGCTGGCCGGGCACGGCTACACCGGCGCCGACGGCTCCCGCATGCCGGGGGTGGGGATCCTCGACCTCGACACCGTCGCCGGGCCCACCCGCCTGATCGGCAACCTGGTCATCGAGGCCGAGCTCGACGGGGAGCGGCGCACGGTCGTCGGCTTCGAGAACCACGCCGGCCGCACCCGGCTGGGCCCCGGCACGCGACCCCTGGGCCGCGTGCTCAACGGCCACGGCAACAACGACGAGGACGGCCGCGAGGGCGGCGTCACCGGCCACGTGATCGGCACGTACCTCCACGGCCCGCTGCTGCCCAAGAACCCCTGGATCGCCGACACGCTGATCCGCTGGGCGCTCGCCCACCGCACCGGCGAGCCGCCGCGGCTGGAGCCGCTCGACGACACCCTGGAGGACCTGGCCCACGCCGCCGCCATCGCGCGGGCCCGCAGGCGCTGACTACGCCGGCGGCGAGATGCCGCCGGTGGAGCCGAAGCCACCCTCGCCGCGGCCGTCCGAGGGCGGCAGCGCGTCCACCTCGACGGCCCGCGCCAAGCTGACCGGGGTCAGCACCAGCTGGGCGATCCGGTCTCCGGGGCGGATGGTGTGCCGCTCCTGCCCGAGGTTGATCATCAGGACGGTCAGCTCGCCCCGGTAGCCGGCGTCGATCAGGCCCGGGGAGTTGGTCAGGGTGACGCCATGGCGGCGCGCCAGGCCCGAGCGCGGAAGCACCAGGCCGGCGTATCCGTGCGGAATCGCTACCGCCAGCCCGGTGGCGACCGCGGCGCGCGCGCCCGGCTCCAGGCCGGTGCTCCTCCACCGACACCAGGTCCAGCCCGGCGTCGCCGGGGTGGGCGCGCACCGGCACCACCGCCTCCGGATGGAGGCGGTGGACCGGCAGCTCGGGGTGCGGCACCCCTACCCGACGAGCGCCGCGATGCGGTCGGCGGCCTCGTTGAGGCGGTCGTCCGGCACCGTGAGGCTCATGCGCACGAATCCCTCGCCGCTGGGCCCGTAGGCCGCGCCGGGCGAGATCACGACGGCGGCCTCCTCGAGCACCTTCTCGGTGAACGACGCCGAGGTCTCCCCGTCCGGCACGCGGGCCCAGACGTAGATCGCCCCCTTGGGCGGGTCCACGCGCAGGCCGATCCGCTGGAGCGCGGCCACGAGCACGTCGCGGCGGCGCTGGTAGATCGCGCACATCTGCGCCACCGAGCGCTGGTCCGAGCGCAGGGCCGCCGCGGCCGCCTCCTGCAGGGCCTCGAACATGCCGCTGTCGATGTTGGTCTTGAGCTGCCAGTAGGCGCTCACCAGGTCCGCGTTGCCCACCACGGCGCCGGCCCGCCAGCCGGTCATGTTGTAGGTCTTCGACAGGGAGAAGATCTCGATGCCCACGTCGATCGCGCCGGGCGTCTCGAGGAACGAGGGAGCCCGGTACCCGTCGTAGGTGATCTCCGAGTAGGCGTTGTCGTGGACCACGATGATCTCGTGGCGGCGCGCGAACGCCGACCACCCGCTCGAAGAAGTCGTCCTCGATCACCCCGCCGGTGGGGTTGTTGGGGTAGTTGATGAACATCAGGCGCGCGCGGGCGGCCACGTCGGCCGGGATCGCCTCGAGATCGGGCTGGAAGCCGAGATCGGCCAGCAGGGGCATCGGCACGGGCTCGGCGCCCGCCAGCAGCGGGCCCGTGGTGTACACCGGGTAGCCGGGGTCGCTCGCCAGGGCGACGTCGCCCGGGTCGAGGAAGGCCAGGTTGACGTTGGCCACGGCCTCCTTGGCCCCCATGGCCGGGATGATCTGGGTGGCCGTGTCCAGCGACACGCCGAAGCGGCCGGCGTAGAAGCTCGGCCACGGCGTCGCGGAAGCTCTGGCGGCCGCGGTTGGAGGGGTACTGGTGGGTGTCGGGCCGCGCCCACCTGCTCGCGCATCGCCTCGACCACGAGGTCGGGCGTGGGCGTGTCGGGGTCGCCGATGCCCAGCGAGATGACGTTGACGCCCTCGGCCTTCTTCGCCGCGATCTTCTGCTCGATCTGGGCGAACAGGTACGGGGGCAGCCGCCGGAGCCGCTCGGCCCCGACGGTCCGCGCGCTCAGAGCTCCTCCAGCGCGCGCGCCAGGTCGGGCGACAGCTCGCCGCGATAGATCTCCTGCGCCGGACCGGTCATCGTCACCTCAAGGTCGTCGTCCACGGCGATCTCGAGATCGCCGCCCGCCAGATGCACCGTTACGGGGCTCGTCAGGCCCCCCAGACGCACGCCCGCCACCGCGGCCGCGCACGCCCCCGTCCCGCAGGCGAGGGTCTCCCCGCCCCCCGCTCCCAGACCCGCATGGTGAGCTCCGAGGGGCCCTCGGCCGCGCACGAACTCGACGTTGGTGCGCTCGGGAAAGCGCGCGATCCACCTCGATGGCCGGGCCCGAGCGCCGCGCACGACGTCGTCGGGCGCCGGGTGCTCGATGATCGCGTGGGGGTTGCCCATCGAGACCTCGGCCAGCTCGACCGACCAGCCGTCGCCGCGCAGCTCCTCGCGCGCCTCGCCGGCCGGGAAGCGCGCCCGGCCCATGTCGCACCCGCACGCGCCCGCCGGCGAGCGGCCGCACCGGCACCGGTCCGGCGCCGGTGAGGATGCGCCCGTCCGCGGGCAGCAGGCCCTCCGCCTCGAGATAGCGGGCGACCATCCGGATGCCGTTGCCGCAGTTCTCGGCCTGGCTGCCGTCGGGGTTCCAGACGGTCATGCGCGGCATGCCCTCCTCGTGGGAGATCTCGAGGATGCCGTCGCCGCCGACGCCGAAGTTGGGGTCGCAGATGCGGCGCGCGCGCTCGGGGCTGAGGCGGATCGGCCACGCCTCGCGCTCGACCACCAGGTAGTGGTTTCCGAGCCCCTGCCACTTGGCGAATCTCATCCCGGGGAGGGTACCGGATCGCCGGCGTCGCCCCGCCACAGCGACAGCAGGCGCGGCAGCGCCGACTCGGCCGGCGCGGCGTCGGCCTCGAGCGCCACCACGCCGGGCGTCTTGCGCAGCCAGGTGAGCTGCTTGCGCGCCAGGCGCCGGGTGCGGGCCGCCAGCCGCTCGGCGAGGTCCTCGGCCTCGAGCTCACCGGCCTCCAGCGCGGCCACCTCCCGCGCCCCGATCACCTGCAGCGCCTCCCGCGAGACCCCCGGATGCGCCAGCGCGGCGCGCAGCTCGGCCACCAGGCCGTCGTCGAGCTCGCGCCGCACGCGCACGGCGATGCGTCGGTCGAGCTCCTCGCGCGGCCGGCTGAGCCCCACCAGCAGGGTCGGGCGCCGCGCCGACCGCGACCACAGCGCGTCGCCCCCGGAGGGCCGGCCCGGCCCGGCCGCCACCTCGAGGGCGCGCGCCAGGCGCCGCGGGTTGGCGGCGTCGATGCGCTCCGCGGCGCCCGGATCGCGCGCGCGCAGCTCGGCCAGCGCCGCGGCCGGATCGCGGGCGACCAGCCCCTCGGCCCAGGCGCGCAGCGCGGGCTCGGCCTCGTCGGGGAAGCCGAGGCCGGCGATCGCCGCCCTCATGTACAGGCCGGTGCCGCCGCTCACCACCGGCACGCGCCCCCGGGCCCGCGCCCCGTCGATCGCCTCGTGGGCGAGCCGGGCGAAGCCGGCCGCCGTCGATCGCTCGTGCAGCGCCAGGTCTCCGACGGCGTGGTAGGGCACCTCGGCCATCTGGGCGGCGCTCGGTGAGTCGGCCGCGATCTCGAGCCCGCGGTATCGCTGGAACGGGTCGGCGACCACGATCTCGCCGTCCAGCGCGAGGGCCGCGGCGTGGGCCAGCGCGCTCTTGCCGGACGCCGTCGGCCCGGCGATCGCGAGGACCTCAGGCGGGGACGAGATCCGCCTGCGCGGGCGCCCCGGCCTGGCGGCCGGACAGGGTGGTGGAGGTGGAGCGCTCGATGGCGACGCGCACCAGCGCCCCCGGCGCCGCCGCGCCGTCGAAGTTGACCGCGATGTTCTGGCTCAGCCGTCCGCGCAGGCGCGAGGGGTCGGTGCGCGAGGGGCCCTCGACCAGCACCTCGCGGGTGGTGCCCACGAAGCGGGCGGCGCGCCCGGCGGCCGTGCGCTGCACCACCTCGACCAGGCGGGCGATGCGCTCGCGCTTCACCTCGGGCGGCACGTCGTCGGGCAGGCGGTCGGCGGCCTCGGTGCCGGGCCGGGGCGAGTACAGGAACGTGTAGGCGCCGTCGTACGCGCACTCCTCCACCAGCGAGATCGTCTGGGCGAAGTCCTCCTCGGTCTCCCCGGGGAAGCCGACGATCAGGTCGGAGGTCAGGGAGAGGTCCGGGATGGCGTCGCGCAGGCGCGCCACCAGCTCCATGTAGCGCTCGCGGCCGTACGTGCGCCGCATGGCCTTGAGGATCCTGGTGCTGCCCGACTGGGCCGGCAGGTGCAGGTGCTCGCACACCTCCGGGCACTCGGCCATGGCGGCGATCACGTCGGCCTTCATGTCCTTGGGATGCGGGCTGGTGTAGCGCACCCGGTCGATGCCGTCGACCGCCGCCACCGCCCGCAGCAGCTCGGCGAAGGTCGCCCGGCCCGGCTTGGGCAGGTCCCGCCCATAGGAGTTCACGTTCTGCCCCAGCAGGGTGACCTCGCGCACGCCGTCCGCCGCCAGCGCGGCGACCTCGGCCACGACCTCGCCCGGGGTGCGGCTGCGCTCCCGGCCGCGCACGGCCGGGACGATGCAGTACGCGCACACGCAGTTGCAGCCGACCGAGATCTGGACCCAGGCCTGGTGGGGGCGCTCGCGCACCGCCGGCAGGCTCCCCGAGAAGGCGCCGTCGAAGCTGAACGCGCCCACGGCGTCCAGGCGCTCGCGCGCCACCAGCTCGCCCAGCCGCGAGACCTCGCCCGGGCCGAACGCGATGTCGACGAACGGGAACTCCTGGAACACCTGCTCCTTCTGGCTCTGGGCCCAGCAGCCGCCCACGGCGACCACCGCGTCGGGGCGCTCGCGCTTGACCCGCTTGGCGTCGCCGAGGTTGCCCAGGAAGCGCTCGTCGGCGCTGCCGCGGATGGTGCAGGTGTTGAAGAGGATCAGGTCGGCGTCGTCGCGCCGGTCGGCCTCGGCGTATCCGAGGCCCTCGAGCAGGCCCTTCATCCGCTCGGAGTCGTGGTCGTTCATCTGGCAGCCGAAGGTGGTGAGGTGGTACCGCATCGGGCCGCAGTCTAGCGTCGCACCACCCCCTCGCCGGCCCGCTCCAGGGCCGCCAGCAGGGCGTCGCGAGGCCCCGCGACCGCGCTCGGGTGGTTGTGGACGGCCACCACCACCCGCGGCGCCGGGGCCGGGTCCAGGGAACGCACGACGAGGTCGGGGTGCAGCGCCTCCACCGACGCCGCCGGCAGGAGCGCCACGCCCACGCCGGCCGCCACCAGCCCCTGCATGACCAGCTGGTCGGTCTGCACCGACGCGATCACGGGGACGAAGCCCGCGCGTGCGGTCGCACGCTCCAGGGTGCGGCGCCGCGCGCTCTCGGCGCCGACGATCCAGGGCTCCGGGCGCAGGGCGGCGAGCGGGACCACCTCCGAGCGCGCGGCCGGATGGCCGGCGGGGAGCACCACCACCCACTCCTCCACCAGCAGCCGCCGGCCCCGCAGGCCCTCGGGCGGGCGCGCGTCCGCCTCGTCCTCCCACACCACCGCGACGTCCAGATCGCCGCAGGCCACGGCGGCGATGGCCGCCCGGGCGTCCGGGGCGTGGCCCACCAGCACCTGCGCCCGCTGCTGCGGGGTCAGCAGCGCCAGCGCCGGCGGCACCAGGGCGATCAGGGGGCTCGAGAGGGCCCCCACGCGCACCCGCGGCGCCTCCTGGCCCCGCAGCCGCCGGATGTCCGACTCGGCGGCCCCCAGGCGGTCGACGACCGCTCGCGCGTGCCCGGCCAGGAGGAGGCCGGCGTCGGTCAGCTCCACGCCGCGACCGCGCCGGCGCACGAGCTCGATCCCCGCCGCGACGCCCATCCGGGCCAGCAGGCGCGACGCGGCCGGCTGCGTGAGCGACAGTGAGGCCGCCGCCTCGGTGATCGTGCCGTGGCGCTCCAGGGCGTCGAGCATGCGCAGCTGATCGAGGGTAAGCATGCCGCAATAGCATGTCATGACATCTGATCGGCATTGGACGGCATGCATCATCGCGGGGAGCATCCCCCCATGACACCTCACGACACACTCACGATGTTCGACGCCCAGGCCGCCACCTACGAGGCCGAGCGCCGGTCCCTGATCCCCCCGTACGACGACTTCTACGACACCGCCGTCGCAGCGCTGGCCCTCTCCGGGCGACCGCCGCGGCGCGTGCTGGACCTGGGCGCCGGCACCGGGCTCCTGTCGCGCCGCGTCCGCGCCGCCCACCCCGACGCGCGGCTGACCCTGCTCGACGGCGCCCCCCGGATGCTCGCGGAGGCCCGCGGGGCGCTCGGCGACGCCGCCGCCTACGTCGCCGGCGACCTCACCGATCCGCTCCCGGCCGGCGAGTGGGACGCGGTGGTGAGCGCCCTCGCCATCCATCACCTCGAGGACGAGGCCAAGCGCGACCTGTTCGCGCGCGTCCGCGAGGCGCTCGCGCCCGGGGGCGTCTTCGTGAACGCCGAGCACGTGGCGGGGCCGACGGCGCTCTTCGAGGCGCACTACGCCGAGTGGCACGGGCGCCGCGCCCGGGCGCTCGGCGCGCCCGACGACGTCTGGGCCGCCTCGGTGGAGCGCCGGCGGATGGACCGCTGCGCGAGCGTCGAGGTCCAGCTGGGCTGGCTGCGCGAGGCCGGCTTCGCCGACGCCGACTGCCTGTTCAAGGACCGCCTCTTCGCGGTCCTGGTGGCGCTGCGCGCAGCCTGACGGCCGAGGGGGCGGCAGCGAGCGCCGCCCCCTCGGCCGTCGCTCGTCAGCTCTTGGCGGCCGCCAGGGCCGGCTCGGCCTTGGGCTCCTTGGCCGGCCCCTTCGCCGGCGTGCCCGCCTCCGGCTCCAGGATCTCGCCGGTCTCCGGATCGAAGGCCGGGAAGCCCGGCACGCCCGCGTCCTCGCGGATGCGCGCCTCCAGCTGGTCGGCGATCTCCGAGTGCTCCTTCAGGAACGCCCGGGCGGCGTTGCGCCCCTGGCCGAGCCGCTCGTCGCCGAAGGAGAAGTAGGCCCCGCTCTTCTGGACCATCCCGCGCTCGACGCCGAGGTCGAGGAGGTTGCCCTCGTGGGAGATGCCCTCGCCGTAGATGATGTCGAACTCGGCCTGCCGGAACGGCGGCGCGACCTTGTTCTTCACGATCTTGACGCGGGCCCGGTTGCCGACGGCGTCGGTGCCCTCCTTGAGGGTCTCGATGCGGCGGATGTCGAGCCGCACCGACGCGTAGAACTTCAGGGCCCGGCCGCCCGGGGTGGTCTCGGGGGAGCCGAACATGACGCCGATCTTCTCCCGCAGCTGGTTGGTGAAGATGCAGATCGTGCCGGCGCGGTTGAGGTTGCCCGCGAGCTTGCGCAGCGCCTGCGACATCAGGCGCGCCTGAAGGCCGACGTGCGTGTCGCCCATCTCGCCCTCGATCTCGGCCTTCGGCACGAGCGCGGCGACCGAGTCGATGGCCACGACGTCGAGCGCGGCCGAGCGGACGAGCAGGTCGGCGATCTCGAGGGCCTGCTCGCCGTGGTCCGGCTGGGACAGCAGGAGCTCGTTGACGTTGACGCCGATGTTCCTCGCGTACACCGGGTCCATGGCGTGCTCGGCGTCGATGAACGCGCACAGGCCGCCGCGCTTCTGCGCCTGCGCGATCAGGTGGTAGACCATGGTCGTCTTGCCCGAGCTCTCCGGGCCGAAGATCTCGACGATGCGGCCCTTCGGCAGGCCCCCGATGCCGAGGCCGATGTCGAGGGCCAGCGAGCCGGTCGGGATGGCGGCCATCTCGGCGATGGGCTGGTCGCCCATCCTCATGATCGCGCCCTTGCCGAACTGACGCTCGATCTGTGCGACGGCCGAGCCCAGCGCCTCGTGCTTTTCCACGGGGGCCTCCTTCAGAGGGTGTGTTCGATCACTACCGCGATGGAGCCCCTGACGGGACGACCCACTCGGCGACTGGAGGGGATCATAGTGCGGCGATCGGCTGACGTCGAACATCCGTTCGTACCATTCGGTCACGCGAACGCGCCGCGTCCGTGACCGCCGCCGTCACCCCGGGCGGTCGTCCGCGAGCCGGGTCCGCAGGAGGTGCAGGGCGCTCGCGGTGGCGCGCGCACGGATGCCCTCGCGGCCCCCGAAGCTCCTGGTGAGGCGGATGTGCCCGGTTCCGGAGGGTCCGCTGACGCCCACGTAGACGAGGCCGACGGGCTTCTCCTCGGTGCCGCCGCCGGGGCCCGCGACCCCGGTGATCGACAGCGCCCAGTCGCTGCCCAGGCGTCGCTGGGCGCCCTCGGCCATCGCCTCGGCGCACTCGGCCGAGACCGCGCCCTGGAGGCGCAGCAGCTCCGGGTCGACGCCGAGCAGCGCCGTCTTGACCGCGTCGGCATAGGCGATCACGCCGCCGAGCACGTACCCGGACGAGCCGGGGCGCGCCGTGAGCCGCGCGCCGAGGCCCCCGCCGGTGCACGACTCGGCGACGGCCACGGTCTGGCCGGCGGCCAGCAGCCCCCGCGCCACGACCTCGTCGACCGTCGCGCCGTCACGCGAGAAGAGCGCGTCGCCGAGCGCGGCGGCCACCCGCTCCTCCAGGGCGTCGGCGGCCCATGCGTCGCCGGGAGCCGAGCGGATCGTCACCTCGAGCTCGCCCTCGCGGGCGCAGATCCCCACCGTGAGGCGGTCCCACACGTCCCGGGCGAGCCCGTCGATCTCGGCGACCAGCAGCGACTCGGGGATCGCGTGGATGCGCAGGACGCGCTCGTGCGGGTCACCCGCCCGGGCGATCAGGTCGGCCAGGAGCGGCTGCGCGGAGAGGGCCGCCTGCCACATCGACTCGAGCTCCCAGGGGGGACCGGGCAGCACCACGACCACGACCCCCTCGTGCCGGAGCACCGCGCCGGGGGCGGTGCCCGCCGGCGGGAGCACCGCGGCGCCCGCCGGGAGCGACGCCTGCTTCTCCTGCACCGCGCGCTGCACCGCCACGGCGCGCGTGAGCGCGAGGCTGCGGGCGCGCACCATCTCGAGGGCGACGGGATCGACGGCGAGCGGCCGGCCGGTCGCGCGCCCGACCGCCTCCATGCTGAGGTCGTCGTGGGTGGGCCCCAGCCCGCCGGTCACGCAGACCAGGTCGACGCCGCTCGCCAGCAGCCGCCCGAGCGCACCGACCAGCGGCTCGAGGGCGTCGCCCACGATCTCCACCCGGTCGATCTCGACGCCGCGCTCCTCCAGCGAGCGCGCGAGGATGCCGGCGTTCGCCTCGCGGATGCGGCCCCGCAGGATCTCGTCCCCGGTGACCAGGATCGCCGCCCGCACGGCGGCCACCCGGCGATCAGCCGAGGTTCTTGGCCCCCGTGGGAGTGATGAGCCACGTCCCGCCGTTGGTGCTGTTGAGGTCGGTGACCTTGCCGCCGACGGTCACCTGCAGCTCGGCCGGGTTGCTCGCGTTGACCCAGATGCCCTCGGAGACGCGGAAGGTCTTGCTGGTGCCCGGCGTCAGGGTCTGCTCGTAGACGATCCGGCCGTTGGCGTTCTTGCCCCGCACCTGCACCCAGCAGCCGTTGACGCCGGTGCCGGCGAGGACGATCGAGGTCCGCTTGGGCCGCACCGGCGCCTCGGTGGCGCCGGTGTCGGGCTCGGTCACGGCGGGGGCGGTGGGCGTCGCGGCGGTGGTGGTCGCCACCGGCGGCGCCGGGGTGGGCGTGTCCGACTCGCCGACGCCCAGCCAGATCAGCAGCGCCACGGCCATCACGCCCCCGATCGCCAGCCACAGCAGCTGGAGCTCGGTGCGGCGGCGCTTGCGCGGCCGCGGGCGCCGGGGCGGCTCGGGGGTGCGGCTCGGCACGCCGCCCTCCGGGCGCGGCGCCCGGCCGGGGCGCCCGCCGCCCTCCTGCGAGAGGCTGTAGACGCCGAAGCGCGACTCGTACTCGTCGAGGACCAGCCGGCCGTCGAGATCGAGGAAGTCCGCGTAGGTGCGCAGGAAGCCCCGCACGTACGTGGGCGACGGCATGAGGTCGAACTGCTCCTCCTCCATCGCCCGGAGGTACTTCGCCCTGATCTTGGTCTCGGCCTCGCAGTCGAGGATGTCCAGCCCTCGACGCAGGCGTGCCTCTCGGAGTGTGTTTCCGATTTCGAACATGGGTGGTGGCGAGCGGCGCGGTGCCCCGCTCGCGGGCGGACCCTAGCCCAGTCCGTCGCCGCCCCGCAACCCGATGTCCCGACAGGCCTACTCCAGCGGGTCGTCCTCCGGCTCGGGGACGCGCTTCAGGATCCGGTCCACGTCGCCCGGCCCGACCAGCACCGTGCGCGGCTTGGAGCCCTCGTGGCCGGACACCACGCCCAGGCGCTCCATCGCGTCCACCAGGCGCCCGGCGCGCGCGTACCCCACGCCCAGACGGCGCTGGAGCAGCGACACCGACGCCGTGCCCTGCTCGACCACCATGTCGATGGCGCTCTCGAGCATGTCGTCGGCGTCCGAGTCGAGCGGGTCCTCCACGGCCTCCGGGCGCTCCATCAGCTCCTTGCGCATCTCCGGCTTGCCCTGGGCCCGCCAGTGGTCGGTGATGGCGAGGATCTCCTCCTCGCTCACGTAGGCCCCCTGGAGGCGCTGGAGGCGCGAGGTGCCGACCGGGCGGAAGAGCATGTCGCCGTGGCCGAGCAGCGACTCGGCGCCGCCGGCGTCGAGCACCACCCGCGAGTCGACCTGCGAGGACACCGCGAAGGCGATCCGCGAGGGGACGTTGGCCTTGATCATCCCGGTGATGACGTCGGCCGACGGCCGCTGGGTCGCGAGCACCAGGTGGATGCCCACCGCGCGACTCTTCTGGGCGAGGCGGATGATCGAGTCCTCCACCTCGGCCGGGGAGACCATCATGAGGTCGGCCAGCTCGTCGATCAGCACCAGGATGGTCGGCATCGGCTTCTCGCCCGCGGCCACCCGGATCTCGTTCCAGTCGCGCAGGTTGCGCGCCCGCTGCATCCCCATCAGCTCGTAGCGGGTCTCCATCTCGCGGACGATGTTGGAGAGCACCGCCGCGGCGTCCTTCATGTTGGTGACCACCGGCGTGAGCAGGTGCGGCAGGCTCTCGTAGTGGTTGAGCTCGACCTTCTTCGGGTCGATCAGGATCATCCGCAGGTCGTCCGGGGTGGAGCGCAGCAGCACCGACGCCAGCAGGGCGTTGAGGCACACGCTCTTGCCGGTGCCCGTGGAGCCGGCGATCAGCAGGTGAGGCATCCGGGCCAGGTCGATGTAGACCGGCTTGCCGCCCAGGTCCAGGCCGAGCCAGGCCATCAGCGGTCCGGCGTGAGCCGGGAACTCGCGGGTGATGTCGCCCAGGGTGACCAGGGCGGCCTCCGGGTTCGGGACCTCCACGCCCACCGCCTGCTTGCCCGGGATCGGCGCGATGATGCGCAGCTCCTCGCGGGCGGCGAGGGCGTAGGCGAGGTCGTCCCGCAGGGCGGTGATGCGCCCGACCTTGGTGCCGGGGGCGAGCTGCAGCTCGTAGCGCGTCACGCGCGGGCCGCTGACCGTGTCGGACACGGTGGCCTCGATGCCGAAGTGGCCCAGGGCCTCCTCGAGCAGCGTGCTGGTGCGGCGGATGAGGTCCTCGGGCTGGCTGGTGGGGCCGCTGGAGCGCCGCAGCAGCTTGGCCGAGGGGCGCTTGTAGGCGCCCGTCGAGCGCGGCCGGGCGGGCTCCGGGGCGAACACCTCCTCCAGGTCGGGGGCCTCGTCGCCCAGGTCGAGCTGCCCCACCCGGCCGGGGGCCGCGGCGGACGCGGGACGGCGGCGGCGGCGGCAACGGGCGCCTCGGCGAGCGCGGCGCCGCCGCCCTCGCTGGGGCCGAGCGCCGGCGAGGGCGGCATCTCGCCGCGCGCGCCGAACAGGTCGGGGAAGGTGTCGGCGCCGTCCACGAGCGAGTGCGAGGGCGCGGCCGTGGGCGGGCGGCGGCCGAGGAGGGTCGGCGGCTCGATCGCGTCGAGGCGCTCGCGGATCTTCTGGCTGCTGCGGATGGCCGTGACCGAGGCCGTCGCGACGCCCCGGCCGACGCTCTTGGAGGCCACCGCCGCGCCCTCGCCCCCGCGCCGGACCGCCAGGCCCAGCGAGGCGCCGGAGATCAGCACCGCCGCGGCCACGAGGGCCACGACGACCAGCAGGGCCGTCCCGAAGCCGCCGATGATGCTGCTGGAGGCCCAGTACCCGGCCTCGCCGAGGTAGCCGCCGCGGTCGCTCAGGCCGGAGTCGAACCACGATTCGCGCGGCGCCCCGCCCAGGCCGAGGGCCTGCGAGGCCAGGGCGACCAGCAGCGCGGCCGCCCCGATCGCCAGGCCCAGGCGCATGGGCCGCGCCGCCAGGATCGGGTGGTCCAGGATCAGGGCGATGCCGAGGGCGATGAGGATCGCGGGCGCGAGCGCCACGGCCTGGCCCATGAGCAGGCGCAGCCCGTCCTCCAGCCAGCCGCCGAGGGGGCCGGCGCCGAACCCGAGGAAGAGCGAGACGCCCAGGAAGATCCCGAGCGCCACCAGGGCGAGCCCGGCGAGCTCGCGCGTCTGGGCGTCGCCGGCCGGACCGCGGCCCTTCGAGCGGCCCGCGGGGCGGCGGCGACGTGCTGGCTGTGCGACCTGCGTGCCGATCTCACACCTCCTGGATGAAACGCGAACGTGCGGGCGGCGGCCCGTGAGAGGGAGGTTGGCCGCGGCGGCCCCGGTTCCTGCCGCCGCGGGGGCCCCGGCGGGCGAAACATCCCCCTCTGCGCGATGCCGGACGGCCCCCCGGGGGGCGCCGCTCAGATCATCCCGGCGGCGCGGACCCCGATCATCATGCTCGCGAGGTTGGTGTTGGTCTGGGGGATGACCGGCATGATCGAGGCGTCGGCCACGGTCACACCCTCGACGCCGCGCAGGCGCAGGCGGCGGTCGACGACCGCGCCGGCGTCGCCGTCGTCGCCCATCGCGCAGGTCCCCACCGGGTGGTTGTAGCTGCTCGCCGCGGCGCGCAGCGCGGTCGCGTCGGCGCCGCGCCACCAGGGGCCGGCGGGAAGCTCGATGACACCCGCGGCGGCCATGTCCTCGAGGATCTCGCCGGTGTGGGCGACGACCCGGCCCATGCGCTCCACGTCCGAGGGGTCCTCGAGGTGGCGGAGGCGAATCGCCGTGCGGCCGCCCACGATGCGCAGGTCCCCCCGCGAGCGCGGCGCCATGATCGACGCCGCCACCGAGATCTGGGCGGGCGGCGCGGCGCTGTCGTAGAGCCAGGTCTGGAAGGGGAACGCCTGGCCCTCGTCGCCGGTGTCGCCGCCGATGCCGTAGCGCAGCAGGGCGCCGCTCACCGGGCGCGCCTCGGGGGCGCGGGGGTTGACGGACATCACCTCGAGCATCGCCCAGGGGTGGTCCTGCAGGTTGCGCCCCACCCCGGGCAGGTTGACCACCGGCCGGATGCCCTCCGCCTCGAGCTCGGCGGCGGGGCCGATGCCCGAGCGCAGCAGCAGCTCGGGCGTGCCGTAGGCGCCGGCGCTCAGCACCAGGTGGTCCGGGCGCACCACGCGCTGCGCGCCGTCGGGGCCCGCCAGCACCACCCCTGCCAGGCGCCCGCCCTCGACCTCCAGGCGCAGCGCGACCGTGTCGGGCACGACCGTGACGCGGCCGCGCAGGAGCGGCATGACGCCCAGCAGCGTGCCCATGCGCCCGCCGTCATCGTCGCGGTTGGTGGGCCACGGCCCCACGCCGAACGCCCCCGGGGCGTTGTGGTCGGCGATGGCGGCGTGGCCGGCGCGCTCGCAGGCCGCCGTGAACGCCTCGTCGATGGAGCCGTAGGGGAGCCGCGTGATCCGGATCGGGCCCGCGTCGCCGTGGTACTCGGCGGCGCCGAACTGCACGTCGCGCTCCACCGCGCGGAAGGCGGGCAGGCAGTCCGCCCACGTCCAGCCCGGGCCCCAGGCGTCGAACGAGGCGGGCTGACCGCGCACCCCCGCGCTGGCGTTGGTCGTGCTGCTGCCGCCCAGCACCCGCCCGCGCAGCAGGCCGACCCCGCGGTCGGCCTCCTCGTAGCCCCAGTCCATCGCGGCGCCGAACTGGTGGATGTGGGGGATCTCGGCCGGCGGGGGCGTGCCGGGGTCGCGGCCACCCTCGACGATCGTGACCCGGGCCCGCTCCACCAGGCCCAGGGCGCAGAAGAGGCCGGCCGAGCCGCCCCCGATGATCAGCACCTCCGGCGAGTCGCTCATGGCCCGACCTTAGCCCCGGCCCCCGCCCGCCCCCGCCGCGGGGCGGCGATCTCATCCCTAGGGACGATCCGCCACGGCCAGCGCCGACGCGAGCACCAGCAGGAGGCCCAGGGCGACCGGGCCGGTGGCGATCCACTCGTCGGGCGTGTGCATGCCCCCGCCGCGGCTCAGCCCGAGGGTCGCGCCGGGCACGCCGGCTCCGAGGGCGGCGTTGGCGTCGGTGCTCACGGGGGCCTCGTCCGGCGGCGGCATGCCCAGCTCGCGGCGCACCGCGAGCAGCTCGGCGCGCAGCGGGTCGCCCGGGGCGAGGCCGCCGGCCGGACGCCGGCCGATGTCGGCGATGTCGGGGGCCACCCCCTCCCGCGCGGCGGCGGCGGCGACCGCGGAGCGCGCGCGTGCCTCCAGGTCGGCCAGCTCGTCGGCGCCGGTGGCGCGCAGGTCGATCTCCATGCGCGCCCGCGCCGCCAGGGTGTTGACCGAGGTGCCCCCCTCGACGATCCCCACCGAGACGGCCCCGTCCGGCGAACGCGGGATGTCGGCGATCAGGGCCGCCGCGCGGGCCAGCGCGTGGATGGCGCTCGGCCCGCCCCGGTCGCCCCAGCTGTGGCCGCCCGGCCCCCGCATCGTCACCTCGAGGCGCGTGCTGCCGACCGCCGTCGTCGCCAGCCGGTCGCCGAAGTGGCCCTCGACGGCCAGGAAGGCGGCCGGGCGGAGCTCGGCCACCACCGCCCGCGCCCCGCGCAGGTCGCCCCTGCCCTCCTCGCCGACCGTGAAGGCGCACACGACCGGGCGGCGCGTCGGCCGGCTGCGGGCCAGGGCGCCGGCCACGGCCACCAGCGACGCGACCGCCAGCGAGTTGTCGCCGATCCCGGGACCCACCAGGCGGTCGCCCGCGCGGCGCACCTCCAGGGGAACGTCGCGGCCGAAGACCGTGTCCAGGTGCGCCGCGAGCACCACCGGCCGCCCCTCCCCCGGGCGGCCGGGGACGATCACGTCGCCCGCGGGGTCGACGCGCGCGCCGGGCATCCGGGCCGCCACCCACCGGGCGCGCGCGTCCTCCTCGCCGGTGGGCGCGGCGATCAGGGCCACGGCCTCGGTGTCGGCGATCACGGCGGCGGCGGCGGCCGCGGGATCGCCGAGCGCGCGGCGGGCGCGCGCCACCGCGTCGCGGGCGACGGTGGGCGGGGGACCGCTGGTCGTCTCGCGCATTGGCGGCTCCCACACTAGGGCCCCGGCCGGTCGGTGCCGGATCGGCTCGAAAACTCGCCCGGAGGGATGAGGCCGGACCGCGCGCCAGTGCCTAGGCTGATCCCGATGGCGTCCTCCCCCGCAGCCGCGATCCCGCTCCCCGAGGTCGAGCGCTTCATCGCCTCGGAGCACCGCATGTTCATCGGCGGCGGATGGGCCGCCGCGCGGGCCGGCGAGACCTTCGACGTCCACGATCCCGCCAGCGGGGCGGTGGTGGCGCGCGTGCCGCTCGCCCGCGCCGCGGACGTTGACGACGCCGTGGCCGCCGCGCGCGCCGCCCAGCCCGCCTGGGCCGCGCTCGCCCCCGCCGAGAGGGCCCGGCTGATGTGGACCCTCGGCCAGCGCATCGAGCAGGACGCGGAGGTCTTCGCCCAGATCGACAGCATCGACAACGGCAAGCCGGTGTGGGAGGCGCGCGTGGTCGACGTGCCGCTGACGGCCGGCATCTTCCGCTTCTACGCCGGCCTGGTGCAGACGATCGCCGGGGCGGTCATCCCGGTGTCGACGGAGCGCATGCACGCCTACAGCCGGCGCGAGCCGGTCGGCGTGGTCGGCGCGATCGTTCCGTGGAACTTCCCGCTGCTGATGTGCGGATACAAGCTCGGACCCGCGCTGGCGGCCGGCAACGCGGTGGTGCTCAAGCCGGCCGAGCAGACCCCCCTGTCGGCGCTCCGGCTGGCGGCGCTGGTGGAGGAGTGCGGCTTCCCGCCCGGCGTCGTCAACATCCTGACCGGCTTCGGCGAGACCACCGGGGCCCCGCTGGCCGCGCATCCGGACATCGACAAGATCAGCTTCACCGGCTCCAGCGCGGTGGGCAGGCGCATCGCCTCGTCCGCCGGCGACGCCCTCAAGAAGACCACCCTCGAGCTCGGCGGCAAGTCGCCCAACGTCATCTTCGCCGACGCCGACCTGGACGCCGCCGTCGCGGGCGCCCACGGCGGCGTCTTCTTCAACCAGGGCCAGTGCTGCGTGGCCGGCAGCCGCCTGCTGGTGGAGCGGACGGTCGTCGACGAGGTCCTCGACCGCCTCGGCGCCAGCGCCGGCGAGGTGCGGCTGGGGCGCGGGCTGGACCCGGACACCCAGATGGGCCCGCTGGTCAGCGCCGAGCAGCTCGAGCGCGTCGAGGGGTTCGTCGATCGCGCCGTCTCCGCGGGCGTGACCCTCGTCGCCGGCGGCGGCCCGGCCGAGGTGGCGGACGCGCCGGGCGGTTGGTTCTTCCGCCCCACCGTCCTGACCGGCGCCTCCCAGGACCACGAGATCGTGCGCGAGGAGGTCTTCGGCCCCGTGGTCGCCGTGACCGCCTTCGACGACGAGGACGAGGCCATCGCGCTGGCCAACGACACCTCCTTCGGCCTGGCCTCGGGCGTCTGGACCACCCGCCTCGACCGCGCCCACCGGGTGGCGGCCGCGATCGACGCCGGCACCGTGTGGGTCAACACCTACGGCATGTTCGACCCGGCGGCCTCGTACGGCGGGCGCCACGCCAGCGGCTTCGGCCGCGAGCTGGGCGTGGAGAGCCTCGACCCCTACCTCCAGACCAAGACCGTCTGGATCGGCCTGTGAGGGCGTCCTCGGCCATGGGGATGACGCGCGCCGGGCAGGGAGACGCCCTGGTGGTCGACTGCCACGTCCACCTGCTGAAGCCCGACTGGAACTCCAACATGGAGGAGGGCCTCGAGGGCCTCAGCGAGAGCTGGGCGCGCCAGGTGCGCTGGTACTACGGCCCCAAGGCCGACCCCCGGCACCTGCTCGACAGCATCGCCCAATGCTGGGACCCCACCGGCGAGCGCCTGGTGGCGCGCATGGACGAGGCGGGCGTGGACACGTCGGTGCTGATGCCCATGGACCACACCTGGGCCTTCCCCGACCCCGAGGTGATCCCGATCGCGCAGAAGAACCGCCTGTGCCGCGAGGCCTGCGCCAACCACCCCGGGCGCATCTACACCTTCGCCGGCGTGGACCCGCGCCGGCCCGACGCGCTGGCCATCCTGCGCGAGTCGCTCGACGAGGGCGCCATCGGGCTCAAGCTCTACCCCACCGACGGCTTCTACCCCGACGACGAGGTCGTCCACCCCCTCTACGCGCTGTGCACCGAGCGCGACGTGCCGGTGCTCTTCCACACCGGCCACTCCGCCGGTCGCCAGAAGAGCAAGTACTCGCACCCGATGTACATCGACTCGGTGGCCGCCGACTTCCCCGACCTGCGCCTGGTGATGGGCCACTCCGGCCGCTTCGAGGCCTGGTCGACCGAGGCCCTGGCGGTGGCGCTCTACAAGACCAACACCTACCTCGACCTCTCGCTGTGGCAGCACTTCATCTCGCCCGACGAGCTGGTGCGCCAGCTGGTGTGGATCCGCGACCGGATCGGCATCGACCGCGTGATGTTCGGCAGCGACATGGTGGGGATCGACGTCTCCCTGAGCCTGGGCGAGTGGGCCGACCTGCTGCGCCAGGTGCCCGAGTGGGCCAACCAGCTCGGCTACCGGCTGCTGCCCGAGGAGATCGACCAGGTGCTGGGCGAGAACTGCCGCCGCTGCTACCGCATCCCCGACGAGGCGCTCGCCTCCAAGCGGGCCCGCGCGACCTGAGCGGGGCGCGGGGCGCCGGACCGGGCGGATGATGGGCGGCGACCCCCCGACCGGAAGGAGCCGCGATGCCCCCCACGTACGGCGACGGGAAGCTCTGCTACGTGGAGATCCCGGCGCAGGACGTCGCCGCCTCCGCCGCCTTCTACACCGCGGTGTTCGGCTGGCGCACCCGGCGCCGGGGCGACGGGCACCTGGCGTTCGACGACGCGGTCGGCGAGGTGAGCGGCACCTGGGTGACCGGCCGGCCGCCGGCCCGCGAGCCCGGCCTGCTGCTGTACGTGATGGTGGACGACGCCGAGGCGGCGGTGGCGGCGGTGCGCGCCCACGGCGGCGAGATCGTCCAGGAGATCGGCCTCGACGCCCCGGAGGTGACCGCGCGCTTCGCCGATCCTGCCGGCAACGTCATGGGCATCTACCAGCAGCCCGGGGGGACCGGCGGCGGCTGAAGGGGCGGCGGGGCCCCTCAGTGGCTGCCGCGCACGAAGGGCTTGCCGAAGTCGCCGGGGGCGCTCTCGCTCTTGCCCAGCAGCACCCAGGCGACCAGCGCCAGCACGAAGGGGAACATCAGCAGGAGGGCGGTCGGGATCTCGAGCCCGATCGACTGGCCCTCGTACTGCAGCGCCTCGGCGGCGCCGAACAGCAGCGCGGTGGCGAGCACCCACAGGGGGCGCCACCGGCTGAAGATCGCGACCGCGATCGCCAGGTACCCGCGCCCGCCGGTCATGTTGTCGATGAAGATCCCGCCCGACTGGACCAGGGCGAGGTACGCGCCGGCCAGCCCGGCGGTCAGCCCGGCGAACGCCACGGCGGCAACCCGCACGGAGACGACCGGGATCCCCAGGGCGAAGGCGGCGGAGGCCCGGTCGCCGACGGCGTCGAGCATGAGCCCCGGCCCCGTGAAGCGCAGGAACGCCCACGCCGCGACCGCGATCACGACGGTGGCGTAGATCAGGGGGCTCTGGTCGAAGACGACCCCGACGACGGGGATGTCGGCCAGGCCCGGGATCCGCAGGGCGCCGAGCTCGCCGGCGCTGGGCGGGGTCGCCTGGGAGCCCAGCAGGTCCTCGCGCAGGAAGCTCGTGAGCCCGAGCACGAGCAGGTTGAAGCCGATGCCCGCGACGATCTGGTCGGCGCGGAATGCCGCCACGATCACGCCCAGCACGATGCCGAGCACGAGCCCCGTCAGCAGGCCGGCCAGGGTCCCCAGCCAGACGTCGCCCGTACGGTCGGCGCCCAGGACGGCGCCGAAGCAGCCGGCCAGCATCAGGCCCTCGAGGCCCACGTTGAACACGCCGGCGCGCTCCGAGATGGACTCCCCGACACCGGCGAGGCCGATGGCCCCGCCCAGCCGCGTGCTCGACGAGAGGTAGGTGGCGGCGTCCATCAGCCGCCCGCGGCGCCGCTCACTGGCGCACCCGGCCGGTGGCCACCAGCCAGCCCCGGGCGGCCGCCAGGAAGACGATCGGCAGGGCCTCGATGATGAACGCCACCGACGAGGGCACGCCCAGCGCGAGCTCCAGGTCGAGCGCGCCGGCGCGGACCATCCCGAAGTACACCGCGACGAACAGGATCCCGACCGGGTTGAGCCCGCCCAGGAAGGCGATCGCGAGGCCCTCGAAGCCGATCTGGGCGCTGAAGTCGTCGAGCAGGCGGAACTGCACGCCCAGGATCTCCGCCACGCCGGCCAGCCCGCCGAGGGCGCCCGAGATCAGCATCGAGATGATGACCATGCCCTTGACCCCGATCCCCTGCACCCGCGCGGCCGCCGGGTTGAGCCCCGTGGCCCGCAGCCGCAGGCCGAGGCGGGTGCGGTTGAGCAGGTACAGCGTCCCGGCGACGGCGACCAGCGCCATCAGGAACCCGGCGTGCAGGCGCGCACCGGGGAGGATGTTGGGCAGCTCGGCGCTCGAGTGGATCCGGTCCGAGGTGTTCGCGACGGCGTCCTTTGGCTGCAGGGGCCCCTGCACGAGGTACTGGACCAGGTAGACCGCGACGAAGCTGAGCATGAGGGTCGAGATCACCTCGTCGATGCCGCGCCACACCTTCAGGACGGCCGCGATGGCCGCCCAGAGGGCGCCGCAGACCGCGCCCGCGATCACCGCGAGCACCAGATGGAGCGGGCCGAGCACCGTCAGCGGGAGCAGGGCGATCACCGCCGCGCCGGCGGCGCCGAGCTGGAGCTGGCCCTCGCCCCCCAGGTTGAAGACGCCCGACCGGATGGCGACGGCGGCCCCCAGGGCCACCAGCAGGCGCGGGGTGGCGAACGTGAGCGAGTCGCCGATGGCCCGCGTCGACCCGACCGAGCCGTCCACCAGCGTCAACAGGGCCTCGAGCGGGGAGACGCCGGCCAGCGGCATCAGGAGCAGGCCGGCCAGCAGGCCTCCGGCGAGCCCCAGGACGAGCACCAGGGCCTCGATCCGCCACGTCGGCGCCTGGAGGTCGACGGTCCTGCGGGGAAGGCGGATCCGGCCCGCCGTCACGCGGCCACCGCGCCCGTCATCAGCTGGCCCAGGCGCTCCTTGGTGGCGTCGCCGCCCTCCAGCACCCCGGCGATCCGGCCCCGGTGGAGCACGGCGATGCGGTCGGAGGTGGCCATCAGCTCGTCCAGATCGCTGGAGATCAGGATCACGCCCGCCCCGGCGCGCGAGACCTCGACGAGGCGGTCCAGCACCTCCAGCGCCGCGGACACGTCGAGGCCGCGGGTGGGCTGGTGGGCCACCACGAGCGTCGGCAGCCGCTTCATGGCCCGGCCGATCACGACCTTCTGCTGGTTGCCGCCCGAGAGGGAGCGCACGTGCGTGCGCTCGTCCGGCGTGACGATGCGGAAGCGCTCGACCAGTGTCCGCCCCTGCGCGCGCATCGCCCCCAGCCGCAGCCACCCCGGCCGCGCGTACGCCGGGTCGTCGAGGCTGTCGATGAGCAGGTTGTCGGTCACGTCCAGGTCGAGCACCAGGCCCTCGGCGTGGCGGTCCTCGGGGACGAGCGCCACGCCGGCGCCCAGGAAGGCGGCGCGGTCGGCGCCGTCGCGGGCCGCGCCCAGCAGCTCCACGTGGCCCGCGCGCGGGGCGGCGAGCCCGGCCACCGCCTCGGCCAGCTCGCGCTGGCCGTTGCCCTCGACGCCGGCGATCCCGAGCACCTCGCCGCGGCGCACGCTCAGGCTCACGCCGTCCAGTCCGCTGGTCCCGGGAGCCGCGGCGACGTGGACCTCCTCCAGGCGCACGACCACCTCGCCGGGCACCGTCGGAGCCCGCGGGGGCAGGGTCGGCAGGTCGGCGCCCACGATCAAACGGCCCATCGCGGCCGGATCGAGGCCGGACGTGGGCCCCTCCCCCACCACGCGGCCACGGCGCAGCACGGTGACCCGGTCGGAGTGCTCCACCACCTCCCGCAGGTGATGGGTGATCACCACGACGGCACGGCCCTCGTCGGCCAGCGTGCGCAGGATCGCGTAGAGCCCGTCGACTTCCGCCGGCGCGAGGATCGTGGTGGGCTCGTCGAGGATCAGGACGCGCGCGTCCTGGTACAGGGCCCGCAGGATCTCGACGCGCTGCTGCGCCGCGAGCGGCAGGTCGCGCACCACCGCGTCCGGGTCGATTCCGAGGCCGTAGCGCTGGACGAGCTCGCGGGTGCGCGCCCGCGTCGCCGCCGCGTCGAACAGGAAGCGGCGGCGGCCCGCGGTCAGGAAGATGTTCTGCGCCACGCTCAGGCGCGGGACGAGCTTGAAGTGCTGGTGGACCATGCCGATGCCGTCCCGGATGGCCGCGGCGGGCGAGCGATGGCTCACCGGCCGCCCGTCCAGCAGGATGCGCCCCGCATCGGGGACGTGCAGCCCGAACAGGACGCCCATGAGCGTGGACTTGCCGGCTCCGTTCTCGCCGAGCAGGGCGTGGATCTCGCCGGCGCGGATCTCGAGGTCAACCTCGTCGTTGGCCGTGACCCCGCCGGGAAAGCGCTTGGTGACGCCCTCCAGGCGGAGCACCGGCGGCCCCTCGAGGGGGCCGCCCGCGTCCGCATCCATATCCCCTACTTGGCCGTCTCGACGTCGAGCGATCCGTCCTTGATCGCGTCGAACGTCGTCATCGCGGTCTCCTGGACCGAGGGGTCGGTGTGCTTGAAGGGCAGGATGAACTGCATGTCGCCCTTCTGGACGTTCATCTGGACGATCTGCCCGTCGAGCGTCCCGTCGGTGTACGCGGCGCCGATCTCGTCGTAGGCCTTGTCCATGTTCACCTCGACGGAGGTCACGAGCGAGTTGGGGTAGCTGCCGCTCTGGTCCAGGTACTCGCCGAGGGTCAGGATGCCGTCGCCCTCCTCGGCCGCCTGCTGCACGCCGGCGCCGGCGGAGTCGGCCGCGGGGATCAGGAAGTCGGCGCCCTTGGAGATGGCCTGCAGGGCGATCTCCTTGCCCTTGGCCGCGTCCGTGAACGAGCCGATGTACGACACCGAGACCTTGGCGTCCGGGTTGATGTTCTTGATGCCCTTGGTCATGAACTCGACCGAGCGCTTGGTGCTGGGGATCTCCTCGCCGCCGATGATGGCGACGTTGCCCTTCGCCGAGGCCGAGCCGGCCACGGTGCCGATCAGGAAGCCGTACTGGTCCCAGTCGTTGGACCACGCCGAGTAGTTGTCGAGGCCCTTCGTGTCGGCCGCGTAGCTGAAGACGACGAACTCGGTGTCGGGGAAGTCCGGCGCCACCTCCTCGACGGCCGCCGCGTACCCGGAGGAGTGCAGGATGATCAGGCCCATCCCCTCGTCGGCCAGGCGCCGCAGCACGCTGGGCGCCTCCTCGTAGCTGGTCTGCTCGACGACCGTGGGGTCGAGGCCGTACTTCGTCGCCATGGCCTCGAAGGCCGCGTTGCCGGCCGGATCCCAGTTGCCCTGGCTCACGACCTGGGTGAAGATCCCCGCCACCTTGGGGTTCTCGACGCCCGAAGCAGCAGCCGTGCTCGCGCTGCCGCCCTCGGACGAGTCGTCGTCCCCGCACGCCGCGATCACCATCAGCAGGGCCAGCGCCGCGATCACCGCGAGCGCCACCCTCCACCGTCCCGTCCACTGCGTCGTCACGCCGCGCCTCCCGGTTCGTCTGGTGTGTCGGCCGCCGTGGGGGGAACCGGGAAGACCCCCGAGCCGGCGGCGCCATACATCGTATGAGGAGGCTAAGTCCGCCGCTCGGCGCTGACCCTCACCCGCCGGGATGAGTTTCGTTACGGGCGCGTGTCGAGCGGCAGCAGGTAGCTCACCCCGCCGTCCGTGAAGCCGCGCGCGGCGTAGAGCGCGTGCGCCTCGGAGCGCGCGTGGCCGCTCTCCAGCCGCAGCAGGTGGCATCCGCGCTCGCGCGCCCGCGCCTCGGCCGCGTCGAGCAGGGCGGTGGCGACCCCGCCGCGGCGGGCGCCCCGCTCCACCACGAGGTCGGGGATCCACGCCTCGGGCGTCGGGTGGTTGAGGCGGTCCCGGAACCAGAGGCTCATCGCGCCCACCACGCGGCCCGCGCGCTCGGCCACCAGCAGGGTGCACGCGGGGTCGGCCAGGTGGCGCTCGAGCACCGCGCGCTGGGCCGGCGAGGGCGGGTCCGCCGCCGGACGGCCGAGGGCGCCCATCAGGGCGAAGATCGCCGGCGCGTCACCGGGGCCGGCCGGGCGGACCTCAGGGGTGCTCATCGAGCAGCGGCGGCGGCCGCGGCGACACCGCCCGCTCTCCGTCGAACGACAGCGGCAGGCCGACGCTCGGGATCGGGCCGGCCGTCGGGTGCTGCTGCTCGCCCACGATCCCGAGGGCCCGCACCTGCGGGCTGGCGAGCGCGGCCGCCACGCCCTGGACCGGCGCGCACACCACGCCGGCCTCGGCCAGCACGCCGGCCCAGTGGGCGGTGGGGGCCGCGCTCATCACGCCCTCGATCAGGGCGCGCAGCGCCTCGGCGTTCTCGACCCGGGCGGCGTTGTCGGCGAAGCGCGGGTCCTCGCGCGCGCCGTCCAGCCCCAGGGCGCCGCACAGCCGCCCCCAGGCGTCGTCGCCCCCGGTGCCCACCACCACCAGGTGGCCGTCGGCGGTCCGGTAGGCCTCGTAGGGGGCGAAGAAGGGGCTGCGCGTGCCCTCCGGGGACGGCTCCTCCCCCCCGAGGCGGTAGGTGACCACGTGCATCGACAGCCACGCGAGGGCGCACTCGAGCAGCGAGGTCGTGACGTGCGACCCGCGGCCGGTGCGGTCGCGCTCGCGCAGGGCGGCGAGCGCGCCCACGGCGGCGTACAGGCCGCTGCCGAAGTCCAGCGCGGCGATCGGGATCTTGGCCGGCGCCTGCCCCGGATGGCCGGTCATGGAGAGCAGGCCGCTCTCGGCCTGCAGCACCAGGTCGTAGCCGCCCCGGGTGGCGTCGGGACCGGTGCTGCCGAAACCGGAGATGCTGACGTACACCAGGCGCGGATGGCGCTCGCGCAGGTCGTCGTACCCCAGCCCGAGGCGCTCCATCGAGCCGGGCGTGCCGTTCTCGACCAGCAGGTCGGCGTCGTCGAGCAGGCGGTCCAGCTCCGCCCGGCCCTCCTCGCCGCGCAGGTCGAGCACCCGGCTCGACTTGCCCCGGTTGAGGGTCAGGAAGCTGGCCGACTGGCCGCCGGGGGCGAACACCGGACCCTGGCGGCGGTAGGTCTCCCCTCCCGGCCGCTCCACCTTGACCACCTCGGCGCCGAGATCGGCCAGCACCATCGTGGCGTAGGGCCCGGCGACGTACCCGGTGAGATCGACCACCCGCACGCCCTCGAGGGGCGCGGCGGCGCTCACCCGGCCGGCCCCTCGACCAGCTCCACCAGCACGCCGCCCATCGTCGACGGGTGCAGGAACACGCTCGGACGGCCGTCGGCGCTCGGCGCGATCGGGCCGATCACGCGGACGCCGGCCGCCTCCAGCCGCGTCACCACCGCGCCAAGGGGCTCGTCCACCGCCAGGGCCACGTGGTGCAGGCCGTCGCCGCGGCGGGCCAGGAACCCGGCGATCGGGCTGTCGGGCGTGCCCGGGCGCACCAGCTCCACCCCGCCGCGGCGCGTGATCTCCACCCCGCTCGGCATGCGCCGGCGCATCGGCTCGCCCGCCACCAGCCCCTCCAGCGGGTGCGCGCCGGCGGCGGCGACGCCCACGTGGTCGAGGCGCCCGCGCAGCGGGGGCGGCTCCACCGTCACACGACCCGCGAGGGGCGTGGCGGCCGAACACCGCGGCCAGGCGGTCGCAGATCTCGCCGATCGAGCCGTAGGCCTCCACGGCCTCGACGATCGCGGGCATCAGGTTGG
>CAWDYN010000009.1:0-217045 GCA_963806585.1 uncultured Thermoleophilia bacterium | reverse complement strand
TGCTGGTGATGGGGGCCGAGGGGGAGGGCCTGCGGCCGCGCGTGCGCGACGAGTGCGACCGCCTCGCTCGCATCCCGATGGCCGGCAGCGTGGCCTCGCTCAACATCTCGGTCGCCGCCGCGCTCCTGCTGTTCGAGACATTGCGCACCGCGAATTAACGCTATTTGCGTGATTGTCACGTTGACGCGGCTTTGTGCGGGCGATAACAATGCCCAACTCGTCACATCCAAACGCTTGAGTTCAGCTTGAGGTCATGAGCCTGAACCAGGGAGAAAGCCCATGAGTACCGCGTTCTCACGCGCAGCAGCAGCAGGCAGGGGGCGCGCCAATCGGGCGGAGGGCGGCCACCCTCAACCTTGGATAGAGGTGCAGGATCGAGCCCTCATTTCCCGGGCTCGGGCGGGTGACGCGGCGGCCATGGACCGCCTGATCGACCGCTACCGCGGATTCGTGCGCATGAAGGCCAGCGCGTACTTCCTGGCCGGGGGCGAGAGCGAGGACCTCATCCAGGAGGGCCTCATCGGGTTCTTCAAGGCGGTGCGCGACTACCGCGTCGACCGCGAGGCGTCGTTCCGGTCGTTCGCGGAGCTGTGCGTGACGCGCCAGATCATCACCGCCATCAAGACCGCCGCGCGCAACAAGCACACCCCCCTCAACACCTACGTCTCCTTCAGCCACACGCGTGCCGGGGCCAGCGGCGATCAGGAGATGTCCCTCGCCGAGGTCCTGCCGGGCGACCCGGTGGTCGATCCGGTCACCCAGGTCATCTCGTCCGAGGAGCTGCGCAGCCTGGTCGAGTGCCTGGGCGAGGCCCTCTCCGACCTCGAGAGCGGCGTGCTCACGATGTACCTCGAGGGCCGGTCCTACGAGGAGATCGCCGGTCGGCTCGACTGCACGCCCAAGACGGTCAACAACGCCCTCCAGCGCGTGAAGCGCAAGGTGCTGACCCACCTGCGCGGGCGCGAGGTCCTCGACCTCCGCTAGCCGGCTCGCGGTGGTCCCCGCCGCCCGCCGCCCGGGCGGGCGGCGGGGACGGCGGTGCTATCCTCCCCCGGTTCCGCCAGGCGCGAGAGGAGCCGTGCGATGGGCCTGATGAGCCGCTTCACGATGATCGTCAAGGCCAAGGCCAACAGGGCCCTCGACAAGGCCGAGGATCCGCGCGAGACGCTCGACTACTCGTACGAGAAGCAGCTCGAGCTGCTCCAGAAGGTGCGTCGCGGCGTCGCCGACGTGGCCACCAGCAAGAAGCGCCTGGAGCTGCAGGCCGCCAAGCTCGAGCAGAGCGTCGAGAAACTCGACGGCCAGGCGCGGATGGCCCTCCAGCAGAACCGCGAGGACCTCGCGCGGGTGGCCCTCGAGCGCAAGAAGGGCGTCCAGCTGCAGCTGCAGAGCATCGACGAGCAGCGCGCGCAGCTGCAGGGTGAGCAGGACAAGCTGGTGCTGTCCGAGCAGCGCCTGAGCGCCAAGGTCGAGTCGTTCCGCACGCGCAAGGAGACGATCAAGGCCCAGTACACCGCCGCCGAGGCCCAGGCGAAGATCGGCGAGGCCTTCAGCGGCGTGTCCGAGGAGATGGCCGACGTGGGCATGGCCATCGAGCGCGCCGAGAACAAGACCGAGACCATGCGCGCCCGCGCGGGGGCCATCGACGAGCTCCTCGAGTCCGGGGCCCTCACGGACCTCGGCGACCGCCGCGACCCGCTCGACCGCGAGCTCGAGCAGCTCAACCTGTCCGGCGGCGTGGACGCCGACCTGGCCCGGCTCAAGGCCGAGCTCGGGACCGGCGAAACGGAGACGCCGTCCGCCGGGCAGATCGAGGACGGGGAGAAGTCGTCGTGATCGTTCGCATCCTCGGCGAGGGGCAGTACCGGCTGGACGACGACGCGTTCGCGCTCGTCAGCGGCATCGACGACCGGGTCCAGGCCGCGGCCGACGCCGGCGACGAGGCGGCCTTCGCGGCCGCGCTCACGGAGATGGTGGACGCCGTCATCGCGCGCGGCGCCCCGCTGTCGGCCGACGACCTCCATCCCTCCGACGCGATCGTGCCCGGGCACGGCACGACGCTCGGGGAGGCGCGCGAGCTCCTGTCCTCGGAGGGGCTCATCCCCTCCTAGGGCCCGGCGCGCCTCAGCCGGTCGGGGCGTCCCAGACGGCGTACCAGCGCTCGAGCTCCGGCTCGAGGGGCAGGTCCGAGCCGACCATCGACTGGACGCGCAGCTCCAGGGTGTTGTCGCGCTTCCGGTCCCCGCGCGGCGCGAAGGGGTAGAAGGTCCCCCGCTTGTAGCCGTAGACGAGACTCACCGCTCCGGGCGGGCCGTCGAAGCCGAAGACGGCGCACAGCAGCTGCTCCGAGAACCCGCGCTCCTCGAGCGACTGGCTGACCACGTGGGTCGTCGTCGCCAGGTCCTCCAGGTCGGGATCCTCGATGACGACCCACGAGAACCCCATGCCGTCGTCATGGCGCCGGATCGTGGTGCCCGCGTCGGCGCTGGTCGCGTCGAGCAGCTCCTCGATCTCGCGCACGAGCTGGTCGAACGCGCCGGCCTCGATCGTCTTGAAGCACACCCCGGCGCGGCCGGTGGTGCGCAGCTCCAGCGACACCTCGAGCGTGATGGCCGCCTGGCCGATCGCGAACAGCCGGTCGAGGTCGGCCCTCCGGGGCGCGCGCTGTCCGCGCAGGACGTCGAGCAGGCCCACGGCGGCGGAGCCTAGAGCGTCGCCGCCGGGGAGGCGTCGAGCGTGGCCTGCATCGCCATCAGGCGCTCGATCCGCTTCTCGACGGGCGGGTGGGTGGAGATGAGGCTGGACAGCGAGAAGCCCCGGGAGACGGCCGGGATGATGAAGAAGGCGTTCATGCCCTCGGCGGCGCGCAGGTCGGTGGTGGGGATGCGCGACATCGTCCCGCTGATGGCGGCGAGGGCCTCCGCCAGCTGCGCCGGCGCGCCGGTCATGATGGCGGCGCCGCGGTCGGCCGCGAACTCGCGGTAGCGCGACAGGGCCCGCAGGAGCAGGAACGAGAGCACGTACACGACGATCGACGCGACCACGACGACCAGGAACACCACGGCCGTGTTGTCGCGGTTGCGTCCGCCCCCGCCCATCATGCCGCTGTAGACGCCGAACCGGACGAGCAGCCCGGCGACCGTCGCGAGGAAGCCCGCGACCGTCATCACCACCACGTCCTTGTTGGCGATGTGGCTCAGCTCGTGGGCGATGACCCCCTCCAGCTGACGGGGCTCGAGCCGCCCCACGATGCCGGTGGTGACGCACACCGTGGCCGTCTTGCGGCTGTGCCCGGCCGCGAAGGCGTTGGGGAGGTCCGTGTCGGCCACGGCGATCTTCGGCTTCGGGATGTCCGCGAGCTGGCACAGCCTCTCCACCATCGCGTGGAGCTCGGGTGCCTCGTGGGGCTCGGTGACCCGCGCCCTCATGGCGGCGAGGGCGATCTTGTCGCCGAACAGAAGCTGCACGAGGGCGAATCCGCCCGCGATCAGGAGCACGAGGATCGCGCCCACGCCCGCCGCGATCAGCACGGCGATGAACAGGACGTAGACCAGGCCCAGCCCGAAGATGGTCAGCGTCATGCGGGTCGTCAGACCCGCGTCCCGTCCGTACCAGCCGCGTCGCGCCATCCGCGCACCCCTCCGTCGCCCGACCCCCCATGATACGCGGCCTCCCGCGCCGCTAGCCTTGAGGGCGGTGCAGACGTTCCCGATCCGAACCGGCCGCTGGGCGCGCCTGTTCCTGACGCCGCTCTCGTTGCGGCGCGGGACCGTGACGGTCAACGGGGACATGGTCCGGGTGCGCCTGGGGCTCGCCGGAAGGGCCGACATCCCGGTGGCCCGGATCGACCGCGTCGGCACCATCGAGTGGCCCAAGTGGGGCGGTTTTGGGACGCGCATCGCGCAGGGGCTCGTGGCCTTCGTCGCCCACTCGGGGACGCTGGTGATGATCGAGCTGTCGGAGCCCCTGAAGGTTCGGGCGCCGTTCGGCTGGTCGGCGGGCAGCGTGGCGGTCGGCGTCGAGGACGTTGACGGGCTGATCGCCGCCATCTCCCAGGCCCGGCGTCCTCCGCGCCCCGGGGCCTCGGGGGAGGGTTAGGCCGGGGGCTGCAGGGCCACGATCTCGTTGCCGTCGGGGTCGAAGAACTGAAGCATCTTGGCCCCGCCCATGTCCTCGATGCGACCCCTCTGGACCCCCGCCTCACCGAGCGCGCGATGCACCGCCTCGATGTCCGGCGCGCTCAGGATGACCGTGGCGCCCCCCTGGTGGGGGCGTGTCGCCAGCTCGCCCGAGAGGGCGATGACCGTGTCACCGGCCCGGAGCTCGGTCCAGTCGTTGCCCTCCCGGCGCAGCACCTCCAGGCCCAGGACGCCCGAGTAGAACTCGATCGCCCGGTCCATGCTGCACACCTGGTAGAAGACCACATCGACGCCGGAGAAGAGGCTCATCCCGCGACGAGCCCCATCTCCGGCTGGGACGTGGCGGCCCTCCTCACAGGGCGGCCAGGTGGATCGCCGAGTCGTCCTCGCGCTGGTCCGCCGAGCGGCAGATCGCGGTGCGCCGCAGGGCCTGTGCGACCGTGAGCGCCACCTTGTAGCCGGCGTCCGACTCGGCGCCGGTCAGCAGCATGGTGCCGGCCGGACGGCCCGAGAGGGTGCGCACCAGGCGCCGGGGGCGGTCGGAGATGATCATCATCGGGCGCTGGTCGGCGTGCAGGGCCTCGGCCATCTGGTGCCAGTCGGCCGACTCCTCGCGCAGGTCCAGCATCACGATGTCGCCCGAGGCGGGCGCGGGCCGGTCGGCGCGCGCGTCGGCGCCCATCACGACATAGCCCAGGCGCGTGAGGGTCTCCTCGAGCGCGCTGCGCCCGTTGCCCTCCGGCCCCAACACCAAGATTCGCATCGTCTGCATCTGTCGTACCCCAAGTCTCGCGAAGGTTGTGCGCCGCTCCGTCGGGAGGGCGCGGGACGCGATGTCCCGGTCGTGGCGCCCTCGCTGTGGGCGCACGGGTCCGGGGGGTACGGGCCTTAGCCGGGTCGGCAGACCGCCAGGCCGTGGCCGGATGCGGCGCCCAGCAGGGCGCCCAGGTGCAGGCGCTCGGACAGCTGGGGACGCGGGGCGCGGGCGATCGCCACGATCAGCCCGACCAGCACGAACATGATCAGGGTCGAGGCCGGTGGGCCGCCCACCCCCGGAAGGACATAGCCGGCCAGCACCGCCAGCAGGCTCGAGCCCGAGCCGACCGTGCCGATCGGGGCGCTCGCGCTCTCGGAGAAGAGGGTGCTCTCACCCTCCTCGCCCAGGGCCATCCCCGGCCCGCGCTCGATCGTGGTCGCCGCCACCGGCGCCACCGGGCTGCGTGCCTGCTTCGGGTCGAGGGTGAAGATCTCCTCGCCGGGCAACGGCGGGCCGCTCCTGTACGCCTCCCGCGTGATCGCGGGCGCGGGCGGCGTCACCGCCGCCGTCGGCGGGGTCGCCGCCGCCGCCGGCGCGTCCGGGACCGAGGACTCCACCTCGACCACCACCGCCTGGGTGGCGACAGGGGGCGCCGGAGGCGTGCGCACCACCGGCAGCAGCACCCCCGCCGGCAGCTTGTCCGGCACGACGACGGGCTTGGGCGCGTCGGGCGTGCCGGGCAGGGTCGAGGCGCTCGGCGGCGGGGCGGTCTCGACGACGGGTGCCGGCGCCGGGGCCGGAGTGGCCTCCGTCTCCGGCACGGCCGGCGTCTCGCTGGTGGCCGGTGGCGGGGCCGGGGCCTCCGTCGCGGGCGCCTCGGTCACGGGCTGCTCCTCGACCGGCGTCTGTTCGGCCGGCGTCTGGTCCACGGGCGCCTCGTCGACGGGCGTCTGCTCTGCCGTCGTCTGGTCGGCCGGAGCGGTCACCTCGCCGGCGTCCGTGGCCGGTTCGGCCGGCCCGGCGGGCGCGGTCGTCGTGACCTCGTCCGCCACCGCGGCCGGTTCGGCGCTCGCGAGCCCCGGCACCACCAGCGCGGCGACCGCGATCAGGACGGCCACCAGCAACAGACGGGCGCCGCCGCTCGCGGGGATCGATGAGGAGGAGGTCAACGGTGCGGTTTCACCATTCGCAGGGCCACGCGACAACGGCAACGAACGAGCCGGCGCCAGGATACAACGGGTGCCAGATGGCGTGAAGTACCGCCGGGTCGCGCACCCCGCAATTCCCGTGCACCGAGCGTCGATCGATGACGGCTGAGGCCGCCGTTAGAGTCGATCGCCGGTGTCCATCGCGACGCAACTCCACCTGCAACTCCCCGCGCCCCAGCCGGGCGCCGAGGGCGGCGACTCGCTGCCCGACCGCCTGTGCGCGTTGCTGGCCCGGCGGGGCCGGCCGCTGGAGGTCGGCCATGTCGCGGCGCAGCTCCTGCGGCTGCGCGGCTGCCCGGAGCGCCTGCAGCGCCGCCTGGTTGCCGAGATCGTCGAGGGCGACGCCCGGCTGGCGTGGCTCGGGCGGGATCTGGTGGGGCTCGCGCCGCCGGACTGGTCGAGCACCGAGCTGTGCGACGCGACCTTCTGCGTGGTGGACCTCGAGACGACGGGCGGGGCGCCGGGGCACTCGAAGGTGACCGAGATCGGCGCGGTGCGCCTGCGGGCGCTCGGGATCGAGGAGCGCTTCGCCACCCTCGTCAATCCGGGCCGGCCCATCCCCCCGGTTGTCACCGAGCTCACCGGGATCGACGACGGGATGGTCGCCCGCAGCCCGGACATCGAGCACGCGCTCGGCCGGTTCGTCGAGTTCGCGGGCCAGGACGTGCTGGTGGCCCACAACGCCCCGTTCGACCTGCGCTTCCTCAACTACGAGCGCCGCCGTCTGTGGGGCCGCTACTTCACGCAGCCGTGGCTGGACACCCTCGTGCTGGCCCGGCGCCTCCTGAACGGGCGCGTGGCCCGCCACGACCTCGGCACGCTGGCCGAGTGGGCGCAGACGACGGTCCGTCCCACGCACCGCGCGCTGCCCGACGCCGAGGCCACGGCCGAGGTGCTCGTCCGGCTCGTCGCCATGCTGGCCGAGCGCGGCGTCGACACGCTGGAGCGCGCGGTCGCCTTCGGCGGCCTGGGCGGCGCCCGGCACTCCTACAAGCTGGCGCTGGCGGAGGACCTCCCCACCGGGCCGGGCGTCTACGTCATGCGCGACCGCGAGGGCAACGCCCTGTACGTGGGCAAGGCCTCCAACCTGCGACGGCGGGTGCGCTCCTACTTCGGCCCCGGCGGCCGGCACGGCAGGCTCATCGGGCGGGCGCTGGAGCAACTGGACGTCATCGACCACGAGACGTGCGGATCGGACTTCGCCGCGCTCCTGCGCGAGAACGCCCTCATCAAGAGCCTGCGCCCGCCCTGCAACCGCCGCGGGACGTCGGGCCCGGGGCTCTACCTGCGGCTCGCCCCCGGGGGGCGCCGGCCGCGCCTCCAGATCGTGGCGCGCGTGCGCGATGACGACGCGGCCTACTTCGGGCCGCTGCGGTCGCAGCGGCTCACGCGTCAGGCCGCCGCGTGCCTGCGCGACCTGTACCCGATCGGCGACGACGATCCGGCGGTGCGGGCCGCCGCGCTCGCCGAGCTCGACTCCCTGCTGCACGGCGACCCCGCCGCCCTCGGGGCCCTGGCGCTGCGGCTGGGCGCTTCGGTGGCCGCGGGGGAGACGCCGATGGAGCCGCTGGAGGGGGGCGATCCGCCCCGGGCGCTGCTCACGATGCTGGGCGGGCTGGCCCGGGCCCGCCGCGCGGCCCTCACGGCGGCGGTGCTGGTGGAGCCGGCCGAGCCGGAGGGCGCCGCCGAGCTCTTCTTCGTGGGCGGTGGCGTCGTGCGCCACTCGGTGTCCGTCCGGCCCGGCAGCTGGGAGGCGGCGGCGCGCGAGGGCCTCGAGGTGCTCCTGCGGGAGCCGCCGGGCGCGCCGGCCGCGGACGCGCTGGACGAGATCGTGATCGTGGAGGACCGGCTGCGCCAGATGCGCGCGACCGGGGCGGCCCTCGAGCTGGTTCCGGGCTGGGAGGTGGCGGGCGTGCTGGAGGGCCTCGGGCGGGTGCTCGACACGCTGGCGGACGCCGTCCCGCCGGAGCCGCCCGCCGACGACTGAGATCCGCGCCGCCGCCGCTCTCGCCCTGAGCGGGAGGTTCGCGCCGATGGGGCGCCAGGCGGCCGAGGGCCTGGGCGCCTGGGCCTCGGCGGCGGGCGCGCGCCTGCGCGTCGAGGACGATCGCAGCGACCCGGTCCTCAGCGCGACCCTCGCCGAGGAGCTCGCGCGCTCGGCGGACCTGCTGTTCGGGCCCTACGGCAGCGGCTCCGGCCGGGAGGTCGCGCGCCGCATGGCCGGGCGGCGCGCGGTGGTGTGGAACCACGGCGCGGCGGCGACGGCCCGGACCGGCGCCCGCATGGTCGATGTGCTGGGCCCCGCCGAGAGCTACTGGCGCGGCCTGCCCGCCGTCCTGGCCCCGACCCGGCCGCGGATCGCGATCGTGCGCGCGCCCGGGGGATTCGGCGCCGCGGTCGCCCGCGGCGCGGCCGCGGCCCTCGCCGCCGCCGGCATCGCCGCGGTCGCCGACCTGGAGCTGGCGGACGCGCCCGCGGCGGACGCCGCGCGACGCGCCGTCGCTGCCGGGGCCGACTGGATCGTCGGGGGCGGCCGCCTGGAGGACGACCTCGCGCTGGCGCGGGAGGCCGCGCCGGCCGGCCTGCGGGCGGCGCTCGTGGTGTGCGGCGTGACCGCGGCCCACGACGCCCTGGGCGATGCCGTGCTGGGCTGGCTCGGCCCGGTCCAGTGGGACGGCGACGCGGCACGGCTGCCCGTGCCGCTGCCGCCGACGGCGGACTACCCGGCGGCCCAAGCCCTCGCGGCGGGGATCGTCGCCGCGAGGGCGCTCGACCTCGCCGGGTCGGCGGATCCCGACGCGCTCTGGGACGCCGCCCGGTCGCTGCGCACCACCACCTTCCTCGGGCCCTTCGCGGTCGATCCGGAGGGCCGCCAGACGGCCCATGCTCCGTCCATCGTCCGTTGGGAGGCGGGTCCGGAGGGCCCCCGCCGCCGGGTCGCATGGCGGCCGCCCGCGCCGGAGGCGTGAGAGACTGCGGGCCGTGACCTGCCGAGGTGGTGCCGACGCGCACGCGACCGTGGGGCGCCTGGTGGACTGGTTCGGGCGCGACGGGGCGGACCTGCCCTGGCGACGGACCCGCGACCGGTACCGGATCCTCGTCGCCGAGACGCAGCTGCAGGCCACGCCGGTGGCGCGCGTGCTGCCGTACTACGCGCGCTTCGTCGAGCGGTGGCCCACTCCCGGCGACCTCGCCCGCGCCGAGCTCGGCGACGTGCTGGCCGCGTGGCAGGGCCTGGGCTACCCCCGCCGGGCGCGCAACCTGCACGCGGCCGCCGCCGCGATCGCGCGCGACGGGTGGCCGCCGGCCGAGCGGCTCACCGATCTGCCCGGAGTGGGCCCGTACACGGCGGCCGCGATCCGCTGCTTCGCCGACGGCGAGGACCTGCTGCCCGTCGACACCAACGCGGCGCGGGTGGTCGCGCGCCGATTCCCCGGCGGGTGGCCGGGTGCGCCCGGGCGCGGCTGGGAGGCCGGCCAGGCCGTGATGGACCTGGGCCGCCTGTGGTGCACCGCGCGGGCCCCGCGGTGCGAGGGCGGCTGCCCCCTGCGCGAGGGCTGCCCCGCCGCGGAGGCGGGCGCCGCCCTCGCGCTGACGCCCCCGCGCCGGCCGCAGGGGCGCTACCAGGGCTCCATGCGCCAGCGCCGCGGAGACCTGCTGCGCGCGCTCGCGACGGGCGGGTCGGTGAGCGCCCGTCGCGACCCGGAGGCGGCCCGCAGCCTGCTCGCGGACGGCCTCGCCCGACGCCGCGGAGGCCTGCTGGTGCGGGCGGGGTCGGGGGAATGAGGGGCCCGCCCCGGGTCGTCGTGGCCGCGGTCATCGAACGGGGAGGCCGGATCCTGGTGAGCCAGCGGGGTCCCGGCGGCGGCCAGCCCGGGCGCTGGGAGTTCCCCGGCGGCAAGCGCGAGCCGGGCGAGCGCGACGGCGACGCCCTCTGCGCGCGAGATCCGCGAGGAGCTGGGCGTGGAGGTCGAGGTCGGCGCGCTGCTGTGGACCGCCCGCGCCGGCCCCCTGGAGCTGCGCTTCTTCGACTGCGCGTGGCTGGGCGGCCAGCGGCCGCGGGCCCTCGGCAGCGTCCAGTTCCGCTGGGTGCGCCGCGAGGACCTGCCCGCGCTCAGCTTCCCGCCGGCGGACGCCGGGCTCGTGAGCGCCCTCGCCCAGGGGCGTCTCGCGACGGGCGGATTTGGCGGGCGGGGTAAACTTGGCCCGGACCTGGGAGGGCACGATGGCTAAGGCAAAGCGGCAGCGGCGAAACAGCATCCGGACGATGGGCGCCGATTCGTCGGCCCTCGAGGCGCTCGAGTCGCTCGAGCGGGCCGAGCGCTCGGCGACCCCGACGACCCCAAGGAGCGCGACGACGGCGCCGCCGCCAGGCCGCGAGCGTCGCCGAGGCCGACTCCGAGAGCTAGTCCTCGCGGCTGAAGGCCTCGCCGCTCACCAGGAACCGCACCCGCCCGCCGAGCTCGGCGCCGTTGTTGGCCACGCGCTCCAGGTGGCGGGCCACCAAAACGGCGGCGGCCGACCAGATGCGGGTCTCCGGCTCGTCCGGCGCACCCGCCACGCCGGTCACGACCTCGGCCAGCATCTGACGCACCGTCGCGGCCTCGACCGCGGCCTGCTCGCCGAGCTCCGCGTCCCCTCGGGCGATCGCCTGCACCGCGCGCGCCAGCGTGTCCACGGCTCGCGCGCTCATGCGCGCGATGAGGGCCTGGATCTCGGGAACCGCGCCCTCGGGCGGGACCGACTTGGCCGCCTCGGCGATCGCCACGGCGAGGTCCCCGACGCGCTCGAGCGCGATCACCGCGATCAGCCCGACGTGCAGCAGGCGCTGGTCGCCGGCCACCGGCGCCTGGAGCAGCTGGAGGCTGAAGACCTTCTGGTCGAGCTCCGCGCAGCGCTCGTCAACCTGGTCGTCGGCGGCGATGACGTCCGCCGCCGCCGCCATGTCGGCCTCCTCCCACGCGACCACCCCGCGCTCCACCTGGGAGAGCACCAGGCTGGCCATCTCCACCAGGCCGGCGCGGAAGTGCTCGATCTCGGCTTGGAAGGTCAGGCGCGTGGACACGCGGTGATCCTAACCCCAAGAGGGACATTCCAATCCTGGCGCGCGGCCGCCTCCGTCAGCGCACGGGCAATGTGACACCCGCCAGGGCGGGCACGGCGTCGTTGGTGGCGAGCAGGCGGCTGCCCGCGGCGGCCCGCGTCGAGCGGATGGCGCCGTTGGCCTCCTGCAGGCCCCGCAGGGCGGCGCGCGTGCGGGCGGGCGGGGTGCGGCCCAGCGCGCGCAGGGCGCGGATCGCGCTCGCCGTGGAGTTGGCGTCGGTCGGTCCGCCCGCCCCGGCGGACGCGAGCCCGCCGGCCGCGTTGCGCTGGGCGAGCATCCACGCCGCCGCGGCCCGCAGCGCCCGGTTGGAGGCCGGCAGGCCCGCGGCGCGCAGCCCCTCCACGACCACGGCGGTGGCGTCGACCGAGTCGCGCGCCGTGCGCGACATCGTGAAGCCCCAGCCGCCGCCGGCGCGCGCGGCCAGGGTGGCCCGCACGGCGGCCCGTGGCACGCGGCGGCCGGCGGCGCTCAGCGCGAGCATCGACAGGCCCTGATCGAAGGCGGTCTCGCCATAGCGGCCGGCCGCGTAGCGGGCGCTGATGCGCCGCAGGTAGATGAACCCGCCCGAACCGCCGGGGGTCGCGACCGCCTGCGACCGCCGCCATGACCACCTTGGCGGCGCCGCCGGCCGTGACCGCGTACGCCGGCGCCGCCCGCGCGAGCGAGCGCAGCCGCGGTGCGAGGGAGGCCCGGCTGCGTCCCACCGAGCGCAGCGCGACGATCGTGTCGGCCTGCTGGCCTCCCGGCGCCCCGCCGGCGGCGAGCCGGGCCAGCCAGGCCGCCCCGCGGTCGGCGGCCCGCCGGTCCGCGGTCGCCGCCCCCGCAAGGGGGGCGGCGGCGGCGCCGGCGATGCTCACGGCGACGAGGGCCGGGCGGCGCGCCTCACCTGGCTGTCCTCTTCACGCGCCGCACGACGGCGAACTGGCCCCCGTTGATCCGGGCCAGGGCGACCGACTCGCGGTTGCCCGCGCCGTCCGTCGCCCGGCTCCAGACGCGCCACTTGCCGGGGATCAGCGCGCGCTTGCCGAGCCGGAGCACCCAGTTGTGCGCCCGACGTCGCCGCCGGCCGGAACAGGCGCTTCGCGCAGGACGCGGGGCGGTGAGGCTGCCCGTCTTCGTGCGGAAGCGGCACTGCGTGCCGACCCGCCGGGCGAGGGCGACCTCGACCCCCTTGACGTCGGAGCGGTCGGCGCTGGTCCTGCCGGTGATCGCCGTGAGCCGCGTGTAGCGCCGGCCGATCCGGGGGGACGTGATGCGGCTGCCGGGCGCGATCGTGTCCGCGTCGGCGCCGATCACCGGCGGGGAGGCGGCCGTCGGCGGGAGGCTGCACACGGTGGGATCGGCGTCGTACGAGCACACGTTGCGGCTCGCGCTGCGGATGTCGCCGGCACGTGTCGCGACGACCGGTTGCGTGCCGTTGCCCTGCGCGATGAAGGTCGCCGTGCCGGCGCCGTCGGCCGTGGCCGAGGACTGGCCGTACCGCACCGTGGCGCCGGCGCCGGGCTGCGCCGCGCCGGTGTCCGAGTAGCTCGTCACGGCGACCGCGAACGACGTGCCCCGGGAGACCTTGTCCGACGACGGGGTCACGTCGAGCTCGCGGACCGCGTCGGCGCCGCCGTAGTACCACAGCACCGACGCGCCCTGGGGCAGGGTGGTCGCGTCCGCGCCGACCGCTGAGCCGACGTGGTTGACGCGGAACTGCCAGCCCACCGAGCCGACGTTCTCGTCGGGGCCGATCTTCTGGATCAGGCTCGACGAGAACGCCGGGAAGTACTCGAAGGTGAGCCCGAGGCCGGTGCTCTGGGTGGCCCGGTAGACCTGCCAGAAGGCGGAGGCGCGGCTCACATCGACGGAGGCGAAGTTCTTGTCGAAGACCGTCGCCGTGCCGGCCCCCTCGATGGGGATCGCGCTCTCGGGGATGAGCGTCGCGGTGGAGCCCTCGACGCGGATGGTCGTGTCCAGGGCGGCGGCGGCGGGAGCGGCCACCAGGCCGGCCGCGCAGGCGGCGGCCAGGGTCAGCCGTAGGGAGGTGCGCACTGAGAGTCCTCTTTTCGCGGAGGGCGTGTTGTCGGGTGTGGGTGGCCCAGGTCTCCTGGCTCCCCGGTGCGAACGCGCCACCCGCAGCCTTCCCGGGTCTCCCCAGTGGCCGACGCGCTGTCGCGCGGGTGGCGCTCCCGGGTCACAGTGGCGCGACCGCGCCGGATTCACACCGGCTTCCCTCGCGACCAACCCATGAAGCGGGGAGAACCTAACCGGTAGCCTGAGCGCGTGTCCACCAGCACCGGAGCAATCGCCGCCTCGCCTCCCGTCGCGACGCCGGGGTGGGTGGGGCGGATCGTCCGCAGCCCCGGGCGCTTCTGCATCGCCACGCTGCTGATCACCGTGCTGGGCCTGGCGCTCGACAGCCAGACCGGCCTCGGCGGCCAGGTGGTGCTGGCGGCCTGCACCTGGTTCTTCCTGGCGGTGGCGTTCGTCCACCTCACCCCGATGGAGCGCGCCCAGACGTCGGTGGTGGTGGTCGTCGCCACGTGCGCCGAGATCATCGGCTCGGTCGTCTGGGGGGTGTACGTGTACCGCCTCGGCAACCTGCCCCTGTTCGTTCCCCCCGGGCACGGGCTCGTGTACCTGACCGGGCTGCGCTTCAGCCAGCTGCCCCTGTTCGTGGCCCGCCCGCGCATCCTGGTGGGCGGCGCGATCGCGGCCGTCTCGGCCTGGGCGCTCCTGGGCCTGGTCGCCCTGGGGCGCACCGACGTGGCCGGCGCGGTGGGCGCCGCCGTGCTGGTGCTGTTCCTCATCCGCGGGCGCATGCCCACCGTCTACGCCGGCGTCTTCTTCGCGGTCGCGTTCCTGGAGATCTACGGCACCGCGGTCGGCACCTGGACCTGGCAGGAGAGCATCCCCGGGATCGGGGTCCCCGACGGCAATCCGCCCAGCGGCGCCGCGAGCGGATACGTGTTCTTCGACATCGCCGCGCTGGCGCTCGCGCCCGGCCTGCTCACCCTGTGGGACCGCCTCACCCGATGGCGGCGTTGAGCGGCCTCGCGCCCGCCGGGGGCGTCCGCCCCGGCCGTCTATACTTCCGCGGTCACGGACGACATGAGCTGGGGCGTAGCCAAGGGGTAAGGCAGCGGGTTTTGGTCCCGCGATCGGGGGTTCGAATCCTCCCGCCCCAACCAGGCGCAGACTCGACACTCTTCCCCGGGACGGACTCGAGAACCGCATGAGCATCGGTGCCGTCGTCCTCGCCGCCGGCCAGGGAACCAGGATGCGGTCGGCGCTGCCGAAGGTGGTGCACCCGCTCGCCGGCCGCCCGATGGTCGGCTGGGTCCTCGACGCCCTGGCGGGCGGCGGCGTCACCCACACCGTGGTCGTGGTCGGGCACGGGGCCGAGGTGGTGCGCGAGGCCCTCCCCGCCGACGCGGCGATCGCGATCCAGGAGGAGCAGCTGGGGACCGGCCACGCCACCCAGGTCGGGCTGGCCGCGCTCGACCCCGGCTGCGACGCGGTCATCGTCGCCTGCGGCGACACGCCCCTGCTGCCGGCCGAGCTCGTCGCCCGCATGGTGGCCGAGCACGCCGCCCAGGAGCGGGCCGCGACCATGCTGACCGCGGTGGTGGACGACGCGGCCGCCTACGGCCGGGTGGTGCGCGCCGCCGACGGCGCGGTGGCGCGCGTGGTGGAGGCCCGCGACGCCTCGCCCGCCGAGCTCGCCATCGGCGAGTACAACGCCGGGCTCTACGTGTTCGACCGCGCCGCCCTCGACCTCGCCCTCGCCGGCCTGGGATCGGGCAACGCCCAGGGCGAGGTCTACCTCACCGACGCCCTGGAGCGCCTCGAGGGCGGCGTCGCGGCGCTGGTGGCCGACGACCCCCTCGTCGCCGCGGGGGTCAACGACCGCGTCGACCTCTCGGTGTGCGAGGCCGCGCTGCAGGGGCGCCTGCGGGACGAGCTCATGCGCGGGGGCGTCACGATGCCCCGGCCCGAGGCGGTGCTCGTGGATGCCGGCGTCACCGTCGGGCGCGACACGGTGCTGTGGCCCGGCACCCAGCTGCGGGGCGCCACGACGATCGGCGAGGGCTGCACCATCGGTCCCGACGCCGTCATCTCCGACACCGTCATCGGCTCGGACTGCACCGTGGTGAGCGCGCACGTGCTCTCCTCCGAGCTCGCCGACGGCACCCAGGCCGGGCCGTTCGCCTATCTGCGCCCGGGCAGCCGGCTCGAGGCGGGCTCGCGCGTCGGCACCTACGTCGAGCTCAAGAACACGACCCTCGGCCCGGGGGCGAAGGTGCCGCACCTCTCGTACATCGGCGACGCGACCGTCGGCGAGGGGACCAACATCGGCGCCGGCAACATCACCGCGAACTACGACGGCTTCCGCAAGCACCGGACCACGATCGGCGCCCGGGTCAAGACCGGCTCGGACTGCGTCTTCGTCGCTCCGGTGGAGGTGGGCGACGACGCGATGACCGGCGCCGGGTCGATCATCACCGAGGACGTCCCCGACGGCGCGCTCGGGATCGCCCGCGCCCGCCAGTCCGTGATCGAGGGCTTCACCGTCAAGGCCGCCGCCCGCGCGGAGGCCGCCGCCAAGGCACAGGAGGAGAGCCCTTGAACACGAGCATCGACCGGGACGACTCGAAGCGGCTCATGGTCTTCGCCGGGCGCGCGTCGCAGGACCTGGGCCAGCGCATCGCCGGGCGGCTCGGGATCGACCTCGGCGCGGTCACCCTCAAGACCTTCGCCAACGGCGAGATCTACGTGCGCTTCGAGGAGAGCGTCCGGGGCGCGGACGTGTTCCTGGTGCAGTCCACCAGCCGGCCGGTCAACGACAGCCTCATGGAGCTGCTCGTGATGATCAACGCCGCCAAGCTGGCCTCGGCCCACCGCATCACCGCCGTCATCCCCTGGTACGGCTACTCGCGCCAGGACAAGAAGTCCGCCCCGCGCGAGCCGATCACCGCCAAGCTGATCGCGACCCTGCTCGAGGCGGCGGGCGTCGACCGCGTCCTGACGATGGACCTGCACGCGGGGCAGGTCCAGGGCTTCTTCAACGTGCCGGTCGACCACATGACCGCCCTGCCGATGTTCGTCGACCACTTCCGCGAGCGGGTGTATCAGCAGCAGATCACCGAGCGCCTGGTGGTCGTGTCGCCGGACGCCGGCCGGGCCAAGCTGGCCAACCACTTCGCCGAGCGCCTGGGCGCCACCCTCGCCGTCCTCACGAAGCAGCGGCCGGATCACAACGAGGCCGAGATCACGCTCCTGATCGGTGACGTCGAGGGCCGGGCCGCCCTGCTCATCGACGACATGATCGACACCGCGGGCACGCTCTGCGCCGGCGCCAAGGTGGTCCAGGACGCCGGCGCGACGCGGATCTTCGCGGCGGCCACCCACGGTCTCCTGTCCGGCCGTGCCGTCGAGCGGCTGCGCGAGTCGGTCATCTCGGAGGTCGTCCTGAGCGACACCATCCCGCTCCCCGAGGAGGCGGGCGACGACGAGCTGTTCCGCGTCCTGTCGGTGGACCGGATCCTGGCCGACTCGGTCCACAACGTGTTCTGCGACGAGTCCGTCAGCGCGATCTTCGAGGGCGAGAACCAGCTCTTCTAGATCCCGCCCGGGCGCGGCGCACGGGGGTTAGCGCCCGCGCGCGAGGAGCTGTAGAGTCCTTCGTCGGCCCCGACGAGGAACGAATCACGCATGGCACACGTATCGCTCACCGCCCAGCCCCGCGAGGAGTTCGGCAACGGACCCGCACGACGCCTGCGCCAGCAGGGTCGCGTGCCCGGCGTCGTCTATCAGCCGGGCGGCCCGTCGCTCGCGTTCTCCCTCTCCGACCGGGACCTGCGCCGCGCGATCCACGAGGGGCGCACCGGCGTGATCGACCTCGTCATCGGCGACGCCCCGGCGCGCCCGGTGCTGCTCAAGGACGCCCAGCTGCACCCCCTCAACCTGAACGTGGTCCACGTGGACTTCCAGGAGGTCGACCTCACCCAGGTCATCGAGGCGCCCGTCCAGGTGACCCTCACGGGGTCGGCGATCGGCGTGCGCGAGGGCGGCGTGCTGGACCAGCCCCTGCGCGAGGTCATCGTGAGCGCCCTCCCCGACTCCCTGCCCGACCACCTCGAGCTCGACGTCTCCGAGCTGCCCGTGGGCGGCTCGCTCACCGTCGCCGACCTCCAGGCGCCCGAGGGCGTCACGATCGTGACCGACCCGGAGACGGTGGCCGCATCGGTGGTGGCCCCGAGCGAGGTCGTCGTCGAGGAGGAGGAAGAGGAGCAGGAGATCGCCGAGGTCGACGAGGCGGATGCCGGGGGCGGCGAGACCTCCGACGACTGAGGCAGACGGACCCACCTCGATCCGCCTGGTCGCGGGCCTCGGCAACCCCGAGCCGCGCTATTCGGGCACGCGGCACAACGCCGGGCAGATGGTCGTCGACCTCCTCGCGAGCCGGCTGGGGGTGGGGCGCTTCACCTCGAAGTACGGCGGGCGCTACGCGGAGGTCCGCGGCCCGTCCGGGCCGGTCGCCCTGCTGATCCCCCAGACCTTCATGAACGCGTCGGGGGACGCCGTCGGTCCGGCCGCCGGGGCGCTGCACGCGGCCCCGGCCCGGGTGCTGGTGGTGCACGACGAGCTCGACCTGCCATTCGGCGCCGTCCGCGGCAAGCTGGGCGGCGGCCACGGCGGGCACAACGGGCTGCGCTCGGTTCACGCCGGCCTGGGCGACGGCGGCTACGCCCGGGTGCGCCTGGGCATCGGCCGGCCGCCGGCCGAGTTCCGCGGCGACCCGGCCGACTGGGTGCTGACCCGGTTCGCGGAGCCGCGCGAGGACGTGCAGGAGATGGTGGCGCGCGCCGCCGACATGGTGGAGGTCGCGCTGGCCGAGGGCATGCCGGCCGCGATCGAGCGCTTCCACGCCTCGGAGCCGGGCGAGCGGGCGCGCCGCGCGCCACGAACGGCGGGCGGCCGAGGCAGGGACGGCGGGGGAGGGCGAGGGATGAGCATCCCCACCGAGCTCGACCGCCTCGTGATCGGCGCCCCCGCGCTCGCGGACGCCCGCCGCGCCATCGCCGACGAGAGGGCCGCCGGCGCCATCCCGCTGGCGCGCCCGGCGTGGCCCTTCGCCCTGGCCGCGCTCGCCCGCGAGAGCGCGCGCTCGCTGCTGGTGGTCGCCCCCGGCGACGACGAGGCGCGCGACCTGTCCCTGGAGCTCGTGGCGCTGATGGGCCGCGGCGCGGTCGCCCTGTGGCCCACGCGCGGGGTGGCGGCCGGCGCCGCGGTCGGACCCTCGCCGCACCTGGTGGGCCAGCGCGCCCGCGCCCGCGCGACGCTGGGGCGGCCCGCGACGGTGGTGGTGGCGAGCGCTCCGGCGGTCGCCGAGCGCGTGTCCCCCGACGACGGCGGCGCCCTGGAGGTGGCCGTCGGCGACCGCGTGTCCCTGGACGAGCTCGTGGACCGGCTGGTGGCCCTGGGCTACGAGCGGGTCGCCCAGGTCGAGGAGCGCGGAGACCTGTCGGTGCGCGGCGGCATCCTCGACGTGTACCCGTCCACCGCCGACCTGCCGGCGCGCCTGGAGCTGTTCGGCGACGAGATCGAGAGCATGCGGGCGTTCTCGTCGTTCACGCAGCGCACCATCCGCCCGATCTCCCGTCTGATCGCGTGGCCGGCGGCCGAGCCGGCGGGGCCCGGCCTCGACCCGCTCGCCGGGCCCGAGATCGCCCGCGCCGCCCTCGTGCGCCTCGCGCCCGCCGAGCACGGCCCGGCGCTGCGCGAGGCCATCGAGCGCCTGGAGGACGAGGCCGCCGCCGGCGCCCTGTCGGCCCCCGAGGCGGTCGAGGCCGCGCTTGCGGAGCGCTCCGCCATCGACCTGTCACCGCCCGCGGGGGCGGCGCGCGGCGCCTTCGACGCGGTCGAGGCGAGGTTCGCCACGCGCTCGCCCAGCGAGGCGGAGGCCGAGCTCGGGCGCCTGGGCCGCGCCGGCCTGAGGGTGGTCGTGGCCTTCTCCCGCCGGGGCGACATGTCGCGCGCCCTCGCGCGCATGGAGCGACTGCGGCCGGCGGAGCTCGAGGCGGGCGACATCCCCTCGCCCGGAACCGTCGGGGCGTCGGTGCTGGGCGTGCGCGCGGGCCTGGTCTCGCGCGACCTGGGCATCGCGATCGTCCCCGAGGAGCGCGTGCTGCGCCGCCGCCGCCCGTCGGCCCAGCGCGGGCCGGTGGTGGGGAAGCGGCTCGCCAGCTTCCTCGACCTCAAGGTCGGCGACCACGTGGTGCACGAGGACCACGGCATCGGCCGGTTGACCGGGTTCGAGACCCGGACCGTCGCCGGCCTCACGCGCGACTACCTGGCGCTGGCCTTCGCCGACGGCGACCGGCTGTACGTGCCGCACGACCAGCTCGACCGCGTGACCCGGTACGTCGGCGCCGACGGCTCGGCGCCGGCGCTCTCCAAGCTCGGCGGCAAGGCCTGGGACCGCATGAAGTCACGCGCGCGGGCCGCGGTGCGCGAGATGGCCGGCGAGCTGATCTCCCTGTACGAGGCGCGGGCGGCCGCCACCGGCTTCGCCTTCCCGGCCGACGACGAGCTGACCCGGGAGCTCGAGCGCCGCTTCGTGCACCGTGAGACGCCCGACCAGCAGCGCGCGATCGACGCCGTGGCCGACGACATGGAGCGCCCGCGCCCGATGGACCGCCTGATCTGCGGCGACGTGGGCTTCGGCAAGACCGAGATCGCGATGCGCGCCGCCTTCAAGTCGGCGGCCGCCGGCAAGCAGGTGCTGGTGCTGGTGCCGACGACGATCCTGGCGCAGCAGCACCTGGCGACCTTCCGGGAGCGCTTCGGCGACCTGCCGGTGACCGTCGACATGGTCAATCGCTTCCGCACGCCGGCGGAGACGCGCGATGTGCTCTCGCGCTACCGCGACGGTCGCCTGGACATCCTCATCGGCACCCATCGCCTGCTGTCCATGGACGTGGAGCCCAAGGACCTCGGCCTGGTGATCGTCAACGAGGAGCAGCGCTTCGGCGTCGCCCAGAAGGAGTCGCTCCGCCAGCTGCGCCTGCGGGTGGACGTGCTCGCCATGAGCGCCACGCCGATCCCGCGCACGCTTCAGATCTCGCTCTCCGGGCTGCGCGACATCAGCGTCATCGAGACGCCGCCCCCCGGCAGGCGGCCGATCGCGACCCACGTCGGCGAGTACGACGAGGCGCTGGTCGTCGAGGCGCTGCGCCGCGAGGCCGCGCGCGGCGGGCAGAGCTTCTTCCTGCACAACCGGGTCGAGACGATCGACGAGGCGGGCGCGGCGCTGCGCGCCCTGGTGCCCGAGCTGCGGATCGTGACGGCGCACGGCCAGATGGCCGAGCACGAGCTCGAGGAGGTGATGCTCGCGTTCGTGCGCGGCGAGGCCGACGTGCTCGTGGCCACCAGCATCATCGAGTCGGGCCTCGACATCCCCCAGGCCAACACGCTCGTCGTGGACCGGGCCGACCGCCTCGGCCTGTCGCAGCTCTACCAGATCCGCGGGCGGGTCGGCCGCTCGGACGTGACCGCCCACGCCTACCTCTTCTATCCCGACGCCGCGTCGCTGACGCGCGAGGCCTCCTCGCGGCTGCGGGCGCTGGCCGACTACACCGAGCTCGGCAGCGGCCTGCGGATCGCGATGCGCGACCTGGAGATCCGCGGCGCCGGCAACCTGCTCGGCGACGAGCAGAGCGGGCACGTGGCCGCGATCGGCTTCGAGCTGTACCTCGAGATGCTCAACGACGCGGTGCTCGCCGGGCAGGGCGAGGAGCCGCCCGAGCGCGAGGTGCGCGTTGACATCGCCGTGTCGGCCTACATCCCGACCGAGTACGTGCCGCTCGAGACGGCCAAGATCGACCTGCACCGCCGCATCGCGCTGGCGGGCTCGCTCGAGGACGATCGCGACGGTGCGCGACGAGATCGAGGACCGCTTCGGCCCGGTGCCCGACGCGGTCGAGGCGCTGCTCACCGTGCAGCGCGTGCGGGTGAAGCTGCGCGCCGCCGGCGCCAGCCAGATCGCGGTGCGCTCCGGGCGCGTGACCGTGGGTCCCGTGAGCCTTACCACCCAGCAGCTGCGGGTGCTGCGCGAGACCCTGCCGCGGGCCACGCTACGCGAGCAGCGAGCGGCTGGTGGCCGTGCCCGCCGGCGCGGCCTCCGTCCGAGCGCCTCGGGGTCGCCGAGGCGGTCCTCGACGCCCTCGCGGGCGCCGCCGCGCTGGCCGCCTAGTCGCGCCGGAACCGCCTCGGGATGCCTTAAGGCTGCCCTAACGGGAGCCCGCGAGGGAGGTGCTACATTCCCCGCGTCGTGACGAAGACCAACCGCAGATCGCCGCTCGTTGCGGGGGTCATCGTCGGCCTCGTGGCCCTGAGCGCCGCCGCCCTCCTCGGGCTGGCCGGCTGCGGCGACGACTCGGCGAACCTGCCCGACGGAGTCGTCGCCCGGGTCGGCGACGCGCAGATCACCCAGGCCCAGCTCACCGAGGCGATCGACCAGAGCCGCGCTTCGACGCCAAGGCCCAGGGCCAGCCGATCCCGGAGGCCGGCGCCGAGGGCTACGACGGCCGTCGAGCAGTCGCTGCTGCGACCAGCTGGTCCGCTCCAAGGTGATCGAGCTCGGAGGCCCGCAAGTGCGGCAAGCCCTGCGCCGTGACGCCCAAGGAGATCGACGCCGAGCTCGCCAGCATCCGCGAGTCCAACTTCGAGGGCTCGCAGAAGAAGTTCGACGCGTACCTCAAGCAGCGCGGCATCTCCAAGGCCGACGCGCGCAGCATCGTGAAGCTCAGCTCAGCAGCAGGCGCTGCGTCAACCACGTGACGCGCGGCATCCGCTTCACCGCGGCCGACGCCAAGAAGTACTACGAGGACAACCCGGGCCAGTTCAAGGTCGCCGCCGGCCGCACCGCGTCGCCACATCCTCGTGACGACCAAGGCCGAGGCCGACAAGATCCGCGCCGAGGTCACCGACGACAACTTCGCCGAGCTGGCCAAGGAGAACTCCACCGACACCGGCTCGGCAAGAGCCAGGGCGGCGAGCCTCGGCCAGATCCAGAAGGGCCAGCTCGTCCCGGAGTTCGAGAAGGTCGCCTTCGCCCTCAAGGACGGCGAGATCTCCCAGCCGGTCAAGACCCAGTTCGGCTGGCACATCATCACGGTGAACACCACGCCCGCCCGACGACCTCGTTCGCCGAGGCCAAGAGCGCAGATCATCTCGAGCCAGCTCGTCGGCGAAGCGCCAGGCCGCCTTCACGGACTGGAGCGAGAAGGCGCTGAAGGACTGCGGAGGCGCGCACGGTGTACGCCGACGCGACGAGCTCAAACGACCGCCCGACCACCACCGCGCCCGGCCACCACCGCGCCGTCGGGCCGGGGTGACCGCGCACCGGTCGTCCGGTCACTCCGTAGTGCCGTACGGCTGCGATCGATCGGTCGCCGGACTCGGCAGCGGGGCGCCTGAGTCCGTCCCGGCGGTCGCGCTGGCCGCCGTCGCCGAGGCCGGCGCGCGTGCTGGCGCCCGCCGCTGGATCCGGCGCTCGCGGCGGCGCTGCCGGTCGCGCCCGAGCCGCTCGGGCGATCTGGCCGCGCTCCGCCGACGGCGCGTCATCGTGGCCCCCGACGCGCAGGCCCACCGCATCGCGCGCGGCCTTCCCGGCGCGCGCACCCTGCCCGAGCGCGCGGCGCTGCGGCCCGGGCGATCGGCGCCGAGGTGGCGGCCCTCGCCGAGGTCGGGCTGCGCCTGCGCCGCGAGTGCCCGTGGGACCGGGAGCAGACGGCCGAGACGATCGTGCCGCACACGATCGAGGAGGCCTTCGAGGTCGCCGACGCGGTCGCCCGCGGCGGCGCGGGCCTGGCCGACGAGCTCGGCGACCTCCTGTTCCAGTCGGTGTTCCTGGCCCAGCTGCTGGAGGAGGAGGGCGGCGCCGACCTCGGCGCGACGTGGCCCGCGGCCAGGCCGACAAGCTGATCGGCCGCCACCCGCACGTCTACGGCGACGCGGTCGCCGAGTGACGGCGGCCGGCGTGCTCGACGTGTGGGAGCGCCGCAAGCGCGAGGAGCGCGCCGACCAGGGCGATGTTCCACGAGCTGCCGCCCGGGCTGCCGTCGCTCGCCTTCGCGACCAAGGCCCAGAAGCGGGCGGCGGCGGTGGGCTTCGACTTCCCCGACGTCGGCGGCGGCGCTCGGCAAGCTCGACGAGGAGGCCGCCGAGCTGCGCGACGAACCCGGCGCCCGCGAGCTCGGCGACGTGCTGTTCGCCGCCGTGGGCGCGGCGCGGGCGGTCGGCGCCGACCCCGAGCTGGCGCTGCGCGCCTCGGCACAGCGCTTCCGGGAACGTGTCGAGCGGGCGGCCGAGCTGGCCGCCGCGGGCGGCGACGAGTTCGACGGCGCTCCCGCCCGACCGGCAGCTGCAGTGGTACGAAAGGGCGAAGCAGTGATCTCACGAACCGACGAGTGGAAGGCCCTGGCGGCGCACGCCCCGGCGGTGCGCGAGCGCGCACCTGCGGGACCTCTTCGCGAGCCGACCCCGCGCGCGGGCCGGGAGCTGACGCTCGACGTCGGCGACCTGCACCTCGACTACTCCAAGAACCGCGTCGACGCGCGAGACGCTCGAGCTGCTGGTCGCGCTCGCCGAGCGGGCCGGGGTGCGCGCGCGCACCGAGGCGATGTTCCGCGGCGAGCGCGATCAACGTCACCGAGGACCGCGCCGTGCTGCACGTGGCGCTGCGCGCGCCGCGCGACGCGGTGCATCGGGTCGACGGCGCACGACGTGGTGCCCGACGTGCACGAGGTGCTCGACCGGATGGCCGACCTGGCCGACCGGGTGCGCACGGGGGCGTGGACGGGCGCGACCGGCAAGCGCATCCGCAACGTGGTCAACATCGGCATCGGCGGCTCCGACCTCGGGCCCGGCGATGGCCTACCGGGCGCTGCGCCGACTTCGCCGACCCGCGAGCTGACGTTGCGCTTCGTCTCGAACGTCGACGGCACGCGACCTCGCCGACGCGTCGCGCGGCCTCGACCCCGGCCGAGACGCTGTTCATCGTCTCCTCGAAGACCTTCACCACGCTGGAGACGCTCACCAACGCGCGCACCGCGCGCGACGTGGCTGGTCGGCGCGCTCGGCGACGACGACGCGGTGCGCCACGCACTTCGTCGCCGTCTCGACCAACGCCGAGGAGGTCGCGGCCTTCGGCATCGACACCGACGAACATGTTCGGCTTCTGGGACTGGGTCGGCGGGCGCTACTCGATGGACTCGGCCATCGGCCTGTCGCTCATGATCGCGATCGGGCCGGAGCGCTTCCGCGAGATGCTCGCCGGCTTCCACGCTGATGGACGAGCACTTCCGCACCGCGCCGCTCGAGCGCAACATGCCGGTGCTGCTGGGGCTGCTCGGCGTCTGGTAACGCGAACTTCCTCGGCGCCGAGACGCACGCCGTGCTGCCCTACAGCGAGCACCTGGCGCGCTTCCCCGCCTACCTCCAGCAGCTCGACATGGAGAGCAACGGCAAGTCGCGTCGACCTGCGACGGCGCGGCCGGTCGACGTACGCGACCGGGCCCGATCGTCTGGGGCGAGCCGGGCACCAACGGCCAGCACGCCTTCTACCAGCTCATCCACCAGGGCACGCGGCTGGTGCCCGAGCGACCTCATCGGCTTCTGCCAGGCCGGCTCGAGACGCTCGGCGAGCCACCACGACCTGCTGATGGCGAACCTGTTCGCCCAGGCCGAGGCGCTCGCGTTCGGCAAGACGGCCGAGGAGGTCGCCGCGGAGGGGATCGCGCCGCGCCGCTGGTGCCGCACCGGACCTTCCCGGGCAACCGCCCGACCAACGTCATCCTGCGCCCGAGCTGACGCCCGCGGCGCTCGGCCAGCTGATCGCGCTGTACGAGCACAAGGTCTTCACCCAGGGCGCGATCTGGGGCATCAACTCGTTCGACCAGTGGGGGGTCGAGCTGGGCAAGGCGCTGGCCGGGCGGATCGCGCCCGAGCTGACGGCCGACGCCGCCGCGACCTGCGCCACGACAGCTCGACCAACGCCCTGATCCGCCGCTACCGCGCCCAACGAGGGAGAGACTGATGCAACTCGGGATGATCGGACTCGGCCGGATGGGCGCCAACATCGTGCGCCGGCTGATGCGCGACGGCCACGAGTGCGTCGTCTACGACGTCAACGCCGACGCCGTCGCAGACGCTGGAGGCGCGAGGGCGCGATCGGGCGCCGCCTCGCTCGAGGAGTTCGCGTCCAAGCTCGACCGCGCCGCGCGCGGCCTGGATCATGGTCCCGGCGGCATACGCCGGCGACCGGCCGATCGCGAGCTCGCGGAGCTCCTCGAGGCCGACGACATCATCATCGACGGCGGCAACAGCTACTACCGCGACGACATCGACCGCGCCGCGCGAGCTCGCGCGCGCAGGGCATCCACTACCTCGACGTCGGCACCAGCGGCGGCGTCTTCGGGCCTCGAGCGCGGCTACTGCATGATGATCGGCGGCGAGGCCGAGCGCCGTCCGAGCGCCTCGACCCGATCTTCGCGCACGATCGCCCCGGGCGTCGAGGCGGCCGAGCGCACGCCCGGCCGCACCGGCGAGCCGGCGCAGCCCGAGCACGGCTACCTGCACTGCGGCCCGCCCGGCGCCGGGCACTTCGTGAAGATGGTCCACAACGGCATCGAGTACGGGATGATGGCCGCGTACGCCGAGGGCATGGCGATCCTGCGACAGGCCGAACGTCGGCTGCGAGGAGCAGGACGCACGACGCCGAGACCACGCCGCTGCGCGACCCGCAGTACTACCGCTACGAGATCGACACGGCCGCGGTCGCCGAGGTCTGGCGGCGCGGCAGCGTGATCTCGTCCTGGCTGCTCGACCTGACCGCCGATCGCCCTCAACGAGGACCCGGACGCTCGACGACTTCGGCGGGCGGGTCTCGGACTCGGGCGAGGGGCGCTGGACGATCATCGCCGCCGTCGACGAGGGCGTCCCCGCCCACGTGCTCACCGCGGCGCTCTTCGAGCGCTTCAGCTCGCGCGGCGAGGCGCGACTTCTCGGACAAGCTGCTCTCGGCCATGCGCAAGCAGTTCGGCGGCCACGACGAGAAGAAGGCGTGACCGCCTCATGAGCGTCGTCAGGATCAACGCCATCACTGTGCCGGCGGAGCGGGCGGAGGAGTTCGAGCGCCGCTTCGCCGCCCGCGCCGGCGAGGTGGGCAAGATGGACGGCTTCGAGGCCTTCGAGCTGCTGCGTCCGACCGACGACCGCGACGTCTACCTGGTCTACACGCGCTGGGCCTCCCAGGAGGCCTTCGACGCGTGGGTCAACGGCCAGGCGTTCCAGCGCGGGCACAAGGCCCACAACACCGAGGGCCCCGTCTCCAGCGAGAGCGCCCTGTGGTCGTTCGACGTGATCCAGCGCGAGGAGTCGTCCGCCCCCGGCGTCTGACAAAAGTCAGCGGTAAGACATAACACGCCCGCCCTGCCGCCGCGCGGGGCGGCGCGCGAACCTGATGGCATGACAACCACATGCGCACCGGGCCCCGCGGGAATCCGCCTCGCGGGACTCACCAAGAGCTTTCGCGGCCCCGAGGGGCCGGTGCCGGCCGTGCGTGGCGTCGACCTCGACATCGCCCCCGGGGAGACGGTCGCGCTGCTCGGTCCCAACGGAGCGGGCAAGACGACGACGATCGACATGATGCTCGGGCTGCTCCCGCCGGACTCCGGGACCGTGTCGCTGTTCGGCCGCGACCCGGTCGACGCGGTGGCCGCCGGCGCCGTCGGGGCGATGCTGCAGACCGGCCAGCTGATCCGCGACCTCAGCGTGGGGGAGATCGTCGCGATGATGGCGTCGCTCTATCCCCATCCGCTCGGCGCGGACGAGGTGATGGAGATGACCGGCCTCGCCCCGATCGCGGGCCGGCGCACCCAGAAGCTCTCCGGGGGCGAGTCCCAGCGGGTGCGCGCGGCGCTGGCGCTCGTGTCCAACCCGGACCTCCTAGTGCTCGACGAGCCCACGGTCGCCGTGGACGTCGAGGGCCGCCACGCCTTCTGGGAGACGATGCGGGCCTTCGCCGCCCGCGGCAAGACGGTCGTCTTCGCGACCCACTACCTCGAGGAGGCCGACGAGTTCGCCGACCGCGTCGTGCTGATGGCGCACGGCCGCATCGTGGCCGACGGTCCGGCGACCGAGATCAAGGCCCGGGTCGGGCTGAGGACGATCCGGGCCACGCTGCCCGGCGCCGACCTCGACGAGCTGAGACGGCTGCCCGGGGTCGCCGGCGTCGACCGGCGCGGCGGGGCCGTGATCCTCGAGTGCACCGACTCCGACCGCGCCATCCGGGCCCTGCTCGACGCCCACCCGGGCGCACGCGACATCGAGATCGCGGGCGCGGGGCTGGACGAGGCCTTCCTGCGCCTCACGGGCGCCTCCGATGCGGACGACGGCGCCGGCGCACCCCTGGTGGGCGCCGCCGGCGAGGGGGGCCAGGCATGAGCGGTCCGTCCACGTACGCCCGGCTCGAGGTGCTGCGCACCTTCCGCAACGGGCGATTCTTCATCTTCTCGCTGGCGTTCCCGCTGACGATGTACCTGCTGTTCGCCACGCCCAACCGGGACGACCACGACTTCCTCGGCAGCGGCATCTCGGCGCCGCTCTACTACATGGTCGGCCTGATCGCGTTCGGGACCATGACCGCCGTCATCGCCGGCGGCGCGCGGATCGCGGCGGAGCGGTCGGTGGGGTGGAACCGGCAGATGCGCCTGACGCCCCTCAGCGCGCGCAGCTACCTCCGGGTCAAGATCGCCACCGGCTACCTGATGGCGGGCGTGAGCATCGTCCTGCTGTACGCGGCCGGGATCGCCCTGGGCGTGCGCATGCCGCTCGACCGCTGGGTGGAGATGACGGCTCTGATCCTGGTCGCCCTGATCCCCTTCGCGGTCATGGGCGTCGCCCTGGGGCACATGCTCAGCGTCGACTCCATGGGACCGGCCCTGGGCGGCATCACCGCCCTGTTCGCCTTCCTCGGCGGGACGTGGTTCCCGATCACCGGCGACGGCGTCCTGGCCGACATCGCCCACGGGATCCCGTCGTACTGGCTCGTGCAGGCCGCCCACGTGGGGACCGGCGGGGCGGCGTGGGGCGCGGGCGGCTGGCTGGTGGTGGCGGCATGGAGCGCGGCCCTGGCGGTCGTCGCGGCCCGCGCGTACCGGCGCGACACCGCGCGGGTCTGAGGGCGCCGGTCCGGTCTAACGTGACAGGGGCCATGTCCACCGAGACGTCCGCCAACCGCCTGCGCAACGGCGGCGTGCTGTTCGCCGACGGCGTGGGCGGGCTGCGCCAGCCGGGCGCCTGGAGGCGGCTGCTGTTCCCCTCGATCTGGCTGGTGTACCTGGGCCAGACCGCCAGCGGCGTGCACAGGTACTCGAGCGGTCTCGCCGCGATCGCCGGGTACGCCATCATCGGGCTGTTCGCCGCCGGGTACGTGCTGGCGCTGGCCTCCACGCGCTGGCACCGGCGCCGCTACTGGGCGATCGTCGCCGCGATGACGGCCCTGACGGCGCTCGAGGCCGCGTTCGCCCGTCAGGATGCCCTGGTGATGTGCGTGTTCCTCGTCGTGCTGGTGATGGCGGGGCTGGTGTTCACCGACCACGCGCGCGTCGCGATCCCCGCGGTCGCCGCGCTCACCCTGGCCGCCACCGCGCTGCCCGCCCTGGTGCCCGCGTGGGACGCCGCGCCCGACTGGGCGATGCTCGTCACGCTGCCGCTGGTGGCGCTCGCCATGTACGGGTTCTTCACGATCATCAGGGCGAGCCGCGAGCTGAGCGAGGCCCGCGCGGAGGTCGCCCGCCTGGCGGCCGAGAACGAGCGCAACCGGATCGCGCGCGACCTGCACGACCTGCTGGGGCACTCCCTGACGACGATCACCGTGAAGGCCGGCCTGGCGCGCCGTCTCGCGGCGCGCGATCCGGAGTGGGCGGCGCGCGAGATCGGCGAGGTGGAGCGCCTCGGCCGGTCGGCCCTGACCGACGTGCGCGCGGCCGTCTCGGGCTACCGCGAGGTGAGCCTCGCGGGCGAGCTGGCGAGCGCCCGGGAGGTGCTGCGCGCGGCCGGCATCGAGGCGCCCGCGCCCCCGGCCGTCGAGGTCGTCGACCCGGCCCACTCCGAGCTGTTCGGCTGGGTCGTCCGCGAGGGGGTGACCAACGTCGTGCGCCACTCCCGCGCGCGGACGTGCGTGATCGCGCTCGGCCCGACCTGGCTGGAGATCGAAGACGACGGCCGCGGCGGCCCGCCGGACGCCGGCAACGGGCTCGCCGGCCTGCGCGAGCGGGTCGCCGCCGCCGGGGGCACCGTGCGCGCCGGAGCCGGGCCCCGGGGCTGGCGCCTGCGGGTCGAGATGGGCGAACCGGTCGCCGCGTGAGCATCCGGATCCTGCTGGCCGACGACCAGTCGCTCGTGCGCCAGGCGCTCGCGGCGCTGCTGGAGCTGGAGGACGACTTCGCCGTGGTGGCCCAGGTCGGCAGGGGAGACCTGGTGGTGGAGGCCGCGCGCGAGAGCGCGCCGGACGTCGCCCTGCTGGACATCGAGATGCCGGGGCTCGACGGCCTCGCCGCCGCCGCCGCCCTCGCCCAGGAGCTGCCGGAGTGCCGCGTGGTCATCCTCACCACGTTCGGCCGCCCCGGCTACCTGCGCCGGGCGATGGAGGCCGGGGCCCTCGGCTTCGTGGTGAAGGACGCGCCGGCCGAGCAGCTGGCCGACGCGGTCCGCCGGGTGGCGGGCGGGGAGCGGGTGGTGGACCCCACCCTGGCCGCGGCGACGCTGGCCGGCGGCCCGTCGCCCCTCACCGGCCGGGAGCGGGACGTGCTGGTCGCCGCCCGCGGCGGCGCCACCGTGGCCGACATCGCGCGGGCCCTGTTCCTCTCCGAGGGGACGGTGCGCAACTACCTCTCCGCCGCCATCGCCAAGACCGGCGTGCGCAACCGGGTGGAGGCGATCCGCGCGGCCGACGACCGCGGCTGGCTGTGAGCGCCGGGCCATCTGTCAGGAGAGGGCGCCGGACGCCCCCCGGGTGAGATCGGCCCCCGGGCGGGGTGGATAGACTCGGCCGCCCGTCACCGCACCCGATCCGAGAGGGCCCATGTCCGAGATCGCCAGCGTCCACGCCCGTCAGATCCTCGACTCCCGCGGCCAGCCGACGGTCGAGGTCGAGGTCGGGCTCGTATCTGGCGTCGTCGGGCGCGCGGCGGTCCCGTCGGGGGCGAGCACCGGCGCCTTCGAGGCGCTCGAGCTGCGCGACGGCGACTCCCAGCTCTACGGGGGCAAGGGCGTGATGAAGGCCGTGGCGAACGTCGAGGACGAGCTGGCCGGGGTGCTGGTGGGGCGGGACGCGAGCCAGCAGGCCGTGATCGACCGGACGATGATCGAGTTCGACGGCACGCCCAACAAGGCGCGCCTGGGCGCGAACGCGATCCTCGGGTGCTCGATGGCGGTGGCGCAGGCCGCGGCCGCCGACGCCGGCCTGCCGCTGTACCGCTACCTCGGCGGGGCGCGCGCCAACCGCCTGCCGGTGCCGCTGATGAACATCCTCAACGGCGGCGCGCACGCCGACAATTCCGTCGACCTGCAGGAGTTCATGGTCGCCCCGGTGGGAGCCCGCACGCTGGCCGAGGCGGTCCGGATGGGCGCCGAGATCTACGGCTCGCTGAAGTCGGTGCTGAGAGCCCGCGGGCTCGCCACCGGCGTCGGCGACGAGGGAGGCTTCGCCCCCGACCTGCCCACCAACCAGGCCGCCCTCGACATCATCATGGAGGCGATCGCGGCCGCCGGCTACACGCCCGGCGAGGACGTGGCGCTCGCCCTCGATCCCGCCACCACCGAGCTGTACCGCGACGGCGCGTACCACCTCGAGGGCGAGGGGCGCACCCTCGACGCGGCGGGGATGGTGGAGTTCTGGGTCGACCTGGTGGACCGCTACCCGATCATCTCGATCGAGGACGGCATGGCCGAGGAGGACTGGGACGGCTGGGTGGCCCTGACCGAGCGCCTGGGCGACCGCGTGCAGCTGGTGGGCGACGACCTGTTCGTGACCAACTCGGCCCGCCTCGAGAAGGGCATCGAGCTGGGCGCGGGCAACGCGCTCCTGGTCAAGGTCAACCAGATCGGCACCCTGTCGGAGACCCTCGCTGCGATGGACCTCGCGAGCCGCGCGGGCTACGCCTCGATGGTGTCCCACCGCTCCGGCGAGACCGAGGACACCTTCATCGCCGACCTCGCCGTCGCGACCGGCGCCGGCCAGATCAAGACCGGGGCCCCGTCGCGCTCCGAGCGGGTTGCGAAGTACAACCAGCTCATCCGGATCGAGGAGCAGCTCGGCCCCGCGGCGTCGTATCCCGGGCGGTCGGCCTTCCGCGCGTGAAACGGCAACGGGCAGGAACGGGCGGTGCCGGCGCGTACCCCGAGGTGACCGGGGCCCGACGGCCCGACCCGACCGTCAGGGGTCCATTCGATCCGAGCGAGGCGCTACATCATCGCGGGGCTGTTGACCGCCGTGCTCCTGGGCTACATCGGGCCGGTGATGGGCTACCTCGACCAGCGCTCCGAGCTGCGGGACGAAACGCGCCCACCTGGCCCTGCTGGAGCGCGAGCGCGACGGCTTCAAGGCCCAGCTGGCGGCGCTGGACCAGCCCGCGGTGCTCGAGGCGCGCGCCCGCGCCCTGGGCCTGATCAAGCCCGGCGAGAAGGCCTATCTCGTGCGCGGGACCCTCGATCGGGCTCCCGCGGCGCCGGCGGGACACGATGACGGCGGCCCGCTCGGCTGGCTCACCGGCATCTTCTGACGCGCGCGCCGTCGCCGCGCTGATCGGGCGCGAGCCGTTCACGGACTTCCGCGTCGTGGTGCGGTGCCCGCACGGCGGTCCGGCGGTGGTCCGCAACGGGCCGATCGACCTGCGGGGCCGCCCCTTCCCGACGCGCGACTGGCTCACCTGCCGCGCGCTGGGTGAGGCGGTGAGCCGGCTGGAGGCGGCGGGCGGGGTGCGCGCGCTGGAAGGCGACCCCGACATGCGCGCCCACGTGGCCGGCGCGCACGCGCGCCACCAGGAGCTGCACGCCGGCCACCGCGTCGCCGGATGCGGCGACCCCGCCCACGTCAAGTGCCTGCACGCCCAGCTCGCGTTCGGCATGGCCGAGGGCGGGATCGCCCGTGACCGACTGGATCGGCGCCCGCGCCGACATCGCCTGGCCGGCGCGACTGCTGCGTGGAGCGCGTGCTGCCGCGGGGGGACGCGTGAGCGCGGCGGATCCGGCGGTGGGCACCGCCCGCTTCGCCTGGGAGGAGGGGCTGGGGCGCCTCTCGCAGCCCGAGCCCCGCGCGGTGGCGCCGGCGCGCCAGCGCATCGTGACCGCGGTCCAGCGCGAGCTGCGCCGCCGCGTGGGCTCCACCTTCATGACGATCGATCTGGTGCGGGTCTACGACGCGGCCTCGTCCTGGTACCTCGAGCTCGCCGCCCGCACGCGCTCCGCGCGAGCCCGACGCCTGGGACCCGTCGGTCACGATGGACGCCGCCTTCGCCCTCTATTCGCGCGCGGGCCACGGACGCGCGCCTGTGAGCACGGATCGCCCCGGGCGCCCGCCGCGTCCACGCCGCCGGCCCAGCGCGCAAGATGCCGCTCGTGCTGGCCGTGCTGCTGATGTGCGTCACGCTGCTGGTGGGCGTGATCGTGGGCTACTCGGCGCGCGGCGACGCCGCCCCCGGCGGAGCTGATCACGCAGACCCGCACGGTCCCGGTCGTGACGGTCACCGTACCGGCCGAGCCGTAGGTCGCCGGCGCGCTCCACATCTCGGCGAGCTGCGGGTCGGCGCGTCTCGCCGCGGTCGATGAGCGCGTGGATCTCGGGCAGGGCCCTGACGTTGAGGTAGATGTGGCGCTGTCCGACGCTCGGCTTCTCGCCGAGCAGGCCGGCGCGCAGCAGGGCCTCGGCCACCTCGAGCGCCTGGTGGCGCTCGTGCGCCGCGGCGCCGCGGGCGAAGTTGGCGATGTCGGTGTGGTAGCCGCGCCCCACCTTGCCCATCCGCAGCATGCGCTGCAGGACCGCGCGCGCGTGGCGCCGGCGCGGGCAGGGATCGTCGGCGATCTCCAGGCTCGGGCCTGCCTCGATCTCTCGGCGAGGGCGTCTCGCCCGCGCAGCCCCGCTCGCGCAGGAGCGCGGCGAGGCTCCGAGGGGTCGGCGGGGAGGGCGCCCGGGCAGCCGCTGCTCGAGCAGGGCGAGCAGCACGCGCACCGGGTGCAGCGACAGCTCGCGCGCGATCGCGAGCAGCCCCGTCTCCGCGGGCGAGCGGGTCGGCGGCGAGCGGGATCGCCGGCCCGCCGAGCGCCGCGCTCGTCGGGGAGCGTCGCCAGACGGGCCTGGCCGGGCGGCGCGTTCGCGTCCTCGAGCATCGCGGCGCCAGCTCCTCGACGATCCCCGGGGCCACGAGGCACGCGTACCCGCGCCAGTCCTCGAGCCGTCGCGCGCGGGATCGGCGCTCGAGGACCGTCCGGCCGCCTCGAGGCAGCGCAGCAGGGCCGCCGTCGGGCCCCTTGGGGGCGAAGGTCGCGGCCTGGCGCGCGGTGACCGGCAGGACCCACGCCGGCTCGCCGTCGCGCCGTGCGCCCGGCCCACGCCCAGAGCGTGTAGCGCCGAGCCGGTGCAGCTCGCGGCGCCGAGGCCGCCAGGGTCTGCAGCACGGCCTCGACGGGATCCCCGCGCTGCCAGGCGACCAGCCCGCGCGCGACCTCGCCCGGATCGCGAGCCAGATCACCAATGTGACCGCCGTCGCCATCGAGCACGGTAGCGCGGCCCCCGGCGCCGCTACCCGGAGCGCCAGGCCACGGGTGGTGGACGAGAAGGACGAGTTGGCGCGGTAGGCCCAGGCGAGCACCTCGGCGATCACCTCGTACAGCTCGGGCGGGATGAGCGCGCCGAGGTCGAGCACCGCCAGCGCCTCGATCAGGTCGGGGTCCTCGCGCAGCGGCAGGTCGTGCTCGCGGGCGAGCTCGAGGATCCGCTCGGCCACCGGGCCGCTGCCCGGCCGCGGTGATGCGCGGCGCGGGTCGTCCTCGCCGGTCGGTAGCGCAGGGCGACCGCGGCGCGCGGCGCGGGCCGTCGCCGCTCACGCCGACACGTCCAGGCCCGAGGAGGGGGGAGGGGCGAGCAGGCGCTCGGGCGGCGGGGCCGCCGAGCCGCTCCACGCTCACGCTGGCGCGGCGGCGCCGCGCGGCCGAGGGCCTCGGCGAGCTCGCCGGCGCCGGGCGTCGAGGAAGCGGCGGGCCGCCTCGTCGGACGCGCGCACCGTGGCGTCCACGCCGCCGCGCCCGGCGGTCGCCTCGACCATCACCGGCCCGAGCGCGGAGAGGTGGAGCAGGAACGCCAGGCGCCGCGGCCGCTCGCCCCCCGGCGCCGTCGCGGCCGCCGTCGGGGACACGCGGACCTCGGCGGTGCCGCCGCCCGGCAGCGGCAGCTGCAGATAGGCGCCCCCGTTCTGCGGAGGGGTCGCCGGCTCGCGGGGCCGCCGAGACGGCGGCTCGCCGGCCAGAGGCTGCGCGCCCACCGCGTCGGAGAGCGCCGCGGCGGTCCGCGCGAGGGCCGGGTCGGTGGCGGGGTGGGCCGCGAGCGCCGAGCAGCAGGGCGCGCGCGGGCGGCTCGTCGGGCGCGTGGCCGCGCGCGAGCGCGTGCTCCAGGCCCACGCCGAGCTGGGCGACGGCGCGGCGCACGGCCTCGCCGTGGCCGTCGACCGCGCCGGCCGCGACGCCGGCGACGCGCGCCGCGATCTCGTTGACCAGCGCGGCCAGGGACGCGCCCGGCCGCGTCGCTGGGGCGGCCTGCTGAGCGACGGCGGGCACGGGGGCGCCCGCCACCGGGGGCGGGGTCGCCGCGGGCGGGTTCCCGGTCGCCGGGGCGGCCGCGGTGCTCGGCGGGGTCGTCGCGGGGACCATGGTGGCGGAGGGGCGGCGGCGGGGCGGGCGCGCCCGCGGTGGCGGGCGCCGCGCCGGGGGACGCGGGAGCCCCGGCCGTGGCGGCCCTGGCCTGGGCGCCCGCGGCGGGGGACGGCGCCGGGGCGTCCAGCGGCCGCGTCCAGCAGCCCGGCGAGCGCGCGGCCCAGCGGCGCGCCCTCCAGCAGCTGGGCGAGGCCGGACACCGACGCCGGCGTGGTCGGGCAGGCCGGCGGCGACCAGCCGCACGAAGGCGGCGGCCTGGGCGGGGTGCTCACGCCGGCGGCCACCGCGCGGGCGGCCAGCGCGGTCGCCGCGGCCCCGGTGGGCAGCGCGAGCCCGCGCTCGGCCATCGCGGCCAGGAGCGCCGGTCGCGGCCGACGCCGGGCATGCCGGCGGCCGCGAGCGCGCCCGGGCAGGCTCGCGGGCGCGCCGGCCGGCGCCGCCGGGGGCGCGTCGGGGGCGATGCGCAGCGTGACCCGCTCGGCGCCGGCCTCGGCCACCACCAGGCGCAGGGTCTGGCCCGGCTCCAGGGGCAGGTCGCTGGCCGCGGTGACCACCCCGCCCGCCAGGGCGAGCTCGACCATCCCCGCCTGAATCGCCAGCACGCGGGCGGCGAGCGCCTGCCCGGGGGTCACCGGCAGCGCGTGGGCCGCGACGGCGAGGCCGCCGGGCTGCGCCGCCGCGACGACGGCCGCCGGCGCGGGCGCGGGTGTGGGCGCGGGGGAGGACATGCCCCCTTCTGTCGTCGCCCGCGGCCCGGCCCTGAAGCGGCCCGGCGGTCAAGTGGCACATCGGGCCTGCCGATAGACCCCGCGACCGGACTCCCATGGAAGGCACGGGGTGATCAGAGGGCTGTACATCGCCGCGACCGGGCTGCTCGCCGAGAGCAGGCGCCAGGACGCGGTCGCGAACAACCTCGCGAACGCCACGACGACCGGCTTCAAGCGCAGCGAGACGACGGCCTCGCCGTTCGACGAGATGCTGCTGACGAGCATGGGCACCCCGGGACGGCCGACCATCGGCACGCTCCAGATGGGGGCCCAGGTCAACGGCGTCACGCCGCATCGACAGCCAGGGTCCGCTGAAGTTCACGGGCAACCACCTCGACCTCGCGCTCGTCGGCGACGGTCACTTCACCGTGGACACGCCCAACGGGCGCCGGTACACCCGCGACGGCTCGTTCTCGCTCGACGCGAGCGGCCGGCTCGTGACCAAGGAGGGCAACGCCGTCCTCGGAACCAACGGGAGGCCGATCACGCTCGATCAGGGCGAGGTCAAGATCGCCGCCGACGGCACGGTGTCCCAGGCCGGCGCGGTGCGGGGCACGCTCCAGCTGACCGCGCTCGACCCCGCGAGCATCGCCGCCGAGAGCGACGAGCCTGCTGACGGGCACCCCGTCGGGCACGGCGACGGCGACGGTGCGCCAGGACCACCTCGAGTCGAGCACCGTGAACGTCGTCTCCGAGATGGTCGAGCTCATCCGCGTGATGCGCTCGTTCGAGTCCAACCAGAAGTCGGTGAACGCACAGGACGAGGCCCTCCAGGCCTCGGTGACCGAGTGGGTGCGGTCGGATAGCGGACGACGCCACGCGAGCAAACACCGAGCCGGACCGCCCCGACGTGGCGGAAGCTCTGGGAGCCCGACAGACCGACGGCCCCCGCTCCACGCACCACCGCTCGCATGACCTCTCCGCCCGGCTCCGCCGTCCGCACGACGACACGGAGGTTGATGGGCAGATGATGGACGCTCTGTATTCGGCTGCGACGGGCATGATGGCCCAGCAGACCAGCATGGACGTGGTCGCCAACAACCTGGCGAACGCCACGACCACGGGCTACAAGCGCGACCGCCTCGACCTGGTCGACCTCGCGTACCAGCCGTTCAAGCTGCCCACCGGCAAGACCGGTCAGATCGGCCTCGGCGCCGCCCCCGGACAGGTGGGCAAGGAGCACGAGCAGGGCAACCTCCAGAACACCGGCCGCGCGCTGGACGTGGCGATCCAGGGCGAGGGCTTCATCCAGGTGACCCGCCCCGACGGGACGCTCGCCTACACCCGCGCCGGCAACCTCCAGGTGGACGCCAACGGACGCATCGGCCTGCCCGGCGGCGAGCTGCTGCAGCCCCGGGTACAGGTCCCGGCGGGCGCGAGCGACATCTCGATCGGCGCCGACGGCCGCGTCACCGCGACCGTGAACGGCACGCTCACGCGCATCGGCCAGGTGACCACCGCCTCCTTCGCCAACCCGGCCGGCCTCCAGGCCGCCGGCGGCAACCTCTTCCTCACCTCCGCCAACTCGGGCGCGGCCGCCGTCGGCACCCCGGGCACCGGGCGGCGCGGCCTGCTGTCGGAGGGCGTGCTCGAGTCGTCCAACGTGGACGTGGGCACCGAGATGATCTCCCTGGTCATCACCCAGCGCGCCTTCGAGGCCGCCAGCAAGGTGGTCAGCGCCAGCGACGAGATGATGGGCATGGCGAACGGGCTGCGCCGATGACCGCTCCCGTCTCCCTCGCACCCGCCGCCACCGGCGCCGACCAGCGCCACGACCGGGACCTCCACGATCCGGCAGGCCGCCGAGGGCTTCGAGGGCATCTTCATGAGCATGCTCGCCGAGGAGATGCTGAAGAGCACCGAGGTGGCCGAGGCCAACCCGCTCTACTCGGGCCTCATGACCCAGAAGCTCGGCGACCAGCTCGCGCAGGCGGGAGGCATCGGCCTGGCCGACATGCTCGAGCGCCAGCTCGGCGGCGCTCCCGCCGGGGGCGGTCCGACGTGAGCCCGATGACCTGCGTCGATTGCTCGGGGCTCTTCGTATTCCTGCCGCGCGGCGTCTGCGTCGCGTGCCAGGAAAAGCGCGAGGAGAGCTACCAGTCGGTCCGCGACTGGCTGGTGGACGACCCGACGCGACGATGCTCGACCTGACCGAGGCCTTCGACATCGAGGAGGCCCTGGTGACCCAGTGGATCCGCGAGGGGCGCCTGCGCGCCATCCCGCTCTCGCCCGACGCCGCCGCCCGCGACCGCGTGCAGCAGCAGCTGCGCGCCCGGGTCGAGGGCCAGGGCGGCCGGGGCCTTCGACCCCCACGCCCCGCCCGGAATGATGAGGAGCAAGCCCCAATGAGCCGCGACGCAGCCGTCACCGCACTCGCCGAGCGCCTGGACGAGGCCCTCGCGTCACAGCGCCGCCTCCTGGACCTGGTGGTGGAGCAGCGTCCCGCGATCGCGGGGGGCCGCCACGCTGGAGGTTGACGCCATCGCCGGCCGCATCGAAGTCGAGGTGCGCCGCCTGTCGGCCATCGAGCAGGGCCGCTCCGGCGCCACCGAGGCGCTGGCCGATGAGCTCGGGCTCGCCGCCACGCGCTGGTCGGTGCTGCGCGAGGGGCTCACCGCCGCCGAGCGCACGGTGATCGCGCCGCGGATCCAGGCGATCGAGGCGGTCGTCCGGGACCTCGAGCTCGCCAACGCGGTCAACGGCCAGCTGGTGCGCCAGGAGCTCGACCTGGTCGACAGGTCGGTGCGCAGCCTGGCGACGATCGACGCCAACCCGGCCCACCGCGCCTACACCGCGGGCGGCGCGCCGGCCCAGGCGCCCGCGTCCGGCCCGCTCATGCTCAACACGGCCGCGTAGGGGAGGGGTCATGGGATCAACCTTCTTCGGACTCAATGTCGCGCTCAGCGGCGTGGTCACCCAGCAGCGGGCCCTCAACACGGTCTCGCACAACCTGACCAACGCCACGACCCCGGGCTACACCCGCCAGCGCGTGGACATGGCCGCCCAGACCCCCTTCACGCAGCCCGCGATCAACATGCCGGTGGCCGCCGGGCAGGTGGGCACCGGGGTCGTCGCCACCCAGTACGCCCGCCTGCGCGACCAGTTCGCCGACCTCAACTTCCGCGGGGCCACCTCCGACGTGGGGCAGTTCGGCGCCCGCGCCGACGCCCTCGGCACGCTGGACGCGGTCATCGACGAGCCCGGCGACACCGGCATCACCAGCCTGCTCGGGGAGTTCTGGAGCAGCTGGCAGGCCCTGTCGCTGGCCCCGGAGTCGGCCGCCAACCGCCAGGGAGTCCGCGACGCCGGCGAGGCGCTCGCCCAGGGGTTCGCCGACCTCACCGGCAAGCTCGCGGCCAGCCAGTCCGAGGCCGACACGCGCATCGGGCTGGGCGTGGGCCGGGTCAACGAGCTCTCCGCCCAGATCAACGAGCTCAACCGCAAGATCGCCGTGGTGAAGGCCGTCGGGCAGGAGCCCAACGACCTGCGCGACCAGCGCGACATGCTGATCGACGAGATCGCCGGCTACGCCGACGTCGCCGTCTCCGAGAACGCCGCCAACGGCAAGGTCTCGGTCGCCATCGGATCGCAGCTGATCGTCGACGGCACCACCGACACGGTCAACGCGCTCGCGATCGACGGCGCCGGCGCCGCCACCGTGAACGGAGTGGCCACCACGATCGCCAGCGGCGCCCTGCGCGGCCTGGTGGACCTGCGCGACACGGTCATCGGCGGGGCGACCGGCTACATCGCCCAGCTCGACACGCTCGCGGCCGCGGTGGCGACGTCGGTCAACGCCCGCCACGCCGCGGGCTTCGGCCTCGACGGATCGACGGGCAACGCCTTCTTCACCGGCACCACCGCGGCGACCCTCGCCATCTCGGCGCCGGTCGCGGCCTCGGTCAACGCGATCGCCGCCAGCGACACGGCCGCGGGCGTCCCGGCCTCGGCGGGCAACGCCATCGCGCTGGCCCAGCTCCAGTACGTCGTGCAGACCATCGGCGCCTCCACGACCAGCATCGACGGCTTCTACCAGCAGATGGTCACCAAGCTCGGGGTCGACACGGACCAGGCGACCCGCCTCACCCAGGTGCACCAGGGGGTCCTGGACGCCGCCACCGCGCGCCGCGAGGGCGTCAGCGGCGTGAACCTGGACGAGGAGATGTCGGACATGGTCCGTTTCCAGAAGTCCTACAACGCGGCCGCCCGCATGATCACGACGCTCGACGAGATGCTCGAGACGATCGTGTCCCGCATGGGCGTCGTCGGCAGATAGGAGAGGCGAGATGGTCGGCCGCATGAGCTCGAACCAGGCGGTGCAGGCGTTCCTGACCGACCTGCACACCAGCTATCGCGGGCTGTCGGAGGCCCAGCGCACGCTGTCCACCGGCAAGCGCATCAACAGCCCCTCGGACGACCCGATCGGCATCGCGCTGGGTCTCGGCCTGCGCCGCGACATGAGCGCGACGGCGGCGTGGAGCCGCAACGTGGAGGACTCGCAGACCTGGCTCAGCACCACCGACGGGGCGCTCGGCCAGGCGCTCGAGGTGGTGCAGCGTGCCCGCGAGCTCGCCGTCCAGGGCGGCAACGGGACCCTCTCCTCCACCGCCCGCTCCCTGATCGCCAACGAGGTCCAGACGCTCAAGAGCCAGTTCGTCGAGATCGGCAACAGCAGCCTGGGCGGACGCTTCATCTTCGGCGGCACCGCCACCGACACGGCGCCGTTCGACACGGCGGCCGAGGCCGCCACCACGCCCATCAACACCGGGCTGGTGAGCCGCGAGGTGTCACAGGGCTCGGTCATGAGCGTCAACATCACCGCCGACCGGCTCCAGGGCCCGGGCGGGGCCACCCCGGACATCTTCACCGTGCTCGACGGCCTGGCCACGGCGCTCCAGACGGGCGACATGGACGCGATCTCGGCCACGCTGGCCCAGTTCGACGCGCATCAGGACAACATCAGCGCCCTGCGCGGCGAGGGGGCGGCCAAGATCAACCGCCTCGAGCTCACCGCGAGCCGCTTCGACGCGCAGACGATCGCCACCGGCGACCAGCTCTCGAAGATCGAGGACGCCGACATGGCGCGGGCGATCACCGACCTGTCGATGCGCGAGACGGTCTACAACGCGGCGCTCGCGACCGGCGCCCGGGTCATCCAGAAATCGCTCGTCGATTTCCTCGACCTGACCCGGCGGGACACGAGCCTCAAGTCTCTCCGCAGGGTTCCGATGAGGGTTCACGTGATCCCCCCGACAGGAGGGATCCGACCCCAACGTCGATCGGATGTTCGGCGAGCACCCGCACCATCTTCGTTTGTGACGCAGGACAGGGAAGTCCCGTCTCAGCTCTTTCCCGGGCATGTGCCCGCTGCCGGCTAGCCGGCGGAACGACTGGCGAGAAAGGGATTCTCACATGGGTCTGCGGATCTACAACAACGTCGAGGCGCAGATGGCCCACCGTCAGCTTGCCTCCACGAACACCCAGCTCAGCAGGACGATGGAGCGGCTGTCCTCCGGCCTGCGCATCAACCGCGCCGCCGACGACGCGGCCGGCCTCGCCGTGAGCGAGGAGATGCGCTCCCAGATCCGGGGCATGAACGTGGCCTCGCGCAACGCGCAGGACGGCGTCTCCATGGTGCAGGTCGCCGACGGCGCCCTCGGCGGTGTCAACGACATGCTCCAGCGCATCCGCGACCTGTCGGTCCAGGCGGCCAACGGCACGCTGACCGACCAGCAGCGGAGCAACCTGGACCAGGAGGTCCAGTCGATCGTCGCCGAGATGTCGCGCGTCGCCGCCGACACCGAGTTCAACGGCGTCAAGATCCTCTCCGGCTCGGTCGCCACCGCCGCGAACGCCGTCACCCTCCAGGTGGGCGCCAACGGCTCGCAGGTGATCGCCTTCACCATCGGCACCATGTCCGCCGCCGACCTCGGCATCTCCGGCATCGCGATCGGCACCGCCGCATCGGCCACCGAGGCCATCGCGTCGGTCGACGCCGCCATCCGCCAGGTCAACGCCAGCCGGGCCGCCATGGGCGCCATCCAGAACCGGCTCGAGCAGACGATCAGCCGGCTCGATCTGACCTCGGAGAACCTCCAGGCCGCCGAGTCGCGGGTCCGCGACGCCGACATGGCCACCGAGATGATCGACTTCACGCGCAACCAGATCCTCCAGCAGTCCGGCACCGCGATGCTCGCCCAGGCCAACCAGGCGCCGCAGACCATCCTGCGGCTGCTGCAGTAGGAGAGCGATGAACCGCACCGAGCAAGGAGACGGGATGACCACGACGTCCAACGGCGGCGTCGCGACCACCATCACGGTGGCCTCGCAGGCGCTGGGCGCGGTCGAGGTGCGGCCCGAGACCATCATCACGGCGTGTGAGCCCCTCGCGGGCTTCCCGGCCTGCGTGTCGTACGCGCTCGTCGAGCACGACCACTCCTCGGGCTCGGCGAGCCGCTCGGTGTTCTGGTTCCAGGCGGTCGAGCCGCCCTTCCACGCCTTCGTGGTCGCCGACCCGTGGAGCGTGTTCCCGGACTACGCCCCCGAGGTCTCGGACATCGACGCCGGTCAGCTCGAGCTGAGCAGCTTCGAGGACGCCCGCGTCTACTGCATCCTCACGATCCCGCCCAACCCGAGCGAGATCAGCGTCAACCTGCGCGCCCCGCTCGTCATCAACGTCGCGCGCCAGCTGTGCAAGCAGGTCGTGCTCCTCAACGAGGAGTACCACACGCGCCACCTGGTGAACCGGGCCGAGGCCTAAGCCCCACCGGGCGGCATCCGGCCGGGCGGCCCTGCAGGGGAACGCCCCACCGGCCGATGGATGGGTGTGGCCGCTCGCCCGCCCCCTCAGCCGCCCCCGTTGGGTCCGGCGATGATCCTGAGGATGGCGAAGGTCGTGCTCGAGCCCTCGGCAATCCGTCGCCGGCGCCTCGGCTTCGCTCCGGCCCTGACCCACCGCGTCGAGGTCGCGCCGGGCCCCGGGAGCCGTCCCGGCGAACGCCTCCTCGCGCCCAGTCGCTCCGCCTACGCGCCGGCCATGAGCGAGGTCTGCGGTAGCCGCAGGGACCTTGCCGTGATGCTGGGACCCCGCGGCAGCGGCCTCCTCGTGGTCTGCCTGGGGCTCGTCGCCGAGCGCGGCGACCCGTGGGAGACCGCCTGGCACACGCCGCCGATGTCCGGCTTGGAGATCCTGCAGTCGCCGGTGCTGACCCGGATGGCCGGCGAGGATGCGGTGTTCTACCGCGTGGGGATGGCGAGTGGCGCGGTGCTGCACGAGTGGAAGCTGGATCGCGACGGATGGCTCTTCGCCATCGGGATCCAACAGTCGCCGCGCGACGATCCGGCGGCGACGCTCCTCGGCCTGCGCGCGCTGGACACGTTTCGCTGGATCGATCCTCCGGCCGAGGCCGCGACGTAGGGCATAGGCTCCCGGGGTGGTGATCGATCGCCTCCCGGTGCCGATCGTCCTGGCCCCGATGGCGGGTGGGCCGTCCACGCCGGCGCTGGCGGCCGCCGTCTGCGAGGCGGGCGGGCTCGGCTTCGTGGCCGCCGGCTACCTCACGGCACAGGCGCTGGCCGAGCGCCTCGCGGCGACCCGGGCGCTGACCCGAGGCCCGCTCGGGGTCAACGTCTTCGTGCCCGGCCCCCCGTCCGATCCGGCCGTCGTCGCGCCCTACGTGGCCCGCCTCGCCCCCGAGGCCGAGCGCCAGGGCGTCGCGCTGGGCGAGCCCCGCTTCGACGACGACGACTGGGACGCGACGATCGCGCTGCTGGAGGCCGAGCCGGTGGAGGTGGTGTCGTTCACCTTCGGCTGCGCGCCGCCCGAGGTGGTCGGTCGCCTGCGCGCGGCGGGCAGCGAGGTGTGGGTCACCGTGACCGGCCCCGACGAGGCGCGGACGGCGGTCGCCGCCGGGGCCGACGCGCTGGTGGTGCAGGGCGCCGAGGCCGGCGGCCACCGGGCGACCTTCGTCGATGGCGACGACAGCCCGGCCCTCGGCCTGCTGACACTGCTCCAGCTGGTGCGCGAGGCGGTGGACCTGCCGCTCGTGGCGACCGGCGGCATCATGACCGCCGGGGCGGTCGAGGCCGTCCTGGCGGCCGGCGCGGCCGCGGCCCAGGCCGGCACGGCCTTCCTGCTGTGCCCGGAGGCCGGGACGTCCGAGCCCCACCGGCGCGCCGTCGCCTCGTCCGTCCCCACCGCGCTCACGCGGGCCTTCAGCGGCCGCCTGGCCCGCGGTGTGCGCAACCGCTTCATGGACGAGCACGGCCACGCGGCGCCGGTCGCCTACCCGGAGGTCCACCACGCGACCTCGCCCCTGCGCGCGGCCGCCCGCGCCGCGGGCGACGCCGACGCCGTCAACCTGTGGGCCGGCGAGGCCCACGCGCTGGCCCGGGCCGTCCCGGCGGCGGAGGTGGTCGAGCTGCTCAGACCGGGGCGGTTGGACCGCCGAGGCCCGGGGTAGGCTTGGTCCTCAGTGACCCCCGACGGTCAACAGGGTCAGCGCCGCGCTCGCCATCAGCCCCACGCCGCCCACCAGCAGGCCCCACCGGCGACGCTGGGCGGTGAGCAGGGCCGCCGCGGCCAGATCGATCACGCCCACCGCGATCACCAGGGCCGTGGGCGCCGCGTCGCCGTTGGAGAAGCGATCGAGGTCGGGGGCGTAGGCCGCGTCGTAGGCGAGGTGGTGGTACAGCAGCAGCATCGCCGCGGCCACGGGCACCAGCGCGAGCTCGCGCACCGCGGTGAGCCGCTCGGTCGCGGCGGGGATCAGGCCGCAGACGAACATCACCGCGCCCCCCAGGCCCACCGCGGCGATCGCCACCAGCAGCAGCCCGGCCGCGCCGGGCGCGCCGTCCACCGGGTCGCCGACGTCCGCGACGTCCAGGCCCACCAGCGCCTCGTACGCCGCGGCGGCGAGGACCAGGAGAAGCCCGACCACCACGATCGTCCGATCCGAGCGCATCGCGGCAGCCTACGCATCGCCGCCGCCCCCGGTCCCGGTCGCGGCGGGACGCCTGGCGCAGGAGTTCGGGCGCCGGGGTGCAAGCCATGACAGATGCGTCCACACGATGATCGGGGGTACGACGTGACCACCAGCCGAACGCGGCAGACGCGGCGGGAAAGCGGGCGGTACGAGGACGAGTACGACGAGCCCCCTCGCACGGGCGGGCGGCGCGCGCCCGCGGGCCCGCGCGCCCGCCGCTTCGGGCTCCCCGTGGTCGCCGCCGCCCTCGTCGGCGGGCTGTTCGTCGGCTACCTGGTGAGCTCCGGAGGCAGCGGCACCGCCACGGTGACCGAGACCAAGACCGTCTCGGCGCCCGCCTCGGCCAGCGCTCCCGGCGCGGCCACGGCCAGCGGCGCCGCCTCGCGCGGCAGCATCAACCTCGCGGTGCTCAACGGCTCGAGCCAGAGCGGCCTGGCCCGCGGCACGGCCGACACGGCCGAGGGCCTCGGCTATCAGAACGTCTTCGCGGCCGACGCGCCCACCCCGGTGACCCAGAGCGAGGTGGTCTACCGCGAGGGCTACGCCGCCCAGGCGCAGCAGGTGGCCGACGACCTCCAGCTGCCCGCGCCGTCGCCGGCGACGGTGGGCTCGGGAGTGCTCGCCGTGGCGCCCGACGCGCAGGTGGTCGTGGTGCTCGGCTCGGCCTCGGCGACCGATTCGGCGGCGACCGGATCCGGAGCGGCGGACGCCGGGGCGGCCACCGCGCCGGCGGACGGGGCGACGCCCACGCAGTGACCGGGCGCCCCGCCGGGGGCGGGGTCGCCGGGGCGGGTACCAAAACGGGTCCTAAACCCCATGGCCTTCCTGCCGATGGGAGGCCATGGGCCTGAGACTCCTGGGCGACCCGCCCGCGAACCCGTCCGAGGGCGTGCGCGTGGGCCGACGGCCCGCAGGGCCCGGTGCGCCTGCTGCCGCTGCCCAAGATCAGCGACCCGCGCGGCAACCTCACCTTCATCGAGTCCGGCCGGCACGTGCCGTTCGAGTGCCGGCGCGTCTACTACCTCTACGACGTCCCCGGCGGCGAGGGCCGGGGCGGGCACGCCCACCGCGAGCTGCAGCAGCTGGTGATCGCCGCCTCCGGGAGCTTCGACGTCGCCGTGGACGACGGCACCCGCACCCGCGTCTTCTCGCTCAACCGCTCCTACAGCGGCCTCTACATCCCCTCGATGGTGTGGCGCGAGCTGGCCAACTTCTCGTCCGGGTCGGTCGCCCTGGTGCTCGCCTCCGAGCACTACTCCGAGGCCGACTACTACCGCGACTACGACGAGTTCGCCCGCGACGCGCGGGCGCTGGCGTGATCACCCAGGCGCCCGGCGGGGTCGCCTTCCTGGACCTGGCGGCCGCGCACGCCGAGCTGTCCGGCGAGCTCGACGCGGCGATCGACGCGGGTGGTCGGCGGCGGGCGGCTACGTGCTCGGGCCCGAGGTCGAGGCGTTCGAGGAGCGCTTCGCGGCGTTCGCCGGCACGGCCCACTGCGTGGGCGTGGCCTGCGGGCTGGACGCCCTCCACCTGTCGCTCGTGGCCATGGGCATCGGCCCCGGCGACGAGGTGCTCGTCCCCGCCACCACCTACATCGCCACCTGGCTCGCCGTGACGCGCGCCGGCGCGCAGGTGGTGCCGGTCGAGCCCGACCCGCGCACCGGCAACATCGACCCGCGCCGCCTCGAGGCCGCGATCACGCCCCGTGCCCGCGCGATCATCCCGGTGCACCTCACGGCCTTCCGGCGCGACATGGACGAGATCCTGGCCGTCGCCGTCGCGCCATGGGCTGCGGGTGATCGAGGACGCCGCCCAGGCGCACGGCGCGCGTCACGGCGGCCTGCCGGTCGGCGGCCTCGGCGGACGCCGGGGCCTGGAGCTTCTACCCGGGCAAGAACCTGGGGGCGCTGGGCGACGGCGGCGCGGTGACCACCCACGACGCCGCGCTCGCGCAGCGCCTGCGCCGCCTGCGCAACTACGGCGCCAGCGAGCGCTACGTCCACCCCGAGCAGCGGCCTCAACAGCCGCCTCGACGAGATCCAGGCCGCCGTGCTGTCGGTCAAGCTCGGCCGGCTCGAGCGGTGGAACGCCCGCCGCGCGGCCGTCGCGCGAGCTCTACCGGAGCGGGCTCTCCGGCGCCCCGGTCGGCCTGCCCGCGGCGCCCGCGCGCGACGTGCACGCCTGGCACGTGTTCGCCATCCGCAGCCACCGCCGCGACGCGCTGGCCGCCCATCTGCGCGCCGCCGGCGTCGAGACGCTGTCGCACTACCCGGTCCCGCCCCACCTCCAGGGCGCGTACCGCGACCTGGGCCTGGGCCCCGGCTCGCTGCCGGTGTCCGAGGCCATCGCGCGCGAGACCCTGAGCCTGCCCATCGGCCCCCACCTGGCGCCGGCGGACGCCGAGCGCGTGGTGGAGGCGGTGCGGGGTTTCGATGGCCACGGCTGACCCCCGGGCGGCGGTCCTCGCCGACGACGCACACCTGGCGATGTTCAGCACCGCGGACTTCAACGCGCTCAACCTCGCCGCGGGCCAGAGCCTGCGCCGGGTCGACCACGTGGCGGACGGCCGGCTGGTGGGATCGCTGGTCGGCGTGGTGGAGGGCGACGAGTTCCGCTCGGGCCACAGCGCGCCGTTCGGCGGCCCCGACTTCGTGCGCGACGCCGAGACCGCGCGCAACGTGGGCGAGGCGCTCGCGGCGGCGGTGACCCGGCTCGAGGCGGAGGGGATCCGGCGCATCCGCGTCAAGGCGCGTCCCGCCTTCTACTCGGGCTCGGAGGCCGCCGTCCAGTTCGCCCTGCTGAACCTGGGCTTCGCCGTCGAGCGCTGCGAGCTCAACTTCCACATCGACCTCGACGGGATCGCCGACGCGCGGCGACTACGTCGCCCGCCTGCGCTCGCCCGCGCGCCGCGCCCTGCGCCACGCCGCCGAGCGAGCCCTTCGCCGTGGCCCAGGCCCGCACCGAGGCCGAGTGGGCGCGCGCCTACGGCATCCTCGCCGAGAACCGCCGCGGCAAGGGCCGGCGCCTGGCGCTGTCGCTCGACTACGTGCGCCGGGTGCGCGACGCGCTGCCCGGGCGCGTGCGCGCCTTCCTGCATGACCCACGGCGGGTGGCCGTGCGCCGCGGCGCTCATCTACCGGGTGGCGCCCGGCGCGCGAGCTGGTCGTGTACTGGGGCGACGCCGGCCACGCCCTGCCGCGCTCGCCCATGAACCTGCTGGCCCTGCGCCTGGTGGAGATCGCCCTCGCCGACGGGCGTCCGACCCTCGACCTCGGCATCTCCAGCGTCGACGGCGTGCCCGACCAGGGCCTGATCCAGTTCAAGCGCAGCGTGCTCGCCCGCGAGAGCCTGCGCCTGGACCTCGTGAGGAGCGCGCCGTGAGCACGCGCACGGACGCCACGTCCGACTACGCGGGCATCTACGACCCCGAGTCCGACTTCGACAGCCGCTACACGCGGGCGACGATCGCGCGCATCGCGCCCCACGTGCTGCGCCGGGCGAGCGGGTGCTGGAGCTCGGGCTGCGCCACCGGCCTGATGACGGCCGAGCTGGCCGGCCGGGGCGCCCGCGTGACGGCCGTCGACCGCTCCGACGCCTACCTCGAGCGGGCGCGCGCCCGCGGCCTGGCGGAGGTGCGCTTCGTGGCCGCGCGGCTGGAGGAGCCGGGCTGGGAGGCGCGGGTCGGCGACGACTTCAACCACGTGCTGGCCTGCAACCTGATCCACGAGCTGCCCGACCCGCTCGACGCGCTCACGCGCGCGGCGCGCCTGCTCGCCGCCGACGGCGTGCTCCACCTGAGCGTCCAGAACCCGCGCTCCATCCATCGCCTGGTGGCGATGGAGATGGGCCTCATCGACGACGTCGCGCGCGATCTCCGGCCGCGGGCGCCGCTACGCCACGCTGCGGATGTGGGACGCCGACCGGCTGATCGAGCTGGCCTGGAGCGCCGGCCTGCGGGTGGTCGCGCGCGAGGGCGTCATGCTCAAGCCGCTGCCCAACGACATGATGGCGGCCCTGCCGGAGGACGTCCTCGACGGGTTCGAGCGAGCCGCCCGGCACCTGCCCGAGCACTGCGCGATGAACTACCTGGTGCTGCGTGCCCGCCGCTAGCGCGCCTCTGGTCGTCGTCGGCGGCTCCATCGCCGCGCTCACGGCGGCCGACGCCGCCCTGGGGCGCGGCCGCGCCGTGGAGCTGCTGCTGCCGCGCGCCGGCGTGGGCGGCGGCTTCCGGCCCCTGCGGGTGGGCGGCCGGCGCCTCGACCTCGGCGTGCGGCTGCTGGAGATCGACCGCGAGGACGCGGGCGCCGCGCCGCCGCTGTCCGAGTACCGGCCCGGCCCCACCGCGCACGCCCCCTTCGTGCGCCACGTCGCCGACTGGGTGGGCGGCCTGGTGGGCGAGCGCCTGCGCGAGGTCGACCGCCCGGCGATGTCGCTCGACGGGCGGCTCGTTGACGACATCTACTTCACGGTCGACCTGGACGGCCTCGCCCGGGCGCTGCCCGCGCGAGGAGGCCCGCCGCACCGCCGCCGAGGCCGGCGAGGCCCGCCGCCGCGAGGGCGACGCCGGCGTGCTGGACGACCGGCACGACCTGCTGGCGGCCTCGCTGGAGGAGGCCTCGCGCGCCAACCACGGCGACACCTTCCACGGTCGTTTCATCGCCCCGATGTGCGCCAAGATCCACCCCGGCGGCGCCGCCGCGGTGCCCGCCGCCCTGCGCCGCAAGGTGTGGATGCCGCTCTTTTACCCGCGCACCCTCGAGCGCGCCGCGGCCGGTGCGCCGACCGGCTTCCACCCCCGCCGGCCCTTCCACACGGTCGAGCCGGGGGGGATGGGCGAGGTCGTGGAGGCCCTGCTCGCGCGCATCCGCTCCGCCGCGGGCGCCCGCGTCACGACCGTCGGCCGGCTGGTGCGGATGGCGCGGACGGGCGGCGGGACGACCGCGATGGCCTTCGACAGCGGCGTCGTGCGCAGCGTGCGGCGGCCGGTGATCGGCGTGGGCGCCGAGGAGGCCTTCGCGGCGGTGGGGGCCCGCTACGCGCCCGGGCGCGTGCCCATGGCCATCGCCTGGGCCGAGGTCGACGAGGACGACCTGGACGCCCTGCCCAGCCTCATCCACATCCCCGACCCCGCGATCCCGGCCTTCCGCGTGAGCCCCGGCGGCGACGGCGCGCCGGGGACGCGCGTGCTGGCGCTGGAGCTGCGCCACGACACCCACGCCGACGACCTCGAGACCGCCGCGCTCGCCACCCTGCGCGGCACCGGCCTCGTGCGCGCCGGCGCGCCGGTGCGCGTGGTGCACCGGCACATCGGCCGCGGGCCGACCGACCCCTCGCGCGCGAGCGTCGACGCGTTCGCGCGGGCCCACGACGCGCTCGACGCCGCCGCGCCTCGACGCCGAGATCGTGGGCGGCGCGGCCGCGTTCGGCGCCGACTCGTTCAACGAACAGGTGATCCAGGGCCTGCGGGCCGAGGAGATGACGGCATGACGCTGACCCCGGCGGCCCTCGACGACTACGCGCGCACCTACTACCTGAGCGACGAGATCGCGGACATCGACATCGAGGAGCGCGCCCAGCGGCTCAGCGCGCCGCGGGTGGCCGCGGCCGTCGGGGGCGCCCGGCGGGTGCTCGACATGGGCTACGGCACCGGCGAGATGGCGGCCGAGCTGCTCGGGCGCGGCCTGGCGGCCGAGGTCGTCGAGGGCTCGCCCCTGCTCGCCGACCGGGCCCGCGGCGGAGCACCCCGGGCTGGTGGTCCACCGGGCGATGTTCGAGGACTTCGACCCCGGCCCGGTCTACGACGCGGTGCTGGCCCTGCACGTGATGGAGCACGTCGACGCGCCCCGCGATCTGATGGCGCGCGTCCGCGGCTGGCTCGCCCCCGGCGGTGCGCTCGTCGTCGTGGTGCCCAACCGCCACTCCCTGCACCGCCGCCTGGCGGTGCTCATGGGCATCCAGGACCGGCTGGACGACCTGTCGCCGCGCGACCACCTGGTGGGCCACCGCCGCGTGTACGGGCTCGACACCCTGGGGGAGGACCTGCGCGCCGCCGGCTTCGCGGTGAGCGAGGAGTTCGGCTTCACCCTCAAGACCGTGCCCAACGCGATGATGCTCGACTGGCCGCCCGACCTGATGGACGCCCTCACCGCCATCAGCCCCGACCTGCCCGCCGGCCTGCTGGCCAACATCGGCGTCCGCGCCGTGGCGGTCGCGTGAACGGCGCGGACGGGCTCGCGGCGAACCGGCGCTCCTTCGCGGCGCTCGAGGCGCGCGTCCTCGCGGACGCCGCCGCCGGCGCCGACGCCCGTGCGGCGGCCTGGGCCCAGATCGCGGCCGACCACGCCTGGCACAGCCCGCACGGCGCCTGGGCCGCCCCGGCCATCGACGACGCCCTGGAGGAGATCGGCCGCCGCGCCTGCGCGCGCGGGCCGCGGACGCCGGCGCCGGACGGGCGCCGGCGCGTGCTGCACGTGGCCACCGAGTGCGCCGACGTGGGCGGGCATTCGCGCATGGCCTGGCGCTGGATCGCGCGCGACGCCGCCTCGGCCCCCACGCTCGCCCTCACCCGCCAGCGCGGCCCGGTGCCCGATCGCCTGGCGTACGCCGTCGGCTCGCGGGGCGGCCGGCTGGAGATCATCGAGGGCCACGACCAGCTCGCCCGCGCCCGCGCGCTCGGCCGCCTGGTGGACGCGGCCGACCTGGTCGTCCTCCACCTGCACCCCTTCGACGCCGTCGCCCCGATCGCGCTGGCCGACCGCCGGGGGCGTCCGCCGGTCGTGCTGGTCAACCACGCCGACCACTGCTTCTGGCTGGGCCCGCGCGTCGCCGACCTGGTGGTGAGCACGCGGCCCGCCGCGGCCCGCTCCTGCGCCGCCCGCCGCGGCGTGGCCCCCGGGCGCACGTCGCTGCTCGCCGTGCCGGCGGACGCGCCGGTGGCGCTGCCGGACCGCGACCGCGCGCGGCGCGCGCTGGGCCTGCCCGCCGACGCCCGCGTGCTGGTGGCGATGGCCTCCGCCTACAAGCTGGAGGGCATCGACGACGTCGGCTTCCTGGACCTGCTCGAGCCGATCGTCGCCGCCCTGCCCGGGGCGATTCTCGTCGCCGTGGGTCCCGAGGACGAGGGCGCCTGGCGCGCGGCGCGCGAGCGCACCGGCGGGCGCGTGCGCGCGCTCGGCGTGCTGCCGGACCCGTCGGCGGCGCTGGCCGCGGGCGACGTCTTCATCGACGGCTACCCGTGCTCGTCGCTCACCGCCGCCCTCGAGGCCGCCGCCGCCGGGCTGCCGGTCGTCAGCCACCAGCCCCCACGCCCGCAGGCGGCCACCTACGACATCGACGAGCCGGCGCTCGGCGCGGCCCACGTGCGCGTCGCCGACGCGGACGCCCTCGCCGGCGCCATCGGCCGGCTCCTGTCCGACGAGGGCGCCCGCCGGGAGGCCTCGGCCGCCGCCCTCGGCGCCGCGGCGTCGATGCGCGACCGCGCCCCTTGGGCGCGCGCGCTGGAGGGCGTCTACGCCCGCGCGGCCGCGCTCGCGGCCGCGGGCCCCCGCCCGCGCACCCGATCGGGGCTCCGACCGCCGCCACCGAGCACGAGGACGCCTTCCTGCTCGCGCTGCACGAGGCCTCGGGGATGAGCATCCCGGCCGGCGTCGCCGTGGCGCGCAACGGCGACGCCTTCGCCGACGACCCCCGCGGCGGGCTGGTGGTGGTCGTCCACTGCCGCGACGACGTGGGGGGCCTGCGACGGCTGCTGGCCTCGGCGGTGGCCACCTGCGACGAGCTCGACGCGGTCGAGGCGATCGTGGTCGACGACGCCTCCACCGATGGCACCGGCGCCATGCTGGCCGGCCTGGGCGGAGACGTCCGCTGGGTGCGCAACCCGGTCCCGCTCGGCGCCGCCGCGTCATGGCCGCGTGGGGTGGAGCTGGCCGGCGGCGGGCAGGCCGCGCTGCTGGTGACCAGCGACATCGTCCTGGCCGAGGGCTGGATCGCTCCGCTGGCGGCCGCCCTCGCGCGGCCGGGGGTGAGCGCCGTGGCCCCGCGGATCGCCGGCGGCACCGGCCGCGAGGTGTGCGTGCTCGCCTCGCTCGACGCGCTGCGCAACGGCTGCGCCATCCTGCCGCTCGCGGTGCCCGAGGCCGTCGTCCTGGGAGCGCGCGCCGCCACCCCGCACCTCGAGGTCGCCTCGTGATCGCCGGTTGCACGATCGTGGCCCGCAACTACCTGGCGATGGCCTCGGCGCTGGCCGACTCGTTCGTCGCCGCGCACCCGCAGAGCAGCTTCACCATCCTCGTGATCGACCTGGGAGACGAGCGCGTCACGTCCGACGATCCGCGGGTGCGGGTGGTGCGCCCGACCGAGGCCGGCTTCGACGCCGCCGAGTTCGACCGGATGGCGACGATCTACACCGTGGTGGAGCTGGCGACGGCCGTGAAGCCCACGCTGATGCGGCACCTCCTCGGTGAGACCGGCGAGGCCGTCGTGTACCTCGACCCCGACATCCTCGTGTTCGCGCCCCTGGACGAGGTCGAGCGCCGTGCGCGCCGCGACGACATCGTGCTGACGCCCCACACGTCCGTGCCCCTTCCCGAGGACGGCAAGCACCCCTACGAGGCCGCCTTCCTCGCCTGCGGGGTCTTCAACCTGGGCTTCGTGGCCGTCGGGCCGGGGGGCGGCCCGTTCCTCGACTGGTGGGCCGGCCGCCTGGCGCGGCAGTGCATCGACGCCACCCCGCAGGGCCTGTTCGTGGACCAGAAGTGGATCGACCTGGTCCCCTGCTACTTCCGCCACCACGTCATGCGGCTCCCCGAGGTCAACGTGGCCTACTGGAACCTGCCCGTGCGCGAGCTGACCCGCGGCCCCGGCGGGTGGCGCGTTCACGGCCGGCCGCTCGTGTTCTTCCACTTCAGCGGCTACGACCCCGACCGCCCCGACCTCCTCAGCAAGTACCAGGGCCCGGACCCGCGCATCCGGCTCGACGAGCACCCCGACCTGCGCGCCCTGTGCGACGACTACGCGCGCCGCCTGGAGGAGCGCGGGCACGCGTCGCTGCGCCGCTCCCCGTACGGCCTCGACCGCCTCCCGGGCGGCCTGGTGCTGGAGCCGCGCATGCGGCGCCTGTACCGGCGCGCGCTGGTGGCGGCCGAGGGCGGGGCGGGGGCCGCGCCACCCAACCCCTTCGGCGCGGGCGGCGAGGACGCCTTCGCGCGCTGGCTCACCACCCCCGCGGGCGACCCGGCGGAGGTGGGCGGCCTGTCGATCTACGCGGCGGCCGCCTGGACCGAGGAGGCCGGCCTGCGGTCGGCGTTCCCGCGGGTGCCCGGCCCGGACGCGCCCCGGCTGCTCGAGTGGCTGGACGGGGGCGGCGCGGCGTCGCTGGGCATGCCGGCATGGCTGTGCCATGCGGGGCTCCCCAGTACGCGTAGCGTGTCCCGGTCGCCGTCATCGAGACCGGGAGGATGGGAATGTCTGAGGTCGTCGTCGTCGTGCTGGGCCGGGCGGTCGCGGGGCGGGGGGACGACGCCGCCGCGGCGTTCCAGGAGGTCGCCGTGCCGACCCACGCCGAGGAGGGGTGCGTCACCTACGCCGTCCACCGGGTGGCCGGCGAACCCGACCGGATCGTGCTCGTCGAGCGCTGGGCCTCGCGCGAGGATCTCGACCAGCACCTCCAGACCCCCCACCTGCTCGCCTTCCGCGAGTCCTCGCACGACCTGTGGGCGAGCCCTTGGAGATCCTGATCCTGGATCCGGTCGCGGCGGCCGATGGCGTGAAGGGCTACCTGGGCGGGCCCGCGTAACCCTTCGGGCCGGCCGGGAAGGAGGGTATTTTGGTGGCGCCGAAATCCTCGGCGGCGCTCCCGGACGCCTCACCGCCCGTCGCCCCCAGGAGGCCCCGATGACCCTCAGTCCCGCCTACGACCCGATCGAGACCCTCGACTGGATGCTCGAGGAGGCCCGTCGCGAGGTGTACGCCGAGACGACCGTCCTGGAGGACGGTCGCATCAGGAGGAAGACCAAGGCCCAGCGCAACGACGACCGGGTCCGCTTCGACACGCTCTGCGCCGTGGTGTGGAACGTGACCGGACGGCCCGAGCCGTTGGAGACGATCACGCAGAGGGCCCTCTCGTAGGGGGTTTCCGAGCCCTGAGCGTTTCCAGCTTCGGCGTCGAGCTCGGAGGGTTTCCGAGCTTCGGCCCCGAGCGCTGAACGTTTCCGAGGAGTGCGGAGAAGGCGATAGCGTCGAGCGTGGAGTCGGCCTCTTGCGGGCCGACTCGACGCGCAAATGCGCCCTTGGTCGGGCGCATTTGCATCGCGCAGCGGCCCTTCGGGCCGGACATGTGCGCGGGTAGGTCAGAACCCACCGTCGAACGGGCAGCGCTCGTGGGCGGGCGCCGCGCGCCCTCGGCGATGCCGGGCTCGGTAGGACAGACCTTTCCGGCGGCCTGGCCTCGCCGAAGCCGGTGCCGCCGGTCTGCCGAGGGACCCGGCCGGTCCATCTGCGCGTCGGGCCCGACCGCCAAGAGGCGGGCCAGCCACGCCATGTCCGGCTCCCCTCGCCGCAGCGTCGGAGAATGCCGAAGCTCGAGGCCCCGAGCTCGGCGCTGCGCGGCATGGGCGCCAGCCGGTGGGCGGGCCGCAGATCCGATCGTCCCTCGAAGGCGACGAGACGGCCAGGCTCCGTCCGGCTCCACAAGCTCGCCGCCGCAGACGCCTGCGTGAGGGACAAAGCGCTTCAACAGACGATCAGAGCGCTCAGAGGAAGCTCTCGAGCTCCGAGCGCTCGGAGCTCCGAAACGCTCGAACTCCGAAACCCCGAACTCCGAAACGCCGCAGAGCTCAGAACGCTCAGAGCTCGGAGAAACCCCGAGCTGAGAGAACACCCGAAACACGAGGGGCCGGTCTCCCGGGCCCTCGTCCGTCAGAACTCGTTCCGGCCGAGCCTCAGACGGCGTCCTCGTCCTCGTCGTCGTCCTCGTCGGGCTCCTCGACCTCCTCGAGGGAGATCTCCTCGACCTCGGGCTCGGCGGCGACCACGGCCACGGCCTCTTCCGGCTCGTCGGCGGTCGGCGTCCGTCTCGGCCTCGGCGTCGGCCTCGGCCGCGGCGGCCGCCTCGGTGGCGTCGCCCTCGAGGACCTGGGCGAGCGCCGGGGTCAGGGCGACCCCGTCGTCATCGCCTTCGACGCCGACGTCGTCGTCGTCGAGGCCCTCCAGCAGCAGCGGGTCCGTCTCGAGCTCGTCGAGCTCGAGCAGGGCCGCCTCGTCGGCGAGGCCCTCCGGATCCCAGCGGACCTTGACCTCACCGTCGAGGATCTCGGCCTCGGCCAGCGCGACCGGGTCCCGAGAGGTCAGCTCGCCCGGCGCGGGCGGGGGCGCGGCCTCGCGCCCTGAGCTCCGCCGGATCGGCCGTGAGCCAGAGCGTGATCTGGCGGGCGCGCTTGGCGACCGCGTGGACCAGTGCGTAGCGCGATCCGTCGACGTGCTGCAGCGACTGATCCAGGCGCCGTCCGTACAGCATCCAACCTCCCCGGCCGTTTGTGGCGACTCCTGAAACCGACCCGACATACTAGCGCCAACGCGGCAGTGCTACCTGGATCCGACCCGTGCCGGCGCAAGGAGGCCTCCCACATGCTGGTGCTGACCCGCAAGGCCAATCAGAGCATCATGATCGGCGACAGCATCGAGGTTTCGGTGCTCTCAGTCCTCGGCGAGAAGGTGCGCCTGGGCATCCAGGCACCCCGGGACGTCCCGGTGTTCCGCAAAGAGGTGTTCCTCGAGATCCAGGCCCAGAACCTCGAGGCCGCCGAGTCGAGCAAGGAGGCGCTCGACCAGGCTCTCGGCATGATGGGCGAGGCGGAGAGACGGCCCCGCTAGAGCCTTCATGTAATGCGGGCCTCGCGGGCGCCGCTCAAGACGGCGCGCGGGCGCTGCCGATAGAACCCCTGAACGCGGAGCACCAGGATGGTCGCCGCGTCATCGTCCCGACACTCGCATGGATGCGGGCCGGGGCGATGGCTTTACACTGATCGACCTGGATTCAAGGAGGAATCATGGGTCTGAGCGTCTACAACAACGTCGAGGCGCAGAACGCGCACCGGCTGCTGTCGAACACGAACTCCCGATCAGCAGGTCGATCGAGCGCCTGTCGAGCGGTCTGCGCATCAACCGCGGTGCCGACGACGCGGCGGGCCTGGCGGTTTCTGAGGGCATGCGCTCCCAGATCCGCGGCATGAACGTCGCCACGCGCAACGCGCAGGACGGCGTCTCGATGGTGCAGGTGGCCGACGGCGCCCTGGGCACCGTGGGCGACATGCTCCAGCGCGTCCGCGACCTGGCCGTGCAGTCCTCGAACGGCACGCTCACCGACGCGCAGCGCGCCAACCTGGACGTCGAGGTTCAGCAGATCCTCGCCGAGGTCGGCAAGACCGGCACCGACACCGAGTTCAACGGCCTGAAGATCCTGGCCGGCTCCGTCGCCACGGCCGCGTCCGGCGGTGACCCTGCAGGTCGGGGCCAACGCCAGCCAGAGCATCGCCTTCACCATCGGTACCGTGTCGGCCTCCGACCTCGGTATCTCGGGCATCGCCGTCTCGTCGGCGGCGGCGGCCAGCGCGGCCATCGCCTCGCTGGACGCGGCGATCAACACCGTCACCACCGCTCGCGCCAATCTGGGCGCCATCCAGAACCGGCTCGAGAACACCATCAACCGCCTCGGCGTCACCGCCGAGAACGTGCAGGCCGCCGAGTCGCGCATCCGCGACGCCGACATGGCGCAGGAGATGATCATGTTCACCAAGAACCAGATCCTCCAGCAGTCGGGCACCGCGATGCTCGCGCAGGCCAACCAGGCCCCGCAGAGCATCCTGTCCCTCCTGCGGTAGTCGCACCCACGCTCCGCATCCACCGCAGGACCTCCGAGGCCCGCCATCCGGCGGGCCTCGGTCGTCCTAGGCGGTGACGGCGAGCGCCGTGGCGATGCGCTCGTACGAGGCGAGCCGCTCGCCGTGGTCGTGGACGCTGGTCATCACCATGACCTCGTCGGCGCCGGTGGCCGCGGCCAGCGCGCGGATCTGCTCGGCCACCTCGGCCGGGCCGCCCAGCACCTGGGCCCGCATGTAGCGCCGCACCTGCTCCTGCTCGTGGGGCGAATAGTCGTGGGCGAGCGCCTCCTCGGGCGAGGGGAGCGGGCCCGGACGCCCGGCGCGCATGCGCACGACCCCCAGGGCCAGCGACATGGCCAGCTCCCGCGCGCGCTCGCCGTCGTGCGCGCAGACCGCCGACACGGCGAGGATCGCGTAGGGGGCGGGCCGGCCGGGCGAGGGGCGAAAGCCCTCGCGATACGCGGCCATCGCCGCCTCGGCCCCGCGCGGGTTCATGTGCCGGGCGAAGGCGAAGCCGGTGCCCAGGGCCGCCGCCACCCGTGCCCCGTAGTCGCTGGAGCCGAGCATCCAGATGGGCGGCAGCGGCACGTCCGTCGGCTCGGCCCGCACGCCGTGGAAGGGGTGGTCGGCGGGCAGGTCGCCGCCGCCCAGGTGCACCAGGTCCATGAGCTGGGCGGGGAAGTCGTCCGCGCCCGGCCGCTCCGCCGACCGCCGCAGGGCCATGGCCGTGAGCCCGTCGGTGCCCGGCGCCCGCCCGATGCCGAGGTCGATGCGGCCCGGATGGAGGGCCTCGAGCACCTTGAAGCTCTCGGCCACGTGGAGGGCCGAGTGGTTGGGCAGCATGATCCCGCCCGAGCCGACCCGGATGCGCTCGGTCCTGGCGGCGATCTGCCCGATCAGGATCTCGGGCGCGGAGCTCGCCATCCCCGGCAGGTTGTGGTGCTCGGCCAGCCAGTGGCGGCGATAGCCCCACCCCTCGGCGGCGCGGGCCAGGTCGACGCTGTTGGCGAGCGCCCTGGCGCCCCCCGCGCCGGCGGGCACGGGCGTGAGGTCGAGGACCGAGAGGGGAAGTGGCGCCACGGCCCGCGATCGTAGCCGCGATGCCTCAAGTGCGTGCCGGGCGCGCCGATGGGGCCGCATGCCGCCGCCCGCCGCAACCGATTGCGTCCGCATCCTGTGGCGCGGCCCGCTGACCGACCCGTCCGGCTACGCCGCGGGCGGGCGCGCCTTCGTGCGCGGCCTGGCGCGAGCTGGGCGCGGCCGTGCGCACCGAGCCGCGCCTGTGGAACCCGCGCTCGGCGCTCGCGCCGCGGGACCGCGCCCTGCTGGGCGCACTGGGCGACGTCGATCTCGAGCGCGTCAACGCCCACGTGGAGCACACCTTCCCGCCGCACGCCCGCTTCGAGGTCCCCGCCCCGCGGCGCGTGCTGCGCACCATGTTCGAGACCGACCGCATCCCCGCGGACTGGGTCGAGCCGTGCAACCGCGCCGACGAGGTCTGGGTGCCCACCGAGCACAACCTCGAGGCGTTCGCGTCCGCCGGCGTCGAGCGCGAGCGCCTGGCGATCGTGCCCGAGCCCTTCGAGCTCGACCGCCTGCACCGGGACGCTCCCCGCTGGAGGTTCCCGGCCTGCACGGCACCGTGTTCCTCGCCGCGTTCGACTTCAGCCTGCGCAAGGGCTGGGACCTGCTGCATCGACGCCTGGTGCGCCGCCTTCGCCCCCCACGACGACGTGACGCTCGTGCTCAAGGTGTGGTCCACCACGCGCGGCCTGGACGCGGCCGCGATCCACTCGGCCGTCGTCTCCCGCATCGTCGCGGCCGGCCTCGACCCCGCGCGCGTGCCCGACATCGTGATCGTCGACGACCTGCTGGGCCCCGAGGCCATGGCCTCCCTCTACGCCGCCTGCGACGTGGTCGTGGCCCCCACCCGGGGCGAGGGATGGGGCCGCCCGCTGATGGAGGCCATGGCCATGGGTCGCCCGGTCATCGCGACCGCGTGGTCCGGCCCGGCCGCGTTCGTGGACGGGACCGTGGGCTGGCCCCTGGACTTCCGCCTGGTCCCCGTGCCGCCCGAGGCGCTCGCCGAGGTCCCGGCGTACGCGGGCCACCTCTGGGCCGAGCCGGACGCCGGCGACCTGGCCCACGCCCTGCGCGACGCCCACGAGCGCCCCGCCGCGCGCCGGGAGCGCGGCGCCGCGGCGCGCGAGCGCGCCGAGGCGTTCGACCATCGGCGCGTCGCCGCGCTGGCCCTGGCCCGGCTGGCCGCCGTGGTGGCCGCGTGAGGGTCGTGTGGCGCGGCCCGGTGCTGGACCGCTCCCCATGGGCCGCGGGCTCGCGGGCATACCTCGCCGGCCTCGCGGCCGCGGGCGCCGACGTGGCGCTCGAGCCGCTGCTCTGGCAGGTCGGATCGGTGATCGAGCCCGAACGCGAGCTGGCGCTGGCCGAGATGGCCTCGCGCCCGATCCCGGCCGACGGGGCGAGCGTGCAGCACGTGCCGGGGCGGATCCTCGACCCCTATGCGCCCGGGCGCGTCAGGGTGGCCGTGACGTGCCTGCCGGGCGCGGTCCCCGGCGAGGACTGGCTCGTGCGCCTGCGCCAGATGGACGACGTGTGGGTCCCCGGGGCGGCCCAGCGCGACGCGCTGATCGCCGCGGGGGCGGAGCCGCGCCGCGTCACGGTCATGCCCGAGCCGATCGAGATCCCGGCCCGCGAGGGGGCACCGCTCGCCCTGGGCGGCCTGCACGGGACCGTCGTGCTGGCGGTGCTCGACTGGCCCGCGCGCGCGGGCGGACCCCTGCTGCTGGACGCCTGGTGCCGGGCGTTCGCGCCCGACGACGACGTCACCCTGCTGCTGCACGCGTTCTCGAGCGACGGGCTCGGGGGCGAGCTGGGGCCGCGCGTGATCGAGGCGGTGCGCGCCGCCGGCCACGACCCCGAGCGGATGCCCGACGTGGTGCTGCTGGAGGAGCCGCTGCCGGGCGCGGCGATGGGCTCCCTGTACCGGGCGGCCGACCTGATCGTCGCCCCGACGGCCGGCTTCGGCCGGGGGCGCGACGTGCTGGAGGCCATGGCGTGGGGGCGTCCGGCCATCGCCCCGGCGTCGGCCGCCGCGGTCGACATCGACCCGACCATCGGCTGGCCGGTGGCCGTCGATCCGGCCACCGGGGCTCCACGCCGCGCCGACCTGGTGGACGCCCTCCGCGACGCGCACGCGCGCCACGGCGCCCTGGCCGCGATGGGCGCCCTGGCGCGCGACCGCGTGGGCGCTGCCAACGGCGCCGAGGCCGTTGCGCGCCGGGCGCTCGCCCGCCTCGAGGAGCTCGAGCCGCGACCGCGGCGGCGTGCGCCCGAGGGCGGCCCCGTGCGCGTCGCCCTGTACGGGGCGATCACCCGCGCCCACTCGCTGGCGACGGCCAACCGCAACCTGGCCGCGGCGCTGGTGCGCTCGGGCCGGGTTGACCTGAGCCTGGTCGAGGTGGAGCCCGCCGACGCCGGCGCCGAGGGCGAGCCGGCGGGCGACGAGGTGCGCGGCGCCACGGAGCGCCTGTTCGCCCAGGGGCCCGAGGTGACCATCCGCCACGGCTATCCCCCCAGCTTCGCCCGCCCCCCGGCCGGGCGCCTGGTGGTCGCGCTGCCCTGGGAGTTCGGCGCCATGCCGCGCGACTGGCGCACCGCGATCGACCGCGACGTGGACGAGGTGTGGGCGTGCTCGCGCCACCTGCGCGACGGCTACCTCGCCTCGGGGCTCGACCCCGACCTCGTGCGGGTGGTGCCCCACGGGGTCGACCCGCGCCGCTTCCGGCCCGGCCTGGAGCCGCTGCCGCTGCCCGGGGTCCCGGGGGGCTACCGGTTCCTGTTCGTCGGCGGGCTGCTGTGGCGCAAGGGCATCGACCTGCTGCTGGACGCCTACCGCGCCGCGTTCACCGCGCGCGACGACGTCACCCTGGTCATCAAGGACTTCGGCCGCGGCGGCCCGTATCAGCCCCAGGAGGCCGAGGAGCGCGTGCGCGCGATGGCCGCCGACCGGGACGGCCCGCGCGTGGCGTTCCTGCGCGACCGCCTGGCCGACGACGAGATCCCGCGCCTCTATGCGTCGTGCGACTGCCTGGTGCATCCCTACCGCGGTGAGGGCTACGGGCTGACGGTGGCCGAGGGGATGGCCGTGGGGCTGCCGGTGATCGTCCCCGAGGGGGGCTCGACCGCCGACTTCTGCGACGACGACACGGCGTTGCTGGTGCCCTCGCAGCCGCTCGTGCTCGACCGGACCCGGGTCGGCGACCTCGATCTGGTCGGGCGCGTGAGCGTCATCCAGGTGCTGGCGCTCGACCTCGCCCGCCGCATGCGCGAGGCCTACGAGGAGCCGGACGGCGCGCGCGCCATCGGGCGGCGGGCGAGCGCGCACATCAGGACCCACCACACCTGGGACGCGGCGGCGGCGATCGCCGCGCGGCGACTGCGCGCCCTGAGCGGACGCGGCGCCCCGGCCGAGGTCGGGGCATGAGCGCGCCCGGGCTCACCTCGATCGTGATGCCGTGTCACGACAACCTGCTCTACACCGCCCTGTGCCTCGAGAGCATCGCCCACCACACCCCGGAGGCCCACGAGGTCGTGGTCGTCGACAACGGCTGCACCGACGCCACCTCCGACTGGGCCCTCGCGCGCGGCGCGCGCGTGGTGCGCTCGCCGGTCAACCTGGGCTTCGCGGGCGGCGTCAACCTGGGCCTGGCGGCAGCCGGCGGGGACGTGGTCGTGGTGCTCAACAACGACGCCCTGGCCACCCCCGGCTGGCTCTCGGGCCTGCGCCGGGCCCTTGGGCGCGAGGCGGGGGTGGGCATGGCCGGCCCGCGTTCGAACTGGGTCTCCGACGACCAGCTGCTGGCGGCGCCCTCCTACGCCGAGGCCCCCTCGCCCCAGCTGGACGCCTTCGCCGCCGCGCGGGCGCGCGACCACGCCGGCCGCGGCGCCGAGGTGGCTCGCCTGAGCGGGCTGTGCATGGCCATCTCGCGCGCGGTGCTCGACACCATCGGGGGCTTCGACACCCGCTTCGAGGTCGGCAACCTCGAGGACGACGACTACTCGCTGCGGGCGCGGCTCGCGGGCTTTCGCCTGTGGGTGGCCGACGACAGCTACGTCCACCACTTCGGCCACAAGACCTTCGCGCTGACCGGGGAGGACCACGGGGCCCTCATGCGCACCAACGCCATGCGCTACGTCGCCAAGTGGGACCTGCCCGAGGACGCCGACCCGCGGGGCGTGCTGCCCCGCCGGGCCTTCGATCCCCTCCGGGACCTCATCCCGATCGGCTCCGCGTCGCCGGCTCAAGGTCGATGACCCCCCGCCGATAGCGGGGTGACCGCCGACCACGGGAAGGACCGGGATGGGTCTCACGATCGCGAGCCTCGACGCGCCACCCCAGAGGCCGCCCCAGCGGGTCTCCCTCTGCATGATCGTGCGCGACGAGCAGGAGCACCTGCCGCGCTGCCTGGAGAGCGTGCGCGACGCCGTGGACGAGATCGTGATCGTCAACACCGGCTCGAGCGACCGCTCGGTCGAGATCGCCGAGCGGTTTGGCGCACGGGTGCTGCACGAGGAGTGGAAGGGCGACTTCGCCGCGCCGCGCAACACCGGTCTGGACGCCGCCACGGGCGACTGGATCCTGGTGCTCGACGCCGACGAGGAGCTGATCGACGGCGCCCGCCTGCGCGACCTGCTGCACGAGGACGGCATCGAGGGCTACTGCCTGCGCGAGGTGAACTTCATCGGCGAGGAGCGCGGCATCGAGAGCGTCGTCAACTCCGCGTTCCGGCTCTTCCGCAACCGCCCCGCCTACCGGTACTCCGGGGCGCTGCACGAGCAGATCATGGGGACGGTCGACCCCGAGGGCGGCCGGGTGACCCGCTTCGTCGGCATCGAGATCCACCACTACGGCTACCTCGAGCCCACCAGCCGCGCCCGCCAGAAGACCGACCGCAACATGGCGATCGTGATGGAGGAGATCGCGCGCAAGCCCGATGACTCGTTCACCCTCTTCAACGCCGGGGTCGAGTTCCAGCGCATCGGGCGGTTCGAGGAGGCTCTCGACTACTTCAGCCGCTCGTTCAGGGCCCTGGACTCGCTCAAGGCCTACTACGCGTCGCTGCTGCTGCGCAACATCGTCGCCACGCTGAACGCCATGGAGAGGTGGGACGAGGCGCTGGACGTGCTCGCCGACGCGCTGAGCGCATATCCGGACTTCACCGACCTCCACTACCTCCAGGGCCAGATCCACGCCAGCCGCCGCGAGTACCGCGCCGCCGTCCAGAGCTTTCGCCGGGCCATCGACCTCGGCGACCACGGCGGCGACCGCTACCTCGCCCAGGCCGGCATGGGCTCGTTCTACTCGTGGCACGCCCTCGGGACGCTCTTCGAGATGATGGGCGACGCCCACGAGGCCGTGCGCTGCCAGCGCAACGCCATCCGCGAGGCCGGCGGCTACTACGCCGCGCCGATCGTGAGCCTCACCCACCTCCTGCTGCAGGGGGATCCCCCGCTCGAGGTCCGCCGCTACATGACCGGCATCGTCGGGCCGCACCGCCGCGCCGAGTCGCTCGACGCGATCGCCCGCGTGCTGCTGGCCGAGGACCACGCCGAGCACGCCCTGGCGGTGCTCTCCGAGGCCCGCGAGCTCGCTCCCGACGACGCCCCCGTCCGCCTGACGATGGTGGACGCCCTGGTGCGCCTGGGCGACCTCGACGGCGCGCGCGAGCTGATCGCCACCGTGCCCGAGACCAGCGCGAGCCACCTGGCGGCGGGTGCCAAGGGCGTGCTGGTCGGCATCCTCGCCGACGACGCCGACGAGGCGCGCGCCGCCATCGAGCGCATCGGCAACCTCGGCGACGGCGTGTACGCCGCCGCCTACGGCGCCGCCGCCGCCGCGGCGGCCGGGTCCGACGGCGATCCCCTCGCGATCCCGCCCGGCGTGGACCGCCCGGCGGTGTTCGCCGTGCTGGTCGAGCTCGCCGGAACGCTGCTGGAACTCGGGGCCCTGGAGCAGTTCAACGCCGTCGTGCCTCTGCTGTACGCCACCGCCGACGACCGCCGCGACGTTGACCGCCGGCTGGGCTACCTGCTGTACGTCAACGACTTCCCCGACCCCGCCGCCGACCGGCTGCTGGCGGCCGTGAAGGCGGGGGACGCCAGTCCGGACGCCTTCGCCGCCCTGGGCCGCATCTGCCAGTCGAAGCAGCTCGACGAGGACGCCGAGACCTTCCTGCGCGCCGCCCTCGAGACCGATGCGCAGAACATGACACGCCACCTGGACCTGGCGGGACTGCTGGCGGGCCGCGGGCGCTACGCCGACGCGGACGAGGTGCTGCGCGAGGGCCTGCTCGTGTATCCGCACTCCAGCGTGCTCCGGGAGCTGCGCCAGTCGATGTCCCTGCTGGCCGCCTCCACCGCCTGAGGCTCCGCGCGCCGTCAAGGTGCGGCCCGCCCGGGCCGATGCAATGGGCAGGCGGCAGCGCGCGCGGGCGCTCCGGGCAACGAGGATCGGAGCCGCGATGAGGGTCGAGCCAGCGGGATCCCACGTGCCCACCGAGGCGGCCTCGCGGCGCTTCGTGCGCGCCCCCGCGCCGGCGCAGGAGCCCGCGGCGGGCGACCCGCCCGCGCGGACCGAGCGCACCCGGCCCTTCGAGGCCCGCAGCCTTCTCAAGTTCGACCTCAACGCCGCCGATGTGGACGCGAAGTTCGAGATCCACGAACCCACGAGCACGGTGACCGTGACCATGTACGAGCGCGAGACGGGCGAGGTCCTGAGGGAGGTCCCCTCGAAGCACCTGCTCGACGTGCTCGCGTCGGTCGCCGGGAGCGGTCTGCTCGTGGACACCACCTCCTAGGACGGCCATGAGCACGAGCGCGACCTCGTCGCCCGCCATCACGTTCAGCGGCATCGGCAGCGGCATCGACACGGCGTCGATCGTCGAGGCCCTGATGCGCATCGAGCGCCAGCCGATCGACCGCATCACCACCCAGAAGTCGGCCATCACGGCCAAGCAGGGAGTGGTGCAGGAGATCAACGGGCTGCTCACCGCGCTCCGCGACGCCTCGGCGAAGATGTACTCGCTGAACGCCTTCCAGGCCAAGACGGCGAGCTCGGCAGACCCCTCCGTGGTGACCGCCTCGGCGGGCGCGAGCGCCCCGACCGGCACCTACAACGTGGTGGTCTCCGCCCTCGCCCAGGCTCACACGGCCGCCTCCGCCGCCGGCCCGGCGCTGGTGGACGGCACCTCCCTGGACATCACCGTCGGCGGCCAGACCACGGGCGTCGCGGTGCAGGCCGGCGACACCCTCCAGAGCCTGGCCGACCGCATCAACGGGACCACCGGCGTGGGGGCCTCGGCGAGCGTCGTCAACGACAGGCTCGTCCTGATCGCCCGCGAGAGCGGCGCCGCGGGCTCCATGACCTTCGGCGGCAGCGCCGCGGCCGGCCTCGGCCTGGCCACGACCCAGATCGGCCAGGACGCCGCGGCCACGATCAACGGCCTGCCGGTCACCAGCGCCGGCAACGTGATCGCCGGCGCGATCGCCGGCGTGGACCTCACGCTGGGCAAGGTCGGCTCCACCACGGTCACGGTCGGCTCGGACACCGCCAGCGCCCTCGACGACGCCAGGGGCTTCGTGGCGGCCTACAACGCGCTGATGCGCAACGTGAAGCTGGCGACCAGCTACGACGTGGCCACCAAGACCGCGGGCACCCTGCAGGGCGACCAGACGATGGCCGCGCTCGCCGGCCAGCTGCGCGGGATCGCCGGCGGGTCGGTGCCCGGCCAGGGCGCGTACGACTCGCTCTCCCAGATCGGCATCAGCAGCGCCCGCGACGGCACCCTGACCCTCGACGAGGGGGCCTTCACCGCCGCCCTCGCGGCCGACCCCACCACCGTGGCGCGCCTGTTCGGCGCCGACGACGGGGTTGCCGGCGTCGGCACGGGCGACGGCATCGCGCGTCAGATCCAGGCCTTCGCCAACACGTTCTCCACCGAGACGCTGGCGGCCCGGCTCACCGGCTTCACCGCCTCGCTGTCGCGGCTCGACGACCGCATCACCAGCCTCGAGGCGCTGATGGACATGCGCGAGGCGCGGCTCAAGGCGCAGTTCACCGCGATGAACACCGCGGTGGCGCAGTTCCAGGCGCAGGGCAACGACCTCGCGACGCAGTTCGCGAATCTGTAGACGACACAGGCACCCAGGGGGCACACACCTTGACGACGGGTCTCCGGCAGTACGCGAACCACTCCGCCCAGACGGCCACGCCGGGGCAGCTCGTGGTGATGCTCTACGACGGGTTCCTGCGCTTCGCCGCCCAGGGCCAGGCGGCCCTGATCTCGGGCGACCTCGAGGAGGCCGGCAAGAGGCTCACGCGCGCCCAGGACATCGTGACCGAGCTGCGCGTCACCCTGGACATGACGCAGGGAGTGATCGCCGAGAACCTGGCGGGGCTCTACGTGTACGTCGGCGAGCGCCTCACGGCGGCGCGGTTGCGCCGCGAGCCCGCCGAGATCGACCACGCGGTCCGCTGCATGTCGGACCTGCGCGAGGCGTGGGTGCGCGTCGCGTCGGTGCCACGTCCCGAGGCCGAGCGCTCGGGCCCGGTGGTCGGGGTCGACCTTGCTGGCTGAGCTGCGGCAGCTGCGCGAGCTGCAGCTCGCGCAGGGCGACGCCCTCGCGGCGGCCGACCTCGAGCGCCTCGGCGACCTCGATCGCGAGCGCCGCGCCGTCCAGGCCCGCATCTCGCCGCCCGACGCGCCTCCGCCGTCCGCCGCCGACCTGGCCGAGGCCCGCGCGCTGGTCGAGCTCCTGCGCCGCGACCAGGAGGAGCTCCTGCAGCGCGCGGCAGCCGCACGCGACGCGCTGAGCCGGGAGATCGGATCGCTCGGGACCGGGCGCACCGCGCTCGCCGGCTACCGTCCGACGGCGACGGGCCACTCGCTGTACCTCGACCACTCCGGGTGAGCCCGGGGGGCGGTGCGCGCCGGGCGATGTGACAACGGGGTCCACGCCGCCGCGCTCTGGCCTATGATCCCCCGATCCCGGAGGGCGGCGCCCCAGGCCGCCCTTGTGCCGATGCCAGCCGACACGGGCGGCCCACGCCCGCCGACGGGAGGAGACCCCGCATGAAGGTCCACGAGGTAGACGTCCACCCGGCCCTTCCCGAGCGGATCGCCTGGCTCGGGGAGATCGCGCGTAACGTCTGGTCGTCGTGGAGCCCGGAGGCGGGCGATCTGTTCGCGCGGCTCGATCCCGAGGGGTGGGAGCGGCTGGGGCACAACCCGATCGCCCTGCTGCGCGGCCTGCCCCAGGAGTCGCTCGACGCGGCCGCCGCCGACGAGAGCTTCGTGGCCATGGTCGCCCGCGTCGCGCGCCGTCTCGACGCCTACGTGGAGGACCCCGGCTGGCTGGTGCCGGCTCATCCGGAGGCGGCCGACATGCTGGTGGCCTACTTCTCGCTCGAGTTCGGCTTGGACGCCGGGATCCCGCTGTACTCGGGCGGCCTGGGCATCCTCGCCGGCGACCACCTCAAGTCGGCCTCGGACCTCGGCGTGCCGCTGGTCGGCGTCGGCCTGCTGTACCGCAGCGGCTACTTCCGCCAGGCCCTCGGCCCCGACGGCGGCCAGCGCGAGCGCTACCCGGCCACCGACTGGTCCGACCTGCCGCTGCGCGACCAGCTCGACGCCGACGGCGAGGTCGTCGTTGTGGAGGTCGAGATGGGAGAGGAGACCGTCCGCGCCGCCGTGCGCACGATCCAGGTCGGCCGCGTGACGCTGCTGCTGCTGGACGCCGACGTCGAGGGCAACTCCGAGGAGGCCCGCCAGATCACCGACGTCCTGTACGGCGGCGACCGCGACCACCGCCTGCACCAGGAGATCCTCCTCGGCGTCGGCGGGGTGCGGGCGCTGGCCGCGTCCGGGCTCTCGCCGACGGTGTTCCACATGAACGAGGGCCACTCGGCGCTGCTCGCGCTGGAGCGCATGCGGGCGCTGATCGCCGACGGCGGACTGGACCTGGGCGAGGCCCGCGAGCAGGTCGTCGCCTCGACCGTGTTCACCACCCACACGCCGGTGCCCGCGGGCAACGAGATCTTCGATCCCGAGCTGGCGCGCCCGTACCTCGAGCCCAAGGCGGCCGAGCTGGGCATGACCTGGGACGATCTGGCCGACCTCGCCGCCTACCCCGACGAGGGCAACACCGACTTCGGCATGACCCCGCTGGCCCTGCGCACCTCGGGCTTCGCCAACGGCGTCGCCGCCCTGCACGGGGACACCACCCGCCACATGTGGCGCGGGCTGTGGCCGGAGCTGCCCGTCGACCAGGTGCCGATCACGAGCATCACGAACGGCATCCACCCGCCCAGCTGGCTCAGCCGCGAGATGCACGAGCTGCTCGACCGCTACATCGGCCCCGCGCTGCGCGAGCACCCCGAGGACCCGGCCGTGTGGGAGAAGGCCGACACCATCCCGGCGGGCGAGCTGTGGCGCGTCCACGAGCTGCGCCGCGCCCGCCTCGTGCTCTTCGCGCGCGAGCGGCTGCGCCATCAGCTCAACCGGCAGGGCTCGCGCCGCATCGCCAGCCGCGCCGCCGCGGACGCCCTGCGCCCGGACGCGCTCACGATCTGCTTCGCCCGGCGCTTCGCCACCTACAAGCGCGCCGACCTGCTCTTTCGCGACCCGGACCGCCTCGCGCGCCTGCTCAGCGACGAGCGGCGGCCGGTGCAGATGATCGTGGCCGGCAAGGCCCACCCGCTCGACGGGCCGGGCAAGGACGTGCTGCGGACCGTGGTGCAGGAGTCGCAGCGCCCGCGCCTGCGCGACCGCATCGTGTTCCTCGAGGACTACGACATGCACGTCGCGCGCTACCTCGTGCAGGGTGCCGACGTCTGGCTCAACGTGCCGCGGCGCCCGCTCGAGGCGTCGGGCACCAGCGGCATGAAGGCGGCCGTCAACGGCGCCCTCAACCTCTCGGTGCTGGACGGCTGGTGGGCCGAGGGCTACTCGCCCGAGTGCGGATGGGCGATCGGCAGCGGCGAGCAGTACTCCGACCCGGAGGAGAACGACGCCGTCGAGGCCGAGGCCCTCTACACGCTGCTCGAGAGCGAGGTCATCCCGGCCTTCTACGCCCGCGACTCCTCGGGGCGCCCGCGGGAATGGACGACGATGATGACGGCGTCGATCCGCAACCTGGGCGGTGCCTTCAGCACCGGCCGCATGGTGCGCGACTACGCCGAGCGCGCGTACATCCCGGCCCACCTGGCCGCGGTCGCGCTCGCCGCCGAGTCGGGGTCGGGCGTGAAGGCGCTGGCGCACTGGCGCGAGCGCATGCGCCAGGCCTGGCCCGAGGTGGAGGTGACCAGCTCGGTCCGCGCCAACGGCTCCGTGGCGGTCGGCTCGGACGTGCTGGTTGACATCATGGCGACCCTCGGGGCGCTCTCGGTGGGCGATGTCCAGGTCGAGGTGGTGGCCGGCACGGTCGACGTCCACGGCGAGCTCATCCCGCGGCGGGTGGCCACCGGCGTCCACACGGGCGCCAGCGACGGCAGGGAGCACTTCGTCGCGACGGTGCCGGCGGCCGAGAGCGGCCGGCTGGCCTTCGCCGCCCGCGTGGTGCCCCTGCGCCCGGACGGCCGCGGCCCGGAGCCGCCCTTCCTGGTGACCTGGGAGCCCTCGGCCTAGGAGACGGCGCGGCGCCGGCGCCGTGCCCCGGGCGCCGACCCGGGGCACGGCGGGCCGTGGGCCGGTCCTTGAATAACTGCCCGTATCCGGGCGATATTCCGCACGCCCCGGGGACTCAAGGAGGCACGGCGGGGCGTCGAGACATAGGAGGCATCGGCAGGGAGCCACGCCGGTGACATAGGGGACGGAGCCCCGACGGAACTTCCATTCGCGACCGCGAGGTTTCCTCTCAGATGCACACCCCTCCGTCTCCCGAGCAGGTCCGCACCGCCGCGCCTGAGGACCTCGTCCTCATGCTGTTCGAGGGTGCCGTGAGCTTCGGCCACCAGGCCCACCGGGCGATCTCCGACGGCGACCGGGCGACCGGGGCCGCGCTGGTCGGCCGCGTGCGCGCCATCGTCGAGGAGCTCGATCGCGGCCTGAACCCGTCCGCGGGCGCCATCAGCCGCCACCTCGGCGCCATCTACGAGTACGTGCTGCGGCGCCTCGACCCCGAGACGGTCGATGCCCGGACGATCGAAGAGGTCATCGCCGACCTGAGCGTGCTGTGCGAGGCGTGGACCGCGCTGGTCGACGAGCGTCACGCCGAGCAGTCGTCCGCGCCCGCGCTGGCCTAGGCGCCCGGAGCCCTCGATGACGACGATCACCCGCCTCAACGCCCAGGACGTCGCCGCCCAGGTCGCCGACCTGCCCACGATGTCCTCGAGCATCAACCAGGTGATCTCCGCCTGCGACGACCCCGAGATCAGCGTCGACCGGATCTCGCAGGCGATCGTGCGCGACCAGGCGCTCACCGCCGGCGTACTGCGCCTGGCGAACTCCGCCTTCTACGGGCACCCGCGCACCATCAACACCATCTCGGACGCCTCGCTGCTGCTCGGGTTCTCGGCGATCAAGAGCCTCGCGATCTCCACGCACACCTCGCGCCTGCTGGCCGGGCCGCTCCCCGGCTACGGCCTCCAGCGCGGCGAGCTGTGGGACCACTCGGTCGCGGTCGCCTTCACCGCCCGCCGGCTCGCCGTCGCGGTCGACAGCGCGCCCGTCGAGGAGGCCTTCATCGCCGGGATGCTCCACGACATCGGCAAGCTCATCCTCTCCAGCCACATGGAGGACGCCTTCGACGAGGTCGTCGCCCTGGCCCAGGAGCGCCGCGCGCCGCTGCACGAGGTGGAGGTCGAGCTGCTCGGGTTCGACCACGCCGAGCTCGGCGCCCAGATCGCCGCCGCCTGGAACTTCCCGCCCGAGCTCGAGGAGGCGATCCGCTGCCACCACGACCCCACGGCGGCGACCCTCAAGCCGGGCCTCGCCGGCTGCGTCCACGTCGCGGACGCCGGCTGCATCCTGGTGGCCGTGGGGCTCGACGGCCCCGCCCTCGCCGACGGCATGGACCGCGGCTCCCTCGCCGCCCTCGGCCTCACGCCGGAGCAGTTCGCCCTCGCGATGGACGATGTCGTCGACGCGATCCGCACCAACCCCTTCGGAGACGTCTGATGTTCCCCGACGACCTGACCACCGAGGTGCTGGCCGCCTCCATGCGCGGCCTCGACGCCCGCAACACCGCCCTCGCCAACAACATCGCCAACGCCGACACGCCGGGCTACAAGCGCGTGGACGTCTCCTTCGAGGCGGCCCTCGCGGACGCGGTCGAGAGCGACCGCTCCCGGATGAGGCACAACTCGGCGCTGCCCGACATGGGCGGCGCCAGCTCGGCCGACGAGGTCGCCGACTTCGCGCCGGCGGTGCGCTCGGTGGACGCGACCACGATGCGCGTGGACGGCAGCAACGTTGACCCCGACGACGAGATGGCCCAGCTCTCGGCCAACCAGCTCGCTCACCAGACCGTGGTCTCGCTCCTCGACAAGCGCTTCGCGCAGTTCCGCACGGCCATCCTCGGCCGCTGACCGTCACCGTCTACCCCCGGGAGGGCTCACTGATGGGCATGTATCCCGCGCTCGGAATCAGCGCGACCGGCCTCACCGCCGAGCGCCTGCGCATGGATGTGATCGCCAACAACCTGGCCAACGCCGACAGCACCAACGGCGTCGGCGACGCCTACCACCGCAAGGCCGTGACCATGGCGTCCGCCTCCGGCGGGGCCCAGTTCTCGCTGCCGCGCCCCGCGGGCAACGCGAGCGTCGACGGCGCCGCCGACCTCCACGGCGTGGCCGTGACCGGCATCGTCGAGGACACCGCGCCCCTGCGAAAGGTCTACGAGCCCGGCCACCCCGAGGCCGACGCCGACGGCTACGTCACCAAGCCCAACGTGGACGCCGTCACCGAGATGGTCGACATGGTGGCCGCCACCCGCGCCTTCCAGGCGAACGTGACCGCGTTCGAGGCCACCAAGGCGATGGCCAAGGACTCGCTGAGGATCATCTCGTGACGACGCTCGGACCCATCGGCGCGCTGCCGGCCATGCCGTTCGGCGCCCTCGGCGCCACCGACGCGGCGTCCGGCGCCGCGACCCCCGCGGCCGCGGACGGCGGCGGCTTCGCCGGCATGCTCTCGAGCGCCGTCTCCGGCCTCAACGACCAGCTCACCAGCTCCGAGAAGCTCTCCGAGCAGGCCGCCACCGGCGGCCTCACCGACCCCACCGAGGCGCTCGTCGCCGTGGAGAAGGCCGACCTCGCCTTCAACACCGCGGTGCAGGTGCGCAACAAGCTCGTCGAGGGTTGGCAGGAGCTGAGCAGGATGCAGGTCTAAGTGCACCGCCCCGAGAGTCATGTCGCGCTCCGCCTCGCTGCAACTCACGGCGGATCCATCGTCCTCGGTCGGCCGCATGGGGACCACCAGGCGGCCTCCCTGCGTCCTCGGCCCGCCGGATTTTCGCGGCCGGAGCATCAACTGACCCCCGGGGCGGTGCACTAGATGGGCGGCCTGTCACGCGTCACGGGGTTCTGGGAGGGCCTGACCGGTCCCAGCCGGCGGCTGATCGTGGGCGCCGTGCTGATCTTCGTCGTCGGGATCTTCCTCCTGATGCGGTTCTCGGGACAGACCTCCTACTCCACGCTGGTCACGTCGGCGAGCGCCGACGACGCCTCCGCCATCACGGCACAGCTCTCCGACATGGGCATCCGCTACAAGCTCACCGACGGCGGCAGCACCGTTCAGGTGCCCTCGTCGGACCTCGACCAGGCGCGCCTGGACCTCGCCTCGTCCAACCTGCTCGACGGCGGGGGCAGCGTCGGCTTCGAGATCTTCGACAAGTCCAACCTCGGCGCGACCGACTTCACGAACCGCGTCAACCTCGTGCGCGCCACCGAGGGCGAGCTGTCGCGCACCATCGGGCGCCTCGACCCGGTGCAGTCGGCCACGGTCAAGATCGCCATGCCCGAGGAGCAGCTGTTCACCGACGAGCAGCAGCCCACGACGGCCGCCGTGGTGGTGGCCACCAAGGCGCGGGCAGACGCTCGACGCCGGCCAGGTCAAGGGCATCACCAAGCTCGTCTCCATGGCCGTTCCGGGTCTCAAGCTCGGCGACGTCACGGTCACCGACTCCCAGGGCAACATCCTGGAGGGCGCCGACGCGGACGCCTCCACCTCGACGGCCGCGGCGGAGCGCCTGAAGCTGCAGGGCACCTACGAGCGCGGCCTCCAGGGTCAGCTCGACGGGATGCTCGCGGCGGTCCTCGGCCCGGGCAAGGCCGTGACCAAGGTCAGCGCGGTCCTCGACCTCGACAAGACCACGACCGACAGCGAGACCTTCGACAAGGAGAGCCTGGTCCCGCTCGAGTCGGACACCAGCAAGGAGACGCTGAAGTCGGCCGGCGGCGCCACCGGGGCGGTGGCGGGCACCTCGGCCAACACGCCGACCACCAGCACCTTCCCCAGCTCCAGCACGGGCGGCGGCGACACCGACTACAACAAGACCTCCGAGGCGACCAAGAACGGCGTGGACCGCGTCCGCTCACAGATCGAGAAGACGCCCGGCACGATCACCAGCCAGGCCATCTCGGTGCAGGTCAGCGACGAGGTGCCGACCTCCGTGGTCGCCGGCCTCGAGGACACCATCAAGGCGGCCGTCGGCTTCGAGGCCGGGCGCGACCAGATCAACGTGCAGGCCGTGCCCTTCGCCGCCGACGGAACGGCCGTGACGGCCGCCGCCGCGGCGGCCAAGGCGGCGTCCGCCTCGCCCGCCTCCTCGAGCGGCTTCGACATCATGGGCATCGGCAAGACCGTGATCGCCGCCATCGGCGTGCTGCTGCTGGCGCTCTTCGCCCGGCGCTCCCTGCGCCGCCGCCAGACCGACCTCGAGCGCGCGCTGCCGGAGCTGCTCAAGCACGGCCCGGTGTCGGTCTCCGAGCTCGCCTCCGGGGCGCCGGCCGCGGCGCCGATGGCGGCCATGCAGCAGCTCGAGGGCCACCGCAAGTCCCAGATCGAGGCTCAGATGGAGGACCTCGCCCTGCGCAAGCCCGAGGACGTGGCCCAGCTGCTGAGGGGGTGGCTGCTCGGCCCGGGGGCGCGCTCGTGAGCGTGCCCAGCGTCGCCGGCCGCCAGAAGGCGGCGATCCTGTTGGTGAGCCTGGGCGCCGAGGCCTCGGCAGCCGTCTTCAAGCACCTGCGCCAGGAGGAGATCGACGAGCTCACGCTCGAGATCGCCGGCATCGGCCACGTCCCGCCCGAGCGCAAGCAGGAGGTCGTGGAGGAGTTCTACGAGATCGCGCTGGCCCAGGAGTACATCGCCGAGGGCGGCCTCGACTACGCCTGCGCGATCCTCGAGAAGGCCCTCGGGGCCGACCACGCGCAGGAGGTGATGGCCCGCCTGTCGGGCGCCATCCAGGTGAGCCCCGTTCGAGTTCCTGCGCCAGACCGACGCGACCCAGATCCTCAACGTGATCGCCAACGAGCACCCCCAGACGGTGGCGCTGATCCTGGCCTACCTGCCCTCCGACACCGCCGCCCAGGTGCTCTCCAGCCTGCCCGAGGCCCAGCAGACCGACGTCGCGACCCGGATCGCCCTGATGGACCGCACCGCACCGGAGGTCATCCGCGAGATCGAGCGCGTGCTGGAGCGCAAGCTCAGCAGCGTCATCAACCAGGACCTCACGTCGGCCGGCGGCCTGCGCTCGCTGGTGGACCTGCTCAACCAGGTCGACCGGGGCACCGAGCGCGCGATCTTCGAGGCCCTGGAGGGGGAGCACCCCGAGCTGGCCGAGGAGGTCCGCCGGATGATGTTCCTGTTCGAGGACATCGTCACCCTCGACGACCGCAGCATCCAGCAGGTGCTGCGCGAGGTGGACACCAAGGAGCTCGCGGTGGCCCTCAAGGGCACCCGCGACGAGGTGCAGGGACACCATCTTCCGCAACATGAGCGAGCGCGCCGCCACCAACATCCGCGAGGACCTCGAGTTCATGGGCCCGGTGCGGGTGAAGCAGGTGGAGGAGGCCCAGCAGAAGGTCGTCGAGATCATCCGCAAGCTCGAGGAGTCGGGGCAGATCGTGATCGTCCGCGGCACCGAGGAGCAGCTTGTCATCTAGCTCCCTGGTGCGCGGCGCGGCCGTCGCCGACGCGCCGGTGGCCCTGCCACTGCGCGCCCGCACCCCCCGCATCCTGCCCCCGGGCAGCCCCGAGGAGCTGCTGGAGCGCGCGCGCGCCGAGGCCGAGGCCATCCTGGCGGCCGCCGACGGCGCGGCCCGGGAGGCGGTCGAGTCGGCGCGGGCGGAGGGGCTGGAGTCGGGCCGGGCGGCCGCTCACGCCGAGGTCGCGTCCGCTCTCGAGGCCCTGCGCGAGGCGGTCGCGGGGCTGGCCGAGCACCGCGCGCGCCTCGAGGACGACCTGGTGCGCGAGGCGACGGCGATGGCCGTCGAGACCGCCGCCAAGCTCCTGCGCGCCGAGGTCGCCGCGCGTCCGGAGCGCGTCGGCGACGTGCTGCGCGGCGCGATCCGCCGCGCCGCGGACCGCTCGCGCCTGGTGGCGCGCGTCAGCCCCGCCGACCTGGCGATCTGCCGCGCGCTGGCCCCCGCGATCCTGGAGGAGATGGGCGGCATCGCCGCGCTGGAGATCGTGGACGACCCGCGCATCGGCGCGGGCTCGTGCGTTCTCGAGACCCCCGCCGGCGACGTGGACGCGACCTTCTCCAGCCAGTTCGGCCGCGTGATGGACGCGCTGTTCGCCCCGCCCGACCACTCGCTGGTCGACCCCGCCGCGCCGTGAGCGCCGACCTGTCGGACGGGTTCCGGCGCCTGCGGGCGCTCGACGCCTACCGGCTCAACGGCCGGGTCACCCAGCTGATCGGGCTCGTCGTGGAGAGCAAGGGCCCCGAGGCGAGCATCGGCGAGCGCTGCGAGATCCTCACGCCGGGCCACCGCACCGGCGCGCCGCCGCTGCAGGCCGAGGTCGTCGGCTTCCGCGAGGGCCGCACGCTGCTGATGCCCCTCGGCGACGCCGCCGGCGTCGGGCCGGGACAGACCGTCGTCGCCAGCGGGACGGCCGTGCAGGTGGGTGTGGGGGAGGGCCTGCTGGGCCGCGTGCTCGACGGCCTCGGCCGCCCGGTCGACGGCATGCCGGCGCCGGCCCTCGAGGGGCGCCGCTCGATCGACGCGCCGCCCCCCGACATCCTCGGCCGCCCGACCATCCGCACCCCGCTGCCCCTCGGCGTCCGCGCCATCGACGCCCTGATGCCCTGCGGCGGCGGCCAGCGCATGGGCATCTTCGCGGGCTCGGGCGTGGGCAAGAGCACCCTGATGGGCATGATGGCCCGGGGCAGCAGCGCCGACGTCAACGTCATCGCCCTCGTCGGCGAGCGCGGCCGCGAGGTGCGCGAGTTCATCGAGCACGACCTCGGCCCCGAGGGGCTCGCGCGCAGCGTGGTCGTCGTGGCCACCTCCGACCAGCCCGCGCTGGTGCGCATCAAGGCCGCCTTCGTGGCCACCACCATCGCCGAGTTCTTCCGCGACCGGGGCGCCGACGTGCTGCTGATGATGGACTCGGTGACGCGCCTGGCCATGGCCCAGCGCGAGGTGGGGCTGGCCATCGGCGAGCCGCCGGCGACCCGCGGCTACACGCCCTCGGTGTTCGCCATGCTGCCGCGGCTGCTCGAGCGCGCCGGCACCGCGCCGGTCGGCAGCATCACCGCGCTCTACACCGTGCTGGTGGAGGGCGACGACATGAACGAGCCGGTCGCCGACGCCGTGCGGTCCATCCTCGACGGCCACATCGTCCTGTCGCGCGACCTCGCCCACCGCCACCACTACCCGGCGATCGACGTCCTCCAGTCGGTCTCGCGACTCACCTCGCAGCTGCTGCCCCCCGCGCACCAGGAGGCCGGCGGCCACCTGCGCTCGCTGCTGGCGGCGCACCGGCGCGCGGCCGACCTGATCGCGATCGGCGCCTACGTGGGCGGTTCGGATGCGGTGGTCGACGAGGCCCGCGCCAAGCACGATGCCATCGAGGGCTTCCTGCGCCAGTCGGTCGGCGAGCCGTACGACCGCGACGAGGCGCTGGCCCGGCTGGTGGAGCTGGCAGGATCCCCCTCGCCCCCGCCCGCCGCCGGCGAGGACGACGCCGGCCTCACCGGCACCTTCGACCCGCTCCCGCCCGGGGTCGAGGTGGTCGAGGCCTGAGGCAGGCCCGGGGCTACCGCCCCTGGCCGTTGGCCGCGACCTCGACGATCGAGGCGTCGATGAGCCACTCCACCGGCGCCCGGTCGTCGGTGTAGACGCTGCCGCCCTCCAGCCCGGGGCGCAGCAGCCCGGCGGTCGTCCGCGCGGTCGCCGCGAGCCCCTCGGGGACCGCAGCCGCGGCGAGCGTGCCCGCCGACAGCGGGGCGTCGCTCGCCACGAGGATCGTGTTCACGCGCTCGCTGGGGTCGCGCAGCACGTGGGCGAAGGAGGTCCGCATGGTGGCGGTGAGCACCTTCTCCAGCCCGTCCGAGCCCTCGGGGTGGCCGACGTTGACCATCACGACGCCGCCCGGGGTGAGGTGCTCGCGGACCAGGGCGAAGAACTCCCTCGTGACCAGGTAGAAGGGGATGTAGGGCTGGCGGTAGGCGTCCACCATGATCGCGTCCCAGCGGCGGTCGGAGGTGCGCAGGAACGGGCGCGCGTCGGCCGTGTGCAGGTGCAGGTCGGGCCCCCGCTGGTCGAACAGCTCCCTGCCCACCTCGGTGAGCTCGCCGTCGATCTCCACGCCGTCGACCCGGGCGCCCGGGTAGAAGTGGCCGTAGGCGCGCGCGGTGGTCCCGGCGGCGTTGCCCAGGATGGCGATCGAGCCCGGCGCGCGGCCGGCCGCCAGCGGCAGGACCAGGAACTCGTCCCAGTAGTTGCCGGTCAGCCATTCCCCGGGCCGGTACACCGAGTGCACCGCCTGCCCCTCGTTCAGCTCGAGCTGACGCTCGCCGTCGGGCCTCTCGATGACGCGGGCGTACTGGTACTCGGTCTCGCGCTCCCAGATCACCCGGCCCGTGTCGGAGCCCTTGAGCGTGCCGGTGGGCACCGCGAGCAGGGCCAGGCAGGCGACCGGGGCGACGGCGTAGCGCCACGAGAGGCCCAGCAGCGCCACCATGCCCAGGGCGGCCGCGAAGATGAGGAACGTCCGGCGCGTGCCGGTGAAGGGCACCAGCACCAGCGCCGCGAGGAAGACCCCGGCCAGGCTTCCGAGCGTCGAGGTCGCGTACAGCCGCCCGCTCACCCGGCCGGCCTCCTCCACGGCGGTGACGCTGAGGCGCATGGCATAGGGCGCGACCGTGCCCAGCACGCCCACCGGGACCGCGATCAGCGCGCACACGGCGACCAGCGATCCGACGAAGGCGCCCACGCTCAAGCTGTCGAAGGCATCGACCGAGCTGCGCAGGAACGGACCCGAGACGAACGGGACCACCGCCAGCATCACGGCCGCGGCCACGATCAGGCGGGAGAGGCCCGGCAGGGTGGCCCCGCGGTCGGCGATGCGGCCGCCCAGCCAGTAGCCGGCGGACAGCGCCACCAGGACGGTCGCGATGGTGTTGGCCCAGATGACGGTCGACGCCCCGAACCACGGCGCCAGCAGCCGCGCCGCCGCGATCTCGGTGCCGAGGGAGGCCGCACCGACCACGAAGACCATGGCCAGCACCACGCGCGGCGAGGGAGGGGGGCTGGGTGTCGGCGCCATTGGGGCGGGACGGTACCGGGACCCGGGCTCGCGATCCGAGCGGCCGGTTGAAGTCCGAACGCCCGCGTGTCAGGCTTGACCATAGTTTGCAACAATCGCAACGAGGAGAGGCACGATGAGGGTGAAGGATGCGATGAGCCCGATCAGCGCGATCGTCGGCCCGGAGCACACCCTGGAGCAGGCGGCCAAGCGCATGATGCAGCACGCGACCGGCGCCGCCGTCGTGCTGGACGGGTCCCTGCCGGGCCCCGCGGTGGTGACCGAGCGCGACCTGCTGCGCGCCGTCGGCGGTGGCCTGGACCCGGCCGCCGAGTGCGTCGAGGACCACATGACCGGCGAGGTGGTGACCGCCGCCCCCGACTGGCCGATCGCCGACGCGGCGGCGGTCATGGTCAAGCACGGCGTCCGCCACGTCCTCGTGTTCGACGCATCGGAGCTCGTGGGCATCCTCTCCATGCGCGATGTCGTGCGCGTGGGCGGATTCGCCGCCGCGGCTCCCGCCGTGGCATCGACCGCGGGAGTCTGACCCCCGCGTCAAGGTTCCCCCGGGAGGGCCGATAACGGGGGCGTGATCCCCCGCTTTCGCTTCCGGCTCGAGCAGGTGCTCGATCACCGCACCCGCCGCGAGGACCTGGCACGCCAGGAGCTCGCCCACGCCGTCGCCGCGGTGGCGGCCCAGCAGGAGCGCGTCGTGGCCGCCGACGGCGACATGGAGCGCGACCTGGCGGCCCTGCGCGATCTCATGGGGGCCACCGTGGAGCTGGACGCCCTGCGCGCCGCGCACGACGCCCTCGCCATCACGCGCTCGCGCGTCCGCCACGAGCGGGCCGGCCTCGCCGCCCTCGACGCGGTTGCCGACGAGCGCCGCCAGGATCTGGTGCGCGCGAGCCAGCAGCGCCAGGCCCTCACCCAGCTTCGGGCTCAGGCCCTCGAGCGCCATCGCGTGGCCGAGCGGCACGACGAGGCCATCACGATGGACGAGCTCGCCATGCGGCGCACCGCCCGCGCCCGGGCGCTCGCCTGATCGCCGCCGTCATGCCTCCGCCGGTCAGCGCGCTCCGCCGCACGCCCACGACGAAGGTCGCGCGGCTGATCAAGCGCTCCGCGAAGGCGCACGGGATCGACCCCGCCCTGCTGGCCGCCGTCGTCCGGGCCGAGAGCGGCTTCGATCCGCACGCCGAGTCGCCGGTCGGAGCGCGCGGCCTGCTCCAGCTGATGCCCGCCCGCGCCCGGACCATGGGGGTCGACGACCCCTTCGACGCGGCCTCCTGCCTCGACGCCGGCGCCGCCTGCCTGGCCGCGAGCCTGCGCGCGTTCGGCGGCGACCTGCCGCTGGCGCTCGCGGGGTTCCGCCTCGGGCCCGACGCGGTCGAGCGCCACGGCGGCGTGCCCGCCTACTCGGATATGCGGGCCTACCTGCCGATGGTGATGGGGTACTACGACGAGTTTCGGGCCGCCGGCACGTTCGGCGCCCCCACCACCGGGCCACGGAACGGCGCCGGCGCGACCACCGACCGGGAGGGACGGTGTTGATGAGATGATCGAACCACAGCTCGGGCTACCACCGGTGGCCGCGGGCCGAGGAGGATCCGCCCCCACGGGGGGCGCCGGCGGCGACAGCGCCGCGGCGGCCCTGGGTGCGGAGGACGGCGGTTTCGTGACCGCGCTCGATGGTCACGCCGCACCGTCCGACTCGGACCCCGGACCCGGAGCCCAGGATCCCAACGACGCAGCCGGACCCCTGACCGGGGAGCTGCCCACAGAGATCGTCGCCGACGCCGACATCTCACCCGACGCGAGCCAGGCGGCCGCGGTGGCCTCGATCGCCCTGGCGATCGCCGCCGTCGTCCCCGTGGAGGCGCCCTCGGGCGCGCCCGCGAGCGCCGCCACGGCCCCACCGGCGACGGCGCCACCGGCCGCGGCGACGCAGGCCGCGCCGCCGCAACCGTTGCCCGGCCTCGTGCCGGCACGGGTTGACGCGACGGGCGCCGTCGTCCCGGTGCTGCCGCCGGGAACCCCCGCGGGCGGCGGGCCGTCCGCGACCGCGGCACCCGGCGCGCAGGGCGCCAACGCGGCCCCACCGGCCGCCCCGGCGGCAACCATCACCCTCACGTTGACGTCCACGCAGACGCCCGCAACGGGCGCCACCGCCCCGGCGGCCCCGTCCGCGAGCCCCGCGGCGGCCGCGCCCGGGGCGGCACCCGCGCCACCGCCGGCGACCTCAACGACGATCTCCACAGGCGTGGCGCCGCAGGCCGGATCCGGGCAGGATGCCCCGCCGGCCGCGGCGCCGCGGGACGCGGCACCCGCCGCGGCCGCCCCCTCGACGCCCGCGGCCCCGGCCGCCGGGGTCGCGTTCGGGCAGGCCGCGCCGGCCGCGCTCCACACCACGGCCCCGGGCGGGATCGCCCAGGGGGCTCACGGACTCACGACCGCACACGAGCTCGCCCACGAGCTCGGAACCCGCGTGCACATGGCCGTGCGCGAGGGCGGGCGCGAGCTCCTGGTCAACCTGCGCCCACCGGATCTGGGCCAGCTGACCATCAGGGTCACGATGACCGACGGGGTCCTCCACGCGCAGATCATGGCCGATCGCCCGGAGGCGGCACGGATGCTCCAGCAGTCGCTCGCGCAGCTCGGCACGGCGTTGACCGATCTCGGTTACTCGCTCGACGGCCTGGACGTGAGCTACGGCGGACAGGACGCGCGGGATGCGCAGTCCTCGTTGCCGGGCACGGAGGCCTCGGCCCGCACGGAGGCGGGCGACGACACGGAGGCGGCCGCACCTGCGGCCGCCTCGCCGACCACCGCCGGGACCTCGCGGTCGCGGCTCGACCTGCTCGCGTGAGGAGGAACAGTGCCAACTGAGAGCGCTCCCGTCACCGGGCCCTACGCGCCCACCTCGCCGCTCGACGCGGCGACGCCCACGGCGACGACCGACATCTTCTCGTCGGAGAGCTTCCTCAAGCTGCTCGCCACCCAGATCAGCTCGCAGAATCCGCTCGAGCCCATGAAGGACACCGAGTTCGTCGCCCAGATGGCCTCGTTCTCGCAGCTCGAGCAGACCACGAACATGGCGGCCAACATCAAGGCCCTCACGATGAGCGGCCAGCTGTCGCAGGGCGCCGCCCTGATCGGCAAGTCCGTCACCTACCAGCCCGCCAACGGAACGGCGGCCGTGACGGGCGTCGTCCAGAGCCTCACCGTGGGCTCGGCCGGCCGGTCGATGAGCCTCGTGATCGACGGGGTGTCCGTGGACGTCTCCCAGGTCTCGGGGGTCGCCGCGTGAGCATCGAGCGCCCCACGATCGGGCAGGTTCGCCCGGCAGAGGGCCCCGCGGGCACGCAGGCCCGCACGGGCAAGGGCGGCGCGGCGGCCGGTTTCGACCGGGTGCTCGCCGACAAGCTGCGCGGGCAGGACGCCCCCGGAGCCCTCAAGTGGAGCGCGCACGCCGTTCAGCGGCTCTCCCAGCGCCAGATCTCCATCACCCCCGAGACCCAGCAGAGGCTCGAGGGGGCGGTGGACCGCCTGGCGGCCAAGGGCGCGCGCGAGAGCGTGGTGCTCGTGGACCGCATGGCGTTCGTCGTCTCGGTGGCCAACCGCACCGTGATCACGGCCGTCGATCAGGCGGGGATGAAGGACCAGGTGTTCACGAACATCGACAGTGCCGTCGTCGGCTGATGACGGACCGGATGAACTCGGCGAGCGGGCCGGACCTCTTCGAGGAGGGTCGCGTCGCCACCAGGGAAAGGAAACCCACCCGATGATGCGATCCATGTTCGCGGCCGTCTCCGGCCTGCGAAACCACCAGACGATGATGGACGTGCTGTCCTCCAACATCGCCAACGTCAACACGTTCGGCTACAAGACCCAGCGGGCCACCTTCAAGGACTCGCTCTACCAGAACCTCCAGGGGGCGGGCGCACCGGTCCCGCCGGGCCTGGGCGGGACGAACCCGCGCCAGGTGGGCCTCGGGATGTCGCTCAACTCGATCGACACCCTCATGACCCAGGGCAACGCGCAGTCGACCGGCGTCGTCACGGACATGATGATCCAGGGCGACGGCTTCTTCCGCGTGGCCGCGCCGGGAGCCACCTTCGGGGGCACCGGCGGCAACGACGTCACGGCGGGCGGCGAGCAGTACACGCGCGCCGGCAACTTCTCCTTCGACAGCCAGGGCTACCTGGTCACGAGCAAGGGCCAGTACGTGCTCGGGATCGTGGCCGCCACCGGCAACGTCGGGCGCATCCAGGTGGACCCCGCGACCACCGCGGCGGTCAACGTGGACCCGGCCGGGGGTGTCTCCGCCATCGACACGGCGGGCGTCGCGACGCCGATCGCGACGCTCAGCCTGGCCAAGTTCGCCAACGCGCCCGGCCTGGAGCGCATCGGCGACAACCTCTATCGCGCCTCCAACAACTCCGGGGCAGCGGTCAACGGCGCTCCCGGCGGGGCCGCGGGCCACGGCGTCGTGGTCCCCGGCGCGCTCGAGATGAGCAACGTCGACCTCGCCCTCGAGTTCACGAACATGATCATCGCCCAGCGCGGATTCCAGGCGAACAGCCGGGCGATCACCACCTCCGACGACATGCTCCAGGAGCTGGTGAACCTCAAGCGCTAGGCGGCTCTCTCTCGGCTGAGAGAACCGGACCGCGGCCCGCCGGCTCAACCGGCGGGCCGGTCTACCGATAACCGGATGGCGCCATGGGTCCAAAGGGTTTGGGCGCACCGCCACCGCAACGGAGGCTCACGTGATCACGCTGCATCGCCTCAACGGCGACGAGATGACGCTCAACGCGGAGCTCATCCTCACCGTCGAGGCCACACCCGACACGCACATCCTGATGATGGACCGGCGTCGCCTGCTCGTCACGGAGACGGTCGAGGAGGTCATCGGCGCGGTCCTCGAGTACCGGCGCCTGGTCGCCGGCGGGGGCCACCTGGTCCCATCGGATCCCCTGGCCACCCACTCAGCGGGGTAGGACGGCATGTCTCCACTGATCGGACTGGTCGGCGCCTGGGTCTTCATCGTCGTCGGCATGCTCATGAAGGGCGGCACGATCGCGGGCATCATCAGCCCGCCGGCCTTCCTCATGGTCATGGGCGGCACGCTCTGCGTGCTCATCGCCTCCTTCGGGCTGAAGGAGACGATGTCGATGATCCAGCTCACGATCCTGTCCCTCAAGGAGCGCGCCGACAACCGGCCGGAGGTCATCCGGACGCTGGTCGGCTACAGCGAGAAGGCGCGGCGCGAGGGCCTGCTGGTCCTCGAGGAGGACGCCAAGGACGCGGAGGACCCCTTCCTGCGCAAGGGCGTGCGATTGGTCGTGGACGGCACCGACCCCGAGCTGGTCAAGGACATCCTGGAGACCGAGCTCGACGCGATGGAGGACCGCCACCACAAGAACCAGGACATGTTCAAGCAGGGCGGCGCCTTCGCGCCGACCATCGGCATCCTGGCCACGGTGCTCTCGCTCGTGTCGGTGCTCCAGCACCTGGACGAGCCGGACCACCTCGGCCCGGCGATCTCGGCCGCCTTCCTCGCCACCTTCTACGGCGTCGCCGCCGCCAACGTCGTCTTCCTGCCGATCGCCAACGCTCTCAAGAAGTCGACCGCCCAGGAGACCGGCGAGCGCATGCTCATCATGGAGGGCGTCCTCAGCATCCAGAGCGGCGACAACCCGCGCATCCTGGCCGAGAAGCTGTGGAGCTTCCTGCCGCCCGCCGCGCGCGAGACCGAGGGCGAGGACGACGAGGCCGTCACGTCCCGTGCCGGCGACGCGATCCCCGAAGCGGCGTAGGCGGGGCGCATGAGCAAGCGCAAGCAGCGCCACGAGGAGCACCCGGACGAGCGCTGGCTCATCACGTACGCCGACGTGCTCACCCTGATGTTCGTGCTGTTCATGGTCCTCTTCTCCATCTCGGTCGTGAACACGTCCAAGTTCGAGGTCCTCAAGAAGAGCCTCCAGGACGCCTTCAACAGCGGACTGACCGGGGGCGGCCAGAGCGTGCTGAACGGCGCGGGCAGCGTCAACGCCAGTCCGGTGGTCGACACGCCCTCCAGCCAGATCGCGCCGGAGCTGCCGTTCGTGGGCGGCATCAACCTCTCCGAGGCCTCCCCCGAGCAGCTGCTCGAGACCAAGCAGCTCATGGGCGCCGAGAAGACGATCGACGCCACGGTCGCCAAGGCGGGGCTCGCCAAGAGCGTCAGCACCGTGGTCAACGAGCGCGGCCTCATGCTGCGGGTGGAGACCGACGGCGTGCTGTTCGACTCCGGCCGTGCCGTGCTGCGCCCCGAGGCCGCGCGCATCATCGGCCCGATCACGGCATCGCTGGTCAAGCTCCCCAACCCGATCCGCGTCGAGGGACACACCGACAGCCGCCCCATCGGCTCCGCCCAGTTCCCCTCGAACTGGGCCCTGTCGGGGGTGCGCGCCGCCGCGGTCGTCCAGGTGCTCCAGGACGCCGGCGTGCCGGAGGCGCGGCTGCAGGCCGCGGGCTTCGGCGACGCCCGGCCCATCGCGCCCAACACGTCCGAGGCCGGACGCGGCCAGAACCGGCGCGTCGAGATCCTCGTCATGCGCCTCCAGGGCGCGCCCCAACAGTCACCCGCGACCGCCCTCGGTGGTTAAGGAGCGCACGTGAAGAAGAAGTTGCTGTTCATCGGCCTCCCCGTGCTCCTGCTCGTCGCGCTGTTCGCGGCCAAGACGATCCTGCTCGCCCCGCCGCCGAAGGACGAGAAGAAGCTCGCCGCCGAGCCCGGCGCCGTCTACACCATGGCCACCCCGTTCGTCGTCAACCTGGCCGACGGCGACAGCACGCCGCACTTCGCCAAGGTGGGCGTGGCCCTGCGCTTCTCCAAGCTCTCGGAGGGCGAGATCACCCCCGGCAAGGGTGAGAAGGGCGCCGAGGTCGAGGCCGACGCCGAGCTGCGCGACATCGTCATCTCGACGCTCCAGGCGCGCACCAGCGGGGATCTGGACAGCTCCGAAGGGCGCGAGAGGGTGAAGAAGCAGATCGTGAGCCGCGTCAACAAGCAGACCGACCTGAAGATCACCGACGTCTACTACACGGAGTTCGCCGTCCAGTAGCTCCTCACGCGTTGAGCCGGCCTCTTGCGGGCCGGCTGGGACGCGGCAAATCGGGCCCTGGCCGGGCCGATTTGCATTCGGTGCCCGCCTTCGGCGGGGACCTCGTACGGCCGGGCGGGGCCCGGCCGTCTCGTCGCCATGGGCGACTCGGAGCGACGCCCGCGGCGCTGGGCTTCGTTATGCCCCGATCTGGGGGTCGGGGGAGAGCTCGATCCGCACCCGGGTGCAGTCACCGGCGCAGTCGATCGTCACGATGTCGGCCAGCTGGCGGGCGATCCACAGCCCGCGACCGCGCCGGCCGTAGGGCTCGGGCGGATGGGTCTCCCACACCTTCGCCCGGTCGAAGCCGCCCCCGACGTCCGAGACCTCCACCACCAGGCGGCCGTCCATCCACGCCTCGACGGCGATCGGCGCCCGCCCGTGCTCCTGGGCGTTGGCGATGACCTCGTCGAGGGCGAGCACCAGGTCGCTCGCCCGGTCGCCGAAACCCTCGTCCACGGCGATGCCGTGCACGGCCGCGCGCACCTTGGCGATCTCCGCGGGGTCGTCGCCCAGGGCCGCCCGGTAGCGCCCGTCCTCGTCCGGTTGTGTCTGTTGCGTCGAGATCGATGCCCTCCTGCGAAGGACGCAGTGGGGAAGGGTAACGATCCCGCGCCCGGGCGAGTGGTGGTCGGGTGTCCTCGACGCCGCCCCCCGGAGCCTGGATCGCCCCTCAACTTCCTCGCGGCCGGGCCGATGGAAGGGCTGTGCCGGACGTCCTCTCACAGAGCGAGATCGACGAGCTGCTGGTGGCCATGTCGCGGGGCGACGTGCCCACCGATCAGCTGCTCGCGGGCGGTCGCCATGTGCGCCCCTTCGACTTCATGCGGCCGAGCAAGTTCTCCAAGGAGACGCTGCGCACGGTCGAGCTGATGCACGAGACCTTCTGCCGCACGGTGCAGACCCAGCTGTCGGGCGTCGTGCGGACTCCGGTCGGCATCGAGGTGGTGAGCGCCGACCAGGTGACCTACCGCGAGTTCCTGAACTCGATCCCCACGCCCAGCCTGCTGTCGATCGTGACGATGGAGCCCTTCGAGGGCAACGCCGTCATGGAGCTCAACCTCCCGCTGGCGCTGTCGATCGTCGACCGCCTCGTGGGCGGCCCCGGCACGCAGCGGCCCAAGCCGCGCGAGCTGACCGAGATCGAGCAGGCCCTCCTGGCCAACGTCACCGACATCCTGCTCGCCGCGTTCACCGAGGCGTGGTCCACCGTCGTGGAGGTCCACTTCCGCCTCGTGGGCACCGAGATGGACCCCCAGTTCGCCGAGGTGGTGACCCCGTCCGAGATGGTCGTGCTGATCGGCTTCGAGGTCCGGATCGGGGAGGCCATGGGGACGATCTCCCTCTGCGTCCCCTACCTGGTCCTCGAGCCCGCGATGGACAAGCTCACCACGCGCGGCTACTTCTCCAATCAGTCCGACACCTCCACCCCCGAGAGCCGCGACAGCGTGGCCGAGCAGATCGGCACGGTCATGGTTCCCGTGGCCGTCGAGCTCGGCGGCGCGGAGCTGAGCGTCGAGGAGCTGCTGGCGCTCGAGGTGGGCGACGTCATCCCGCTCGCGATCGGCGTCGGCGCCGACGCCACCCTGCGCGTGGGGAGCCGCGGGGCCTTCCACGCCCAGCCCGGCGTCCGCGGCCGGCGGGTCGCCGTCCAGATCACCAGCCCGATCGAGGATTCCGAAAGGACGTACGCATGAGCGACGAGACTCCCTCCTCCGCGGAGGGCGGTGCGCTCGGGCGGACCGGCGCCGCGCCCTACGAGCTGAGCGACTACGAGCGCGACGCGCTCGGCGAGGTCGGCAACATCTGCATGTCGAGCGCCGCCGGCGTCCTCGGGTCGCTGGTCGGGCGGGAGGTGACCATCGCCGCCCCCACGGTCCAGCTGATGACCGACGCCGCGCTGCGGGCCGAGTTCCAGGCGCCCGCCGCGGTCGTGTCGGTCGCCTACACCGAGGGCATCGAGGGCAGCTGCATCCTCGTGCTGCGCGTCCCCGACGCGGCCGTGGTGGCCGACGTGATGATGGGAGGCGAGGGCACGCCCGCCGACGCCCTCGACGAGATGCAGTCGTCGGCGGTCACCGAGGCGATGAACCAGATGATGGGCGGCGCGGCCAGCGCCATGGCCGATCTCGTGGGCAAGCGCGTCCAGATCGCCGCCCCCGGGCTCCAGATCATCGACCTGGCCGACCAGGGCGTCGGCGCGATCGCGCAGCCGGGCGGCCTGCTGGTGCGGATCTCCTTCCCGCTGCACGTCGACGGGCTCCTCGACACCACGCTCATGCAGATCATGCCGGTCGGCTTCGCCCGGCTGCTGCTGGACAAGATCGGCACGGCCCCCAAGGCCTCCACGGCGCCCCCGGACTCCACGGACGACGCGGGGGCGGCGGAGGACGACGAGCCCCGCCTGCATTCGGTTCCCGCGCCGCCGGTGGCCCGGGCGGTCACCTTCCCCTCGCTCGACGACGGCGCCGACGTGCCCGGAGCCGGCGACATCAGCCTCCTGCTCGACGTCCCCCTCCAGGTGACCGTCGAGCTGGGGCGCACCCAGCTGCGCATCCGCAACGTCCTCGAGCTGGTCCCCGGGTCGATCGTCGAGCTGGACAAGCTCGCCGGCGAGCCGGTCGACGTGCTCGTCAACGGCAAGCAGATCGCCCGCGGCGAGGTGGTCGTGATCGACGAGGAATTCGGCGTCCGCATCACCGACGTGGCCAGTCAGGCGAAGCGTCTCCACGGCCTCGCGGCCGACGAGGCCTAGCCCTTTTCTTTACGCCGGGCGACCGGGTCAAGAGCCGCTGCACAGGGCCGATATCGGCATCAGCGCGCAGTGAGTCCCAACGTCGCGGAGGTGCCGAGTTGCCCAGCGTTCTGATCGCCGATGACGCCGCCTTCATGCGGATGATGCTGCGCAACATCCTCACGGACGCCGGCTACGAGGTGGCCGGCGAGGCCGAGGACGGCGCCGAGGCGGTCAGCAAGTACCGCGAGCTGCGGCCCGACCTGACCACGATGGACATCACGATGCCCGGCATGAACGGCATCGACGCGCTGCGCGCGATCTGCGCCGCCGACCCCGAGGCGCGCGTGATCATGTGCTCCGCGATGGGGCAGAAGTCGATGGTCGTCGAGAGCTTCTCGGCCGGCGCCCGCGACTTCATCGTCAAGCCGTTCCAGGCCGAGCGCGTCGTGAGCGCCGTGGAGAAGGCCCTGCTCTAGCGCCCCACCCGCGCCGGCCCCGCCGGCGCCCACCGCCATGGTCACCACCACCCCGACCAGGCACGGATCGCCCCCCACCCCGCGGCGCAGGACGCGCCCCCGACCGTCACGGATCACCGCGACGGCCCGCCGGGTCGCGGCCGCGATCGCCCTCGCGGCCCTCGCGGCAGGGCCCGCGCGGGCGGCGACCACCACCGCGCCGGCCGACCCGGAGTCGCTCCCGATCCCCGAGGGCTCCTCCGCCCCCGGCAACCTGAGCGGGGGCGCCGGCGACACCCTGCTGCGCCTGGGCCTCGGCCTGGTCGTGGTCGTGGGCCTGATCGCCCTGGTCTGGTACGTCCTGAAGCGCGTGCAGCGGTCGCGTTACCCGTCGATGGAGCGCGCGGGCAAGGCCGGGGGCCTGATCGACGTCGTCTCGACCGCCTCGATCGGCCCGAACCGCAACCTGCACGTCGTGCGGGTGGGGGAGGAGATCATCCTCGTCGGCTCGACCGACCACTCGATCACCGCGCTGACGCGTCTGGGCACCGACGACCTGGTCGGGCCCATCGACGTCCCGCCCACCACCTCGACCTTCGGCCGGGGCGCGCCGCCGCCCGCGGGCGGCCCGGGGGTGGACGACCGGGCGCGCGCGGTCACCACGTCCGGCGACGGGGCGCTGCTCGAGCGGCTGCGCTCCATGACGACCCGCAAGTGACGCCGCCCCTGCGCACCAGCCCGGCCGCGGCCGGGGCCGCGCAGCTGCCGACCCTCCGCGATCGCATCGTGGCGGCGCTGCCGCCACCGGCCAAGACGCGCCGCCGGCGCACGGCCCGCCGCGTCTTCGTGGCGTTCCCCTTCGTCCTGGCCCTGGCGTGCATCCTGTGGCCCGCCGCCGCGTGGGCGGCTCCCGGCATCAACCTCAACCTCGACAGCAGCGGCGACGGGGTGTCCACCTCGCTCCAGCTGCTGGTGCTGCTCACGGTGCTGAGCCTGGCGCCGTCGATCCTGATCATGATGACCAGCTTCACCCGGATCATCATCGTGCTCGGCTTCGTGCGTAACGCCCTCGGCACCCCCTCGATGCCGCCCAACCAGATCCTCGTCGGCATCTCCCTCTTCCTGACCATGTTCGTCATGGCGCCGACGTTCACCGCCATCAACGACACGGCCATCCAGCCGCTGATGGACAAGAAGATCGACGAGCAGACCGCGCTCAAGCGCGCCGAGATCCCGATCCGCGAGTTCATGTTCAAGCAGGTTGACCAGAAGGACCTCTCGCTGTTCACGGACATGTCCGGCGAGGGGCGGCCCAAGACGCGCGCCGACGTGCCGACCCGCGTCCTGATCCCGGCCTTCGTCCTCTCGGAGCTCCAGACGGCCTTCGAGATCGGCTTCCTGATCCTGATCCCGTTCCTGATCATCGACATGATCATCGCGTTGACCGTCATGAGCATGGGCATGGTCATGCTGCCCCCGGTCGTGATCTCGCTGCCGTTCAAGATCCTGCTGTTCGTGCTGGTCGACGGCTGGCATCTGGTGTCCGAGTCGCTCGTGCGCGGGTTCGTCTCGTGAGGGCGCCCCGGTGACCCAGAGCCAGATCATGGAGATCGGCGCGAAGGCGATGTGGGTGACGCTGGAGCTCTCCCTGCCGATCCTGGGCGTGAGCCTGGTGGTCGGCCTGCTCGTGTCGATCTTCCAGGCGGTCACGCAGCTCCAGGAGCCAACGCTCACCTTCATCCCGAAGATCCTGGCCGTCGTCGTGGTGATCGTGTTCGCCGGGCCCTGGATGATGAACACGATGCTGGACTTCACGGTCAACCTGTGGACCGGCATCTCGCTCGTCGGAAGCTGACGGGTCCGGGCGTGGATCAGATCCTCACCCAGCTCGCCCCCCAGGCGACGCTGTTCATGCTCATCGCGACCCGGCTGTCCGCCATGATCGCGGTGGCGCCCGTCTTCAGCTCGCGCGTGGTGCCGGTGCGCGTCAAGGCCGGCCTGGTGATCGTGATCAGCTTCGTGGCGCTCCCCGGGGTCGCGGCCCTGGGCGGGACGGTGCCGGACGGCATCCTGCCCTTCCTGATGCTCGCGGTGAAGGAGGCGATCATCGGCTTCGCCTTCGGACTGATCGCCCAGTTCCTGTTCGCGGCCATCCAGACGGCCGGCGCCTTCATCGACACCTCCGCCGGCTTCGCCGTCGCGCAGACCCTCGACCCCTCGTCCAACGCGACCACCTCGGTGCTGGGGCGCTGGTACAACCTCATCGCGATCTCGTGCTTCATCGCCCTCGGCGGCGCCCAGCTGCTCGTGGCGGGCATCGTGCGCTCGTTCGCCCTGGCCCCGCCCCTCGCTCAGCTCGACATGAACGCGGCCGTGGAGGGCGTGCTGGCCCACGCCGACGACATCTTCCTGGTCGCCGTGATGGTGGCGGCGCCGGTCATGGCCGCGCTGCTGATCACGGACGTCACCCTCGGCATCATCTCCCGGGCCGTCCCCCAGATGAACGTCTTCATGGTGGGCATGCCCCTCAAGATCATCGTGGCCCTGGCGGGCAGCGCGATCCTGCTGCCGGCGTTCATCGCCCTGATGAACAGCCTCACCGGGGAGATGTTCGTGGACCTCTCCCACATGATGAGGGCGGTGGGGTAGGGCCCCGAGCTCTGAACGTTTCCAAGGAGTGCGGAGAAGGAAATTGCGTCAAGCGTGGAGTCGGCCTCTTGCGGGCCGACTCGACGCGCAAATGCGCCCTTGGTCGGGCGCATTTGCATCGCGCAGCGGCCCTTCGGGCCGGACATGTGCGCGGGTAGGTCAAGACCACCTCGACGCTCGGACGCTGCGCGCCCTCGGCGATACCCGGTAGGACAGGCCCGGCTCCGATGTCGCCGAAGGCGACGAGACGGCCGGGCTCCGCCCGGCCGTACACGCTCGCCGCCGCAGGCGGCCAGCGAATGCAAATCCACCCGGCCAGGGTGGATTTGCCGCGGCCAGGCCGGGCCGCAAGAGCCCGGCCTCGCACGCGTGAGGAGCAGGCGCTGTTCGACAGACGAGAAGGCCCTCAGAGGAGACTGTCAGAGCTCTGAAGCCCCGAAGCTCCAGGCCCCGAAGCGCGGCGCCAGACGACAAAGCCCTCAGAGGAGACTTTCAGAGCTCGGAAAGCCCCGAAGCTCGAGGCCCCGAAGCCCCGAACGCGCTCCACCCATCTGCCGCGGCCAGGCCGGGCCGCAAGAGCCCGGCCTCGCACGCGTGAGGAACACAGCAAAGGCGCCAGGGGGGTCCCTGGCGCCTTGTGTGGGGCGGCGGACGAGGGCTGTCCGTCGCCTCCGTGCGAGGCAGGCGGCGGGGGCCCTGCCGAGGCGCCCGCCGGTGCGCTCGCTGGGGGCACCATGCCGCACTGCCGCCGTCGATGCAAGGGCGATCGACGAAGAAATATTAGGCGGGCCGAATGCCGGGTCTAACGACGCCTGTCCTCTCCTCCGGGCTTCGGATAACCTAACGCCGCTTCTTCAACCGGCTTCATATCCGGCCCACCCCTCGGAGGTGCCATGCGTCGCGCGCTCGTCCTCGCACTCTGCCTGCTCGTTCCCGTCACCCTGCTCGCGGCCGCCTGCGGATCCGACGACGGCGCCGACGTGCGCTCGTCGGGCGGAGCCTCCGCCTCCGGTTCCGGTTCCGGCTCGGGTTCTGGTTCGGGAACCGGCCTCTCGCTGGAGGACACGGCGACCGTCGGCACCGAGGATCCTCTCATCCTCGCCGCCGTGGCCGACTACAAGACGTACGTGGCCGAGAAGACCGACGACATCATCAGCACCACGACGACGTTCACCGACGCCGTGCGCGCGGGCGACATCCCGGCGGCCAAGGCCGCCTTCGCCCCGAGCCGCGAGTCGTGGGAGGCCATCGAGCCCATCGCCGGCCTGATCCCGGACATTGACGGGGCGGTCAACTCGCGGGTTGACGACTTCGCCGGCCCCACCGACCCGACCTTCACCGGGTGGCACCGCCTCGAGTACCTGCTGTGGAAAGAGAACACGACGAAGGGCGCCACGAAGTTCGCCGACCAGCTGGACAGCGACCTGGCGACCCTCCAGACCGAGATCGCCAAGCTCGACATCCCGCCGCTGGCGATGGCCCAGGGCGCGTCGGAGCTGATCCAGGAGGTCTCCGAGGGCAAGATCACGGGCGAGGAGGACCGCTACTCCAAGACCGACCTCTGGGACTTCGCCGCCAACGTCGCGGGCGCGGAGGAGATCATCCGCCTGCTCACGCCCGCCCTCGAGAAGGCCGACCCGGCGCTGCTGGCCAAGATCCAGGCCGACTTCACGGAGCTCGATGCGAGCATCGACGAGCTGCGCAAGGGCGACGGCTTCGTGCTCTTCTGCCAGGAGAACGACGACTACCCCAACGCCAAGCTGTGCCCCAAGACGACCGTCACCCAGGCGCAGATCGACACGCTCAAGGGGCAGCTGGCCGGCCTGTCCGAGGACCTCGCCCTCGTGCCGGGTGCCCTTGGCCTGAAGTAGCGTGATTTCGTGAAGTCACGCGTCTCACGCAGGGAGTTCCTCGCGGGCGCCGGCGGCATCGCCGTCGGCGCCGCGGCCGGCGGCATCGCGGTGGGGGCGTCCCAGAGCCAGGCCGCCGGCGCCGACGACCCCCATCTGTCGTTCGTCCCCTTCGAGGGCGCCCACCAGACCGGGATCACCGAGCACCCGGTGCCCGCGCAGGGGCTCATGGCCTCCTTCACCGTGCTGGCGACCGATCGCGCCCACCTGCAGGAGATGTTCCGCGAGCTGACCGAGGAGATCCGCGGCCTGATGGCCGGGGTGCCCCCGCAGCAGCGCGACTCGGCGTATCCGCCCACCGACTCGGGCATCCTCGGGCCGGAGCCCGCGGCCGACGACCTCTCGATCATCGTGAGCGTCGGCGCGAGCCTCTTCGACGAGCGCTACGGCCTGTCCGCCCAGCGTCCCCGTGAGCTGGTGCAGATGCCGTTCATCTCCAACGACCGGCTCGATCCCGCGCGCAGCCACGGCGACCTGCTGCTGACCATCTCCTCCCAGCACACCGACCACGTGGTCTTCGCCCTGCGCCAGCTGATGCGCCGGACGCGCCGCTGGCTGACGCTCAAGTGGGTGATCGACGGGTTCAACCGGCGTTCGGACCCCACCGACCGGACGACCGGGTCCCCTCGCAACCTGCTCGGCTTCGTCGACGGCACGGCCAACCTCCATACCGATCCCGAGCTGATGAACCGTTACGTGTGGACCGTCGGCGGGCGCGACGGGGAGCCCTCGTGGACGACCGGCGGCTCGTACCAGGTCGTGCGCATCATCCGCATGATCGTGGAGTTCTGGGACCGCACGCCGCTGTCCGAGCAGGAGTCCCTGATCGGCCGCCGCAAGATCAGCGGCGCCCCGCTCGACGGCGTCCACGAGACCGACACGCCGGACTACGCCGCCGATCCCCACGGCACCACGACGCCCCTCGACGCGCACATCCGCCTGGCCAACCCCCGCACCCCCGAGACCGACGCCAACCTCATCCTCCGCCGCGGCTTCTCGTACACGCGCGGCTACGACGGCGCCGGGCAGCTCGACCAGGGCCTGGCCTTCGTGTGCTTCCAGAAGAGCATCGCGACCGGCTTCCTCGCCGTACAGTCCCGTCTCAACGGCGAGCCCCTCGAGGAGTACATCCGGCCCGAAGGTGGCGGATACTTCTTCGCCCTGCCGGGCGTCCGCACCGCGGACGGGTACCTCGGTGAGGGGCTCTTCGGCGGTTGAGGCCGCCGCCCGCCCGGGCGGCGCGGAGGGGGAGGCGGGGATGGGCGGGACCGGGGCATCGCAGCGGGGGGCGCAGCGGCGCACGCCCCTGACGCGCCGCAGGATCGTCGAGACCGCCCTGCGGCTCATCGACGAGCGGGGCCTCGAGGCCCTCTCGATGCGGACGCTGGGCGCGGAGCTGGGCGTCGAGGCCATGGCCCTCTACCGCCACGTCGCCGACAAGGGCGACCTGCTGGACGGCGTGGTCGGGCTGCTGCTGGAGGAGATGGGCGAGGGCGTGCCCGCGGACGGGGACTGGCGCGCGGTGGTGGGCGGCTTCGGCCGCGGCCTCCGGTCGCTCGCCTTGGCGCATCCGAACGCGTTCCCGCTGCTGGGCCGGCATCCGGCGCGCTCGTGGGTCGCCGCCGCCCCCGGCGTCGAGGGCCTGCTGGCGTTCCTGGGCGACAGCGGCTTCGGCGCGACCGACGCCGCCTACGCGGTGCGCGCCGTGAGCCGCTACGCCATCGGCTTCTCGCTGGTGGGCGCGGGCGCCCTGGAGGGCGCCGAGCGCCCGCCCGTCGGGGCATACCCGCTGCTCGACGGGCTGCTCGACCAGCTCGACGACCCCACCGGACGCGGCGGCACCGACGACCTCTTCGAGTACGGCCTCGGGATGCTCCTGGACGGCCTGGCGGGGCGGCGGACGGGGGAGGGGAACCCCGGCTAGAGCGCCTTGCCGGGATTCAGGATCCCGGCGGGGTCGAAGACCTCCTTGACGCCGCGGCCCAGCGCGCGCGGCCGCGCCCCGATCTCCTCCTCCAGCCAGGGCAGCTTGAGCGTGCCCACCCCGTGCTCGCCGGTGATCGTCCCGCCCAGCGCCAGCGCCGCCTCGAAGATCGCGCCGGCCGCCTCCAGCGCCCGGGCGCGCGCCTCGGCGGAGCCGCGGTCGAACACGATCGTGGGGTGCATGTTGCCGTCGCCGACGTGGCCGAAGGTCGCGATCTCGAGCCCGGTGCGGTGGGCGATGCCCTCGATCGCCGCCAGCAGCTCGGCCACCCTGCCGCGCGGCACCCCCACGTCCTCGAGCAGCGTCGCCCCCCGGCGCTCCAGCGCCGTGAAGCACAGGCGCCGCACCTCCATCAGCATGGCCCCCTCGACCGCGTCCTCGGCCGCCACCACCAGGCTCGCGCCCGCCCCCTCGCAGCAGCGCGCCGCGACGGCGATCTCGTCGTGGCGGCCCGTGCCCGGCAGGTCGGACTGCACCAGCAGCAGGGCGGCCGAGTCCAGGTCCAGGTCCAGGCGCCGCCAGTCCTCGACCGCCGACATCGTGGCGCGGTCGATCAGCTCCAGCAGGGAGGGCGTGAGCCCGGCCCCGCTCATGGCCTCGACGGCCTCGCCGGCGGCCACCAGGGTGGGGAAGTAGGCCGCCAGGGTCAGCGGCTCGGCCGGCAGCGGCCGCAACCGCAGGGTGGCCTCGGTCACCACCCCGAGCGTGCCCTCCGAGCCGACGATCAGCGACAGCAGGTCCAGGCCGGTGACGCGCTTCACCGTCCGCCCGCCCAGGCTGATGCTCTCGCCGTCGGCCATCACGACCGTCACGCCCAGGACGCTCTCGCGGGTGGCGCCGTACTTGACGCAGCACAGCCCGCCGGCGTTGGTCGCGATGTTGCCCCCGATGGTGGAGATGTCGCGGCTGGCGGGGTCGGGCGCGTACCACAGGCCGTGCTCCGCGACGGCCGCCTTGAGGGCGCCGTTGAGCACGCCCGCCTCGACCCTCGCGACCATGCTGGACGGGTCGATCTCCAGGATGCCGGTCATCTCCTCGGTGCACAGCACGATGCCGCCGTCGATGGCCGCGGCGCCGCCGGAGAGGCCGGTGCCGGCCCCGCGCGGCACCACCGGCACGGCGTGGGCGGCCGCGGCCCGCATGGCCGCCGCCACCTCCCCGGTCCCCCGGGGGCGCACCACCGCCAGCGGCCGGCCGCCCTCCACCAGCGCGGCGTGGTCGTGCCGGTAGCGGTCGAGCAGGTCGGGGTCGGTCAGCACCCTCCCCGCGCGAAGGGTGCTGACCAGCTCCTGCAACGTGGCATCTGCCGGAGCGAGTGCCACCTACGAGACGGCCGAGAGCTCCGATGCGCTGTCGGCCGGCGCGTGCTGTCGCAGGAGACGCATGAACTCGCGCATCCACTCCGGGTGGTCGGGCCAGGCGCGCCCGGAGACCATCTGGCCGTCCACCACGCCGCCGCCGTCGACGTACTCGGCGCCCGCCGCGCGGACGTCCGGCTCGAGGGCCGGATACGCCGCCGAGCGGCGCCCCTCCAGCACGCCGGCGGCCGCGAGTGCGAGCGGGCCGTGACAGAGCTGGGCGACCGGCCGGTCGTCGGCGAAGAAGGCCGCGACGATGCGCTTCACGTCGGCGTCGTTGCGGATGTACTCGGGAGCACGGCCCCCGGGCACCACCAGGGCCACGTACCGCGACGGGTTGACGTCCGCGAAGGCCAGGTCGGCCGGCCAGGTGTAGCCCGGCTTCTCGGTGTACGTGTCGTATCCGTTCACGAAATCGTGCACCACGAACTGCAGCTTCTTCTTCGACGGTGCCGCGATGTTGACCTCGTATCCCTCCTCCAGCAGCCGCTGGTAGGGGTACATCACCTCCAGCGACTCCGCGGCGTCACCCGTCAGGATGAGTACCTTGGGCATCGAACCTCCTCGGCAGTCCGGCAATGACATCAGCCTATGCCTTGGTCTGACCATCAGTCAATGAGACAATAGCCACGTGCAGATCTTCGACGGCGTCAGCCGCAACCCGCTGTACCTCCAGGTGGCCGAGAGCATCCGCGAGGCGATCGTCACGGGCGCGCTGTCGCCGGGGGACGCCCTGCCCACCGAGCGCGACCTGTCGGAGTCGTTCGGCGTCAGCCGGGCCTCGGTGCGCGAGGCCCTGCGGGCCCTCCAGGCGCAGGGCCTGGTCTCGGCGGCCGGCTCGCCGTCGCGCACGGTCGTCGCCGAGGGCGCCGGCGCCCACGCCCGCGACGCGATGGTCACCCTGCTGCGCCTCAACGGCGTGGGCGTGGACGACCTGATGGAGTTCCGCTCCCATCTGGAGAGCGGAGCGCTGGCGGCCGCCGCCCGCTCCCGCGAGCCGACGCGCCTCGCCGAGGCCCGCGCCGCCCTCGAGGAGATGCGCCGGCCCGGCATCGGCGTCGAGGAGTTCGAGGAGGCGGACGTGCGCTTCCACGTGGCCCTGGTGCGGGCGTCGGGCAACGAGGCGATGCACCTGGTGATGCAGGTGCTGCGCGAGACCGTCGCGCGGCACCTGCTGGACTTCCTGCGGGCGCAGCCGGATCCCCCGGCGACCCTGGCCCGCCTCGGCGACGAGCACGCGGCCATCCTGACGGCCGTGGAGCGCGGGCACGCCACCCGGGCGTCCGCGCTCGTGCGCGCTCACATCAGCGGCTTCTATCGGGCGGAACCAGCACCCCCGCGCCCGTGAATCGCCCGGCGCGCAGGTCCTCGAGCGCGTCGCCCGCCCGCTCCAGGGGGTAGGTGGTCACGTGGGTGCGCACGCCGGCCTCGGCCGCGATCGCCAGGAACTCCTCGCCGTCGCGGCGGGTGAGGTTGGCGACCGAGCGCACCGAGCGCTCGTGCCACAGCAGCTCGTAGGGCATGGCCGGGATGTCGCTCATGTGGATCCCGCCCAGCACCACCGTGCCGCCGGGCGCGACCGCCGCCAGCGCCGCCGGGACCAGGGGGCCGACCGGAGCGAAGATGATCGCCGCGTCGAGCTCCTCGGGGGGCCGCTCGTCCGAGCCCCCAACCCAGGCCGCGCCCAGCTCGCGCGCCAGCGCCTGGGCAGGGGCGTCTCCGGGGCTCGTGAACGCGTACACCTCGCGCCCCTGCCAGCGCAGCACCTGGGCGATGATGTGCGCGGCGGCGCCGAACCCGTACAGCCCCACCCGCGGGGCGTCGCCGCACATCCGCAGGCAGCGGTAGCCGATCAGGCCGGCGCACAGCAGCGGGGCGAGGTTGACGTCGGACGGCCCGTCGGGAAGCGGGAAGCAGTAGCGCTCGTCGGCCACGGCGTACTCGGCCATGCCGCCGTCGATGTCGCGCCCGGTGAAGAGCGCCCGCGGGCACAGGTTCTCGCGCCCCGAGGTGCAGTAGCGGCACTCGCCGCACGTCCATCCGAGCCACGGCACGCCCACGCGTCCGCCCCCGCCCTCGACCGTGGCCACGATCTGGTGGCCCAGCACCCGCGGCGGCGCCGGCACCTCCACCTCGCCGTCCAGCAGGTGCAGGTCGGTGCGGCAGACCGCGCACGCGCCCACGCGCAGCAGCAGCTGGCCGGGGCCGGCCGTGGGAGGGTCGCGCTCCTGGGCCCGCAGAGGCGACCCGACTCCGTCGAACACCATGGCGAGCACGCGACAACGCTAGTGCATCGCCCCGGAGGTCGCGTATGTGTTTCCCGAGCGAATCGCCCGCGAGGCAAGGACGCAGATCCTCGGCGATAGCGGTGTCCTATCGCCGAGGTCGAGGACGCCGCATCGCGGTGCGATGCAGCCGGGAAACGCCACGCGACGTTCGGTGCGGTGCACTAGCCTGGGTGGGACGGGCGCGCGAGGGGGAAGAGCGATGCGGGTGGTGATCGCGGGTGCGGGGATGGCCGGGCTGGTGCTGGCGCGCGGCATCGCGCTGCGCGGCGGCCGCGCCACGGTGATCGAGCGGGCGCCGGTGGACCGGCGCGTGCCCGGCCCGATCATGCTGCCCTTCCAGGCCTACGACGCCCTCGAGGAGATCGGCGTGCTGGGGCCGGTCCGCGCGCAGGGCATCGACGTCCCCCCGCACCGCAACGGCCAGCCGGTGGCCGTGTCGGTCGCCCGCCAGACGGTGCTCGAGGCGCTGCGCGAGGGCGTCGAGGTGCTGTGGGAGCACGAGCTGGTGGACCTGCTGCGCGACGGGGAGCGCGTCGTGGGCGTGCGCCTCGCCGGCCCCGGCGGAGAGCGCGAGGTGCCCGCCGACCTGGTGGTCGGCGCCGACGGCACGGGCTCGCGGGTGCGCGAGCTGGCGGGGATCCCGGCGCAGACGCGCGTCGCCGACACGGCCTTCGTGTCGTTCCGGAGCCCCCTGCCGGCCCCGGAGCCGTTCTCCATCGCGTTCCTGTCGGACGGCCGCCAGGTGACCCTGCTCGCCTGGTCCGGCGGCAGTGCGGGCGGCTGGCAGATCGACCGCGTCCCGGGCGGCGCCGCGGAGGCGCTCGCGCCCGGGCTCGACGCCTTCCGCACCGCCTTCGTGCGCCTGCTGCCCCAGGCCGAGGGCCCCCTCTCGGGGCTCACCTCGGTGGACCAGCTGATGTACCGCGAGGTCACCGAGGTGCGCTGCGAGGCCTGGTGGACGCCCGGCGTGGCCCTGATCGGCGAGGCCCTGCACGCGATGAACCCGGAGGTCGGGATCGGCTCGGGCCTGGGCATGGGCGACGCCCAGGCGCTGGCCGCCGCGATCGCCCAGAACCCCGACGACCCCGATGCCGCCTGCCACGCCTACGAGCACTGGCGCCGCCCGGCCGTGGCGCCCTACCTGGCCGTGGGTGGGACGGCGTCGAAGGTGTACGCCCAGGGGCGCCGCCCCGAGGAGGAGCGCTGGCCCCCGGCTCCGGGCTGACGTCGCCCGAGGGGGTCTCGTCCACGTGGCCTGGTGGCGATGAAGCCCTCCCGCACGGACTCCGCCGCGACCGATGAGATCGGCGCCCCGGCGCGGTCCAATCGAACGACGAGCAACCCAGCGAGAGGGGAGCCGCGACCATGCGACTGACGACCTTCACGCACGTCTCCGTCGACGGCGTGATGCAGGGGCTCGGCGGGCCGGACGAGGACCGGCGCGGCGGCTTCGAGCGGGGCGGTTGGGCCATACCGTTCATGGACGACGAGGGCGCGACGATCGTCCACGAGATCTTCCGGCGCGCCGACGCGTTCCTGTTCGGCCGGCGGACCTACGAGACCTTCGCCGGCTACTGGGGGGTGATGGCGGATTCGGCCAATCCCATCGCGGCGGCACTGAACACGCGGCCCAAGTACGTGGCATCGACCACGCTCACCGAGCCGCGCTGGGCGGGCACGACCGTCCTCTCCGGTGACCTCGCGGCGGCCATCGGCGCACTGAGGGCCGAGTCGGGGGGCGAGCTGCAGGTGCACGGCAGCGGCGACCTGGTCCGCTGGCTGTTCGACAACCGGCTCGTCGACGAGATCACCCTGCTCACCTATCCCGTGGTGATCGGCCAGGGCACACGGCTGTTCCCCGCCGCCGGTCCCGACGCGGCGCTCGACCTGGTCGACGCGCGGTCCACGCCGAAGGGCCTGACGATCCAGGTCTACCGCCCCGCCGGACGCCCGCGGTATGCGCCCGCCACGCCGTCCTGAGCGCGGCTCGAGGTGGGTCTAGGCGACCCTCAGCGACGAGCGCTCGGCCTCGCCCGGCTCGCGCAGGTTGCGCAGCGCCCACCAGCAGGCGGTCCCGATGGTCTCGGCGAGGCCCTGCACCAGGAAGAGGCGGGTGGACTGCAGCACCTGCGAGTCGAGGGCGCCGGCCTGGACGTTGACCGTGGCGGTGAGGGCGAGCTCGCCGACCGGCGGCAGGGCCTTGCCCACGCCCTGGCCGGGCTGGAGGCCGCCCCGGCGCAGCGCGATCGTGCCGACGCCGCGCAGGGGGCCCAGCGCGGCGTCGACCGCGATCACCAGGGGCCGGGAGGGGTCGCCGTGCACCTGCGCCAGACGCTCCCTCAGGTTGAGGGCGTGCAGCGGGTGCTCCAGCGTTCCGATGATCCCCTCCCGGGGGTGCCCCAGGCGCTCCAGGCGCTGGCCGACCAGCGGGCCCAGCGCGTCTCCGGTCGAGCGGTCGGAGCCGATGCAGGCGAAGGTCACCGGACGATGCCCCGCGCCCAGGGCGCCGAGCTCCTCCTCGATGGCCATCGACAACGCGGCCACCGCGGCCGGATCGTCCCCGTGCACCTCGCAGATCGTCAACGGTCGCCTCTCCACACCGAACACCGAACGAGAGGCAGGGTAAGCGGGGTCGCGGAGGCGGGTACCACCCATCCGGATAGCCCCCCGACCGCCGTTCGGAGGAGGCTTCGTCGCGCGGCGCTAAGGGCGGCGTGCCGGAGGTCGATGAGGCCGGTGTGGACACCTCGGAGTACCTCGGCCTCTTCCTGGACGAGAGCCGCGACAACCTGGGCATCCTCAACGGCTCACTGCTCCTGCTGGAGCACGACCCCGGGGACCCGGAGACCCTCGCGGCGATCTTCCGCGTGGCGCACTCGCTGAAGGGCATGAGCGCCAGCGTCGGGCTGGAGGCGATGGCGGCGCTCACCCACCGCATGGAGGACGTGCTGGCCGCCCTGCGCGACGACGGAGCGGCGCCCGGGCCCGAGGTGATCGACGCGCTCTTCGCCTGCCTGGACACGCTGCAGGAGATGGTCGACCGGGTCACGGCCGGCGACGGCGACGGCGTGGACGCCGCCGCGGTGATCGCGGGCCTCGAGGCCGCCGCCACCACGGCCCCGCGGGAGCCCGCCGGTCCTCGCGACGGCGCGCCCGCCCGGGTGGAGGCGCCCCCGCAGGCCGTGCGCGTGGCTCCGGAGCACCTGGAGCAGCTGCTGGCGGCCTCCGAGGCCCTCGCCGCGCGCCGCGAGCGCCTCGCCGCCCTCGCGGCCGACCCCGGCGCGCTGCGCGACGAGGTGGAGGGCCTCGGGCGCGACATCGAGCGGGTGAGCGAGCTCGTCGGGGCGATCCGCCTCACGCCCGTGGAGGAGGTCTTCCTGCGGTTCCCGCGCATGGTGCGGGACCTGGCCCAGTCGCTCGGCAAGCTGGTGGAGCTGCACATCGACGGCGGCGGCGTCGCCGTCGGCCGCGCGGTGGGCGACTCGCTGGGCGATCCGCTCATGCACGCCCTGCGCAACGCCATCGACCACGGCATCGAGTTCCCGGGTGACCGCGTCGCCGCGGGCAAGGACCCCGTGGGGGCGCTGACGCTGATCGCGCGGCCATGCCCCGCCGGAGTCGAGATCGAGGTGCGCGACGACGGCCGCGGCGTGGATCCGCAGGCGCTGCGGGCCTCCGCGGTCCGCGCGGGGAGCATGGACGTGGGCGCCGCCCTGGCGCTCAGCGACGAGGAGGCGCTCCAGCTCGTGTTCCTGCCCGGGCTCTCCACGGCGCGCGCGATCACCGCGGTGTCGGGGCGCGGCGTGGGGATGGACGCGGTGCGCGCCGCGGTGCGCTCCATGGGGGGCGAGGTTGACATCGCCAGCGTCCCGGGAACGGGCAGCGCGGTCACGATCCGGCTCCCCCTCGCTCAACCTTCCGCCCCCTCCTGACGAAGAAGCGGGTGATCGGCTCGGAGTCCGCTTTCGACGGCAGCTGATCCAACGGCCGCGCTCAGGATGAGCGCGGGTTGTCGGAGTCACGGACGGCGCGCGATGGACGGCGGCGCCGCATGGCCGGCTCGGCGGGTGAGAAGACAGAGAGGGCCACTCCGCGCAGGCGCGACGAATCGCGCAAGCGGGGCCAGGTCGCGCGCAGCCGCGAGATCAACACCGGCCTCGGCCTGCTGGCCACGTTCGCGCTGCTGTCCTTCCTCGGCGGCTGGCTGCTCACCGGCATGACCCAGATCATGCGCTCGTCGCTCGGGTCGTCCGGCGACACCGGGCCCATCACGCGGGCGTCCGGCTGGCAGATCATGGTCGAGGCCGGCTGGGACTCGCTGCGCCTGATCGCGCCCTTCGCGATCACCGGGATGCTCGTGGGCGTCGTCGCCTCAGCGATCCAGGTCAAGCCCGGCATCACCCCCAGCGTCCTCAAGCCGCGCTTCTCGGTGCTCAACCCGATCTCGGGCGCCAAGCGGCTGGTGGGCCCGCGCTCGCTGGTGAGCATCGTCAAGGACCTGATCAAGGTCTCCGCCACCGGCGTCATCGCCTACGTGGTCCTGTGGGGATCCATCCCCGACCTGATGAGCCTGATGGGCTCCGGTCCCGGGCGCACCCTCTCCGTCGTGAGCGAGCTGACCATGCGGATCGGCTTCTCGATCGTCGCGGTCTACGCCTTCATCGCCGTCGCCGACCTCCTCTACGAGCGCTGGCAGCACGAGCGCGACCTGCGCATGACCCGCGACGAGGTGCGCCGCGAGGCCAAGGAGCAGGACGTCAACCCCGAGATCAAGGGCCAGCTCAAGCGGCGCCAGCGCGAGATGGCCGTGCGCCGCATGATGTCGGCCGTCCCGGACGCGGACGTGGTCATCACCAACCCGACCCACTTCGCCGTGGCGCTGCGCTACGCCAAGGCCCTCCCCGCGCCGCGTGTGGTGGCCAAGGGCGCCGACAACGTCGCCTTCCGGATCATCTCCGCGGCGCGCGAGAACGGCGTCGCCGTGGTCCAGGACCCGCCGCTCGCGCGCAGCCTGTTCGCCGGCGCCGAGGTCGGCCAGTTCATCCCGGCCGACGCCTTCGGCGCGGTCGCCGAGATCCTCGCCCACGTCTACCGCGCCTCCGGGCGCGAGCCGGCCGCCGCGTGAGCACCGCCGTCGCCGCCCCGCGGGCCGCCAGCCGCACGGCGCTCTCGCGCATCCTCGACAACAGCGACGTCGCGATCGCGGTCGTCGTCGTCGGGATCGTCGTGATGATGATCGTGCCGCTGCCGCCGTGGCTGCTCGACATCCTGCTCACGGCCAACATCTCCGCGGCGCTCGCGATCGTCCTCGCGACGCTCTACACCACCGAGCCCCTCCAGTTCTCGGTGTTCCCGTCCCTGCTGCTGGTGGCCACGCTCTTCCGGCTGGCGCTCAACATCTCGGGAACGCGGCTGATCCTGCTGCACGGCGAGGCCGGCGAGGTCATCTCCTCGTTCGGCGCGTTCGTGGTCGGCGGCAACGTCGTGGTCGGCCTGATCGTCTTCTCGATCCTCGTGATCATCCAGTTCGTCGTGATCACCAACGGCGCCGGCCGCGTGGCCGAGGTGGCCGCCCGGTTCACCCTCGACGCCATGCCCGGCAAGCAGATGGCGATCGACGCCGACCTCAACGCCGGCGTGATCACCGACGAGGAGGCCACCGGGCGCCGGGAGTCGATCGCCAAGGAGGCCGACTTCTACGGGGCCATGGACGGCGCCTCCAAGTTCGTGAAGGGCGACGCGATCGCGGCCGTCCTGATCGTGCTGATCAACCTGATCGGCGGCCTGTGCGTCGGCGTCTTCCAGCAGGGCATGACCTTCTCGGAGGCCATCCAGCACTTCTCGCTGCTGACCGTCGGCGAGGGCCTGGTCAACCAGATCCCGGCGCTGCTCATCTCCACCGCCACCGGCATCATCGTCACCCGCTCGGTGGGCGAGTCCAACCTCGGCGAGGACCTCACGCGGCAGATCGTGCGCCAGCCCCGCGCGCTGTTCCTGGCGGGCATCGTCGCCGTCGGGATGGGCCTGGTCCCGGGGCTGCCGAAGCTGCCCTTCTTCATCATCGGCGGGATCATCCTGGTGGTCGCCTACCTGCTGCGCAAGGGCGCCCGCGAGGAGGAGGAGCTGCGCATCCAGGACGCCGCCACCGCGGTGGCGACCCGGCCCGCCGAGCCCGAGAACGTCACGGCGCTGCTGCCCCTGGACCCCCTGGAGCTGGAGATCGGCTACGGCCTCGTGCCCCTGGTCGACGCGGACGAGGGCGGGGACCTGCTGGGCCGGGTCGCGATGGTCCGCCGCCAGATGGCCACCGAGCTGGGGCTGTCGCTGGCCCCGATCCGCATCCGCGACAACATCCAGCTGGGCTCCCACGACTACGCCGTCAAGATCAAGGGCATCGAGGTCGCGCGCTGGTCGCTCATGCCCGGCCAGCTGCTGGCCATGAACCCCGGCACCGCCGAACTGCCCCTCGACGGGCTGGCGACGGTCGAGCCGTCGTTCGGGCTCCCGGCCGTCTGGATCGGCGAGGCCCAGCGCGAGCAGGCCGAGATCTCCGGCTACACCGTGGTTGACCCGACCTCGCTGGTCGTGACGCACCTCAGCGAGGTGATCCGCCGCAACGCCGCCGAGCTGCTCGGCCGGCAGGACGTGCGCGCGCTGCTCGACGCGCTCAAGGAGCGCTTCCCGGCCCCGGTGGACGAGCTGGTGCCCGACCTGATGACCGTCGGCGAGGTGCAGCGCGTCCTGCAGACCCTCCTGTCGGAGGCCGTGCCGATCCGCGACCTGGTCACCATCCTGGAGACGCTCGGCGACAAGGCGAAGCTCACCAAGGACGTCCCGATCCTGGCCGAGTACTGCCGCCAGGCGCTGTCGCGGGCCATCTGCGGCCGCTTCGTGGACGAGAGCGGCACCCTGCGGGCGATCACCCTCGACCCCGAGGTTGACCGCGAGATCGCCGAGTCGGTCGCCCGCACCGAGGACGGGACCACCGTCACCATGGACCCGGCCCGCGCCGCGACCCTCGTGGACACGCTCGCCGAGCAGGTCGAGATGGCCCAGGCGATGGGCGCGGCGCCGATCGTCCTGTGCTCGGGGGCCACCCGGCGCCATCTCAAGGCGCTGACGGCGCACTCGATCCCCCAGCTGACCGTCCTCTCGTACCACGAGATCCTGCCCTCCGTGCGCGTCGAGCCCATCGGGCTCGCCGCCCTCGTCTAGGCCACCGTCCCCGATGTCCCCCCTCCCAAGGAGCACCCGGTCGTGCAGATGAAGCAGTTCTCCGGAGCCACCGTTGACGAGGTGCTGCTCAAGGTCCGCGCCGAGCTCGGCGAGGACGCCGTCATCCTCCAGACCAAGCGGGTCGTGAACGGCGGCATCGGCGGGTTCTTCGGCCGCCAGGCCGTGGAGGTGACGGCCGCCGAGGGCCTGCCGCCCGAGGAGACCGAGACGGCCAACCGGGAGGCCGCCGCGTCGGTCGCGGCGCCCGTCGGGGACCCCCCCCTCGAGGAGCCCCCCGGCGAGGCGCCCAACCCCTTCCGCCGGCATCTCGAGGGCCGCCTCGCGGCGGCCGAGGAGGCCGAGGAGATGCAGATCGCGCCGCCCCCGCCGTCCGGGCCCCCCGCGTCGCCCGCGGCCAGCTACGCCCGCACCGGCGCCGCCGTCCCCCGTCCCTTCGCCGCCGGCGACCTCGAGCGCAGCCAGGCCATCCTGGAGGCGGCCCGGGCCGCCGTCCGCCAGGCCCAGGGCGCCGACGCGGTGCCCGCGCCGGCGCCGCGGCCCGCCGAGATCGCGCCGGAGCCCGAGCCCTTCGTGGCGAACCTGTTCACCCCGGAGCCCGAGTCCGAGCCCCGGCCCGAGCCCGTCCCGGTCCCGCCCCCGGCTCCCGCGCGGGCGCGCCCGGCCGCCCGCCGCCCCGCGGGCCTGGACGCGGTCCACAACGAGCTGGTCCGCGCAGGCGTGGACGAGCGCCTCATGGAGCGCTTCCTCGGCGAGGGCTTCTCCCAGGGCGTGGTGCCCTTCCTCGATCGCGACGACAGCATGCGCGCCGCGGTGCGCGACTACATCGCCTCGCGCCTGCCGGTGGTGCGGGAGTGGAGGCCGCCGGCGGCCGGTCACACGCTGGCACTCGTGGGCCAGAGCGGCGTCGGCAAGACCAGCGCCGCCGCCTGCCTGGCGGGCCGCTACCGCGCCGCCGGCCTGGCCGTCGCCCTGGTCGCCGCGGGCGAGGGCCCGCACGACGCGCTCGAGGGGCACGCCCACCGGCTCGACGTCCAGCTGTTCCGCGCCCCCGACGGCGCGGCGCTCGCCACCCTGTGCGGCACGCTCGCCGACCGCGACCTGGTCGTCATCGACACGGCGGGCCGCTCGCACCAGCGGCTGGGGGAGATCGAGGACCTCGCCGCCCTGCTCGCCCCGGCCAAGGTCGCCGAGGTGCACCTGGTCCTGCCGGCGGCCGCGGCCCCCGCGGACCTCGGCGACGTCCAGCGGCGCTTCCGCCTGACCGGCGTCAACCGCCTGACCCTGACGAAGCTCGACGAGACCCGCTTTCACGGAAACCTGCTCAACCTGCCGATGAGGATCGGGAAGCCCTTGGCGTTCCTTTCGTCGGGCGCGTCGGTGCCCGGCGCCCTCGCTCCCGCGCAGGGACGCCACGTCGCGGAGATGCTCCTGCCATGACATCGGCGGTCGGACCGCACCACAAGGACCGTGCCCTCCTGCCCTCCCGCGGCATGCAGGTGATGCTCGAGGACATGCCCGGGGGGCCGTGGCTCACCTCCATCGACGGCATGGCCGACGACGGCGGCGTGATCCTGCTCTCGCCCCCGCGGCTGGGCGGAAAGCCCGTGCGGCTGCCCCTGGGACGGCGGCTTCGCATCTCCTACGCCCTCAGCGACGTGCCCTGCGAGATCGACGCCGATCTGGTCGCCGGCCCCGGGATGGACGGCGCCGTCTCGTACACGGCCCGCACCGTGGGCCCCCCGAGGCGGATGCAGCGGCGCAGCGCCGTGCGCGTGCCGATCAACCTGATGGCCCGCGCGAGCGCCCGCACCCCCGGCGACCGCTCGCCCGCCGACGACATCGGCGCCGTGACCGAGAACCTCTCCGGAGGCGGCGTGCTGATGCGCGCCGCGGAGCCCTTCGCGCCCGGCACCGTGCTCGCCCTGCGGCTTGAGTGCGGCGGGTCGGTGGGCACGCTGGCCCTCGACGGGCGCGTCGTGCGCTGCGATCCGCTCGAGCCGGGCGACCACCCGTGGCGGGTCGCGATCGCGTTCGTCGATCCCCCGGTCGCCACCCAGGACTGCCTCGTGCGCTTCCTGTTCGAGCGCCAGCGCGAGCTGCGACGTCGTGAGTCGGGCCTCGCCTGAGATGGCGTCCCGGGCCACGAAGAAGAAGGGGGCGGCCGAGGGCGCGCCGCCGTCGCCCATGGACACCTGGATCGGCCGGGCACGCGGGGTGGGCGCGATCCTCGGGTTCCTGATCGCCTACTGGGTCTGCCGGCGGCAGGGCTTCGACGTGGCCGACGCGGCCCTGCGCGGGCTGATCGGCGCCGTCGCCCTGTCGCTGGTCGCGTGGTGGTCGTCGCTCCTGGTGATCCAGGCCCTGATGCGCAGCGCCGCCGACCAGACCGCCCGCGAGGCCCAGGCGGCGGCGCAGGCTCAGGCCCGGGCGCAGGCCGAGGCGCGCGCCGCGTCGGCGAGCGCGGCCGGTGAGGGCGCGTGACCGGAATCGCCCCGACCCCGCCGGCCTCCGCGCCGGCGGCCACGTCCGGCGCCGCCCCCGCCCAGCGCCGCCCTCCCGACGAGGCCGAGCGCCCGCTCGCAGCGGACGCCCCGGCGCCGCGGCGCGGCCCGGCGACCCACCCCGGAGCGTCCCCCGCGCCGGATCCCGAGGGCCACCGCGGCCGGCTGGTGGACGTCTTCGCCTAGGCGCGCGCGGATCGCGCATTCTGCGTGAGATACCCGATCCGGCGTCGTGAAAACGCGATCCTCCGCTAGCATCGCCGCGAATATCCTCGGGGTCAGCGGATGGAAAGCGCGGTGGCGATGCGGCGACTGGGTTCGATTCTGACGGTTCTGGCGGTGGCCGCGGCCGTCGCGCCCTCCCTCGCGGCGGCGCAGGGCACGACCCCCGCGCCGGTCGCCCCGGCGCCCCTGCCGCCGGGCGTCATCGCCCAGGGCGTGACCATCGGCGGCGTTCCCGTCGGCGGGCTCAACGCCGCCGACGCCCGGCGCACGGTGATCGCGCAGTACGTCGCGCCCCGCCGGGCTCCGCTGGTCGTCACGTTCCGCCGCCGCAACCTCGCGATCAACCCGGTCAAGGTCGGCTACGTCGCGGACGTGGACTACGCCGTCAAGGTGGCGCTCCTGTTCGGGCGCTCCCGGCCCGTGCCGCCCACCGGCGTCGTCGTGCCGCTCAAGCAGAAGGTCAACCGGGCCAAGCTGATCACCGCCCTCCGGCGCCGCGCCGCCCGGTACTCGATCCCGGCGCGCAACGCCTCGGTCTCGGTCAAGGGCGTCAAGCCGGTGGTGCGCAAGGCGCGCGTCGGCCTCACGATCAACGTGGCCAAGTCGGCCACCCGCGTCGCGGCCGCGATCGTCGCGCGTGACCGGAGCAGCTACGCCCTGACCGCCAAGCGGATCATCCCGTCGGTCACCACCGCCGGCCCGGTCGTGATCATCGACCGGGGCAACTTCCGGCTCACCTGGTTCAAGGCCGGCAAGAAGATCGCGTTCCCGGTCGCGGTGGGCACCTCCGACCACCCGACGCCCACCGGCAACTACCGGGTGATCCAGAAGCAGAAGAACCCGACCTGGTTCCCGCCCGACTCGCCGTGGGCCGCCGGCCTCGGGCCGGTGCCCCCGGGCGTCAGCAATCCGCTCGGGACGCGCTGGATCGGCACGTCCGCCCCGGCCATCGGCATGCACGGCACGCCCCAGTCGGGCTCCATCGGCAGCCGGGCCTCCCACGGCTGCATCCGCATGTACATCCACGACGCCGAGCGGCTCTACGAGCTCGTGGACATCGGCACGCCGGTCTACATCAGGTGAGCCGCCGGCGCCCGCCGCGCGACGCGGCGGGCGTCAGACCGGCGGGCCCCCGTCGGCCAGGGCCGAGTGGATGCGCGCGGCCGCCCCGGCGGGCATCAGGGCGTGCACCCGCGTGCCCTCCGCGGTGGCCTCCTGCGTGACCTCGCTGCCGTCCGCGTAGACCGCCGCCATCAGTGCGCCCCGCGTGTAGGGGATCGTCACGTCGAGGGACACGAGCCGCATGCGCGCCACCTCGGCGAGGCGGTGCTCCAGCTCGTCGAGCCCGGCGCCGGTGAGCGCCGACACCTGGATCGCGTCCGGGTGGCGGAAGGCCAGGGCCAGCCGCTCCTCGGGCGGCAGCAGGTCGACCTTGTTCAGCACGAGGGCGCGGGGCACGTCGCCCGCCCCGATCTCCTCCAGCACCGCGTCCACGGCGCGCGCCCGGTCGGCGCGGCGCGGCTCCGACTCCGAGGCGTCGGCCACGTGCAGGATCAGGTCGGCCTCGCGCGCCTCCTCGAGGGTCGCCGAGAAGGCGGTCACGAGCTGGTGGGGAAGGTGTCGGATGAAGCCGACCGTGTCCGAGAGGAGGATCTCGTGCCCCTCGCAGGCGATTCGGCGGGTGGTCGGGTCGAGGGTCTCGAAGAGGGCGTCGTTGACGCTCACCGCGGCACCCGAGAGGGCGTTCATGAGGCTGGACTTGCCCGCGTTGGTGTACCCGGCGAGCGCTATCCGGGGCGTGGCCGAGGCGACGCGTCGCTCGCGCTGGGTCTCGCGGGACCGCGCCACCTCGCGCAGGCGGCGCCGGAGCGTCGCCATGCGGTTGCGCACCAGGCGCCGGTCGGACTCGAGCTGGCTCTCGCCCGGACCCCGGGTGCCGACGCCGCCCCCGAGGCGCTCGAGGTGCTGCCACAACCCCTCCTGGCGGGCGTAGGAGTACTCGAGCTGGGCGAGCTCGACCTGCAGCTTGCCCTCGGCGGAGCGGGCGTGCTGGGCGAAGATGTCGAGGATGATCGCGGTGCGGTCCACGACCCGGGTCTTGAGCCGGTCCTCGAGCGCCCGCTGCTGGCCGGCCGAGAGCGAGCCCTCGGCGGCGACGAGGTCGGGCGTGATGCGCGCCACCAGGTCCTTCAGCTCCTCCAGCTTGCCCGTGCCGAGGTAGGTGCGCGGCAGCGGCCGCTCGCGGTGCTGGACGAGCGTGTGGACCACCTCCGCCCCCGCGGTGCGCAGCAGCTCCCCCAGCTCGCGCAGCCGGTCCTCCTCCTCGTCGCCCGCGACGTCGAGGGAGGCGATGACCAGGGCGCGCTCGGGTCCCTGCCGCGACAGCTCCGCCTCGGGGCGCTCGGCCGAGCCCCGGTAGGTGCGCTGGATCTCCTCCATCAACAGATCATGCCCGACCGGGCCCGATTCGACGCACCCGGCATGGCGCGGGCCGCGCGGGTCTAGGATGCCGCGGTGATCCGGGAGCCGGCGAACATCACGGACGACGCGCCCGACTGGTATCGCGACGCCGTCATCTACGAGCTGCACGTGCGGTCCTTCGCCGACAGCGACGAGGACGGCATCGGCGACTTCCGCGGGCTGATCGGCCATCTCGACTACCTGCACGACCTGGGCGTCACGGCGATCTGGCTGCTGCCGTTCTACCCCTCGCCACTGCGCGACGACGGGTACGACATCGCCGACTACCGCTCGGTCAATCCCTCGCTACGGCAGCATGCGCGACGTCGGGCGCTTCATCCGCGCCGCCCACGACCGCGGCCTGCGGGTGATCACCGAGCTGGTGCTCAACCACACCTCCGACCAGCACCCCTGGTTCCAGCGCGCGCGCCGGGCGCCCTCGGGCAGCCGCTGGCGCAACTTCTACGTGTGGAGCGACACGCCCGAGCGGTACCGGGACGCGCGGATCATCTTCCAGGACTTCGAGACGTCGAACTGGTCGTGGGACCCGGTGGCCGGGCAGTACTACTGGCACCGGTTCTACTCGCACCAGCCCGACCTGAACTTCGACAACGCCGAGGTGCGCCGGGCGCTGTTCTCCGCAGGTCGACCACTGGTTCCGGATGGGCGTGGACGGCCTCCGCCTGGACGCGGTGCCCTACCTGTACGAGCGCGAGGGCACCAGCTGCGAGAACCTGCCCGAGACCCACGAGTTCCTCAGCTCGCTGCGCACCCACGTCGACGCCGCACTTCCCCAACCGGATGCTGCTGGCCGAGGCCAACCAGTGGCCCGAGGACGCGGCCGAGTACTTCGGCGACGGCGACGAGTGCCACATGGCGTTCCACTTCCCGCTGATGCCGCGCCTGTTCATGGCGATCCAGATGGAGGACCGCTTCCCGATCATCGACATCCTCCAGCAGACGCCCGAGCTCCCCGAGGGCTGCCAGTGGGCGCTGTTCCTGCGCAACCACGACGAGCTGACCCTCGAGATGGTCACCGACGAGGAGCGGGACTACATGTACCGCGTCTACGCCCACGAGCACCAGGCGCGGATCAACCTGGGCATCCGCCGCCGGCTCGCCCCGCTGCTCGGCAACGACCGGGCCAAGATCGAGCTGCATGAACGGCCTGCTGCTCTCGCTGCCGGGCACGCCGGTCATCTACTACGGCGACGAGATCGGGATGGGCGACAACATCTACCTCGGCGACCGCGACGGCGTGCGCACGCCGATGCAGTGGAGCGGCGACCGCAACGCCGGCTTCTCGCGGGCGAACCCGCAGCAGCTCTTCCTGCCGCCGATCATCGACCCCGAGTTCCACTACGAGACGGTCAACGTCGAGACCCAGGCCAAGAACGGCGGCTCGCTGCTGTGGTGGATGCGGCGGATGCTCGCCCTGCGCAAGCGCTACGAGGTGTTCGGCCGCGGCGACCTGGAGTTCCTGCATCCCGAGAACCGGCGCGTGCTCGCCTACCTGCGCCGCGACGAGAACCGCTGCGTGCTGATCGTGGCCAACCTGTCGCGGTTCGCGCAGTACGTCGAGCTGGACCTCTCGCGCTTCCGCGGCTCGGAGCCGCTCGAGCTGTTCGGCCAGACGCGCTTCCCGCCCATCGGCGAGCTGCCGTACCTGCTCACGCTGGGCCCGCACGCGGTCTACTGGCTCGCCCTGGAGGGCCGCCGCGAGGACGAGGGCGTCCCCGCCGGCCGACGACGAGGCGCCGCTGCTCGACGGTCAGACGGCTCGATCGACGCGATCCTCGCCGGGCGCGCCCGCGGCCAGCTCGAGCAGGCGCTCCAGCGCGCTTCCTGCCGCGCCGGCGGTGGTTCGCGGGCAAGGCGCGGCACCATCCGCAGCGTCTCGGTCACCGACTCGCTCCCGCTCGACGGGCGTCCGCGCGCTCGGTGCCCGCGCGGTGCTGATCGTCCGCGTCGAGTTCACCGAGGGCGAGGCGGAGACCTACTCGGTGCCGCTCTCGCTGATCGAGGGCGAGCGGGCCGAGAACCTCCTGGCCGACTCCCCGCGCAGCGTCGATCGCCCGGCTGCCGCGGCGCCGGCGAGACGCGCCGTGCTGGTCGACGCGATGGTCGACCCCGACGTGTCTGCGCGCGCTGCTCGAGGCGTGATCCGCCGGCCGCCGCACGCTCAAGGGCCAGAACGGCGGCCGGCTGATCCGGCCGGCCCACGCCGGCGCTGCGCGCGGACCCTGACGGCACCCAGGACTCGCCCGAGCCCTCGATCTTCCGCGCCGAGCAGAGCAACACCTCCGTGCTCTTCGGCCAGTCGCCTGATCATCAAGCTCTTCCGGCGGGTCGAGCCGGGCGTCAACCCCGACCTCGAGCTCGGGCGCTTCCTCAGCGACCGCACCGACTTCGACAACACGCCCTCGGTCGCCGGCTCGCTCGAGTACGAGCGCCGACGGCGGCGCGACCGCCACGCTCGCGATCGCTCCACGACTTCGTCCCCAACGAGGGCGACGCGTGGCAGTACACGCTCGACGCGCTCAGCCGCTTCTACGAGCAGGTGGTCACGGAGCGCATCCACGAGCGGCGCGCCCCGCTCCCGAGCCGCCCGCGCAGGAGCCTGCTCGACCGGGCCCAGCGGCCGGTCGCCCGAGGCGGCCGACGAGCTGGTCGGCTCCTACCTCCAGTCCGCCCAGCTGCATGGGCGCGCGCATCGGCCAGCTGCACGCCGCCTTCGCGGCGGAGACGATGGACCCCGGCCTCGTGCCGGAGCCCTTCACCCCGCACTACCAGCGCTCGGTCTACCAGTCGATGCGCAACCTGTCGCGGCCGCGCGCTGCAGCTGCTGCGCGAGCTCGCTGACCGCGCCTGGGCCCGCGCGAGCGCGAGGACGCCGAGGCGCATCCTGGCGGCCGAGCAGGAGCTGCTCGCGCGCTTCGCGCACGATCACCGCCGGCCCGCTGTCGGCCATGCGCATCCGCTGCCACGGCGACCTCCACCTGGGCCAGATGCTGTTCACCGGCCGCGACTTCATGGTCATCGACTTCGAGGGCGAGCCGGCGCGCTCGCTCAGCGACCGCCGCGTCAAGCGCAGCCCCCTGCGCGACGTGGCCGGGCCTCCTGCGCTCCTTCCACTACGCCACCTTCACCGCCCTGCTCGACCAGTCGGCCCGCGGCCTGGTGGAGCCCGACTCCGACGCCGCCCGCGAGCTCGAGCTGTGGGGGCGCGCGTGGAACGACGCGGTCTGCGCCGCGTTCCTCGGTGCCTACCTGGAGGCCTCGGCGGAGGGGACGTGGGTGCCGACCTCGCGGGCCGACCTCAACGTGCTGCTCGACACGTCGCTGCTGGAGAAGGCCGTGTACGAGCTCACCTACGAGCTCAACAACCGCCCCCTCTGGGTGCCGATCGCGCTGATGGGCCTGCGCGACCTCCTGGGCTAGCCGCTTCGGGCGCCACCGATCGTGGCGAGGAAGTCGGCGAAGGCCCGATGCGTGCGCGCGGTGTCGCCCGTTGCGTCGAGGTCCATCAGGAGGCCACGGATGACGGCGAGCACGACGGTGGCCAGCTCGGGTCGGCCGAGGCTGCGCATTCCGTCCTCGAGCGGTGCGAGCCAGTCGGTGGTCGCGGTGCGCCGGAAGCCGGGCCAGAGCGGTTCCCCCGCGGTGTCGTGTAGTCGGCTGAACATCCGCAGGTAGGGCCGGCCCTGCGGCCCGGAGATCGCCGACCACGCGCGGGCGAGGGTGGCCGGGTAGGGCTCGTCGGGTCGCAGGCGTATGAGCTCGGTGAACGCCTCGACCTGGCGCCGCCGGGCCTGCCCCAGGACCTCGCGGAGCAGCCCGTCACGGGTCTCGAAGTGGTAGATCAGCATCCGGCTCGAGGTGCCCGCGGCGGCCGCCAGGGGCGCGAGCCGATCGGGGAGCCCGTGGACGAGCGCGTAGTCGGTGCACGCGTCGAGGAGCCGCTGCCTGATCTGCGGTTGGCGCCGCCTGCCCACGAGGCCAGCTTTTCACGTAATACACGATACGTCTACCATCCCTCCGGATCGGATCGAGACGGGATGAGGAGGTCGCATGAGGGTCGTCTTCGTGCACGGGGCATGTGTCAGGGACGGATCCTGGTGGTGGCACCGAACCGCCGAGCTCCTGGCCGAGCGGGGCGTCGCCAGCGAGGCGCCCGCCCTGCCCAGCTGCGGCGAGACGGGTGAACCGGCGGGGGCGCACGGATCCGGGCTGGCCGAGGACGTCGCCTCGGTCCGGAGGGTTCTGACGGCGAGCGATGAGCCCACCGTCGTGGTCGCCCACAGCTACGGCGGCATCGTCGTCGCGGAGGCGGCGGCGGGCGTTGACGGCGTGCGCCATCTGCTGTTCGTGTCCAGCTACCTGCCCGAGGTCGGGCAGAGCCTCTCCTCGTTCGGCGGGGAGGAACCCGCTCCGTTTCTCGAGATCGACCCCGAGGCCGGCACGTTCGCCGTCCGGCCGGAGGCCCTGGCCGACACGTTCCTGCAGGATTGCGATCCGGAGATCCAGCGCCAGGCCGTGGACAGGACGGCCCGGCAGAGCCTGGCGGTCCTCGGGCAGCCCGTGCGTTCGGCGGCCTGGCGGGACGTGCCCTCGACGTACCTCATCTGCGCGCGGGACCGCGGCACCCCGGCGGACCGGCAACGCGGGTTCGCCGCCCGGGCGGCCGGGGTCGTCGAGCTCGACGCCGGCCACCACCCGTTCCTCTCCCGGCCCGCCGCCGTCCGCGACCTGATCATGGGGCTCTGACGGCGACAGCCGCCGCTTGGGCGGAGCACCGGGACCCCCTCGGCTTCAGGTGCCCGGCAGGTACTCCGCGTCGGTGACGGGCGCGCCCCAGACGACGTGCTCGCCGGCGTCGTCCACCTCGTGCATCGCCAGGTGGGTCATGAAGTTGCCGGGCGCCGCGCCGTGCCAGTGGTCCTCGCCGGGCGCGAAGTGCACGGTGTCGCCGGCGCGCACCACCTCGACCGGCCCGCCCCGCCGCTGCACCAGGCCCACGCCCTCGGTGATGTGCAGGACCTGCCCCACCGGGTGCGTGTGCCACGCCGTCCGCGCGCCGGGGCAGAAGTGGACGCTCACCAGGCGCACGCGCGAGGGCGGCGCGCCCGTGGCGATCGGGTCCACCCACACCTCGCCGGTGAACCAGTCCGCGTTCCCCGGGACGCTCGGCGGACGGTCGCGGGTGATCTCCATCGGGGTGCCTTTCGTCAGCGGTCGCGTTCGAGCAGGACGACCGGCAGCGGGCCGGTCAGCCCGTCAAGCGTAGTCCCGTCGCGCAGCTCGACGCGTCCGCCGGTGAGGACGTCGGTCCATCCCCCGGCGAGATCGGCGGGCACGCGCAGCGTCGCGGCCTCCCCCTCGGGGCGCAGCGGCGTGGCCGCCAGGACGCTCTCGCCGCGGGCGTAGGCGAACGCCGCCGGGCCGGCGTCGACCGGGCGGTAGGCGCCCGCGAAGGCCTCGGGCCGGCGCGCCCGCAGGCCGAGGGCCCGCTGCGATCAGGAACAGCTTGGCCGTCTCGCGCCGGGGCGGCGCCCCGGAGGCCAGCTCGTCCAGCAGCCGGCGGCGCAGGTCCCAGTCGACCGGGCGGCGGTTGTCCGGGTCGACCAGGGCGAGGTCCCACAGCTCGTCGCCCTGGTAGATGTCGGGCACGCCGGGCGCGGTCGAGCTTGAGCAGCGTCTGGCCCAGGGCGGCCGCCTCTCCGAGCGGGGCGAGCCGCGCGACGAACGCCTCGAGGTCGGCGACGAAGGCGTCCGAGCCCGACGAGCGCGTCGCAGAAGGCCAGGACGGCCGCCTCGCGGGCCTCGTCCGGCTCGACCCAGGCCGTGGTCGTCCGGCCTCGCGCAGGGCCTTCACGATGTACTCGCGCAGGCGCTCGGCCTCGAGCGGCCAGGCCCCCACCAGCGTCTGGTAGACGAGGTACTCCTCGTCGGGCGTCGGCGCGCCGCCCTCGCGAGCGGGCGCGTTCAGCCCCCACCAGCGCTCGACCGCCGCGCTCCACTCGCCGGGGATCCACGACAGGGCGCCGATGCGGGCGCGGACGTCGCCCGAGCGCTTGGTGTCGTGGGTCTGGGTGGCCAGCAGGGCGCAGGGGGAAGCGCTCGGCGCGCGCCAGGTTGGCCGCGTGGACCTCACCCGGCGAGCGCCCCCAGGTGCCCGGGTCGCAGCCGACCTCGTTGAGCGCCAGCAGGCGGATGTAGCGGTAGAGCGCGGTGTCCTCGACGCCCTTGGCCATGATCGCCCCGGTCGTCTGCTGGAAGCGCACGGCGAAGGCCGCCTCGTCCTCGTCGGCGGGCTCCACCAGGGCGTCGCGGACGCGCTCGGGCAGGCCGGCCTCCGCCACCACCTGCAGGTCCTGGTCCTCGTTGCCCTCGGCCTCGGGCTCGACGTAGGTGCGGTACACCGGCAGGCCGGCGACGGCGTCGGCCATGTCCGGCTCGTCCACCAGCTCCCGCAGGCGCTCGACCTCGGGCTGGAAGGTGGTGTGGGCCTGCTCGCGCATCGCCTCGCTCGCCAGCTCGGCGAACTCGCGCCGCTCCCCCGTGAGCCGCGCGTGGAGCGCCGTCAGGGCCTCCTCGCCGGCCGGGTCGACGAACAGGCCGGTGGCGTCGTCCAGGAACTCGTAGCCGGTCGTCCCCTCCACCGGCCAGTCCGGCAGCTCCTCCCCGGGCTGCGAGGATCTTCTCCACCCAGACGTGCGCCACGCCGCGCTCGGCCAGCCGGCGCAGGTAGCCGCCGGGGTCGGCGAGGCCGTCGGGGTGGTCGATGCGCAGCCCGTCGACCACGCCCTCCGCCACCAGGCCGATCGCCAGGCCGTGGGTGGCCTCGAACACCTCCGGGTCCTCCACGCGCACGCCCGCCAGCTCGTCGATCGTCGAAGAAGCGCCGGTGCCGACCGGTGCGCTCGTCGATGTCGAAGAACCGCGCGCGCAGCCCGGGGTCGGCCCAGAAGGGGTTCTCGTCGTCGGTGGCCATGTGGTTGGGCACGACGTCGAGGACCACCCCGAGCCCGGCGCCCGCCAGCGCGCGGAAGGCCTCCTCGCCGCCGAGGTCGGCCGAGACGCGGCGCGGGTCGACGACGTCGTAGCCGTGGGTCGAGCCGGTGCGGGCCTGGAGCACGGGGGAGAGGTAGAGGTGGCTGACGCCCGAGGTCGCGCAGGTACGGCACCAGCGCGCGGGCGCCGTCGAAGTCGAGGTCGGGGCCCAGCTGGAGCCGGTAGGTCGCCCTCACCAGGTGCGGCGCAGGACGAGCATCGAGCGCGCCTCGAGCGTCACCTCGGTGCGGGCCGGCCAGCTGCGCCAGCCCTCCGGGCCTCGGGCTCGGCGGTCGAGATCACCTGACGCCAGCGGTTGCCGAAGCGGCGGGCCGGCAGGCGGAACAGCAGGTCCTCGTGGTCGGCGTTGAAGAGCATCAGGAACGAGTCGTCGCAGCACCGGCTCGCCGACGGCGTCGGGGCTGCGGGATCTCCTCGCCGTTGAGGAAGACGCCGAGGGCGCGCGGTCCGAGCGCCTCCAGTCGCGGCGGGTCATCTCGCGCCCGTCGGCGCCGGAACCACCAGATGTCCGGCAGGCCGGAGCCGTCCAGCGACTGGCCGCCGAAGAAGTCGCGCCGGCGGAACACCGGGTGGTCGCGGCGCAGCCCGATCAGGCGGCGGGTGAACTCGAGCAGGGCCGTCTGGCGCCTCGTCGAGCTCCCAGTCGAACCAGGAGATCTCGTTGTCCTGGCAGTAGGCGTTGTTGTTGCCGCGCTGCGTGCGCCCCATCTCGTCGCCGCCGAGCAGCATCGGCACGCCCTGCGACAGGAGCAGCGTGGCCAGGAAGTTGCGCTGCTGGCGCGCCCGCAGGGCGAGCACCTCGGGGTCGTCGGTCGGCCCCTCGACGCCGCAGTTCCAGCTGCGGTTGTCGTCGGTGCCGTCGTGGTTGTCCTCGAGGTTCGCCTCGTTGTGCTTGTCGTTGTAGGCGACGAGGTCGGCGAGCGTGAAGCCGTCGTGGGCGGTGATGAAGTTGATCGAGGCGAACGGGCTGCGGCCGTCCGACTCGTACAGGTCGCCCGAGCCGGTGAAGCGGGAGGCGAACTCGGCCACGCCGTCGCCGTGGCCGCGCCAGAAGTCGCGCATCTCGTCGCGGTAGATGCCGTTCCACTCGGTCCACAGCACCGGGAAGTTGCCCACCTGGTAGCCGCCCGGGCCGACGTCCCACGGCTCGGCGATCAGCTTCACCTGGGAGAGGACCGGGTCCTGGTGGATGATGTCGAAGAAGGCCGAGAGCCGGTCGACCTCGTAGAACTCGCGGGCGAGCGCCGAGGCGAGGTCGAAGCGGAAGCCGTCGACGTGGCATCTCGAGCACCCAGTAGCGCAGCGAGTCCATGATCAGCCGCAGCACGCTCGGGTGCGCCGGGTTGAGGCTGTTGCCGGTGCCGGTGAAGTCCATGTAGTAGCGGGGGTCCTCGGGCCGAGGCGGTAGTACGACTGGTTGTCGATGCCCTTGAACGAGAGCATCGGCCCCAGGTGGTTGCCCTCGGCGGTGTGGTTGTAGACGACGTCGAGGATCACCTCGATCCCGGCGCGGTGCAGCGCCTTGACCATGCCCTTGAACTCCCGCACCTGCTCGCCGCGTGCGGCCGGTGGCCGCGTACATCGGCGTGGGGCGCGAGGAAGCCGATCGAGCTGTAGCCCCAGTAGTTCGTGAGGCCCTTGCTCGACGAGGTGCTGCTCGTCGGCGATGTGGTGGACGGGCAGCAGCTCGACGGCGGTCACGCCGAGCGAGCGCAGGTGCTCGATCGCCGCCTCGGAGGCCAGCCCGGCGTAGGTGCCGCGCAGGTCCTCGCGCACGTGCGGGTGCAGCTTGGTGAAGCCCTTGACGTGGACCTCGTAGATCAGCGTCTCGTTCCACGGGCGTCGCCGGCGGCCGGTCGCCCTCCCAGTCGAAGGCCGGGTCGATGACCAGGCGCCTTCGGGATCGCGTCGGCGTCGTCCGTCGTCGTCGCGCACGAGGTCGGCGTCCTCGCCGTCGGGCACGTAGGGCAGCACGTTGCCGGCGTCCCAGCGGACGGGCCCCTCGATCGCCTTCGCGTAGGGGTCGATCAGGAGCTTGTCGGGGTTGAAGCGGTGGCCGCGCTCGGGCGCCCAGGCGCCGTGGACGCGGTAGGCGTACCGCTGGCCCGGGCCGCACGTCGGGCAGGTAGCCGTGCCAGTTGAACGCGTCCGCTCGGTCAGCTCGATCCGGGTCTCGCGACCGCCCTCGTCGAACAGGCACAGCTCCACCCGCGTCGGCGTTCTCGGAGAAGAGCGAGAAGTTGGTCCCGTGGCCGTCCCAGGTCGCGCCCAGCGGGAAGGGGCTCCCCGGCCACACCCTCATGCCACCACCGCCCCGGCCCACGGGGGCAGGGTCAGCCGATCGCCCGCGAGCACCACGCCCTCGCCGGTCGCCAGCACCAGCCGCGTCGCCTCCACCTGCACCTCCGCGCTCTGCGTCCCGAAGTTGCCGACCACCTCGACATCCCCCCGCGCCATGCGCGATCCAACCCTCTTCCTCGTCGAAGCGCACCGAGGCGTGCGCGCGCGGCAGCCGCGCGCGCAGCGCCAGCAGCTCGCGGTAGAGGGCGCGCAGGCCCGGGTCGCCCGCGCCCGGGTCGAGCTTCGAGCGCGCGAAGGTCTCCGGGTCCTGGGGGTCGGGGACCTGCTCCTCGAAGCCGGCGAAGTCCGCGAACTCGCGGCGCCTGCCGCTGCGCGTCGCGTCGGCGATGTCCGGGTCGATGTGGTCGGTGAAGAACTGGAAGGGCCGCTCCTCGCCGTACTCCTCGCCCATGAAGAGCATCGGCGTGAACGGCGACAGCAGCACCCACGTCGCGGCCAGGGGGCGCGCCCCGGCGGGCAGGCGGTCGCCGAGGGCGCGGTTGCCCACCTGGTCGTGGTTCTGGGAGTAGACGACGAAGCGCTCGGGGGCCAGGTCGTGGGCGGGGGCCCCGTGGCGGCGGCGCCGGAAGGCCGAGTAGCGCCCGTCGTAGACGAACGGGCGCGCGGTGGCCGCGGCCAGGTCGGCCACCGCGCCGAAGTCGCCGTAGTAGCCGTCGCGCTCGCCGGTCAGGAGCGCGTGCAGGGCGTGGTGGAAGTCGTCGGCCCACTGCGCGTCGAAGCCCCATCCGCCCGCGCGGTCGGCGGTCACCACCCGGGGGTCGTTGAGGTCGCTCTCGGCGATCATCACGGCGCCCGCGGCCCGGCCGCCGCCGCGACGCGGTCGCACAGCTCGGCCATCACGTGGCGGGCGCCGTGGTCGAGGATCGCGTGCACCGCGTCGAGGCGCAGGCCGTCGATGTGGTAGTCGCGCACCCACATCAGGGCGTTCTGGATCGCCCACTCGCGCACGCCCCCGCTGTCGCGGCCGTCGAAGTTGACCGCGTCGCCCCAGGGGGTGCGTAGTCGTGCGGTGAAGTAGGGACCGAACGCCTCGAGCGCCTCCGAGCCGGGCCCGACGTGGTTGTAGACCACGTCGAGGATCACCGCCAGGCCGGCGGCGTGGGCGGCGTCGACCAGCGCCACGAGCCCCTCGGGCCCGCCGTAGGCCGGGTGGGGCGCCCAGGTGTACAGGCCGTCGTAGCCCCAGTCGCGCTCGCCCGGGGAACGTCGCGACCGGCATCAGCTCGATCGCGGTCACCCCCAGCTCGCGCAGCTCGGCGCAGCCGCTCGATCGCCGCGGCGAAGGTGCCCTCCGCGCGTGAAGGTGCCGACGTGCAGCTCGTAGAGCACCAGGTCCCGCCGGTCGCAGGCCGCCCCAGCCCGTCGTCGGTCCAGGCGAACGCGCCCGGGTCGACCACCCGCGAGGGCCCGCGCACGCCCTCGGGCTGCGACCGCGAGCAGGGGTCCGGCAGCGAGACGCCGCCGTCGACGACCAGGTGGTAGTCGTCGCCCGCCGACGCCGGCGTCCGGCGCCTCGAACACGCCCTGGCCGCCCCCTCGAGCCTCAGCACCGTCCCCGTTGACCAGCGCGCGCGACCCGTCCGGCGTGCGGAGCCCAGACGCGGAACGTCGTCCGCCCCCGGGCCCCGGGGTCGCCCCGAGCGGCCGCTCCCAGGCCAGCGTCAGGAGGTCGTCCCCCGCGATCCGCCCCTCACGACTCGGGCACCAGCCACACGACGCCCAGCGGGGGCAGCACCAGCTCCGCCGAGGCCGGCTCCGCGCCCCACGGCGTGTCGCCGGCGACGACGCCGCCCATGTTGCCGAGGTTCGCGCCGCCGTAGAGGTCCGAGTCGGTGTTGAGGACCTCGCGCCAGCGGCCCGCGAAGGGCATCGGCACGCGGTAGGCCGGGCGGGGCACCGGCGACATGTTGGCCACGCATCACCAGCGGCTCGCCCTGTGCCGAGAAGCGGGCGAAGGCCAGCACGTTGGCGTCGCGGTCGTCGACCACCAGCCAGCGGAAGCCGGCGGGCTCGGAGTCGAGCTCCCACAGCGCCGGGTGCTCCCGGTAGAGGCGGTTCAGGTCGCGCGACGAGGCGCTGCACGCCGGCGTGGCGCGGGCCGCTCCAGCAGGTGCCAGTCGAGGCTGCGCTCGTGGCTCCACTCCTGCTCCTGGGCCAGCTCGCCGCCCATGAAGAGGAGCTTCTTGCCCGGGTGGGCCCACATGTAGGCGTAGAGGGCGCGCAGGTTGGCGTGGCGCTGCCAGTCGTCGCCGGGCATCTTCGCGACAGCAGCGAGCCCTTGCCGTGCACCACCTCGTCGTGGGAGAGCGGCAGGACGAACTGCTCGGTGAACGCGTAGACGAGGCTGAAGGTGAGCTCGTCGTGGTGGTAGCGCCGGTGGACCGGGTCGTGCCCGAAGTAGCCGAGCGTGTCGTGCATCCAGCCCATGTTCCACTTGAAGTCGAACCCCAGGCCGCCCGAGACGGTGGGCCGCGACACGCCGGGCCACGCCGTCGACTCCTCGGCGGCCGATCACGCACGCCCGGCTCGCGCGCCGTGGGTCGACCTCGTTGAGCTCGCGCAGGAAGCCGATCGCCTCGAGGTCCTCGCGGCCGCCGTACTCGTTGGGCACCCACTCGCCGCCGCTGCGCGAGTAGTCGCGGTAGAGCATCGAGGCCACGGCGTCGACGCGCAGGCCGTCGGCGTGGTACTCGCGCAGCCAGTAGCAGGGCGCTCGCCACGAGGAAGTTGCGCACCTCGTTGCGGCCGTAGTTGAAGATCAGCGTGCCCCAGTCGGGGTGGGCCCCGCGCCGGGGGTCGGCGTGCTCGTACAGGGCCGTGCCGTCGAAGCTGGCCGAGGGCGAACTCGTCGCGCGGGAAGTGGGCCGGCACCCAGTCGATGATCACGCCGATGCCGCGCTCGTGGAGCCGGTCGATCATCTCGCGCAGGTCGTCGGGGGAGCCCTGCACCGGGGAGGGCGCGAAGTAGCGAGGTCACCTGATAGCCCCACGAGCCCGAGAACGGGTGGGCCATCACGGGCAGCAGCTCGACGTGGGTGAAGCCGAGCTCGGACGACGTAGTCGCCCAGCTCGTCGGCCCAGCTCGGCGAAGGTCAGCGGCCGGTTGTCCTCGAGCGGGTTGAGCCGCCACGAGGGCAGGTGCACCTCGTAGATCGACACCGGCTCGGCGTGGGGGCGGCGCTCGGACCGCGCGCGCGAGCCAGTCGTCGTCGCGCCACGCGTGGCCGCTCTCGAACACGACCGACGCCGTGCGCGGCGGCGTCTCGGCGGCGGCGGCGAGCGGGTCGGCCTTGAGCCGCAGGGTGCCGTCGGCGCCCGCGGATCTCGAACTTGTAGTGGGCGTCCTGGCCGACGCCCGGCACGAACAGCTCCCAGACCCCCGAGGACCCCAGCGAGCGCATCGGGTGCACCCGGCCGTCCCAGCCGTTCCAGTCGCCGACGACGCTCACCGAGCGCGCCGAGGGCGCCCACACCGCGAACGCGACGCCCGCCGTGCCGTCGATCTCGCGCAGGTGGGCCCCGAGGCGCTCCCACAGGGCCTGGTGGCGCCCCTCGCCCACCAGGTGCAGGTCGAGCTCGCCGATGCGTGGGCAGGAAGGAGTAGGGGTCCCGGCCGTGGACCGAGTGGGTGTCGTACTCGACCTCGACCTCGTAGCCGAGCGGGAGCCGTCGCCCCGTCCACGACGCCCTCGAACAGCGCCGAGCGGCGGTGCGCGAGCTCGATCGGCGGGCCGCCGTCCGGGTACACCCGCACGACGCGCGCCTCGGGGCGCCACACGCGCACGGACACGCCCCCGGGCACCGGATGGGCGCCCAGCACCGCGTGGGGCTCGTGGTGGTCTCGCTGCGCGAGCAGGTCGATGTCGCGGTCGAGAGCGGTCTTCGGCGTCATGGCTCCACCCGGAGGATGTGGAAGGGCGACACGATCGGGTCCAGGCGGACGTAGTTCGGGCCGGTGCCCCAGCGGTACACGGCGCCCGACACGAGGTCGCGCACCGAGAAGGCGTGGGGCAGGTCCAGGTCGTCGGGCATCAGGGCGATGCCCTCCTGGGCGGCGTGCGGGTCGACGTTGACGCACACCACGGTCGTCCCCATGCCGCGCCCCTTGGCGTAGGCGAGCAGCGCGGGGTTCTCGGTGGCCAGGAAGCGCACGTCGATGCGCTCGAGGGCGGGGGTCTCGCGCCGGATGGCGTTGAGGCGGCGCACCAGCGGCAGGAGCGGGCCGTCGAGGCGGCGCTCCTTGACCTCGTACTTCTCCGAGTCGAGGTACTCCTCGCTGCCCGGCGCGACGGCCGTGGCCTCCAGGTTCTCGAAGCCCGAGTAGATGCCGTAGCTCGGCGACAGGGTCGCCGCCAGCACCAGCCGCGCCTCGAAGGCGGCCCGCCCGCCGTTCTGGAGGTAGGCGTGGAGGATGTCCGGCGTGTTCGCGAAGAAGTTCGGCCGGAAGAACTCCGACACCGGCGCCCGCGAGCTCCGAGACGTACTCGGCGAGCTCGTGCGCCGAGTTCTTCCAGGTGAAGTAGGTGTACGACTGGCTGAACCCGGCCTTCGCGAGCGCGTACATCAGCGCGGGGCTGCGTGAACGCCTCGGCCAGGAAGACGACGTCGGGGTGCTCCTCGCGCACCGTGCGGATCAGCCACTCCCAGAAGCCGATCGGCTTGGTGTGGGGGTTGTCCACCCGGAAGACGCGCACCCCGCGCTCGACCCAGAACACCACCGCGTCGCGCAGCGCCGCCCACAGGGCCTGCCAGTCGTCGCTGGCGAAGTTGACGTTGTAGATGTCCTGGTACCGCTTGGGCGGGTTCTCGGCGTACTTCAGGGTCCCGTCCGGGCGCCGGTGGAACCAGTCCGGGTGCTCGGTCAGCCACGGGTGGTCGGGCGAGCACTGGATGGCGAAGTCGAGCGCGATCTCGATGTCGTTGGCGCGGGCCGTCGCCACGAGGCTCTCGAGGTCGGCGAGGGTGCCCAGCTCGGGGCTCACCGCGGTGTGCCCGCCCTCGGCGGCCCCGATCGCCCAGGGGCTGCCCGGATCGCCCGGGGCGGCGGTGGGGGAGTTGTTGCGCCCCTTGCGGTGGGTGACGCCGATCGGGTGGATCGGGGGCAGGTACACCACGTCGAAGCCCAGCTCGGCCAGGGCCGGCAGCTGCTCCTCGACGCCCTTCAAGCCTGCCGAAGGAGCGGGGAAAGAGCTCGTACCAGGCGCCCACGCGCGCCCGCTCGCGGTCGACGTCCACCTCCAGCAGCGCGGTGCGCAACCGCTCGGGCCGGCTCGTCGCCCGCTCCAGGGCGACCGCGACCTCCGGGGCCAGGCCCGCCGCGGCGCCCTCGGGGCCGCCGCCGTCGGCGCGCAGGGCCTCGGCGGCGGCCAGGCCGTGCGCCGGTCCGCGCCGCGCAGCCCGGCGGCGGCGGTCTCCTCGAGGATCCCGGCGCCCTCGGCGAGCTCGCTCGCCAGATCCTGCTGGCCCGCGCCCAGCTTGCGCTCCACCTCGCCCCGCCACGAGCCGAACGTGTCCACCCACGCCTCCACCTGGAACTGGTGGCGGCCGAGGTCGCTCGTGGCGAAGGAGCCGCGCCACAGCTCCGGCGACACCTGGACCATCGGCTCCTCGAGGAAGCGGGGCGACCCCGGCGGGCGGTGGCGCACGACCGCGCGCAGCTGCTCGTGGCCGTCGCGGACGATCGTCGGCCTCGACCACCACGCTGTCCCCGGCGGTCCGCTTGACGGGCCAGCGACCGCCATCGACGGCCGGGCGGACGTCGTGGACCTGGATGCGCGACGGGGGAGTGCGTGGCATGGGGACGGGCACAGGCGGCACTGAGCGTAGCCTTTCCCGATGCCCCACGGCTCCACACACCCGGACCCCACGCTCGAGCGGCGCTCCGGCGTGCTGCTGCACGTCGGCTCCCTGCCCGGCGGGCGGCTCGGCGGCGAGGCCTACGCGTTCGTCGACTGGCTGGCCGAGGCCGGCCAGTCCTGGTGGCAGATCCTGCCGCTCACCCCGCCCGACGTGCACGGCTCGCCCTACGCGAGCCCGTCCGCCTTCGCGGCCTGGCCGGGCCTGCTGGCGCACCCCGGCGCGGCCGTGTCGGGCGTCGAGATCGCGGACTTCCGCGAGCGCAACGCCTACTGGATCGACGACTGGGCCCGCGCGGCGGGTCCCGAGGCCCTGGCCGACCAGGTGCGCTTCGACCGCGAGTGGCGCGCCCTGCGGGCGCACGCCGCCGACCGCGGGGTGCGGATCATGGGCGACATCCCCTTCTACGTCGCGCCCGATGGCCGCCGACGTGGACGCCCACCCGCGGCTCTTCCGCACCGACCTCGTGGCCGGCGTGCCCCCGGACGCCTTCACCGCCGACGGGCAGCTGTGGGGCAATCCCACCTACGACTGGGACGCGATGGCCCGCGACGGCCAGCGCTGGTGGATCGAGCGGCTGCGGCGCGGCGCCGACCTGCACGACAGCCTGCGGATCGACCACTTCCGCGCGTTCGAGGCCTGGTGGGGCGTGCCGCGCGGGGCGCAGGCCGCCAGCGAGGGGGCCTGGTACCCGGGTCCGGGCGCCGCGGTCATCGAGGCCGCGCGGGAGCGGCTCGGCACGCTCTCGCTGGTGGCGGAGGACCTCGGCATCATCACGCCGGGGGTCCACGAGCTGATGGAGCGCCTCGGCCTGCCGGGGATGCGGGTGCTCCAGTTCGCCTTCCCCGGATGGCCCGACAACACCCACCGCCCCGAGCACCATCCCGAGCGCAGCGTCGTCTACAGCGGCACCCACGACAACGACACGGCGTTCGGCTGGTGGCAGCACGCCGACCCGCAGGCCCGCGACGAGGCCTGGAACACGGCGGCGGCGATGGGCCTCCACGACGACCGGCCCGAGCGGCTGCTCCCCCGCATGGCCCTGGCCTCGCGCGCGGGGCTGGCCATCGTGACCGTGCAGGACCTGCTCGGCCTCGACTCCCGCGCCCGCCTCAACACGCCCGGCACGATCCACGGCAACTGGTCGTGGCGGCTGCGTCCCGGCGAACTCACGCCCGCGCTGGCCGCGTGGCTGCGCGAGGAGACCGGCCGCGCCGGCCGCCTCCCCTAACCTCCCGCCCGGGCCTCGCGAGCGGCCCGCCAGGTGCGCGGCATGCCCAGCATCAGGCGGGGGAGGGTGCGGCGCGACCGGGCGATGGCCCGCGCGACGTCGTCGGCCACCCCCGCGCCCTCGATGGGCGCGCCGTGGCCCACCAGCACGCGCTCCGGGTCGAAGCCGTCCAGGACCCGCGGCGGGACCAGGCGCATGCCCGGATGCACGCCGATGCGCTCGCCGGGGGTGAGGAAGAAGGACCCGGTGCCGAGGGCCTCGGGCACCACCAGCGCCCGTCGCTGCGGCCACCAGAGCGCCACCTCGCGCCACCAGCGGTGGTCGCTCACCACCACGGTCCGGAAGGGCGTGTCCGGCAGGCCGCCCGTCGGGGTCACGAGGTGGGGCACCCGCAGGCGCCGCGCGAGCGCCGCGCAGTCGCGCGGATGCCGGTCGAGCAGCTGCAGCACGGCCCGCACCGTCCCCAGCGCCTCGACGCGCTCGACCAGGCCGTCGCCGTCGACCGGGTCGACGAGCCAGACGTCCCCGTCCTGGGCCAGCGCGTGCGAGGCCCGCTGCATCAGAGGCGGAGAGGGGGCGATCCATCCCACCCCCCAGGGGGTGGCGTAGGTGAACGAGAGCTCCACCGGTCAGCCGGTCTGGCCCTGGGCGTACTCGCGCATCCGGTTGAGGGTGCGGATCACGACGTCCGGGTCCACCGGGCCCTCCGAGCGCACGTACAGCGAGTTGCGGCCCACCCCGTAGGACAGGCGCATCTCCTGGCGGCCGTCCTCGTCGATGCGCGCCCCCCGGCTGCCGTTGGCGCCCACGGGCGTCCAGGCGCTGCCGCCCGCGTCGGTCAGCGCCGAGGCCATGTCGCCGCCGATGCCGATGGCGGTCAGGTGGGAGTCCCACACGCTCACCACCGCGACCAGCCGCCGTCCACCCGAGGCCGTCCACGTCCGCACCGCCGCCGCCGCCGGCTTGAGCTCGGCGATCCGCTGCGCCACGGCCGGGTCGCGCCGGCCCGTGAGGGCGTCCTCCAGCGCCGCCGCGTCCGCCGTCGTCGCCGGGGCCCCGCGCAGGTCGTCCGGGCTCGGCAGCACGCCGAGGACCGTCACCGGGTCGAGCTCCTCGCCCCCCGACCCGGTCGCGTCCAGCGGCCCGCACCCGGCGACCGCGACGGCCAGGACGCACGCGAGGATGAGCAGCCACCGCATCCGAACGAGAGTAGCGACCCCGTTCCGGTCACCGAGCTCTGGCTCGAGCGTTTGCTCGAGCTTCTGAGAAGCTCTTCAGAGCTCAGAGGTTTCAGAGCTCAGAGGTTTTCAGAGCTCAGAGGTTTTCAGAGCTCAGAGGTTTTCCGAGCTCTGACAGTCTCCTCTGAGCTCCTTTTCGTCTGTCGAACAGCGCCGGCTCCTCACGCGTGCGAGGCCGGGCTCTTGCGGCCCGGCCTCGCCGCGGCAGAATCCACCCTGGCCGGGTGGATTTGCATTCGCTGGCCGCCTGCGGCGGCGAGCTTGTACGGCCGGGCGTGGCCCGGCCGTCTCGTCGCCTTCGGCGACATCGGAGCCGGGCCCGTCCTACCGGGTATCGCCGAGGGCGCGCAGCGCCGACCGAGCGCTGCTGGAGGTGGTCTTGACCTGCCCGCGCACATGTCCGGCCCGAAGGGCCGCTGCGCGATGCAAATGCGCCCGACCAAGGGCGCATTTGCGCGTCGAGTCGGCCCGCAAGAGGCCGACTCCACGCCTCGTCGCTTCCCCTTCTCCGCACTCCTTGGAAAACGCCGAGCTCGGGACCCGAAGCTCGGAAACCCTCAGAGCTCGGAAACGCCGAAGCCCACCTCGCAACGCTTAACCGAGCGGCAATCAGGGCCTCCTATACTCGGCGGCACCGTGCCGTTCGGAGAGGATCGGCCGGAGATCCCAAGGAGAGATGATGAACCTCGCCTCGTACAAGGCGGGAAACAACGTCAAGACGTTCCTGCTGGTGGCGGCCCTCACGGGCCTGCTCCTGGTCATCGGGTTCCTGATCGGCGGGGCGAGCGGCCTGATCCTGTTCGCCGCGATCGCGATCGTCTTCAACTTCGTCATGTACTGGTTCAGCGGCAGCGTCGCTCTGAAGATGAGCAAGGCCGCGCCGGTGACGGAGGAGGAGGAGCCCGAGCTGCACCGGATGATCGCCACGCTCGCCCAGCGAGCCGGCGTCCCCAAGCCGGGCGTCTACGTGACCCCCGCCGAGCAGCCCAACGCCTTCGCCACCGGACGCAACCCCGCGCACGCGTCGATCGCCGTCACCGCGGGCATCCAGCGGGCGCTCAGCCAGCGCGAGCTCGAGGGCGTGCTGGCCCACGAGATGGCCCACATCAAGAACCGCGACATCCTGATCGCGAGCATCGCGGCGATGGCCGCGGGCGCGATCGCGGCGATCGCGAACTTCCTCCAGTTCTCGCTCTTCTTCGGCGGTGACGACGACAACCCGCTCGGGCTCATCGGCACGCTGGCCACGATCATCCTGGCGCCGATCGCGGCGATGATCATCCAGTTCGCGGTCTCCCGCCAGCGCGAGTACGTGGCCGACGCGACCGGCGCCGAGCTCCTCGGCGACCCGCTTCCCCTGGCGGACGCGCTCGAGAGCCTGCACCGCTCGGCCGAGGCGATCCCCATGCGGGTGAACCCCGCCGCGGAGCCGCTCTACATCGTCAACCCGCTCCACGCCAACGCCCGCGGCGGGCGCGGCGGCCGTGCGGCCGGCCTGTTCTCGACCCACCCTCCGATGGAGGAGCGCGTGGCGCGCCTGCGTCGTATGGCGGGGGCCAGCAGCCTGCAGATCGCGACCTTCTAGAGGGATTCCGCGGCGCCCCTGCGACGGGGCGCTACAATCGAACCCGCATCAAAGGGTCGATTTTCCGGCGGACGCAGCGGCGGATGGGGCCTGACCGAATCGGTCTCCCCGTCCGCCGCGCCCGCGTCGGAACCATGAGGGCGGGTGCGCCGCGTGCGCGAGTTCTTCGTTCAGAACGAGACGATCTTCCTGTTCGCGCAGGGCCTCGTCTTCTTCTCGCTCGGCTTCGCCGTGTGGCTCCAGCGACGCCGCGCAACCCGTCTGACCCTCTCCTCGTCGCTCATCTGGCTCGCGGCGTTCGCCTTCCTCGAGGCGTTCGCGGTCTGGGGATACGTCTTCATCCCCATCCAGGAGGCGTACATGCGGCCCGGGATCATCCAGGGGCTGCTCGTGCTGCGCGCGCTCGTGCAGGTGATCGCCTTCATCTTCCTGGTGCAGTTCGGCCTGCGCCTGCTCGCGCTCTCCGACATGGCCCGCCGGTCGCTCACCGTGCTGTCGGTCCTGGCGGCCGTGGTGATCGTCTCCGCCACGGCGCTGACGGCCTCGGAGTCGGGCTGGGGCGTGGCCGAGTGGGAGGAGGCCGTGAACGGCCTCGCCCGCTACACCCTCCTTTTCCCGGGCGCGCTGCTGGCGGCCGTGGGCCTGTGGCGCCAGCGGGCCGAGCTCTCCGACGCCGGCATGACCGGCATCAAGCCATATGCCGCGGCCGCCGCGGCGGTGCTCGCGATCTACGCCGTCCTCGGCGTGATCGTCCCGGAGGGTCCGCTCGCGCCGGGGGCATCGGCAGCGACGACGGCTGGTTCAGCGTCACCGGGCTGCCGCTCGAGGTGATCCGGGGCCTCGCGGGCCTGGTGCTGTGCGTGCTGGCCGTCAAGCTGCTCGAGATCTTCGACGTCGAGGCCAAGCAGCAGCTCGAGGAGATCGATCGCGCCCGGGCGATCGCCGAGGAGCGCGCCCGCTTCCGGCGCGACCTGCACGACGGCACGATCCAGTCGATCTACGCCGCGGGCCTGCACCTGGAGTCGATCGCGATCCGCTCCGACGACCCGTCGATCCGCGCCGAGGTGCGCGAGGTGGTGGCCGACCTCAACGCCGCCACCGACGGCATCCGCGACTACATCCGGGCCCTCGCGATCGCCCCCGCGACCGCTCAGGGCATCGCCGCCGGGCCTCGGCGACCTGTCGCGCCGCTTCGGCGAGGAGACCGGCCGCAGCGTGCGCTTCACCGTCGAGGGCGTGGGCTGCGCGGGCCCGCTGCCCGAGGAGGCCGGCCAGCACCTGGAGCAGATCCTCCGCGAGGCCCTCACCAACACGGCCCGCCACGCCGGCGCCTGCCGGGTGATGGTCTCGCTGGTCTTCGCCCCCGACGAGCTCGACCTGGTCGTCTCCGACGACGGCTGCGGGCCCGAGCCGCGCGCCCGCCCGCGGCGCCCGGCGCCCATCAGGGCCTGCGCAACATGAGCGAGCGCGCCCGGCGCCTGGGGGGCAGGCTGGCCGTGGAGGAGGCCCCCGGCGGGGGCACCCGCGTGACCCTCGAGGTGCCGCTCGACAGCGACGAGCCCGAGGCCGAACTGTCGTTCCGTTCCGTCCCGATCCCGAGCGCGAGGTGACCCATTCGATGACCACCACCCCCGCTGATCCGATCAGGGTCCTGATCGTGGACGACCACACGGTCGTCCGGATCGGTCTGCGGACCCTGCTCACCCACTCGGCGGGCTTTCGCGTGGTCGGTGAGGCGCAGACGGCCGCGGAGGCCGTCCAGCTCAACGAGCAGACCCACCCCGACGTCGTGCTGATGGACGTCCGGCTGCCGGACGGCAGCGGCGTCGAGGCGTGCCGCAAGATCAAGGCGGACCACCCCGACGCCCGCGTGCTGATGCTGACCTCGTACACCGACGAGGAGGCCATCGTCGGGGCCGTGATGGCCGGCGCGAGCGGCTACCTGCTCAAGCAGGCCGACGCCGAGCGGCTCACCCAGGCCATCCGCGAGGCCGCGGCCGGGCGAGTCGACGCTCGACCCGCGCGCCGCCGGCGCGCTGCTGCACCAGTTCCGCGAGCTCTCGGCCAAGCAGGCCGAGGCCGAGCTGGCCGGGCTCACCGATCGCGAGCGGCGCATGCTCGCGCTGATCGCCGAGGGCTACACCAACCGCGCGATCGGCGAGGTGCTGCACCTGTCCGAGAAGACCGTGCGCAACCACGTGTCCCAGCTGCTGCGCAAGCTCGGCTTCCAGCGCCGCTCGCAGGCGGCGGCGTGGGCCGGCCAGCGGCGCCTGGAGCTCGCCGCCCGGACTGATCGCGCCGCCGCATCCGCAAGGAGATCGGCCGCGGGGGGAGAAACGTGCGGAGGTCCACCGACGCAACGAAAGTGCGCACGATGCCCGAATCCGCCCGCGTCCTCGCCCTCGCCAATCAGAAGGGCGGGGTCGCCAAGACGACCACCACCCTCAACCTCGGCGTGGCCCTGAAGGACATGGGCGCGCGGGTGCTCGCGATCGATCTCGACCCGCAGAGCAACCTCTCGATGAGCCAGGGGATCGACGTCGAGGGGCTGTCCACGGGCATGTACCACGTCCTCACCGGCTCCGCGCCGGTCGCGCGCGATCATCGAGGAGCGCGAGATCGACGTCGCGCCCGCGGGCATCGAGCTGGCCGGCGCCGAGATCGCCCTGTCGGCCGATGATCGGCCGCGAGCGCGCGCTCGAGCGCGGCGCTGCGCCCGGTGCGCGAGGACTACGACTACATCCTGCTCGACACCCCGCCCTCGCTGGGCCTGCTGACGATCAACGCCATGGTCGCGGCCGCACGGCGTGATCGTGCCCGTCCAGTGCGAGTACCTGTCGCTGCGCGGGCTCGCCCAGCTGCGCGAGCACCCTCCGGCAGGTGCGCGACAACCTCAACCCCTCGGTCGACATCGTGGGTATCCTCCCTACGATGTACGACGGTCGCACCATCCACGGCCGCGAGGCGGTGGGCATGCTCGAGGAGAGCTTCGGGGACCGCGTGTTCCGCACCCGCATCGGAAAGACGATCCGTTTCGCCGAGGCCCCGGTCGTGGGCCAGAGCATCATGCGCTACGACCCGTCCGGCCCGGCGGCCCGCTGGTACCGCCAGCTCGCGCGCGAGGTGGTCGAGGGCCCGGCCGGAGCCTCGGCCCCCGGCGACCCGCGGGTGGTGGCGGCGTGAGCACGCGCGGCTCGCGCCCGAGCATGCGCGAGGGCCCCCTCTCGGAGCTCTTCCGCAGCACCGAGGGGCCGGGCGAGCGCCGGACGTCCCCGTCGCGCCGGAGCCCGACATGGGCGTCCGTGACGCCGACGGCACCAACTACGTCGCGGTCATCCGCGTGGTCGGCGTCGGCGGGGCGGGCTGCAACGCGGTGAACCGGATGATCGAGGCGGGCCTGCGCGGCGTCGAGTTCGTCGCCGTCAACACCGACCGCCAGGCGCTGGAGGAGAGCGAGGCCGACGTGCGCATCACGGTGGGCACGGACATCACCCGCGGCCTCGGCACCGGCGGCGACCCGAGCCTGGGCGAGCAGGCCATGCGCGAGAGCGAGGACCAGGTGCGCCGCGCGCTGCGCGGCAGCGACCTGGTGTTCATCGCCGCCGGCGAGGGCGGCGGCACCGGCTCCGGCGGCGCGCCCCTGGTGGCCAAGATCGCGCCGCGAGCTCGGCGCGCTGACCGTGGCGGTGGTCGACGCGGCCGTTCGCCTTCGAGGGCGGCGCGCCGACGCGCGCCGCCGACGACGGGCCTCGAGCGGCTGCAGTAGGCCGCGGACACGGTCATCATCATCCCCAACGACCGGCTGATGAGCGTGCTCGAGCGCGGCACGAGCATGGTCGAGGCCTTCAAGGTGTGCGACGACCTCCTGCGCCAGGGCGTGCAGGGCATCTGCGACATGATCACCCTGCCGGGCCTCATCAACCTGGACTTCGCCGACGTGCGCACCATCATCCGCGGCGCCGGCTCGGCGCTGCTGGGGATCGGCTACGCCGGCGGCGGCAACCGGGCGAGCGAGGCGGCGCTCGCGGCCATCGCCTCGCCGCTGCTCGAGACCCCGATCGACGGCGCCAAGGGGATCCTGCTCGGCGTGACCGGCGGCCCGGACCTGTCCCTGCTCGAGGTGAGCGAGGCGGCCCGCGTGGTGGCCGACGCGGCCGACCCCGACGCCAACATCATCTTCGGCGCCACCATCGACCCCGACCTCCAGGGCCAGGTGTGGGTGACCGTGGTCGCGGCCAACTTCAGCGGCGTGCGCGCCGCCCCCGCGGCCCCGTCCGAGCCGGAGCCGGCCCCCGAGCCGCCCGCGCGCGCCCGCCCGCGCCGCGAGGAGCGCGTCTCCCGCTTCGACGTGCCCTACCCGACGCGCTCCGCGCCCGCCGAGGCGGGCGAGCCGGCCCCGCCGCGCGTCTTCGACGTCGACGCGATCCCGCCCGAGGAGCCGGCGGCCGATCCCGACGCGACGACCACGATGCGGCGGTCGGACATCGTGCCCGACGATCCCGAGGACGCGGCGTAGCGACCTCCGGGACCGGCGCGCCGGTCGGCGTGGTCGCGGCCGGTCATCGACTCAGCGCCCGCGCCGGGGCGGAGGCCCTGGCGCGCGGGGGCGGCGCGGTCGACGCGGTGTGCGCGGCGGCCTTCGCGGCGGCGGTCGCCGAGAGCCCGCTGACCGGTCCCGGCGCGGGAGGCTTCCTCCTGGTGCGCTCGCCGTCGGGCGAGACCGCGCTCATGGACTTCTTCGTCGCCGCGCCCGGCCTCGGCCCCCGCGGGCGCGCGCTGGACCCGGCCGACCTCGACCACTTCACGGTGCCCTTCGGCGGCGCCGAGCAGGTGTTCCACATCGGGCCGGCCTCGGTGGCCGTCCCCGGCATGGTGGCCGGCCTCGGCGAGGCCGTGCGGCGTCACGGGCGGCTGCCGCTGGCCGAGGTCGTTGCACCGGCGGTCGCCCTCGCGCGCGAGGGGGTCGTGCTCACGCGCGAGACCGGCTACCTGCACGAGATCCTGGCCGACATGCTCACGTTCACCCCGGCCGCCGCCGCGGTCTACGCGCCGGGGGGCGCCTGCTGGGCCCGGGCGACAGGATCCGGCTGCCCGAGCTGGCGGAGGCGCTCCTGCACCTGGGCGAGGCCGGGCCGCAGAGCATGTACTCCGGTCCCCTCGCGGCGGAGCTGGTGGCCCACATGGAGGCCACCGGCGGCTACGTCACCGCCGACGACCTGCGCGCCTACCGCATCATCGATCGGCAGCCGCTGCGGTTCGGCTATCGCGGCATGACGGTCCTCACCAACCCGCCGCCCTCGTCCGGGGGCGCCCTGATCGCCGCGGCGCTCGCGGCGATGGAGGAGGGGCCGCCCCGGTCACCGAGGAGGGCCACTACCTCGCGGTCACCCGTGCGGGCCGCGCCGCGAACGCGCTGCGCGACGACCGGTTCCTGGCCGACCTGCACGAGGAGGACTGCATGGAGCGCCTCTGGGCCCGGCGCGCGTCGGGCGGCGGCGATCCCGGCGGCCCGGAGACGCGCAAGCCCGCCGGATCGACGACCCACGTCAGCGCGATCGACGCCGACGGGGGCATGGCGAGCCTGTCGAGCTCGAACGGGTCCGGCTCCGGCGTGGTGCTGCCCGGAACCGGCATCCTGCTGAACAACATGATGGGCGAGGAGGATCTCAATCCCGGCGGCTTCGGCCGCGTCGTCTCCGGCACGCGGATGACCTCGATGATGGCCCCGAGCCTGCTGCTGCGCGACGATGAGCCGGTGATCGCCCTCGGGTCGGCCGGCTCCAACCGGCTGCGCTCGGCGATCCTCCAGACCGTGGTGAGCATGGTGGACGGCGGCCTGGCGGGGCCGGCGGCCGTTCGGCGGCCGCGCGTGCACCCGGAGGGCGACGGGGTGGACGTCGAGGGCGGCGTGCCCGAGGTCGCGGTCGCCGCGCTCGAGGCGGGCGGCCACCGCCTGCGACGATGGGGAGAGGTGAACCTGTTCTTCGGCGGCGTCAGCGCCGCCGCGCGCGGGGCCCGGGGCCTCGAGGGGGCGGGCGATCCACGTCGCGGCGGCGCGGCCGCGGCCCTGACGCGAGCGGGGGAGGTGATCGATCTATGACTCAACATCGACTCGAGGTTGATGGTCAGGTGTACGAGCTCGAGCCCGGCGGGCTGAGGACCTCGCTCACGGACGGGCCCTCGATGCTCTGGGGCTTTCAGGTGCGCGTGCTGCGCAACGGCGAGGAGCTGGGCGTCAAGACGATGTTCGTCGGGCGCGTGAGCGTGCAGTTCCGCGACCCGTCGGCGCCGGACGCCCCCATCGACATCCTCCAGCCGGTGCTGCACGAGCTGGCCTTCGAGAAGATCGAGGAGAGGCTTCACCTGGGTGAAACCGGCGACGAGATCCTGTTCGCGTGAGGTGTGGCGTGTGCGCCGCCCGTCGCGAGTGACAAGATGCGCCGGTCAATCGACAACCATGTGGGGGTGGTGAATGGACGACTTCAGCTTCCTAGACCTGATCTGGACGCTGCTTGTCATCTACTTCCTGTTCTTCGTGCTGATGATCCTGTTCACGATCGTCGTGGACATCTTCCGCAGCAAGGATCTGGGTGGCTTCGCAAAGGCTCTGTGGATTCTTCTTCTGGTGATACTCCCGTTGGTCGGCGCTTTGATCTATCTGATCGTGCGCCACGACGGCATGGCGCAACGCCAGGCCGAGGCCCAGAAGGCGCAGAAGCAACAGTTCGACAGCTACGTGCGCGAGGCCGCCTCGTCCGGGCCCGCCGATGAGATCGCCCGAGCGAAGGGACTTCTCGACTCCGGGGCCATCTCGCAGGAGGAGTTCGACGCGCTGAAGAGCAAGGCGCTCTCCTAGCCGGCCGTGGATCCGTCCCCCGGCGCAGGCCGGGGACGGATCGCGCGTCAGGGTCAGGCGGCCTCGTGCCCGCCGAGCACCTCGGCGACCCCGCGTGGGCCGGCCCGCAGCAGCTCGGCCGCCCGGCGCGCGCCGAGGGCGCGATCGCGGGCCGCGCCGGCGCCGACCATGTCCCCGGCCCGGTAGCTCTCGGCCATCTCGCGCTCCGCGGCGCGGGCCATCTGGTCCAGCCGCTCGGCCTTCCGGGCCACCGCCGTCGCCGCGCGCCGCCGCGGCCGCGAGCCCGGTGAGCCCGTGGCCGCCGGCGCATCGGCGCCGGGGAAGAGGATGAGCTGGCCGGGCGTGCCCGGCGGCGGTGTCGAACGCATGTTCGTAGTGTGCCACCCCCACCGGACGGCATGCCCCGGCCGCGAGAATCCGCTTCGCGACGCCGGTCCACGGCCGCCGGACCGCTCAGGGGCGGCGCAGGTCCTCGGGGGCGAGGGGGTCGGGGCCGGCGCCGGCGCTGCGCACGATCGTGGGCCCGCCGTCGTGCGGCACCTGCACGACGATGTGATGCTCGACGCCCGGCAGCTCGAAGCGGAAGGCCCAGTCCGCCGCCGTCCAGCCCGCCACCCGCAGGGTCGCGCTCCCGGCTCCGGTGGTCTCGCCGAGCGCCTGGGTGGCCGACTCGAGCGCCGCGGCGCCGGCCGGGCCCAGCAGGCCGATGAGGGCGCCCGCCCCGGCCTCCTCGCTCATGGCGGCGGGAAGGGGAGGGGGACGACCCGCGCCGGCTCGGCGGCGCCCTCGACATCCACCGCGGCGCCGGGGGCGACCTCGTGGCGCAGCACCGCGAGGGCGACGGCGCCCAGGTCCGGGGTCACGGCGACGCTGGTCACCCGCCCGACCTCGCGGCCGTCCACCGACACCGCCGCCCCCGCGGGCACCGGGGCCGCGCCTCCCAGCGCGAGGCCGCGCAGGAGGCGGTTGACGCGCCCTCGGTAGCGGACGCGGGCGACGGTCTCCTGTCCGAGGTAGCAGCCCTTGTCGAACGAGACCGCGTCGTCCTGGAGGCCCACCTCCTGCACCAGCGTCGCCGGCCCGGTGTCGACCCCCACCGCGGGCACGCCGGCGGCGACGCGCAGCATCTCGAGGGCCTCGGCCGGCACCTCCGGCGCGCCGAGCGCCGCGATCGCGGCGTCGGCGTCGTCCACCACCAGGTCGAGGGTGCCGGGGATCGGGCCCGCCAGCACCAGCTGGGCCGGCCCGGCGGCGTCGGCCGGGACGCCGGTCGCGCTCAGCAGGTTGACCTCCTCGGGCCCGATGACGTCGAGGTCCTCGGAGAAGTGGTACCGCTCGAGCAGCTCGGCCAGCCGCCCGCCGAGCGCGGCCGGCGCCACCAGCGTGAAGGCGTCCGGGCCGTCGCGGCGCACGCGCACGTCCACCTGGATGTGGCCCTTCGCGTCCAGGAACAGGGCGGCGCGCGCCTGCCCGGGCGCGAGCCCCTCCACGTCGTTGCTCAGGAGCCCGTGGAGGAAGCTCGCGGCGTCCGGGCCCTCCACCCACACCAGGCAGGCGCGCCCCCGGGCGACGGCCGGCCGGCCGTCGCGCATCAGCGCGTAGCCGGTCCGCACCCGCGGCTCCGTGGCGGCCGGCGCGCTCACGGCGCGCTGACCTTGCCGTTGCTGCCGGCGCGGTGGGCGGCCATGCGGGCGTGCTCGCCCTCGGCGTCGGCGGCGGCGAAGAGCTCGGCCAGCATCGACAGGCGCCGCCCCTCGCCCCGTGTCTCGAGCATCTCCTGCTTGGACGCAACCGGAATGTCGAGGACCGCCGCCACCGCGTACGACAGGGGCGTGCCCTCGGGGGCCTCCGGCATCGCCGTCTCGCTCAGCCCACCCAGGGCGCGGTAGCGGCGCAGGACCTCCTCGGCGAGCCCCGGCGGGACCTCGGAGGGTTCCTCCGCCAGCGTCTCCACCCGCGCGGAGAAGTACAGCCTGCCGTCGGTCTCCTCGAGCAGGCGCACCGGCGCGACGCCGCGCACGATCACGTTCAGGCGCCCGTCCTCGAAGCGCCGCACCAGCGACTCGAAGCGCGCCGCGCACCCCACGTCCGCGGTGCCGGTGGGGCCGGCCTGGACCACGACGAAGGGCGTGTCCTCGAGCACGCAGTCGGCGTAGAGCTGCCGGTAGCGCGGCTCGAAGAGGTGCAGCGGCGCCCGCTCGCTCGGCAGCAGCACGAGACCCAGCGGGAACAGCCCCAGATCGGCGGTCTCACTCACCCCCGGAAGTCTAGCCGGGGGCGCCCGACGCCGGTCCCGCCCCGACCGGCGCGCGGGCGGTCGCGCGGTAGAGGTCGGCCAGGGCGTCGATGTGGCCCTCGACCGTGAAGTGACGGCGCCGCTCGGCCACCCGGGCCCGCAGGGCCGGCAGATCGACCTCCCGCAGCAGCCGGGGGAGGTCCTCGGGGCGACCGACGACGAAGCCCACCCCCTCGCGGGCCACCAGGCGCTCCAGGGCGCGGTGCGGTCCGACGGCGATCGGCAGCCCGGAGGCGAGGTATTCGAAGGCCTTGTTGGGCAGCGCGGTGTCGAGGTGGGGGCCGTTGAGCCCGGTGTTGAACGCCGCCCATCCGATGTCGTAGCCGGCGAGCGCCCTCAGCAGGGCGGCCGGCTCCAGCCGCTCCATCACCCGCAGGCCGGGCGTGCGGGCCGCCAGCTCGCGGTACGCCGGCGCGTCCCGGTTGGGGAACACGTAGACCGGGATCCCGGCGGCGGCGACGGCCGCGAAGTGCCCGCGCAGGTCGTAGTGGCTGCCGTTGGTCGAGAGGCTGCCCTGGTACACCACGCGCGGGGGCCCGTGGCGCTCCGGGCGGGGCGCGCCGTCGGGCGCCAGATCGCGCTCCAGGGCGTAGTTGGCGAACACGAGCCGCCGCGCCGGGGGCAGGTGGCGGGCCTCGATCTCGTCGAGCATCTCCCGCGACACCGCGATCAGGGCCGCGCATCCCGCGATGGCGGCGGACTCGAGCTCGGCCGGGTCGGCCGGGTCGGCGAAGCCGTCCTCGTAGGGCGTCCGCCTCAGGCTCTGGAGGTCGTGGACGTCGTGGACCACCGGCACACCCCCGCGACCTCGAGGGCCAGCACCGTCAGCGCGTCCGGCAGGTTGTGGCTGTGGATCAGGTCCGGCGCGAACTGCGCGACCGCCCGCGCCAGGGCCTCGGGGGCGTCGTCGGCGGGGAGCTCCCACCAGCGCTCGAACAGCTCGTCGCCGACGCCGTACCAGCCGGTCAGCGTCCGCCCCTGGAAGGCGAAGCCGAGCGCCACGTCCGGGTGGCGCGCGCGGAGCCCGACGGCGTACTTCAGCGCCCGGATGCACGGCTGGCGCTGCAGGAAGAGGACCCTCACGGACCCGTCTCGCGGCGGTCGCGCAGCGCCCGCGCCGGGTTGCCCACCGCGATCGTGAAGTCCGGGACGTCCTTGGCCACGACGCTGCCGGCCCCGATCACGCAGCCCTCGCCGATCGCGACGCCCGGCAGGATGCTGACGCCCATCCCGATCCAGCAGTCGGCCCCGACGGTCACGTGCCCGGAGGTCCAGCCCTGGTCGGGGATCGGGGAGCCGAGGTCCATCTCGTGGTTGGCCGTGTGGATCATCGTGTACGGGCCGAAGATCGAGCGGTCGCCGATCGTCAGGCCGCCGTAGCCGTTGACGTAGCAGCCGTAGTTGAAGCCGACGCGGTCGCCGATCGACACCCGGTCGCCGTTGAGCCAGACGATCATGTCCAGGTAGAACGCCCCCTCGCCGACCTGCGCGGCATCCGCGGGACGGAAGGGGATCACGCTCTTGCTGCGCTCGGTGATCATCACGGTCGCTCACCTCCGGGAAAGGGGTCGGCCGCCACCGACCCTACGCCCGCCCCCGCGCGCCGGGTCCACTAGCATCGCCGCGCGTGACCGGCGACGACCACACGACGACGACGACGGAGACCGGCCTCCCGCCGGGGCTGGTGCGCCCCGCGCTCGCCGGGGTCGACGCCTACGAGCCGGGGCGCCCGATCGAGGACGTCCGCCGCGAGCTGGGTGTCGAGTCGGTCATCAAGCTCGCCTCCAACGAGGGGCCGTTCCCGCCCATGCCCGGCGCGATCGAGGCGATGCGCGCGGCGGCGCCCGGCGTGCGCGTGTACCCGGACCCCGGCGCGTGGGCCCTGCGGGACGCCCTGGCGCAGCGGGTGGGCCTCGACGCGCCCCGGATCCTGCCCGGCGCCGGCATCGACGGGCTCATCAAGCTCCTGTGCCTCGCGCTGCTTGATCCGGGTGACGAGGTCGCGATGGGGTGGCCGTCGTTCCTGTCCTGGCGGGTCGGGGCCCAGATCCAGGGCGCGCGGGTCCGGGCCGCCGGCCTGCGCGCCGACGGCGCGTACGACCTCGACGCCCTGGCGGGGCAGGTGACGGACCGCACCAAGCTGGTCGTGGTCGTGAGCCCCAACAACCCCACGGGCGGGGCCGTGGGGGCCGCCGAGCTCGGGTCGTTCCTGGACGCGCTGCCCGGGCACGTGCTGCCGGTGATCGACGAGGCCTACTTCGAGTACCTGCCGCCCGGCGGCCACGACGGCGCGGCGCTGGTGGCCGAGGGCCGCCCGCTGGCGGCGCTGCGCACCTTCAGCAAGGCGTACGGCCTGGCCGGCCTGCGCGTGGGATACCTGATGGGGCCGGCCGACCTGGTCCGGGCGCTCGGGGTCGTGCGCAACGTCTTCGACCTGCCCTCGCCCGCCCAGGCGGCGGCCATCGCCAGCCTGGTGGACGCCGACGCCCACCTCCCCGAGCGGATCCGCCTGAACGACTCCGAGCGGGCGATGACCGCCGCGGGCCTGCGCGCGCTCGGGCTCGAGCCGCTGCCCAGCACCGCCAACTTCCTGCTCGTCGAGCTCGGGTCGGTCGCGCGCGCGGAGGCGCTCAACGCGGCCCTGCTGGCGCGCGGCGTCATCGTGCGCCCGGCGCGTGCCTTCGGCGCCCCGACCTGCCTGCGCATCACGATCGGCCTGCCCGAGGAGAACGCGCGCATGCTGGCGGCCGCCGCCGCGGCGCTCGGAGACCTGCGGTGACCCTCGAGCAGATCATCGCCGGGGTCCGCGCGGGCGAGCGGCGCGCCATCGGCCGGGCGATCAGCCTGGTCGAACGCCTGGGGCCCGACGGCCGCGAGCTGGCCGCCGCGCTCCACCCCGAGACCGGGCGGGCGTGGCGCGTGGGCATCACGGGCGCGCCGGGGGTGGGCAAGAGCACCCTCATCGGGGGCCTGGTGCGCCACCTGCGCGACGCCGGGAGCCGGGTGGCCATCGTCAGCGTCGACCCCACCAGCCCCTTCACGCGGGGCGCAGTGCTCGGCGACCGGATCCGGCTGACCGAGCACTTCCTCGATCCCGGCGTCTTCATCCGCTCCATGGCCAGCCGCGGCCACCTGGGCGGGCTGGCCGAGGCCACGGCGGACGCCGTCCTGGTGCTGGACGCGGCCGGCTTCGACGTGGTGCTGGTCGAGACCGTCGGGTCTGGCCAGAACGAGGTCGAGGTCCAGACGCTCACCGAGACCGTCGTGCTCGCCCTGATGCCCGGCAGCGGCGACGGCGTGCAGGCGATCAAGGCCGGTCTGATGGAGATCCCCGACGTGCTCGCGGTGACCAAGGCCGACCGCCCCGGGGCCGATCAGCTGGTCTCGGAGCTGGCCAACGCCCTCACGCTGGTCCCGGGCGGGCCGTGGGAGCCGCCGATCGTGCGGGTGACGGCGCTCGACGGCGGCGGGGTGGCGGAGCTGTGGTCGGCGGTCGAGGACCACCGGGCGTTCCTCGAGTCCGACGGCCGGCTCGACCGGCGGCGCCGGGAGGGCCTGCGGCGGCAGCTCAACGCCCTGGCGCTCGACCGGCTGGCGCGCCGGGTGGAGGCCGCCGGCGACGAGGAGTTCCTCCCGGGCCTCATCGACGACGTCATGGCCCGCCGGGTCGATCCCTCGGGAGCGGTCGACCGCCTGCTCGAGCGCGCCCGCCTCGCCTAGCGCTCAGCGCAGCAGCAGCCACACCGCGACGCCGACGCCCAGGACGATCACGCTCCAGCGCAGGGCGTCGTCGTTGAGGCGCCGCGCCACCCGCGCCCCGATCGCGCCGCCCACGAGGGTCGCCGGGGCGAGCACGGCCACCGAGGGCCAGTCGACCGGGCCCAGGAGGATCAGCGCCGGGGCGGCCACCACGTTCGCGAGCAGGATCATCGCCCGGTTGAGCGCGTTGAGGCGCTGGAGGCGGTCGGCCACCCCCAGGGCGAGCACCGCCAGCAGCAGGACGCCGGCCGCCGCCCCGAAGTAGGAGGCGTAGACGCCCGACGCGAACACCGCCGCCAGCACGCCCGGGGAGATGTGGGTTGAGGTGCCGCCGCCGCGGGCCACCATGCCGGCGCGGATGCGCGGGCCGAGGGCCAGCAGGGCGCAGGCGGCGAGCACCAGCCACGGGACGACGATCTCGAAGACCGAGTCCCCGCCCCACACGAGCAGGGCCACCCCGAGGAAGGCCCCGAGCACCGTCGGCACCGCCAGCGTCCGCACCCGCGGGCCCTGCCCGACCAGGTCGGGGCGGTAGCCCTCGACGATCGACAGGTAGCCGGGCAGCTGGGAGATCGTGTTCGTGATGTTGGCGGTCAGGGGCGCCAGGCCGGTCGCCACCAGGACCGGAAAGGCGATCAGGGAGCCGCCGCCGGCCACCGCGTTGATGGCGCCGGCGAGTACGCCGGCGCCCCCGAGCAGGGCCAGCTGGGAGGCGTCGGCCACCCCGGCCGGCTCAGCGGTCGCCGAGGATGAGGGGCCAGACGATGAAGGCGAGGATCGCCAGGGCGACGACCGCCACGATCACGAACGCGCGGCGGGCGGCGGCAACGGTCAGCCGGCCGCCGTGCGCCTGCCGGTCGGCGCGCAGGTATCGCGCCACGTCCACGCCGATCTTGGTCACCACGCCGACCACGACGATGCCGAAGCCGATCAGGATGACCCAGGCGCTCACGGCGCGGGCGTCGCCAGCCGCTCGGCGACCGCCAGGATCAGGCGCACGCCGTAGCCGGTGCCCTTGCCGCCGATCATCCCCGTCCCCGCGATGTTGACGTGGCACCATGGCAGGTCGCCGGAGAACTCGCGCAGGAACTGCGCCGCGTACACCGAGCCCGCCTGGCGCTTGTTCGACGCGTTGGCGAGGTCGGCGACGGCGCTCTTGATCAGATGGCCGTAGCGCTCGTGCATCGGCATCGGCCATGCCAGGTCTCCCGACCGCTCGGCGGCGTCGCGCACGAGGTCGGTCCACTCCGGGTCGGAGCCGAAGAGCCCGGCGTAGACCTCGCCGAGCGCCACCACGATGGCGCCGGTGAGGGTGGCCATGTCGATCAGGCGCGTCGCGCCCTCGCGCACCGCGTAGGCCAGGCCGTCGGCGAGGATCAGGCGGCCCTCGGCGTCGGTGTTGATCACCTCGATCGTGCGTCCGTTGAGCGCGGTGATCACGTCGCCCGGCTTGACCGCCGTCCCGCTCGGCATGTTCTCGGTGGCCGGGATCACGGCCAGCAGCTCCACCGGCAGGCCGAGGGCCGCGACCAGGGCGGTGCCCTCGAGCACCGCGGCGCCGCCCCCCATGTCCAGCTTCATCTCCTCCATGCCGCTCGAGGGCTTGATCGAGATGCCGCCGGTGTCGAAGGTGACCGCCTTGCCCACCAGCCCCAGCACCTCGCCCGGCTGGGCCGGCGCCTGCGGGCGGTAGCGCAGCACGATCATCTTGGGCGGCTGGGCCGAGCCCTGGGCGACCCCCAGCAGGGCCCCGGCGCCGAGCTTCTCCAGCTTGGACGTGCCGAGCACGGTGCACGTGAGGCCGGGGATCGCGTCGGCCAGCGCCTTCGCGTGCTCGGCCAGGATCGTCGGCGTGAGGTGGTTGGCCGGGGTGTTGGAGAGGTCGCGCGCCCCGTTGACGGCCTCCACGATGCGGTCCGCGCGGCGGGCGTCCGCCGTGCGGAAGGCCGCCGAGTGCACCGTGAGCCGCTCGGCGGGGGGCACGGCGTCGGGGTCGGCCGTGCGGAAGCGGTCGAAGCGGTAGGCGGCGAGCCCGAAGCCCTCGACGAAGGCGCTCAGCTGGTCCGCGGTGGCGTCCTCGGGCGGCACCAGCGCCGTCGAGCGCGTGCGCACCCTCTCGGTCAGGCCGGCCGCCGCCCGCCCGGCCGCGCGCCAGTCGTCAGCGGTGCCGGAGGCCACCCCGACCACGGCCACCCGGGGCGCGGCGAGCGCGTCGCCGGCGTGGAAGCGCGTCGCCGATCCGCTCGCGCCGGTGATCTCCTTGTCCTTCACCGCGCGCGACACGACCCCGCCGAGGGCGGCGTCCACCTCCGCCGCCGCGCCGGCGAGCGATCGCGGCGGGCTCGGCACGCAGACCACGAGCAGGTCGGCCTTGGCGGTCACCGCGTCGGCGGCCTTCCTCACGGTGGTGCGCATCGCTCACTCCAGGGTCGGGAACGGCGGAAACACTACCCTCGGAGGAGTTGGCGGCCCCCGCCGTGTGGAATACTCGGCGCCCCGTCCCATCCGGAGGAATCGCTCGTGGACCGCCCGATCCGTGTCGTCGTCGCCAAGCCCGGCCTCGACGGGCACGACCGCGGAGCCAAGATCATCGCCCGCAGCCTGCGCGACGCGGGCATGGAGATCATCTACACCGGCCTGCACCAGACGCCCGAGCAGATCGCCGCGACCGTCGTGCAGGAGGACGCCGACGTCGTGGGCCTCTCCATCCTGTCGGGCGCCCACATGACGCTCGTCCCCCGGGTCGTGGACCTGCTCAAGGCCGAGGGCGCCGGGGACGTGCTGGTGATCGTGGGGGGCACCATTCCGCGCGACGACATCCCCGCCCTCAAGCAGCTCGGGGTGGCCGAGGTGTTCACGCCGGGAGCTCCCATCCAGGGGATGGTCGACTTCATCAACGGCGCGGTCCCGGCGACCGCCCCAGAGGCCTGAGGGCGATCCGGGCCGGACGGCCCGCGCCACGCGGCGCGTGGGCGCGTTAGGCTGCGGGCACGAGCAGGTCATCAGCGGATGGGGCGTCGCGGCCCCGGCCGAGGCCCTCACCGAGGGCGGGCGGCCCGGGCGACGCCATCCGGACAGCATCTTGTCAGCAGGGGGGCTGAATGAAAATCGCGGTGTGCGTGAAGGACGTGCCGGACCCCGGGCCGTCGCGTCGGATCGATCCCGGGACGCTGAGGATGGATCGGTCGGGCGACCGTTCGCTCAACGCCTTCGACCTCAACGCGGTCGAGCAGGCGATCCGCATCAAGGAGAGCGCCGGCGACGGCGAGGTGGTGCTGGTCTCCCTGGGCACGGCGAAGGCCCTGGACTCCATCCGCAAGGGTCTCGCCATGGGCGCCGACCGCGCCGTGCTCGTCTCCGACGACGCGGCCGCCGGCTCGGACCTCGTGGCCACCAGCTACGTGCTCGCCGCGGCCCTCGGCGCCGAGTCGCCGGACCTGGTCCTGTTCGGCCAGCAGGCCTCCGACGGCGACGGCGCGGTGCTGTGGGCCGCGGTCGCCGACCGCCTCAAGCTGCCCGTCATCTCGCAGATCTCGGAGCTCGAGGTCGACGGCGGATCGGTCACCGCGAAGCGCCAGACCGAGTTCGGCTACGACAAGATCCGCGCGTCGCTGCCCGCCGTGCTCGCCGTCTCGGACGCTCTCAACGAGCCGCGCTACCCGTCGCTCAAGGGCATCATGGGCGCCAAGAAGAAGCCGCAGGAGGTCAAGAGCCTCGCCGACGTCGGCGCCGACGTTGACCGCGCCGGTGAGTCGGGCTCGCGGACCACCGTCATCTCCCTGAGCCCGCCCGCCTCGCGCGGCGACACGCTCAAGATCGAGGACGACGGCTCCGCCGCGCAGAAGATCCTCGACTTCCTCGCGGAAAGGAAGCTCGTATGAGCACCCTCGTCTTCCTCGAGCACAACGGCGACACGGTCCAGAAGGGCGCGCTGGGCGTGCTCTCCAAGGCCGTCTCCCTCGACCCGGACACGGCCGCCGTCGTGATCGGCTCGGGCGTGTCGGAGCTGGCGGCCACCGCCGCGCGCTACGGCGCCGCCAAGGTCTTCGTCGCCGACGACGCCGCGCTGGAGGCCCCGCTGCCCCAGCCCCGCGTGGACGTCATCAGCCAGCTGGTCACCGACCAGGGCTTCGACACGGTGCTGTTCGCCGCGTCGGTGCTGGCGTCCGACATCGCCGGCGGGCTCTCGGCCCGCCTCGACGCCGGGCTCAACTGGGACCTGGGCGACCTCGCCCTCGACGGCGGCGACCTGGTCGGCAAGCGCTCGGCGCTCGGCGACACGATCCGCGCCGACGTGGGCTGGACCACGGGCCCCAAGATCGGCCTCGTCCGCGCCGGCTCGTTCGAGCCGGTCGAGTCGGCGGGTGCCGGCGCGGTGGAGAACGTGGCCGTCTCCCTCCAGGACTTCTCGTCCGGCGCCGTGATGGTCGAGCAGGCCCACGAGGAGCAGACCGGTCCCTCCATCGAGGAGGCCGACATCCTCGTGACCGGCGGCCGCGGCCTGGGCGCCCCGGAGGCCTTCGGGTCGCTCGAGGAGCTGGCCGCCGCGCTGGGCGGGGCCGTCGCCTCGACCCGCGCCGTGGTGGACTCGGGCTGGTACCCCTACCCGACCCAGATCGGCCAGACCGGCAAGGTCGTCTCGCCGAAGGTGTACCTGGGCTTCGGCGTCTCCGGCGCCATCCAGCACAAGGTCGGCATGCAGACCTCGCAGACGATCGTCGCGGTCAACAAGGACGCGAACGCCCCGATCTTCGAGTTCAGCGACCTGGCCGTGGTGGGCGACCTGCACCAGATCGTCCCCCAGCTCACGGCGCTGGTGAAGGAGCGCAAGGGCTCGTAGTGACTCGACCCGCACGGGCGGCCCCGCGCCGGGGCCGCCCTTGCGCGGTCATCTAGAATCGAGTCATCGACGTCGCCGCGTCCGCGGTTCGTCCACGCAAACGAGGCCATCATGAAGACCGACATCCACCCTGAGTACGTCACCGCCCATGTGCGGTGCACGTGCGGCAACGAGTTCGAGACGCGCTCGACCAAGTCCGAGATCAAGGTCGAGATCTGCAGCAACTGCCACCCGTTCTACACCGGCAAGCAGAAGCTGGTGGACTCCGGCGGCCGCGTCGAGCGCTTCCAGCGCAAGCTCGCCCGCAGCCAGCGCTCCGGCGCGTAGGCGCCCGGCGTCGCGCCGGATGATGACCTCGTGAGCGCGGACGCGCGATCTCTCGTCGAGCAGATCGTGCGCACGCGCGACGAGCTCTCCGAGGCCCTCTCCGATCCCGAGCTGACAAGCGACCGTGAGCGCTACGCCGCGGTCAACAAGCGCTGGTCCGACCTGTCGGGCGCCTTCGCCCTCGCCTCCCTGTGGGAGGACGCCGAGGGCCGCTCGAGCGAGGCCCGGCAGATGCTGGCCGAGGACGCGGACGACGACGACGTGCGCTCGCTGTTCGACGAGGCGCAGGCGGAGCTGGAGAGCCTCGCCCCGCGCATCCGCGAGGCCATGATCGAGCCCGACCCCGACGACGACCGCGACACCCTGGTGGAGATCCGGGCGGCGGCCGGCGGCGAGGAGGCCGCGCTGTTCGCCCGCGACCTGGTCGACGTCTACACCCGCTACGCGGAGTCGCGCGGCCTCAAGGTGGAGCTGATGTCGGTGTCCGAGGCCGACGCCGGCGGGGTGCGCGAGGCCACGATCGCCGTCAAGGGGCGCGGCGCCTACGCGGTGTTCAAGCACGAGGCCGGCGTCCACCGCGTGCAGCGCGTGCCCGCCACCGAGAGCCAGGGCCGCATCCACACCTCGACGGCGACCGTCGCGGTGCTCGCCGAGGTCGAGGACGTTGACGTCAAGATCGACCCCAACGACGTGAAGCGCGACGTCTACCGCTCGAGCGGCCCCGGCGGCCAGAGCGTCAACACCACCGACTCGGCGGTGCGGCTGACCCACCTGCCCACCAACATCGTCGTGTCGATGCAGGACGAAAAGAGCCAGCTCCAGAACTACGAGCGCGCCATGCGCGTGCTGCGCGCCCGCATCTACGAGCGGGCCCAGGCCGAGCGCGCCGCCGAGGTGTCGGCGGCCCGAAGGTCGCAGCTGGGATCGGGCGACCGCTCGGAGAAGGTCCGCACGTACAACTACCCCCAGAATCGGGTCACCGACCACCGCGTCGGGGTCACCGTGCCCCTGCGCGAGCAGGTGCTGGTGGGCAACCTGTCCGGTCTCACCGACGCCCTCTCGGCCGACGAGCGCCGCCGTCGCCTCGAGGACCAGTCCAACCCCCCGGGAGAGCCCTCGTGACACTGAACGCCGAGCTGCTGCGCATCGAGTTCGTTGGCGTCACCCTGCGCCACGAGGAGGTCGTGCTCCCCCGGGAGGACATGGCCCTCTTCTTCGCCTCGGTCAGCGAGCGCTACGGGCTCTCGCGACTCGAGTACCACTCCGACGCCGGGGCGACCTTCTCCAGCCCCGACGGCACCGAGTTCGTGCTGCGCCCGGCCCAGATGGCGTCGTGCGGCGTCACCGGCCTCGGCTACCGCGAGGGGCGCGAGCGGATCGTGGGCCTGATCGACGAGGCCACCGACCGCTACGGCATCGGCGACACCTGGGTCGAGGACATCACCCTGGTCGCGGTCTGGGACATCGGCGACCCGGACGCGGCCCGCGAGCTGCTGGTGGACAACGTGCTGCGCCTCGACGAGGACCGGCTGGAGCTGCTCGAGGGCGATGAGGTGACCCTGGGCCTGCGCATCTGGCGCCGCACCGGAGAGGTCTCGCTCGAGTGCGCGATCGAGCCGATGCACTCCGAGCCGTCCAAGGTCTACATCCGCCTGGTGCAGACCGGCGGCGAGGTGATGGCCGACGTCGCGGCCCTGCGCGAGGCGACCGACGCCGTGTACGAGTTCCTCCAGGGCCCCCTGACGGCGTTCATGATGGCGCGCGCCCGGCGCTGAGCCGACGCCGGTGAGCGGCCCTCTCAGCATCGGGGACGTGCTGCGGCGCACCACGGCCTATCTGGCCGAGCGGGGCTCGCCGTCGCCGCGGCTCGACGCCGACCTGCTGCTCGCGCACGCCCTCGGCGTCGAGCGCATCCAGCTCTACACCGACTCCGACCGCCCGCTGACGCCGCCCGAGCTCGACCGCGCGCGCGCCCTGGTGGGCCGCCGGGGCCGCCGCGAGCCCATGGCCTACCTGACCGGCCAGCGGGCGTTCCGTCGCCTGCGGCTCGACGTCGGCCCGGGCGTGCTGGTGCCGCGGCCCGAGACCGAGCTGCTGGTCGAGTGGGCGCTGGCGGTGGTCCCCGAGGGCGGTTCCCTGCTCGACTGGGGCACCGGCAGCGGCGCCGTGGCGCTGGCGCTGGCCGACGAGGGGCCGGGGCTGCGCGTGAGCGCCCTGGACCGCTCGCAGCAGGCCCTCGCCGTCGCGCGGGCCAACGACGTCCGCGGCGCCGTGGAGTGGCTGCACTCGGACGGCTTCGCGGCCGTCGACGGCCGCCGCTTCGACGCGGTCGTCGCCAACCCCCCCTATCTGTCGCCGGGCGACCTGGCGGCGGCGCCGCCGGAGCTGCGGTTCGAGCCCGAGGAGGCGCTGGTGGCCGGGCCGAGCGGATTGGAGGCCATCGCGGCCATCGCCGCCGACGCGCCCGCCCACCTCGCGCCGGGCGGCTGGGTGCTGATCGAGGTGGGCGACGGCCAGGCCGCCCAGGCCGGGGCCCTGCTCGAGGCGGCGGGGCTCATCGAGGTCACCCGGCGCGACGACCTGGCCGGCATCCCCCGGGTGGTGGGCGCACGCCGGGCCTGAGCAACGCCGTGGCGGCCGCGCGCGCGGTCCTCCTCGGGGGCGGCGTGGCCCTGGTGCCCACCGACACCGTGTACGGGCTCGCGGCCGCGCTCGACGTGCCCGCCGGCGTCGAGGCGCTGTACGTCCTCAAGGGCCGCCCCCGCGCGCAGCCGTGCCAGGTGCTGTTGCTCGACCCCGGCCTCCTGGAGGCGGCCCTCGGCGCGCTCGGCCCGCGCATCCGCGCGGCCGCGGCCGCCCTCTTGCCGGGGCCGGCGACGTGCCTGGTGCCCGATCCGGTGGGGCGCTACGCCGCCGCCTCCGGCGACGCGCCCGGCACCGTCGGGCTGCGCGCGCCGCGCATGTCCGGCCCGGTGCTCGGGCTGGACCTCCCGCTGGTGGCCACCAGCGCCAACCACCCGGGCGGCCCCGACCCCGCGACCGTCGCCGACGTGCCGGCCGACGTGCGCGCCTCCTGCGCGATCGTCGACGCCGGGCCGCTGCCCGGGACGGCCTCGGCCGTGGTCGACCTGCGCCCCCTGGAGGAGGGCCGGGCGACGGTCCTGGTGCGGCCGGGGCCCGATCCGGCGGCCGTGGAGCGAGCCCTCTCGGCGGTGGGCGCACGGGTCGTCCGTCCGTCGTAGGGGTGTACCCTCGGTGCCGGACAACGTCGCCCGGGGGGTCGATCAGAGTGAGCTTCATCGACGACGACAGCTACCTGTCGCAGGACATCTCCGAGGCCGATCCCGCCGTGGCGCGACTGCTCCGCCTGGAGGCCGAGCGCCAGAGCGAGACGCTCGAGATGATCGCCAGCGAGAACTTCACCAGCCAGGCGGTCCTGCAGGCGGTCGGGTCGGTCCTCACCAACAAGTACGCCGAGGGGCTCCCGGGCAAGCGCTACTACGGCGGCTGCGAGGTCGTGGACGAGGTCGAGCAGCTCGCGATCGACCGGGCCCTTGAGCTGTTCGGCGCCGAGCACGTCAACGTGCAGCCTCACTCGGGGGCCACGGCCAACGAGGCCGCCTACTACGCCCTGCTGAACCCCGGCGACCGCGTGCTCGGCATGTCGCTGTCGCACGGCGGCCACCTCTCGCACGGCCTCAAGGTCAACTTCTCGGGCCGCCTCTACGAGTTCCACCACTACGGCGTGCGACGGGCGGACTGCCGCATCGACATGGACCAGGTGCGCGACCTGGCGCGCGAGCTGCGTCCCGCGATGATCGTCGCCGGCGCCTCGGCCTACCCGCGCACCATCGACTTCCCGGCCTTCCGCGAGATCGCCGACGAGGTCGGCGCGCTGCTCATGGTCGACATGGCCCACATCGCGGGCCTGGTCGCCGCGGGTGTGCACCCGAGCCCGGTCGGCATCGCCGACGTGGTCACGACCACCATCCACAAGACGCTGGGCGGCCCGCGCGGCGGCATGGTGATGGGCACCGCCGAGCTCGGCCCCAAGATCGACAAGGCCGTCTTCCCGGGGCTGCAGGGCGGGCCGCTGATGCACGTCATCGCGGGCAAGGCGGTCGCCCTGGGCCACGCGCTCACGCCCGAGTTCCGCGAGCGCCAGCGCGCCGTGGTCGACAACTGCCAGGCCCTCGCGCAGGAGCTCGTCGCCGGCGGCGTGAGCCTCGTGTCGGGCGGAACGGACAACCACCTGGTCCTGGTGGACCTCTCGGCCACCCCGCTCACCGGCAAGGACGGGGAGGACCGGCTGGAGCTGGCCGGCATCACGGTCAACAAGAACGGCGTGCCCTTCGACGAGCGCCCGCCGACCGTCACCTCCGGCCTGCGGATCGGCACCGCGGCGCTCACCACCCGAGGTCTGCGCGAGGCCGAGATGCGCGAGATCGGCCGCATCATCGCGGCGGCGCTCGACCCGGGCGCCTCGGACGCCGATCTCGACGCGCTGCGCTCGCGCTCGCGTGCGATCGGCGAGCGCTTCCCGCTGTACCCGCGCCTGCTGGCGGGCAGCGCCGTCTGAGCCCCCTGCGCGCCGGCGCGGCGCCGGCGCGGGGCCCGATTCAGCCGGTCTCGGCCACCGCGGCCGGTGCCCGCGGGGCCGGCGCCGGCCGCGGCCGCCCGGGCACCGCGAGGGCGACCAGCGTGCCCACGGCGAGCACCGCGGCGCCCACCCACACCGCGGCCACCAGGCCGTCGGTGAAGGCCTGGGGCGAGGCGAAGCCGCCCGCGTGCGTGAACACCGAGGTCATCACCGCGATGCCGAACACGCCGCCCAGCTCGCGGATCATGTTGTTGGCGCCCGACGCCTGGCCGGCCTGCTCGGGCCGGACCGCGCCGAGGACCACGCTGGCGGCGGGGGGGAACACCATGCCCATGCCGACGCCGGCGAGCAGGAACGGCGCGACCAGCTCGGAGTAGGCCATGGTGGGCGCGTAGATCATCGCCATCCAGGCCATCGCGACCGTCTGGAGGAGCATTCCGCCGGCCAGCAGCGGGCGGCCCCCGACGCGGTCCGACACGAGGCCCGCCACCGGCGCCACCACCAGGATCGGGAGCGTCCACGGCAGGGTGCGGACGCCGGCGCCGAAGGCCGAGTACCCCTGCACCGTCTGGAGGAACTGGGCGATCAGGAAGATCGAGCCGAACATGCCGAAGTACATCAGCAGCGTCGTGCCGTTGGTCGCGGCGAAGGCCCGGTTGCGGAAGAAGCCCATCGGCAGCATGGGGTTGCGGGCGCGCGCCTCCCAGACCACGAAGGCGGCCGTCACGATCGCGCCGGCCACGATGGGCACGAGCACGCCCGGGCTGGTCCACCCGTCGGGGTTGCCGCGCACCAGCCCCCACACCAGGCCCAGCAGCCCGACGCTCGCCAGCGCCACGCCGACCAGGTCGAGCCGGGCGCCGGGGCGCACGCTCTCGGGAAGGCGCGTCAGCGCGAGGGGCACGAGCGCGATCCCGATCGGCACGTTGAGCCAGAAGATCCAGTGCCACGAGATGCCGCTCACGACCGCCCCGCCGACCAGGGGCCCGAACGCGACCCCGACGCCGGCGATCGCCGACCACACCCCGATGGCGGCCCCGCGGCGGGCCGGGGGGACGGCCTCGCTCAGGATGGTGAGGGAGAGGGGCATGATGGCCGCGGCGCCGGCTCCCTGCAGCGCGCGCGAGGCGATCAGCGTCTCGATGTTGGGCGACAGGGCGGCGGCGGCGGAGGCCACGGTGAAGAGCGCCACGCCGATGGCGTAGACGCGGCGGCGCCGAAGCGGTCGCCCAGCGCGGCGGCGGTCAGCAGCAGGACGGCGAACGCCAGGGTGTAGGCGTTGACGGCCCACTCGAGGTTCTCGATCGAGGAGCCCAGCGACCGGCGGATGCTGGGCAGCGCGTTGGTCACGACCAGGTTGTCGAGCACCGCCATGAACAGTCCCGTGCCCGTGACGGCGAAGATCCACGTCGTCCGTGCGGCGGGTGTCATGTGTACACCGTAAACACCGGTGCCGGCCCGCGCAACCGCGATGTGGGGGAGGCGCGCGCCCTTCGGGCGCCGCCGCGGGGCGGGCTCAGGGATCGCCTCCGCTGCGCCGATACGCACGGAAGATGAGTCCTCCGCCCCGTGCCCACGCGGTGATCGCTCGCCGGTTGCGCCTGCCCGCGGCCTGCGCGGCCCTGGCGCTCGCCGGCGCGCTGGTCGCGCTCGCGCTGTCCGCCCCGAGCGCGTCGGCGGCGCGGCTCGAGGTGGGCGTCTATCAGGACGACCCGGTGACCGGGGTGCCCGCGCTGTCGAAGTCGTCGGGCAAGCGCGCGACGCGCGTGATCTCGACGTACGTCACCGGCGGCCGCACGGTCGACCCCAGGATCGTCGCCCTGGCCAGGAGGACCAGGGCGCGGCTGCTCGTGACCTGGATGCCCGACTCGGGCCGCGACGGCGCCACCCAGAGGCGCCACCGCCTGGCGTCCATCCGCCGCGGGCGCCCAGGACGCCGGCCTCAGGAGGCTCGCCCGGCAGATCGGCCGCCTGCGCCCGGCGCCGATCCTGCGCCCGATGCCCGAGCCCAACGCCCCCTGGTACGCCTGGTCGGGCTTCGTCAACTCCAACACGCCGGCCGACTACGTCGAGCGCGTGGAAGCGGGTGCGCGCGGGTGGTCAAGCGCGGGGGCGGCCGGCGCGTGAAGCTGCTGTGGGCGCCGTACGTGCGCAGCATCCCCGACACGCCCGAGAACGCCTTCGCGGCCTACTTCCCCGGCGCGGCGCAGGTCGATCTGGTGGGGACCAGCGGCTACAACTTCGGCCGCACCGGTGGGCTCGCCTGGATCGCGCCGGAGCCCCTGTTCGAGGACGCCTACCGCCAGATCTCGGCGCTCGCGCCCAAGCCCTTCTGGATCGCCGAGACCGGCTCCACCGCGAAGGGCGGCGACAAGGCCGCCTGGATCCGCTCGCTGGCCGACGCTCGCACCTCGATCCCCAACCTCGCCGGCATCGTCTGGTTCGACGTGCGCGACCGCAACGGCGACTTCCGCGTGAGCGCCTCCAAGCCCGTCGCGCCTCGGCCTTCAAGCCGCTTCACCGGCAGGGCGCGGGCGAAGTGAGCCCGCGCCTCGCGGCCCGCCGCGCCGGCGCCGCCTGCGCCGCCCCGCCGCCGGGGGCGCCCAGCAGCCGCTCACCGAGGCGATGGTCGACCGGCTCACCTGGCGCACCGGCTTCGGGCCGTCGCCGGCCGAGCGCGCGTCGCTGAGGGGCCTCACCCTCCACAGGGCCGTGGACCGGCTCATCGGCGCGGCCCCAGGGGGCGATGAGGGGCGCGGCCGCCGTGCGCTCCGACGGCACGCCCGCTGCAGCCCCTCGAGTCGGACAACGACATGGTGCTCGCCTGGTGCGACCGCATGCTGCGCACCGGCAACCCGCTGGTCGAGCGCCTCACCTTCTTCTGGCACCGGCACTTCGCCACCTCGCGCGCCGACGTCTCCCCGCCGCAGCTGATGATCGGCCAGAACGAGCTGCTGCGCCGCTACTCCGACCTCGCCGCGTACCCCACCGCCTACTTCCGCGACCTGGTGTACGAGGTCGGCGAGGGGCCGGCGATGCTCCGCTACCTGACCGGCGAGGACAACACCCGGCGGGCCATCAACGAGAACTACGGCCGCGAGCTGATGGAGCTCTTCTGCGCTCGGGCGTCACCAACGCGGCGGGCGCGCCGAACTACACCGAGGCCGACGTGCGCGAGGCCGCCCGCGCCGCCTCGGGCTGGCAGATCGACGACGAGGATCCCGACGCGGCGATCGGCTACTTCAACCGCTCGCGCTGGGACGACGGGCTGAAGTCGGTGCTCGGCAGGACCGGCGCCCTTCGGCCACCGCGAGCTGGTGGACGTGGTCCTCGCCCACCCCAACCACGCGCCGTTCCTCGTGACCAAGCTCTGGGGCGAGTTCATCCCCAGGCGCCCCGGACGCCGCCACCCTGCGCGACCTGGTGCGCGTCTACGGCGCAGCGGGTTCCGGCATCAAGCCCCTCGTGCGCCGCATCCTGACCCACCCCGCGATGCTCGACTCCATCACGGAGCCGAACATGATCAAGCCGCCGATCGTGCAGGCGATCGGCACGATGCGCGCCCTCGGCCTGCGCATCACCGACGACACCCTGGGCAACGCCCTGACGCGACATGGGCCAGCTGCCGTACTTCCCGCCGACCGTCGCCGGCTGGGAGGGCAGCGTCGCCTGGCTCAACACCAACACCGCGCTGGCGCGCTTCGGCGCTCGCCAACCGGCTGCTGGCGCCTGCAGCTACGCGACCCTGCCGGACAAGTCGCCCGAGGACGTCGCCGGCGAGACGCCCGGTGCAGGCGTTGCCAGCGCGCCCACGCCGCCGTCGGCCGGCCCTGGCTCGCGCAAGGGGACGATCAGCTCGCTCCGCTACTACTCCGCGCACGCCAGGGCGGCCACGGCCGAACGACCGCATCGCGCGCCAGCGCGTGCTGCGCGCATTCATGCTCGGCGGCCCCGACGCACAGGTGATGTGATGAACGACGAGACGCCGCGATCCGCATCCGGAGCCCGACCGACCCGGGGGCCGCGGAGGCCATCCGCTGCGCCGACTGCGCGCGCTCCGACAGCCTGGTCACCGGACCTCGAGCCGGTCGACGCGCATGCCGATCTCGGCCGAGGCGCTCGCCGGGCTTCCCCGACGGCGTGCCGCGCGCGCGCGGGCATGGACCGCCGCGACTTCCTGCGCACCGGCGCGCTCGGGATGGCGTCGGTGTACGCCGCCACCCGCATCGACTGGACGCGGGCCTTCGAGGCCGCCGTGGCCGAGGGCGCGAGCCCCGGCAACCAGCTCGTGATGATCTTCCTGAACGGCGGCAACGACGGCCTCAACACCGTCGTCCCGTCGGCGAGTACGCGACCTACGCGGCCAAGCGCCCGGCGCTCGCGCGCGTCCAGGGGCCCTCGGCGGACGCCCAGGTCGGCTCGCACGGTCATGCCGGGCACCGGCGGCGCGCACGCCTGGGCCAACGTCGGCGTTTCGGGCGTGGGCAACAACGGCGACACGCGCGGCTTCGACACCCTCTGGGGCGACGGCTCCGGCGGGCCCGGCTCCGACCTCGCGCTGTGGCCCGGCGGCCGACTACACGCCGGCCAACCGCTCCCACTTCGACAGCCGCGACTACTGGTTCGCCGGCGCCCTGCAGAAGATGGCGACCGGCTGGCTCGGGCGCTGGCTCGACCTCTACGGCTCGCCCGACAACCCGCTCCAGGCGGTCTCGCTCGACTCGAGCATCTCCAAGCAGATCCGGACCGCCAGCGCGCCGGTGAGCGCGGTGCGCAGCCTCAACGGGGTCGAGTTCCGCGTTGACGGCGTCTCGACGAGCCTGGTGGACACCACCGAGCAGATGGCGCCCCTGTCGCCGGTCCCCTCGGGCGCCGGCAACGTCGAGCTGGCCAAGGTCGCGCGAGGTGTACGGGCGCACGGTCCAGGTCTCGCGCTCCCTGCGGACGCTCGCGGGCGCCGCCGCCGGCGGCGGCTACCCGCGCTTCGAGCCTCTCGACGCGGCTCCAGCTCGCGGCGACGCTGCTGTCCGCCAACCTCGGGACGCGAAGGTCGTCACGCTCGACTGGGGCTCCTTCGACACCCACGGCAACCAGCTCCAGAGCCAGGACCCCCAGCTCTCGCACCCTCTCGCGGGCGCTGGCCGCCTTCAAGGCGGACCTCACCGCGCGCGGCATCGAGCAGCGCGTCCTCACCGTCGTCTTCTCGGAGTTCGGTCGCCGCGTCGCGTCCAACGAGAGCGGCACCGACCACGGCGCCGGCGGGCTGATGATGGCCATGGGCTCGGCGGTGCGCGGCGGCATGCGGGGCGACTTCCCCGGCCTGGCGCACCCTCGACCGCGGCGACCTGCGTGTCACGACCGACTTCCGCTCGGTCTACTCGGCCGATCGTCGGCGAGTGGCTCGGCGGCGACCCGGCCGCCGTCATGCCCGGCGGCCCGTTCCCGCTCGCGGCGGCGCGCTGACCGGGTGAGGGCCCGCGGTCCGCATCGCGGGTGCGCTGCTCTGCGTGTCGCTGGTGGCGGCCGCGAGCGCCGTCGCCGCGCCGCGGCATCCACCGCACCAAGCTCCCGCCGCCGCCGCCCCTGCCCACCTCGCTGGCGCGTGGACGAGGGCGAGTGCGAGGTGGTCCCCTCCAAGACGGTGGTCGCGGCCGGGCCCGGTGACCTTCCGCGTCTACAACCGCGGGCATGGACGACCACGACCTCACGCTGGTCGACGCCGCGGGCGTCACGCACCGGTCTACCTCGACGCCGGGGGCCACCGCAGCTTCCAGCGCCGACCCTCGCGCCCGGCCTGTGGAAGCATCTACTGCTCCCTGTTCGCCGGCACCCCGTCTTCGCACGAGGCGCTCGGCATGGTCTCGCGCATCCGTGCGCGCGAGCAGGCCCCGAGCCTCCCGGCGGTAGCGGCCGCCCTAGACGGCGGTGCCCACCAGGGCGCCGATGGCCGAGGTCAGCGCCATCGCCACGGCGCCCCAGGCGCCCACCCGCACGGCGGCCCGAAGCAGCGGGCGCCCGCCCAGCCGGGCGCCGAGTGCCCCGAGGACCGCCAGCGCCACGAGCGTGACGGCGACGGTCAGCGGCACCCGGGCCCGCCCGGTGTCAGCGTGATCGCAGCCAGGGGACCACGGCGCCGAGCGAGAACGAGACAGCCGACGTCCAGGCCGCCTGCAGCGGGCGCGCCATGCGCCTGGTCGATGTCCCGAGCTCGTCGCGGGCGTGGACGGCCAGGCGTCGCCCGCCGACAGCTCCTCGGCCACCTGGCGGGCCAGCCCGCGGCTCGAGGCCGCGGGCCCGTAGATGCGCGGCCAGCTCCCCAGCTCGCCGCTCGGGTCCGGCTCGAGCTCGCGCCGCTCGAGCGCGCAGGTCGGCCATCTCCACGTCGCGCTGGGAGCTGACCGAGACGTACTCCCCGGCCGCCATCGAGAGGGCGCCCGCGACCATGCCGGCGATCCCGGCGGTCGCGATGGCGGCCGCCGACGCGTTCGGCGGCGGCCACGCCCAGCACGAGGCCCGCCGTGGAGAGGATGCCGTCGTTCGCGCCCAGGACCGCGGCGCGCAGCCAGCCGCCGCGGTAGCTCAGATGGCCCTCGGGGTGGGCCATCGCCAGCCCTTACCCCAGCCCCGCCGGTCGGGCTGCAGCGGTGCCCGTCCCCGCCCTCCCGTCTCCCTGTCCGGCGCCCTCGTCGGCCATCACCTGGCGCGGCTGCGCGACCGCGCGACCCCGTCGGCCGACTTCCGCCGCTCGTCGAGCGTGCTCGCGTCGCTCGTGGTGGCCGAGGCGCTGCGCGACCTGGAGCTGCGAAGCGGTGTCGTCACGACGCCCGCTCGCCCCCGCGGCGGTCCACCTGCCGGCGCGCCGGGTGACGCTCGTGCCGATCCTGCGGGCGGGGCTGGCGATGCTCCAGCCCGCGCTCGACCTGTTGCCCGACGACACGCGGGTCGGATTCCTCGGGCCTGGCCCGCGACGAGCAGACCGCGCGGCCGCTCGTCCTACCTGGAGAGCCTGCCCGCCGACCTCGGCGACGACGAGGTCGTGGTGCTCGACCTGATGATCGCCACCGGCGGCTCGGGCGTGGCGGCCCTCGCCGCCTGCGCGATGCCGGCGCCACGCGCCTGCACCTCCTCGGCCTGATCGCCGCGCCCGAGGGGCTCGCGGCGCTCCGCCGCCGCCGATCCGGAGCTGCCGGATCACGGTCGCCGCCATCGACCAGCGCCTCGACGAGCGCCGCTTCATCGTGCCCGGCCTCGGCGACGCGGGCGACCGGCTTTACGCCGAGCCGGGCTGATGCGGGGACCCGGCGCTCGTGACGGGCGCCTCCTCGGGCCTGGGCCGGGCCTTCGCCGAGAGCCTGGCCGCGCGCGGCTACCCCCTGCTGGTCGCCCGGCGCGAGGAGCGCCTGCGCGAGCTCGCCGACTGGGCGCGCGAGGCACACGGCGTCGCCGACGCGCGCTCGTGGCGCCGACCTCGCCACCGAGGAGGGGCTGGCCGCCTGCCGCGCGGCCGATCGACGCGGCGGGCGGCGCCCCGAGGTGGCGGTGCTGAACGCCGGCTTCGGCTCGCCGGGCGCCCTGGACCCTGGATCGTGCGCGCGCAGGTCGAGATGGTCCGCCTCAACTGCGTCGCGGTCGTCGACCTGGCGGCCCACGTGCTGCCCGGGCATGGTCGCGCGCGGGCGCGGGGGCGCTGTGGTGCTCAGCTCCGCAGCGGCCTGGCAGCCGGTGCCCTTCATGGCGACCTACGCCGCGACCAAGGCGTTCGAGCTGCACCTGACCGAGGCCGTCGCCGCGGAGCTGCGCGGCACCGGCGTGCGGGCGATCGCCGTCTGCCCGGGCCCGACGCGTACCGAGTTCACGATGTCGGCGGGGGCGCGGCACCATGCCGCGCGGGGTGCCGTTCGACGACGTCGACCTCGTGGTCCGGGCGACCTGGCGGGCGCTCGCCCACGGCCGCAGCCGCGTGCCCACGGGCGTCGTGGCCCGCGTCAGCCTCCTGGGCAGCCGCCTCCTCCCGCGCCGGGCGATCGTCTGGATGGCCGCGCCAGACGCACCGCCGCAGGCGCGCGTTGAAGGGCTCCGACCCGCCCACCTAGAATGCCTGTGGGCCCCCCCGGGTTCCGACGTTGTGACAACGACCCTCATCCCCACCCTCTGCGCGATCGTCGCGGCTCTGATCGTGCTGGGGACGACGCCCCTCTCGGCTCGCCTCGCGCGCCTCGTGGGCGCCGTCGACGAGCCGTCCGACCGCCGGATCCACCGCGAGCCCACCCCCCGGCTCGGGGGCCTCGCGATCCTCGCTGGGCTTCCTGGTGCCGGTGCTCTACTACCTGCCCGACGACCCGGCGACCCGCGCCGTCGTCGCCGGGGCGGTGCCTGATCTGCTGCCTGGGCGATGGTCAACGACATCTGGGGCCTCAGCCCTGCCGTCAAGCTCGTGGGCCAGGTCGCCTGCGCGGCGATCCCGGTCGTCGGCGGGCCTCACCATCGATCACATCACGCTGCCCTTCGTCGGCGTCGCAGACCTCGGCCCGGCCCAGTACCCGCTGACGGTCCTCTGGTTCGTCGCGATCGTGAACATGATCAACTTCAGCGACGGCATGGACGGGCTGGCCGCGGGCATCACCGGGATCGGCGCCACCACCTTCGCGCTCCTCGCGGCCTCGCTCGGCCGGGCCGACCCGGCGATCATGGCCGCGGCCCTCGCGGGGGCCTGCGTCGCCTTCCTGGTCTTCAACTTCCACCCCGCGAAGGTGTTCATGGGCGACGCGGGGTCGATGTTCCTGGGTTCGTGATCGCGGGCGTGGCCATCAACGGGGTGATGAAGACCACCGCGGCGATCGCCGTCGTGGCGCCGCTGTTCGTGCTCGCGATCCCGATCCTCGACACCTCCTTCGTGATCATGAAGCGCATCAAGTACGGCCTGCCGGTCTACTCGCCGACCGCAGCCACTTCCACCACCGCTTCTTCACGATCGGCTGGGGCCAGCGCAAGACGGTGCTCGCCCTCTACGCCTGGTGCGCCCTGATGGGCCCGTGGCCGTGCTGCTGCGCTTCGTGCCCTACCGCGACCCGGACGGCGGCGTACGCGTCGCCGGCACCTTCGCGCTCGGCGTCGGCCCGCTGGTCGCGCTGGCGCTCGGTCTACCTGGTCTACGTGCTCGAGATCCTGAAGTGGCGCAGCACGCCGGTGGTGACGCTGGTGCGCGCAGAGCCGAACCTGGCGCGCACGCCGCGCGCGAGGTCCACGAACCGGGGCCCGCAGGCGCGGTCGGCCCCGCGGCGGGGCGGTCAGGGGGCGGGCGGGGCGATGACCTCAGATCGCCGGGCTGCCCGGCGGCCGCGCCGGCCTGGACGAGCGGGATGTCGAGCTCCCATGTGTCCGGGTCGGCGACGACGCGCGTGATCAGCGCGGGATCCGCGCGCACGGCCCGCAGGGGCCCCACGATCTCGCTGGGCGCGCCCAGCGCCCGCGGGACGACCGCGCCCGGCACCACGAGGCGCAGGACGATCCCGCCGGGCTCGGTGGGGGTGAACTGCGAGCGTCGCCGAGCCGTCGCCGGCGACCGGGGCGGCCAGCGCCACGCCGGCGCCGCGCGCGGTGACCGTGGCCTCGGCCGCCGTCCAGAACTCCTCGGAGGAGATCCCGAGCGCGGCCGCGAGCCCCAGCGGGTCGGGACCCAGCTGGAGGGTCACCTGGGCGGGCACGCCGACCGCGACGGGCGGGGTCACCAGGCCCCCGGGCGGGATCTCGAGCCCGGTCGCCTCGTCGCGCGCGGCGGCGTCCAGCGAGCGGGCGCCCGCCGCGTCGAGGGTCGGCACCGCCGTGCACTCGGCGGCCGGGGCCTTGGGGCCCAGCTCGACCGGGAAGGTCAGCCGGTACTGCTCCGTGAAGGCCGCGACCGCCGTGCCCAGGCGCACGCCGCCGGGCCCGTTGGCGAGGACCGGGCACGCACCGCCGGCACGGGCGCGGCTCCAGGCCGCGTCCTGGTCGACCGCGCCGATGCTCACGTGGGCGCGGGCGCGGGCGCTGCCGCCGTGGGCGAGCCGGTACGCCATCTCGCCCGGCCAGGTCAGCCAGCCGGCCGGGGTCCAGCTCGCCCGGTCTCCATCCAGACGCCGCCGGCGCGCATGGCCGCGGCGCGGGCCCCCGCCATGGCCGGGTCGGTGAGCAGCGACGCGGCGTCGGGCACCGTGAAGTGGACGCCGCGCGCGAGGCCCCGGCGCGAGAGCGCGGCCATGGCCGCCGCGAGGTCGACCCCCTCGGAGCCGCGGAAGGCCGTGTCCAGGTCGTCCACGAGGACCCGCCTCGACCGCGTCGCGAGCATCCTGTCGGCGAGCAGGTGCGCCATCCCGCGCGCGCCCAGGCCCACGAGGCCGGTCCCGCCGGCGGCGCCGGGGACGCTGCGGGCTCGGCCCATGCGGCGGGTGGCGGGCAGGACGCCCGGCACGGTGGGCGTCTGGTAGAGACCGTCGATCACGCGCAGCCCGGGCGTCCCGTCGGGTTGCGCGGCCGTGGCCAGGCGGATGGTGGCCGCGTCGTCGTCGAGGATCGTCATGCGCGCGGCGGCCCCGCCGGGGAGGGCCGCCGCGGCGGCGAGGGCCAGGAGGCCGAGGCACGCGACCGCCGGTCGCGTGATCGTGTGGGGCACGGCATGACCGGGGCGCACGTGAGGCATGTCGCCGGTCACTTCGCCGGCCGCGGCCGGATCCCTGGCCGGGCGCGCGATCGCGCGCCTCGCCGGCCATCGATCGGCGGCGGTACGAATGTCCTGGCCGCCGCCGCCGCGCCCCCCCACGCAATCGCCGCGCGGCTATACTGCCTCGCGCTTCGCCGGAGCAGTGCTGCCCGCGAACAGATCGATGAGTGCCCGTTCCCACCGGAGGACCTGCATCCCACCCAAGAGCATCGCCCGGAGTGTGAGGACCGCCGGATGACCGTCGCGACGACGTCCACCCCCCCGCCCTCTCACGTGACCGATGCCCCCCGCCCGCTCGTCTTCGTGGCCTCCGGCATCGGGCTGATCGTCGCGTTCCTGAGCCTCCCGGTGGTGCTGCTGCTCGGCGGCCCCCTCAACGGCTGGGTCCTCGGCGTCGTGCTCTGGGGCATCAACTGGGGGCTGCAGATCTGGACCGCGAAGGTGGCCGTCGGCTCGTCGCCGACCGTCGCCGTGGGCATGTCGGGCGTCTCCTTCATCTCGCGGGCCTGGCTCACGGCGATCGTCCTCTTCGTGATCGCGCTGAAGTACGACGAGGCGATCGGGCTGACCGCGGCCGGCGTGTTCCTGGCGGCCTTCACCTGCGACCTGGCGGGACGGACGATGCTCTTCGCGATGCGCTCCAAGCTTCAGCAGGACACCCCGAGGTGAGGCGCGGGCGCGTCTGGGCGCTCCTCGGCGCCCTTGCCACGCTGTGCCTGCTCGTGCTCCCGGCGATCGCCGCGGCGGCCGAGGAGGACGACACGTTCGACCCCTCGGTCGAATTCGCCCTCAACAAGTACATCCCGATCGACCTCGGCCCGATCGACCTGTCGATCAACAAGGCCGTGATCTACATGCTGATCTCGGCGGCGATCTGCATCGGGTTCGGCCTGTACGCGGTTCGCAAGGGCCTGCAGGACCGCCCGCGCGGCGTCCAGAACGTCGTCGAGATGGCCTACGAGTTCACCGAGACCCAGATCGCCCGGCCGACCCTGACGCCGAGCACCTTCCCGCGGTACTTCCCGTACATCGCGACGCTCTTCCTCTTCATCGCGGTGAACAACCTGATCAGCTTCGTGCCGCTGCCGGTGTCCCACGAGTCGGGCACCTTCCCGTTCGGGATCCCCGACCTCTCGCTCTACGCGGCCACCGCGAACATCAACGTCACCCTCGCGCTGACGCTGGTGACCTTCATCGCCTACAACTACGAGGGCATCCGGGCCCACGGCGCCGTGGGCTACGCCAAGACGCTGGTCCCCGATGCGCCCGCGGCGATCAAGCCGTTCATCGCGGTCCTGGAGATCCTGTCGCAGCTGCTGCGGCTGGTGAGCCTGTCGGTGCGGCTCTTCGCAAACATCCTGGCCGGCCACCTGCTCATCATCATGTGCGCCGGCTTCAGCATCCTGCTCGGGAACTACGCCGGCGTCATCGCCATCCCGGTCGGCGTGTTCTTCTACATCTTCGAGTGGGTGCTGATCGCCGGCCTGCAGGCGTTCATCTTCGCCATGCTGAGCGGCATCTACATCGGCTTCGCCGTCGAGTCATCGCACTAACAATCCAAGGAGAGGCATCCCGTGGCACTTGAAGGCAACGTAGAGGACGCAGCAAAGATCCTCGCTCTCGGTCTCGCGACCGGCTTCGGCGCGATCGGCCCCGGCGCGGGCGTCGGTTATCTCATGGGTAAGACGGTCGAGGCCGTGGCCCGTCAGCCCGAGCTGCGCGGCGAGATCATGTCGCTGATGTTCCTCGGGCTCGCCCTCACGGAGGCGATCGTCTTCTACGCCCTCCTGATGGGCTTCGTCGCGTTCTTCATCGGCTAGAGCGGGTACCCGATGGCCAACCCCCTCCTCGCGGTGGTGACGCTGCCCGCAGCGAGCGACAGCGGCAACAACCCGCTGCTCGAGGCCCAGCCGGGTCTCATGATCTGGACCCTCGTGATCTTCGGGATCACGTTGTTCATCCTCAAGAAGAAGGTGTTCGGCCCGGTCGGTCAGATCATCACCAAGCGCCGGGACACGATCGCCGAGAACATCGACGAGGCCGAGCGCAGCCGCGACGAGGCGCTGGCGCTCCTCGACGACTACAAGGCGCGCCTCACCGAGGCCCAGCGCGAGGCCGAGCAGCTTCGTGAGCAGGGCCGCAAGGAGGGCGAGCGCCAGAAGGCCGAGATCATCACCCAGGCCCAGGCCCAGCGGGAGCGCACCGTCGCCGACGCCGAGGCCCAGATCGAGGCCCAGGCCCGGGCGGCCGCCGGGGGCGTGCGCGACGACGTCGTGACGCTCGCGCTGCTCGCCGCCGAGAAGGTGTCGCGCAAGTCGCTGGACGACGCGGACCACCGCAAGCTCATCGAGGAGGCCATCGCGGCCGCCGACCTGTCGGCACTCTCCAACGGGGCGCGCGCTTGAGCGTCGCGGGCACCTACGCGGAGGCCCTGTTGGAGGCCGCGACGGACGCCGGCGCGGTCGACGCGGTGGCGTCCGAGCTGGCGGCCTTCGCGGCGGCGGTCGACGAGACCGCCGAGCTGCGCGAGGCCATCGACAACCCCGAGGTTGACCGCCGGGCCAAGCGATCGATCGTCGATGCGCTGACCCAGGGCGCGAACCCGCTGGTCGCCAACTTCCTCAAGGTGCTGGTTCGACCGGGGCCGGCTCGGCGAGCTGCGGGAGATCGCCGACGCCTTCGCCGATCGCGTCGACACGGCCGAGGCCCGCCTCGAGGTCGAGGCGATCACCGCCATCCCGCTGCCGGCCGACCTGCGCGACCGCATCGTCGAGCAGATCGCGAGCAAGACCGGCCAGTCGGTGGTGCTGAGCGAGTCCGTGGACCCCGAGATCGTCGGTGGACTGGTGCTGAAGGTGGGAGAGCTGGTGGTTGACGGATCCGTCCGCCACGACCTCGACCGCCTTTCCGAGCGCCTGCATTCCGTGTCGGTTGACGCCGCCCTGGCGCCGTCATGAGGACGCGGATGGCCGCGCTCCGACCCACCCCAGGAGAGAGAAAGGTGACGTCCCCCAGATGAAGCTGCGCCCCGACGAGATCACGAAGGTCCTCCGGGACCAGATCGAGCACTACGCGGGTGAGGTGGAGACCGAAGAGGTCGGCACCGTCCTCCAGGTGGGTGACGGCATCGCGCGCGTGCACGGCCTCCAGTCCTGCGTCGCCCTCGAGATGCTCGAGCTGCCGCATGGCGTCACGGGCCTCGCGCTCAACCTCGAGGAGGACAACGTCGGCGTCGTGCTCCTCGGCGGCGAGACGGAGATCAAGGAGGGCGACCCGGTGCGCCGCACCGGCAAGGTCATCCAGGTGCCCGTCGGCGAGGCGCTGCTCGGCCGGGTCGTGGACCCGCTCGGCAACCCGCTCGACGACCGCGGCCCGATCGAGACCGAGCACTTCCGTCCGGTCGAGTTCAAGGCCCCGGGCGTGGTGCAGCGCCAGCCGGTGAAGGAGCCGCTCCAGACCGGCATCAAGGCCATCGACGCCCTCATCCCGATCGGCCGCGGCCAGCGCGAGCTGATCATCGGCGACCGCGGCACCGGCAAGACCACCATCGCGGTGGACGCGATCATCAACCAGCGCGGCCTCGGCGTGTTCTGCTTCTACGTCGCCATCGGCCAGAAGGCGTCCACCGTCGCGACGGTCGTCGAGCGGCTGCGCGCCGCGGGCGCCCTCGAGTACACGACGGTCATCGCGGCGACCGCGTCGCAGGCGGCGGCCCTCAAGTACCTGGCGCCCTACTCGGCTGCGGCGATGGGCGAGTACTTCCTCTACGGCGGCCAGCACGCCCTGTGCGTGTACGACGACCTCTCCAAGCAGGCCGACGCCTACCGCCAGATGTCGCTGCTGCTGCGGCGTCCGCCGGGTCGCGAGGCCTTCCCGGGCGACGTCTTCTACCTCCACTCGCGCCTGCTGGAGCGCGCCTGCAAGCTGAGCGACGAGCTCGGCGGCGGCTCGCTGACGGCGCTGCCGATCATCGAGACCCAGGCCGGGGACGTGTCGGCCTACATCCCGACCAACGTGATCTCGATCACCGACGGGCAGATCTTCCTGGAGAGCAAGCTCTTCTTCTCCGGCGTCCGCCCGGCCCTGAACGTCGGCATCTCGGTGAGCCGCGTGGGTGGCTCGGCCCAGATCAAGGCGATGCGCTCGGTGGCGGGCAAGCTCAAGCTCGAGCTCGCCCAGTACCGCGACCTCGAGGCCTTCTCGCAGTTCGGCTCCGAGCTCGACGCCGCCACCCAGCGCTCGCTGGCGCGCGGCGCGCGCTTCGTGGCCACCCTCAACCAGCCGGCCTACGCGCCGTGGCCGGTCGAGGAGCAGGTCGCGATCATCTACGCCGCCAACCAGGGCATGCTCGACCAGGTGCCGGTGGAGAAGGTGCCCGAGATCAACGAGGCCCTGCGCATCGAGCTGCGCGACTCCGGCGCCGCCCTGCTGGCCGACATCCGTGACACCAAGGCGCTGTCGGACGAGACGGCGGCGGGCATCGACGCGATCGCCACGCGGGTGGCGGAGCGCTTCACCGGCACGCTGCCGGTTGAGAGCCCCGAGGCGGAGCCCGCGGCCGACGAGCCGGGCGAGCCGGCCGAGCCGGCCGCCGCGACGACCGCCTGATCGCGTGGCGAGCCAGCGAGACATCAAGCGGCGGATCGACTCGGTCCGCAACACGCGCAAGATCACCCGTGCCATGGAGCTGGTGGCCTCGGCCAAGCTGCGCCGCGCGCAGGAGGCGATCGAGGCCCTGCGCCCCTACGCCCGGGCCATGCGCCGCCTGATGTCCCAGGCCGCCCGCCAGAGCGGCGGCGGCATCGGCGGGCTCGCGCTGCTGCAGGAGCGGCCGGCCGAGGGCCGCGCGGTGATCGTCACGATCACCGGCGACCGCGGGCTGGCCGGCGCGTTCAACGTCAACATCCTGCGCCAGGCGCTGCTGGTGGCCGACGAGCTGCGGGCCGAGGGCTTCGAGGAGGTTGACTTCACCGCCGTCGGCAAGAAGGGCGCCGGGACGCTGAAGTTCCGCAGGATGCCCATCGACAAGGTCTTCCAGGGCTTTTCCGCCGACCCCCAGTTCGCCGACGCCGAGCACGTCCTCAACCACGTGGCCGAGCGGTTCACGGCCGGCGAGGTCAACCGCGTGGTGCTGGTCTACAACACCTTCAAGTCGGTGCTCGAGCAGGAGGTCACGACCGAGCAGCTCCTGCCGATCGAGCGCGACATCGTGTTCGACGAGGAGGGCGAGGCGGTCGAGGCGGAGGGCGATCGCCCGAGCGGCGTGGCCTTCTTCGAGCCCGAGCCCGAGGACTTCCTCGAGTCGCTGTTGCCGAACTACGTGGAGACGACCATCTACCGCGCCCTGCTGGAGAGCGCCGCGGCGGAGCTCGCCGCGCGCCGCAGCGCCATGCGCAACGCCACCGACAACGCCGGCGAGTTCATCGACTCGCTGACGCTGGCGATGAACCGCGCCCGTCAGGCCGCGATCACCCAGGAGATCCTGGAGGTCGTGGGCGGCGCGGATGCACTGGAATAGCTCGAACCATTTCCGAGGAGAGATCGCGAAACATGGCTGACGACGCGCGAAGCACGGGGACCATCCTCGAGATCAAGGGAGTGGTCATCGACGCCCGCTTCCCGGACGGGCTGCCGTCGATCTACAACGCGATCGAGATCTCGCGTGGCGAGGGCGAGCCGCCCCTGGTGGCCGAGGTGCAGCAGCACCTGGGCGACGACCGGGTGCGCGCGGTGGCCTTCGACACCACCGACGGTCTCGCGCGCGGGACCGAGGTCGTCGACACCGGCGCGCCGATCTCCGTGCCGGTGGGCGAGCGGACGCTCGGGCGCATCTTCAACGTGCTCGGCGACGTCATCGACGAGGGCGCCGAGGTCGGCGAGGGCGAGAGGTGGCCGATCCACCGCCCGTCGCCGGCGTTCGACCAGCTCAATCCCACCGAGGAGATCCTCGAGACCGGCATCAAGGTGGTCGACCTGCTCGCCCCGTACGTGAAGGGCGGCAAGATCGGCCTCTTCGGCGGCGCCGGCGTGGGCAAGACGGTGCTCATCCAGGAGCTGATCCACAACATCGCCCAGGAGCACGGCGGCCTGTCGGTGTTCGCCGGCGTGGGCGAGCGCACCCGCGAGGGCAACGACCTCTGGCTCGAGATGAAGGAGAGCGGGGTCATCGACAAGACCGCGCTCGTCTACGGCCAGATGAACGAGCCGCCCGGCGCCCGCCTGCGGGTCGCCCTGTCGGGGCTGACCATGGCGGAGTACTTCCGCGACAAGGCCGGCCAGGACGTGCTGCTGTTCATCGACAACATCTTCCGCTTCGTGCAGGCCGGCTCCGAGGTCTCGGCGCTGCTGGGCCGCATGCCCTCGGCCGTGGGCTACCAGCCCACCCTCCAGAGCGAGATGGGCGACCTGCAGGAGCGCATCACCTCGACGCGCAACGGCTCGGTCACGTCGGTGCAGGCCATCTACGTCCCCGCCGACGACCTCACCGACCCGGCCCCGGCCGCCAGCTTCGCCCACCTCGACGCCACCACCGTGCTCAGCCGCGCCATCTCGGAGAAGGGCATCTACCCGGCCGTGGACCCGCTCGACTCGACCAGCCGCCTGCTGTCGGTCGAGGGCGTCGGCGCCGAGCACTACGAGGTCGCCACCCGGGTGCAGGAGATCCTGCAGACCTACAAGGACCTCCAGGACATCATCGCCATCCTCGGCGTTGACGAGCTCACCGACGAGCAGAAGCTCGCCGTGTCGCGCGCCCGCCGCATCGAGCGCTTCCTCTCCCAGCCCTTCAACGTGGCCGAGGCCTTCACCGGCCGGCCCGGCGAGTACGTGCCGCTGGCCGAGACCGTGCGCGGCTTCAAGGAGATCGTCGAGGGCAAGCACGACGACCTGCCCGAGGAGGCCTTCTTCCTGGTGGGCGGCATCGACCAGGCCATCGAGAAGGCCGCCGGCCTGAAGGCGGCGGTGTGAGCACCGCCGCCGGAACCGAGCGCCGCACCCTGGGCATCCGGGTGCTCACCCCCGAGGGCCCGGTGTTCGACGGCGTGGCGCAGATGGTCATCGTCCCGAGCGTCGCGGGCGAGGTCGGCATCCTGGCCCGCCACGCGCCGTTCATCGCCCAGCTGCGGGTGGGCGACGTGCGCATCCACCAGCCCGACGGCACGGTGGTCGTCTACGCCACGACCGAGGGCTACTCGGCGGTGGAGGAGGACCATCTGCTGGTGCTGGTGGAGCAGGCCGAGCTGCTCGAGGAGATCGACCTGGCGCGGGCGCAGGCCGCCCTGGACCGGGCCGAGCACCTGCTCACCGACGCATCCCTGGACGACCCGACCCGGGTCGCCGCCGAGAAGTCCAAGGCGCGCGCCGAGAACCGCATCCGGGTGGCGGGCCGTGGCGCCGGCTGAGCGCCCGCAGGTCGAGCCCCCCGCCGGCGACCCGCCGGCCGACCTCGAGATCGTTGACCTGGTGGTCGGCGACGGTCCCGAGGCCGCGCCCGGGCAGACCGTCTCGGTGCACTACGTGGGCGTGGCCTTCTCCAGCGGCCAGGAGTTCGACGCGTCGTGGAACCGCGGCCAGGAGTTCCGCTTCGGCCTGGGCGCCGGCCAGGTGATCTCGGGCTGGGACGCGGGCGTCGCGGGCATGAGGGTGGGCGGCCGCCGCCGCCTGGTCATCCCGCCCCACCTCGGCTACGGCGACCGCGGCGCCGGCGGCGTCATCGCCCCGGGCGAGACCCTCATCTTCGTCGTCGACCTGCTGGGCGTCTCCTGATCTGAGGCCCCGGCCGGGTCCGTGCTGGCACGGATCCGGCGACCCGGCGCGAGTGGGATGATCGCGCCGTGCGCTGGTGGCCACCCGTCGTCGCGTGGGCATGCGTCGCGCTCGCCGCGGCCGCGCTGGCGGCCGCGTTCGCGCTCCGCGCGCTCGACAGCGCCCCCCGGTCCCTCGACGACGGCCTCGGCGTCGCCATCTTCGCCATCCCGCCGCTCCTCGCGGGCGTCGCCATCGTCCGGCGGCGGCCCGAGAGCCCGATCGGCCCGATCGTGGCGGCCCTCGGGCTGATCCCGGCGCTCGACGCGGTCCTCGGCGCGTGGGCCGACGCGGCGCTCCACGGCGACGCGGCCGGCGGGGCCTGGGCGGCCTACCTCTTCCAGAGCGACTGGATCCCGGTCTTCGGCCTGCTCGCCCTGCTCCTGCTGCTCTTCCCCGACGGCCGCCCGGTGGGGCCTCGGTGGCGCCCGGCCGTCGTGCTCGCCGCCGCCGCGCCGTTCCTCGCGTTCGCCGGCAGCCTCCTGCGCGACGAGCCCCTGGACAGCCCCTACACGCGGTTCGCCCGCCCGGTCGCTCCCCTGGGCGGGGCCCTCGGCGGCGCGGTCGGGATCATCGGGCTCGTCCCCCTGCTGGCGGCCGTGGTGCTCGGCGCGGTGTCCATGATCATCCGCTTCCGGCGGGCGGAGGGGGTCGAGCGGATCCAGCTCAAGTGGCTCGCCGCCGGTGCCCTCCTGCTCCCGGTGGCCCTCGTCGCCGGGATCGTCGAGGGCCTCCTGGCCGACGGCACCGGTCCGGTCACGATGATCACCTTCGGAGCGGCGTACCTGGGCCTCATCGCCGCGGTCGCCGTCGCGCTGCTGCGCCACGGCCTCTACGAGGTCGACCGCGTCATCAGCCGCACGATCGCCTGGGCGATCCTCTCGGTGCTGCTCCTGGGCGGGGTGGTCGCGGTGGCGCTGCTCGTGGCCGTCCCCCTCGGCGGGGGGTCGGTCGCCGGCGCCGCGATCGCGGGCGTCGCCGCCGCGCTGGTCTTCGACCCCCTGCGGCGCCGGCTCCAGAGGGTGGTGGACCGCCGCTTCGACCGCGACCGCGCGCGGGCCGTGGGGCGGGTCGAGGCCTTCGCCGCCCGCCTGCGCGACGGGTCGGCGCAGCCCGAGGGCATCGAGGCGGTGCTGCGCGAGGCGCTCGGCGACCCCGCCCTGCTCCTGCTGGTGTGGCTTCCCGACCACGGCGTGCACGCCGACGTCACCGGCGTCGAGCGGGCTGTGCCGGTCCCGGGGGGCGGGCGCACCGTCACCGCGGTGGGCCGGGGCGCCGCGCCGCTCGGCGTGATCGTGCACGCGGAGCGCCTGCGGGAGCGCCCGGGGCTCCTGGCCGACGTGGTCCGCTCCGCGGCTCTGCCGGTGGAGGTGGTGCGCCTGCGCTGCGAGCTGCGCCGCCGCCTGGACGAGGTGGAGGAGAGCCGCGCGCGCATCGTCCGGGCCGGCTACGAGGAGCGCCGGCGGCTGGAGCGGGACCTCCACGACGGCGCCCAGCAGCGCCTGGTGGCGCTCGGCATGTCGCTTCGGCGCGTGCAGCGCCGGCCGGGCGCCGACCCGGAGGTCGTGACGGCCCTCGACGGCGCGGTCGGCGAGATCGGCGAGGCGGTGGCCGGCCTGCGCGCCATCGCCCGCGGACTGCGGCCGGGGGCCCTCGACGCCGGCCTCGGACCGGCCCTGGCCGACCTCGCCCGCCGCAGCCCGCTGCCGGTCGCGGTTGACGGGCCCCCGGAGGGGCTGCCGCCCGAGATCGAGGCCGCCGCCTACTACGTGGTCTGCGAGGCGGTGGCCAACGCGGTCAAGCACGCCGACGCCACGCGGGTCGACGTGAGCGCCCGGCGCCGTGGCGCCGGCCTGGTCGTCCGGATCGCCGACGACGGGTGCGGGGGCGCGGCGGCCCCCGCCGGCGGGGGCCTGGCGGGCCTGGCCGACCGGGTCGCCGCGCACGGCGGCACGATGAGCGTCGCGAGCCCACCCGGCCGGGGCACGCTGCTGGAGGTGGTGCTGCCGTGCGGATCGTGATCGGGGAGGACTCGGCGCTCTTCCGCGAGGGCCTCGCGCTGCTGCTGCGCGACGCCGGCCACGACGTGGTGGCTGCGGTCGGCGACGCACCGGGGCTGCGCGAGGCGGTGGCGCGGGAGGAGCCCGACCTCGCCGTGGTCGACATCCGCATGCCGCCCGGCGGGGACGACGACGGGGCCCGGGCGGCCGCCGAGATCCGGCGCGATCAGCCCGCCGTCGCGGTGATGCTGCTCTCCCAGCACGTGGAGACCCGCCACACGCTCGACCTGGTGGCGACCGGCGGCTTCGGCTACCTGCTCAAGGATCGCGTGCTCGACGTGGACGACTTCCTGGACGCCCTGCGGCGGGTCGCCGCCGGCGGGTCGGCGCTCGATCCCGAGGTGGTGGCGGCCCTGGTCACCGGCCGCCACGACGATCCCCTGGCCGCCCTCAGCCCGCGCGAGCGCGAGGTGCTCGCCCTGATGGCCGAGGGCCGCACCAACGCCGGCATCGCGCGACGGCTGTGGCTCACCGACCGCACCGTCGAGACGCACGTGCGCAGCATCATGGGGAAGCTGGGCCTGCCGGCCTCCGACGAGGACCACCGGCGCGTCCTCGCGGTGCTGGCCCACCTGCGCGCGGGCGCCGGCCCGGGTCTCCGCGCCACCACGTAGCCCGGACCCGCGCTCGCGCGGATGGCGCGCGGCGCGCGCGCCGGGAGGATCGCCCCGACGGTCACCACACCATCGGAGGATCACCATGACCACCGGCACCCCCCACATCGACGTCGCCCCCGCCCGCCGGGCCGGCGCCCCCTGGATCGCCCTGCTGCTGTCCGTCGTCGCCGTGCCCGGAAGCCTGTTGCCCTGGGACTGGTTCGCGTTCGGCGGCCTCGTCATCGGCGTCCCCCTCGCCGTCGCCGGCCTCGTGCTGGGGCTGCGCGCCCGGCGCGACCCGGACGCCACCCCGGCCGGCCGCGGGGTCGGGCTGGCCGCCGCCGTCCTCGCTGTCGCGGTGCTCCTGATCCCGGTCGTCTGGACCATCGCCTCCGTCCTGGGGTGACGCGCGACGGCGATACTGCCGTGCGTGATCCCGGTTCCCGAGGTACTGCGCGTACGCGAGTTCCGCGACGTCTGGCTCGCCAGCCTGGCGTCCAACGCGGGCTCGTGGCTCCAGATCGTGGCCAGCGGCTGGCTGATCCTGAAGGCCACCGACAGCCCGGCGGCCGTCGGTGCGCTGGCGCTGGTCACGCGGGCGCCGGCGATCCTGCTCGCGGCCTACGCCGGCCAGATCGCCGACCGCTTCGACCGGCGGCTGGTCGGCATCTGGACCTTCCTCCTCCAGGGGGTCGCCGCCGGGCTGCTGGCGGCGATCACGTGGGTCGACGGCGTCAACGTGCCGGCGATCTACATCCTCACCTTCGTGGTGGGCGTGGGGTTCGCCCTGGGCCTGCCGGCCATGCTCGCCCTGATCCCCGCCCTGGTGCCGCGCCCGCGCCTCTCGCAGGCGGTCAGCCTCAATGCCGCCGGCATCAACGTCGCCCGGCTCCTGGGGCCGGCGATCGGGGGGGTCACGCTCGCGCTCTTCGGGGCGACGGTCTGCTTCGCCGTCAACGCGGTCTCCTTCCTCGCGCTGGTCTGGGTGCTGATGCGGCTCGCCCCGCGCCCGCCGGTGCGCGCCGCGGCCGACCGCCACCGGATGCGCGAGGCCTTCGCGTACGCCCGCCGCGACCCCGCGATGCGGCGGCTGCTGTTCGGCATGGCCCTCTTCACCGCGCTCGCCTCGCCCATCCAGGAGCTGGCGCCGGTGGTCGCCGACCGGCTCGACGCGGGCGCCGGCGGCCTGGGGCTGCTGCTGGGGGCGATGGGGGGCGGCGCCCTGGCGGGGGCGTGGCTGCTCGAGCGCCTGCAGGCGGCCGGACTGGAGCGCCACCGGGCCCTGCCCATCGCCACGCCTCACCTTCTCCGCGGGGCTCGCGGTGGTCGCCCTGACCCCCTGGTTCGCGCTGGGCCTCCTCGGGATGGCGTTCAGCGGCGTCTTCTGGATCTGGATGTTCGCCGCCACCAACACGGCGATCCAGCTGCTGGCGCCCGCGCCCCTGCTGGGGCGCCTGCTGGGCCTCTACCAGCTCTCGGTGATCGGGCCGATCGCCGCCGGCTCGACGCTGGCGGGCCTGGTCGCCCAGCAGATCGGCATCGAGGCCACGCTCACCGCCTGCGCGGTCCTGCTGGCGGCGTGGGGGGCCTGGAGCCTGCGCAACGACGTGCCGGCGATCGACGCGCCCGCCCGGGCGGCGTCAGTCGGCGAAGGCGGCCACCGCGTCGAGGGTGCGGGCGGGGACGCGGCCCTCGACCTGTAGGAAGTGCCCGGCGCCGGCGACCGTCAGGGTCGTCGTGCGCCGGCCGGCGGCCCTCCGGGCGGCGGCGAGCAGGCCCATGTCCGAGATCGGGACCGTCCGGTCGCGCGTGCCGTGGACGAGCATCACCGGCTGGCGCAGCGCCGCCGCGTCGGCGCGCGGGTCCCGTCCCAGCGTCGCGCGGGCCACGTCCGGGCCGATGAGCCGGGCCAGCAGGCGGTTGGCCGTGCCCGACACGCGGGGCAGCAGCCCCAGGCGGCGCCCGGGGGCCGACAGCGCGACCACCCGCGTGGCGGGGGCGGTGCGGGCCGCCTGGAGGGCCAGGTCGCCCCCCTGGCTGTGCCCGATGAGGGTGACCCGGTGCGGTGTCGACCCCCGGCAGGGCGACCAGGCGCCGGGTGGCGGCGACCGCGTCGGACGCGAGGGGCCGGGCGTCCAGCCACGCGAGCGTGGCCCCCTGGGAGCGGCCGATGCCGCGCTTGTCGTAGCGCAGCACCATGATGCCCCGCGCCGCGAGCGCCCGGGCGACGTCGCGGTAGGGCGGGTTGCCGCGCGCGTCGAGCGAGCCGTCGCGGTTGGAGGGCCCGAAGCCCCCCACCAGCACGGCCGCCGGATGCGGACCGGGCCCGGGCGGCACCGAGAGCGTGCCCGACAGCGTCAGGCCGTCGGCGGTGGGGATGCTCACCGGCCGCTCGACGGGCGCGGCCGCCACGCCGGCGGCGGGCATCGCCATGAGCACGGCGCGAAAGGAGGGCGGACAGCACCCTTTCCAGGCTAGACACGTCGTGTTCGCGTTGGGTCAACGGACGGTTCAGGAGCGCTCCGCCGCGCCGCCCGCGCGCTCGTGGCGGGGCGACCGGGTATCCTGCCGGGGTGGACGAGGTCATGCTCGCCGAGCGGCTGATCGCCTACGACACGTCGCGCCGCTCCGGGATCAGCCAGGCCACCGATTTCGTCGCCGGATGGCTCGAGGCCCGGGGGGCGTCGGTGCGCCCGGTGGAGACCGGCGGGCGCCGGAGCCTGGTGGCGCGTGTCGGATCCGGTCCCGTTCGGCTCATCTATCACGGGCACATCGATGTCGTTCCGGGGCACCCGGAGCAGTTCGCGCCGCGCGTGGACGGCGGGCGCCTGTTCGGCCGCGGCGCCTACGACATGAAGGCGGCCCTCGCCGCGATGATGCTGGCCGTCGCCGACCTGGCGGACGACCTGCGCGGCGCCCAGGTCGAACTGGTCGTGGTTCCGGACGAGGAACGTTCGGAGCCGGGGGAGAACTGTACCCAGATGATGGTCCACGACGGCCTCACGGCCGACTTCGTCGTCTGCGGCGAGCCGACCGACATGCAGGTGGGCGTGCAGGCCAAGGGCGTGCTCATGCTCCAGATCGACGTCAGCGGAACCGCCGCGCACGGCGCGACGCCGTGGTTGGGGGACAATGCGGTCCTTCGTGCCGTCAACCTGTTCCGGAGGATCGCCGATCTCCCATTCGCGTCCGAATCGGCGCCCCTCTTCGACCGGCCGTCGATCAACCTCGGCCGCATCCAGGGCGGCGACGCGGTCAACAAGGTCCCGGACGCGTGCCGCATGCACGTGGACCTGCGCTACCTGCCGACCCAGTCGCCCGACGAGGTGCTGCGCCAGGTGAGCGGGCTGGACCCGCGCGCGCACGTCGAGGTGCTGCTGCGGCTGCGGCCGGCCGACGTGTCGCCCGATGACCCCTACGTGAGGGCGCTGTTGCGCGCGGCCGGGCGCTACGAGCCGTCCACCGCGTCGGTGGGGCGCGACGGGGCGTCGGACGCCGTCGCCTTCCTCGACGCGGGCGTGCCCTCCGTCGAGTTCGGCCCCCGCGGGGCGGGCCACCACGGCCCGGACGAGCACGTCGAGATCGAGAGCCTGCCCCCGTACCGCCGTGCCCTGACCGACTTCGCCCGCCTCGTGGCGGCGCCCGCCGCGCCGGCGACCGGGGCCGCCTCGGCGTGAGCGCGCCCTCCGAACCCCCGCACCGCGGGGCCCGCTACTGGAGGGTCCTGCCGCGCCGGCGCACGTGGGTGGCCGCGTTCGCGTTCTCGCTGTGGATCCTGGTGGGCCTGGTGGTCTCGGTGCTCCTGGGCGGCTACATCTACCTCGACGACGCGCTCGAGGCCTCCGCGCCGAACACCCCCGAGGCCAAGGCGGCCCGGGCCGCCACGCGCCCGGTGCTGCCGGGCAAGCCGGCCAACATCCTCCTGATCGGGTCCGACACCCGCCCCGCCGAGGGCGATCCTGGCCGCAGCGATTCGCTGATCCTGGTGCGCATGGACCCCAAGCACGACTTCATCTCGATGCTGTCGTTCCCGCGCGACCTCTACGTCCCGATCCCGGGCCTGGGGATGAACAAGATCAACGCGGCGTACTCGGCCGGGCCGGCCAAGACCATCGAGACCGTCAGCTCTCTGACCGGCGAGGACGTCAACGACTACGTGATCGTCGACTTCACCGGCTTCGCGAAGCTGGTCGACGCGGTCGGGGGCGTGTACCTCGACATCGACCGCCGCTACTACAACAAGAACATCGGGACGGCGGCCACCAACTACGCCGACATCGACCTGCAGGCCGGCTACCAGAAGCTCGACGGCGCCGACGCCCTGTCGTACGTGCGCTACCGCCACACCGACTCCGACTACGACCGCATCGCGCGCCAGCAGCAGTTCCTCTCCGAGCTCAAGCGCCAGACCAAGCAGCTCGGCAACCTCACCAACATCACCAGCTTCCGCAAGATCTACGGCGGCAACATCGAGACCAGCATCACCAACGTGCCGCGCTTCCTGTCGCTGCTCGAGCTGGCCCTGACCGTGCCGAAGGACCGCATCGCGCGCGTGTCGGTGCAGGGGCACTCGGACATGATCAACGGCGCGTCGGTCGAGCTGGCCGACGAGGGCGAGATCGCCACCAAGGTCGCCGAGTGGAAGGACCCGGAGTTCGAGCAGTCGGCGGCCGCCAAGCCGATCGACCCGTCGGCGGTTGACGTGACCGTCTACAACGGCAGCGGCCACGCCCTGGCCGCCGAGGACGTGGCGCAGGCCCTGAGCGAGAAGCGCTACCGCGCCTCGGTCGGGGGCAACGCGCCCACCTTCGACTACGCCTCCAGCGCGGTCTTCTACGCGCCCGGCTTCCGCGCCCCCGCCCGCAAGATCGCCGCGCTGCTCGGGCCCACCACCAGCATCGGCGCCCTCAGCGAGGGCAACGCGAACGGCAACGAGGTCGTCGTGATGGCCGGCGCGAACTTCACCGGCACGCTCGCGACACCGCCCAAGGCCGAGACCCGCCCGGCGGCCGACACGGTCTCGACGGCGGGCGTGGTCCCCGCGATGCGCGAGATCCAACCATCGGCGGGCTTCCCGGTGATGGCTCCGCTCAAGGTTGCCCGTGGTTCGGCCGTAAAGATCGTACGGGCCGACAAGGTCGTCCAGAGCGGCGGCAGCGGCAGCCCCCGGATGGTGAAGGTCGTCTTCAACGTCAACCCCGGCGGCGTCGCCCGCTACTGGTCGATCACCATGACGAACATGAAGAAACCCCCGATCGTGGGGGGAGACGGGGTCGTACACGTCGGGGGGGCGCAAGTACCTGACGTACTATGACGGCCGCAACCTCCAGCGGCTCGCATTCCAGCGGGATGGGGTCTGGTATTGGGTGTCGAACACGCTGAAGAACGACCTCAGCGCCAAGACGATCGAGGAGATAGCGAAGGCGATGCGGCCACTGAACCGCGCGAAGCTCGCGAAGGGCATGACCGACACGCCGATCTCGGTGGAGACCGACGGGTTGACCCCGTGAGCGCGGCCGCGAGCGACAACGGCAGCCCGCCCGCGCGCGATCGCATCGGCGTCATCGGCGCCGGCTACGTCGGCCTGGTGACCGGCGTCTGCCTGGCCTCCATGGGCTATCAGGTCACCCTGCGCGACATCGACGCCGGCAAGGTCGCCGCCCTCAACGACGGGCAGGTGCCGATCTACGAGCCCGGCCTGGATCGAGCTGATGGCCGAGCACCGCGACCGCCTCACCTACACGCTGTCGCTGCAGCGGATGCTGGACATGTCCGACATCGTGTTCATCGCCGTCGACACGCCGCCCACCTACTCGGGCGACGCCGACCTCTCGCGGGTATGGGGGTGGTGGAGGAGCTGGAGCAGGTCGGCACCGACGCCAACCACGTCCTGGTCATGAAGAGCACCGTGCCGGTCGGCACCGGCGAGCGCGTGCGCGCCGAGCTCGACGCCCGCGGCCTGGGCGGGGTGGGCTACTGCTCCAACCCCGAGTTCCTCAAGGAGGGCGCCGCGATCGCGGACTTCCTCCAGCCGGACCGCGTCGTCATCGGCAGCTTCGAGCGGCGTTCACGGGGACCGGGTGGCCGAGCTCTACGCGCCCGCTCGGCGCGCCCATCGTGCGCACGACCGTCCCGCTCGGCCGAGATGGTCAAGTACGCCTCGAACGCCTTCCTCGCCACCAAGATCAGCTTCATCAACGAGATCGCGAACGTCTGCGAGGAGGTCGGCGCGGACGTCAAGGTCGTCGCCGACGGCATGGGCCTCGACTCGCGCATCGGCGGCTCGTTCCTGCGCGCGGGCATCGGCTTCGGCGGCAGCTGCTTCCCCAAGGACGTCTCGGCCCTCAAGCAGCTCGCCGGCAACTCCGGCTACCACTTCCAGCTGCTCACCTCGGTGATCGAGGTCAACGAGCTGCAGAAGCGGCGCGTCATCGGCAAGCTCAAGAAGCACCTCGGAGCGCTCGAGGGCAAGACCGTGGCCCTGCTGGGGCTCGCGTTCAAGCCCGAGACCGACGACATGCGCGAGGCCTCCAGCCTCGTCCTGGCCGCGCGGCTGCTCGCCGAGGGGGCCGAGGTGCGCGCCTACGATCCGATCGTCGACATCTCGTCGGACCGCCTCAACGGGGTCACGATGGCCGCGAGCGCCGAGGAGGCGATGGCCGACGCCGACGCCGCCGTGCTCGTGACCGAGTGGGCCTCGATCGTGGGCATCGACTGGGCCGCCGTGCTGCCGACCATGCGCTCGCCCGTGGTGATCGACGGGCGCAACGCCCTGGACCCGACCGCGATGACCGCGCACGGCTACGTGTTCGAGGGCATCGGCCGCATCCCCGCGCACGTGGGAGTCGCGTCCTGACCCAGGTCGTCCTGCTCGTGGGGGGTACGGGCACGCGCCTGCGTCCGCTCACCGACACGCGTCCCAAGCCGATGATGCCCCTGGTGGACCGGCCCTTCGTGGAGCACCAGATCGACCTGCTGCGCCGCCACGGGATCGAGGACGTGATCTTCTCCTGCGGCTACCGGCCGGACGCCCTCGAGGCCCACTTCGGCGACGGATCGGCCCTCGGCATCAGGGTCCGGTACGTCGTCGACCCGGAGCCCCTCGGCACGGCCGGCGCGGTGAAGAACGCGGAGCCGCTCCTCGACGGGAGCCCCTTCCTGGTGCTCAACGGCGACATCCTCACCGACCTCGACCTCGGCGCCGTGATCGCGGCGCACGCCCGCACCGGCGGGGCGGGCACGGTCGTGCTCACCCCGGTCGACGATCCGAGCGCCTTCGGGCTCGTGCGCCTGCGGCCCGACGACTCGGTCGAGGCCTTCGTCGAGAAGCCCCGTCCGGACGAGCTGCGCCCCGGCGAGCCGTTCCGCATCAACGCGGGCACCTATCTGCTGACCGCGGACGCCCTGGCGCGCATCCCGGCGCGGGCGCGCCTGCTCCATCGAGCGCGAGGTGTTCCCGGTGCTCGCCGCCGAGGGCACGCTGCACGGTCATCCCGAGCGACGCCTACTGGCGCGACATCGGGACGCCCGCCTCGTACCTGTCGGCCAACCACGACGTGCTCGCGGGGCGCCCTGCACACCGACCACCCCGACCGGCGCGGCTACGCCGGGCCCGGGCGCCGCGATCGATCCCGGCCGCGAGCGTCGGCGAGCTCTCCGCCGTCGGCGCCGGCGCCCGGTGTGGCCGCCGGCGCGCACCGTGCGCGCCAGCGTCGTCGGCGCCGGCGCCGAGGTGGGCGAGGGCGCCGAGATCGACGGCGCGATCGTGGGCGAGCGGGTGCGGTGGCGCCGGCGCCCGCCTGTGCCCGGCATGCATCGTGGGCGACGGCGCGACCATCGCGGCGCACGCGCTGGTCGACGGCTCCGCCCCCGTCCCCACCGGCGGCGCGGTCGGCGCCGATCGCGGCGCTGAGGTAGCCTGCCCGCGTGAGCCAACTCGACGGACCGGACGCGCTGGCCGGCGACAGCCTCGGCCTGATCCGCGGGTGGGCGACGTCGGTCGGCCGCCTTCGACGAGGCCCGCGCGGCCGCCGAGGGCGTCGAGCTGATCTACCCGCCCGGCGAGATCCGACGACGTCGCGATGTGCGGCATGGGCGGCTCGGCGATCGCCGCCGACCTCGTGCTGGGCGCATACCGCGAGCGCATCCGCGCGCCCGATGTCGCGTGGTGCGCGACTACTTCCTGCCCGGCTGGATCGGCGAGAGCACGCTGGTCATCCTCTCCTCCTACTCCGGGGGCACCGAGGAGACGCTCACCTGCGCCTCGCAGGCGCTCGACCGCAACGCGCTCTGCGTCGCCATCACCAGCGGCGGGAAGCTCGGGTCCCACTACCCGCCGAGGAGGGCGTGCCGGTGGTCCCGGTGGCGCCGGGCTTCCAGCCGCGCGCCGCCCTGCTGCGCATGCTCGATCCCCCTGGTCGTGCTCTTCGGCGGCTGGAGGTGCTGCCCCCGATACATCGACGACCTCGACGAGGCCCGCGAGACCATCGCGACCGCGGTCGCCACCCTCGGCCCGGACGTGCCCGGAGGCCGGGAACCCCGCCAAGCAGCTCGCCCGCAGCCTGCAGGGCACCGTGCCGCTGGTGTGGGGGGCGGAGCTCACCGCGCCGGTCGCCGTGCGCTGGAAGGGCCAGTTCAACGAGAACGCCAAGGTGCCCGCCTACGCCTCGGCGCTCCCCGAGCTGGACCACAACGAGATCTGCGGCTTCGCCGGCCTGCCCCGGAGCTCGGCCAGAAGGCGGCGCTCCTGATGCTGCGCGACCCGCGCCAGCACCGCCAGGTGCAGAGGCGCTTCGACCTCACGCGCGAGCTGGTGGAGCCCCACGTCGCCAAGGTCGCCTCGATCACCGCCGACGGCACCGGAGCGCTCGCGCGCGCGCTCGACCTGGTGCTGCTGGGCGACTACGTGTCGCTCTACCTCGCCCTGCTCAACGACGTCGACCCCGGCCCGGTCGAGATGATCGAGCGCCTCAAGGGGCGCCTGGCGGAGACCGGTTACGGGAGGGCGCCGGCCCCCTCGTCGTGACCGGCGCGGCCGCCCCCCGGGGGCTCGCGCCGCTCGAGGTCATCCGCCTGACCGACGCGGGCGTCGTGATGCTCGACCAGACCCGGCTGCCGGCCGAGGAGGCGGACCTCGTGTGCGCCACCTGGCCCGAGCTGGTGGAGGCGATCCGCCGCCTGGCCATCCGGGGCGCGCCCGCCCTCGGGATCGCGGGGGCGATGGGGGTGGCGCTCGCCGCGGCGTCGGTCGCCGGCGCCGAGCCGTCCGCCGCGCGCGCCGAGATCGCGCGCGCCGCCGCCGCCCTGCGCGCCGCGCGGCCGACGGCGGTCAACCTGGCCTGGGCGGTCGACGCCCAGATCCGCCTCGCCGACGCGCACCCGGGCCCGCCGGCCGAGCTCGCGGCGGCCCTGGCCGAGGCCGCCCGCCGCCTGCACGACGACGAGGTCGAGCGCTGCCGGATGATCGGGGCCCACGCGCGCGCACTCGTGGGGCGCGGCGCGCGCATCATGACCATCTGCAACGCCGGGGCCCTGGCGACGGGCGGCTACGGCACCGCTCTGGGCGTGGTCCGCGCGGCCCACGCCGCCGACCCGTCCGTGCGCGTGCTCGGTGCCCGAGACCCGGCCGCTGCTGCAGGGCTCGCGCCTCACCGCGTGGGAGCTCGCGCGCGACGGCATCCCGCACACGCTGATCACCGACTCGATGGCGGCGACCATGATGGCCGCCGGCGCCGTCTCGCACGTCGTCGTCGGGGCGGACCGGATCGCGGCCAACGGCGACGTGGCCAACAAGATCGGCACGTACGGCCTGGCCGTCCTCGCCCGCGAGCACGGCATCGACGTGCTGGTGGCGGCACCCACGAGCACGATCGACGCCGCCACCCCGACCGGCGCCGACATCCCCATCGAGGAGCGCTCGGCGGACGAGGTGCGCGGCCTGGCGCTGTTCGGCTCCCCGGCCACGCCGTCGCCAACCCGGGTTCGCCACCCGGCCCGGGTCGCGGCGATCATCACCGAACGGGGTGCACCGGCCGCCGACGAGTCGCGTTGCGATCATCACCGAGCGCTCGGGTTCGGCAGCCGGCTGCTCGACTGGAGCGTTCGGAGTTCGGGTCAGAGTCGGGCGCTCAGAGTCTGACATCTCCTCTGAGGGCCTTCTCGTCTGTGCAGGGCTCCTCACGCTGAGGCGGGCTCTTGCGGCCCGGCCTGCGGCAAATCCATGGCCGGGTGGATTTGCATTCGCTGGCCGCCTGCGGCGGCGAGCTCGGCCGGGCGGAGCCCGGCCGTCTCGTCGCCCGTCGACATCGGAGCCGGGCCCGCCCTGCCGGTGGCGCCGAGGGCGCGCAGCGTCCGTGCTTCGGGGCGTTCAGAGCTCGGAAATCTCCTCTGAGGGCCTGATCGTCTACAGCCGCGACACGCGTGCGAGGCCGGGCCTGCGGCCCGCCGGCTCGCGGCAAATCCACCCTGGCCGGGGATGCATTCGCTGGCCGCCTGCGGCGGCGAGCGTGTACGGCCGGGCGGAGCCCGGCCGTCTCGTCGCCTTCGGCGACATCGGAGCCGGGCCCGCCCTGCCGGGTATCGCCGAGGGCGTGCAGCGCCCGAGCTTCGTGCGCGACCCGGTGGGGTTTGACCTGCCCGCGCACATGTCCGGCCCGAAGGGCCGCTGCGCGATGCAAATGCGCCCGACCAAGGGCGCATTTGCGCGTCGAGTCGGCCCGCAAGAGGCCGACTCCACGCCTGGCGCTTCCCCTTCTCCGCACTCCTCGGAAACTTCAGAGCTCGGGGCCCGGGCTCGGAAACGCTCAGAGCTCGGAAAACGCCGAAGCTCGAGGCCCCGGAGCACGGAAACGCTCAGAGCTCGGAAGCCACCCGAAGCTCGGCCCGCCCCCGTCACGACCCGGGCACCGACCGGGGGCGATCCGTGCGACACGTCCGGCGAGGGTGGGGCGGTGCCGATCGGTGTCCTGCTCGACCTCCTGCTGCCGCCCGCGTGCGCGGCCTGCGGCCTTCCCGGCCGGCCCGCGTGCGACGCGTGCCTGGCCGCGCTCGAGCCGCTGCCGCCGCCCTGGTGCGGCGGGTGCGGGGCGCCGGTGCCGACGCCCGTCGCCCGCTGCCCGGCGTGCCGCGGGCCGCTCGCCGGCGCGCGGCAGGCGGTGGTGTACGCGGGCCCGGCGCCCGCGCTGGTGGAGGCGCTCAAGGACGGCCGGCGGCGGTCCGTGGCCGACGTGCTGGCGCGGGCGATCGCCGCCGCCGTGCCGCCGCCCCCGCTCGGGGCGGCCCTGGTACCCGTTCCGCTCGGGCCGCGGCGGATGCGGGAGCGGGGCTTCAACCAGAGCCTGCTGATCGCCTCCGCCCTGGGCCGCCTGTGGGGCCGCCCGGTGTCCGAGGCCCTGGAGCGCGTGCGCGAGGGGCCCGACCAGCGCGGCGCGAGCGCGTCCGCGCGCGTGCGCCAGGCGGCCGCCGCGTTCGCCCCCCGGGCGGGCCGCCCGGCGCCCCCGTGTGCGTGGCTCGTCGACGACGTGCACACCACCGGGGCCACCCTCGCGGGGTGCGCGCGGGCCCTCCGGCGAGGGGGCGCGCGCACCGTCGGCGCGGCCTGCTTCGCACGTGTCCCGGGGCCGTCGGGATGAGCCGCCGGGCATGGGCGACGTCGACCTCCCGCGCTAGCATCCTGGGACCGAGAAGCGACATAGGGGGCCACCGTGCAGCTCCAGGTCAAGGGCAAGGGAATGTCCGTCACCGACGCCCTCTTCAACCACGCGGAGCAGAAGTTCGAGAAGCTCACGCGCATCCTTCCGCCCTGGGACGACGCCACCAGCGTCGAGCTGGAGCTCTCGGTCGAGCGCAACAAGAAGATCGAGCGCGACCAGATCGCGGAGGTCACGGTCCGCACCAAGGGCCCGGTGCTGCGCGTGCGCGAGAGCGCCGACGACATGTACGTGGCCATCGATCAGGCGGCGCGCAAGCTCGAGCGCCAGGCACGCCGCTACCGCGACCGCCGCAAGGACCACCACGGCCCGCCCCTGGACGAGATCCCCGAGCTGGTCGGCCCGCCCACGGCCGAGCCGGTCCCGGCCGCGCTGTCGGCCCGGCCGGCACCGCCTCCGGAGGAGGTCGAGCCCACCCCGCGCCTGGTCAAGAGCAAGACCTTCGAGCTCAAGCCCATGTCGGCCGAGGACGCCGCCCTCTACATGGACCTGGTCCACCACGACTTCTACGTCTTCCTCAACGAGGGCGACGGCCGGGTCAACGTGGTCTACCGCCGCCGCGACGGGGACTTCGGCCTCATCGCGCCCGAGGTGTGAGGGCCTCATGACCGGCCCCGGGGCGCCGATGAGGGCTGAGAGGCCTGCGCTACGATGAACAGGTTGTGCCCACGATCCCCCCGGTGTCCTCATGAGCACTGATCTCCTGAACAAGGTCCTGCGCGTCGGCGAGGGCCGCGCGATGAAGGGCATGCAGGGGCGGGTCGCCAAGATCGGCGCGCTCGAGCCCGAGATGGAGAAGCTCAGCGACGCCGAGCTGCGCGCCAAGAGCGACGAGTACCGGGCGCGCCTGAGCGACGGCGCCACCGTGGACGACATCCTCGACGAGGCGTTCGCCGTGGTGCGCGAGACCGGCCGCCGCGTGCTGGGCATGCGGCTGTTCGACGTGCAGCTGATCGGCGCCATGACGCTCAACGCCGGGAAGATCGCCGAGATGAAGACCGGCGAGGGCAAGACCTTCGCCGCCGTGCCGGCCGTGTACCTCAACGCGCTCACGGGCCGCGGGGTCCACGTGGTCACCGTGAACGACTACCTCGCCTCCCGCGACGCCGCCTGGATGGAGCCGCTCTACACGGCTCTGGGCATCAGCGTCGGCGTCATCGGCTCGATGATGCCCGAGGCCCAGCGGCGCGACTCCTACGCGGCCGACGCCACCTACGGCACCAACGCCGAGTTCGGCTTCGACTACCTGCGCGACAACATGGCGGTGCGCCTGGACGACTGTGTGCAGCGCGAGCACTACTTCTGCATCGTGGACGAGGTCGACTCGATCCTCATCGACGAGGCCCGGACGCCGCTCATCATCTCGGGCGTCCCCGAGGCGGCGACCGACACCTACTACCGCTTCGCCCGCATCGTGCCCACGCTCAAGACCGGCGACGACTTCGAGGTTGACGAGAAGCACCGCGCGGTCTCTCCCACCGAGAGCGGGGTGGACAAGGTCGAGAAGGCGCTCGGCATCGAGAACCTGTACCTCGACGTCCACGGCAACCTGGTCAACCACCTGATCCAGGCGCTCAAGGCCCACTCGCTCTACCGCAAGGACAAGGAGTACATCGTCCGCGACGGCGAGCTGCTGATCGTGGACGAGTTCACCGGCCGCGTGCTCGAGGGGCGGCGCTACTCGGAGGGCCTCCACCAGGCCCTCGAGGCCAAGGAGGGTCTCAAGATCCGCGAGGAGAACCAGACCCTCGCCACGATCACCCTCCAGAACTACTTCCGCATGTACGAGAAGCTCTCGGGGATGACGGGCACGGCGGCCACCGAGGCCAACGAGTTCGCGAAGATCTACAACACCGACGTCACCTCGATCCCCACGCACCGGCCGATGGTGCGCAAGGACGAGAACGACTTCATCTTCAAGACCAAGGAGGCCAAGTACCGGGCCGTGGTCGAGGACATCGCCGAGGCCAACGAGAACGGCCAGCCGGTGCTGGTGGGCACGATCTCGGTGGAGATCTCCGAGCAGCTGGCGGGGATGCTCACGCGCCGGGGGATCGAGCACAACGTGCTCAACGCCAAGAACCACGCCCGCGAGGCCGAGATCATCCTGGGCGCCGGGCAGCGGGGCGCGGTCACGATCGCGACCAACATGGCCGGCCGCGGGGTCGACATCAAGCTGGGCGAGGGCGTCGAGGAGCTGGGCGGGCTCTACATCGTCGGCACCGAGCGCCACGAGAGCCGCCGCATCGACAACCAGCTGCGCGGCCGCTCCGGCCGCCAGGGCGACCCCGGCCGCTCCCGCTTCTTCCTCTCCGCCGAGGACGACCTGATCCGGATCTTCTCCGGCGACCGCATCTACAAGATCCTCGACCGCCTCGGGCCGGGGGACGACCTGCCCATCGAGGCCAAGATGCTCTCCAAGACGGTGGAGGGCGCCCAGAAGAAGGTCGAGGAGCAGAACTTCAACATCCGCAAGCGCGTCCTCGACTACGACGACGTGCTCAACAAGCAGCGCGAGGTCATCTACTCCGAGCGCCGCCGGGTGCTCGAGGGCGAGGACCTGGGCGAGCAGGCCCGCGACTGGGTCGCCGAGACCCTGGTCGACACGATCGGCCAGTACGAGGACGGCGACGCGCTGCCGGTCGATTGGGACCTGGAGTCGCTGTTCGGGGCGCTCAACGGCTACTACCCGATGGGCTTCACCGTGGACGACATCCGCGCCGACCTCGAGCACGCGTCCGACCCGCTCACCCGGGACGAGCTCCTCGACAAGATCGAGGACGACATGATGGACGCCTACGACCGTCGCGAGACCGAGCTCGGCGAGGCGCTCATGCGCGACCTCGAGCGCTGGGTGCTGCTCCAGCTCATCGACCAGCACTGGCGCGAGCACCTCTACAACATGGACTACCTGCGCGAGGGCATCCACCTGCGCGCCCTCGGCCAGAAGGACCCGCTCTCGGAGTACCGCCTCGAGGGCCACACCATGTTCGACGAGATGATGGCGATCCTGAAGGGCGAGTTCGTGCGCTACATGTTCCACATCCAGGTGGAGAAGCCGCCGGAGGTGGAGGAGCAGCGGGTCAGCGAGGTCGACTACTCGTACCAGAGCGAGCCGGTGCAGGGCTTCGACGGCGCGGCGCCGGAGGAGGACGTCGTCGACGCCGAGGCCGAGATGGCCCAGGACCGCGGCTCGGTGGCGGTGGTGGAGCAGCGGGTGCTCAGCGACGACGAGAAGGTCGGCCGCAACGACCCCTGCCCCTGCGGGTCGGGCAAGAAGTACAAGAGGTGTCACGGCGCCTAGGAGCGCCGGCGCGCACGCGCGCCCGGCCTCGCGCCCGGCCCCATGACCACCGACTCGACCCGCTCGCTCGACGACCTGTACCCCGCGCCGCCCTCCTGCAGGAGCGGATCGGGGAGCTCGGCGAGTACCTCGATCCGCCCGCCCTCGAGCGTGCCGTCGCCGACCTCGAGGCGCAGATGGGGCGCCCGACTTCTGGGACGACCAGGCGACCGCGACCCGGGTGTCCTCCCAGCACGCGGCCGCCAGCGGTCGCCTGAGCCAGTACCGCGACCTGGCGGAGGAGATCGCCTCGCTGTCGGAGATGGCCGAGCTGCTGCGCGAGGAGGGCGAGGGCGAGCGCGACCCGGAGATGGTCGCCGAGCTGGCCGAGGGCCTGGAGCGCGCCGGCGCGGTGCTCGCCGACCTGGAGGAGGCGCGCCTGTTCTCGGGCGAGCACGACGCCGGCGACGCCGTGGTGACGATCAACGCGGGCGAGGGCGGCACCGACGCCCAGGACTGGGCCGAGATGCTGCTGCGCATGTACCTGCGCTGGGCCGAGCGGCGCGGGCTGAAGACCGACCTCAAGGAGGTCCAGGAGGGCACCGAGGCCGGGATCAAGTCGGTCACGTTCACGGTGCACGGCACCAACGCCTACGGCCTGCTGTCGGCGGAGCGCGGCGTGCACCGCCTGGTGCGGCTGTCGCCCTTCGACTCGGCCAACCGCCGCCAGACCTCCTTCGCGGCGGTGGACGTCGCGCCCGCTCGTCAGCGACGCCGTGGACATCGAGATCCTCGACAAGGACCTCAAGGTCGACACCTACCGGGCGAGCGGCGCGGGCGGCCAGCACGTCAACAAGACCGACTCGGCGGTCCGCATCACCCACCTGCCCACCAAGATCGTCGTCCAGTGCCAGAACGAGCGCTCCCAGACCCAGAACCGGGCGACGGCGATGAGCCTGCTGCGCGCGCGCCTGGTGCAGGCCGAGCTCGAGCGGCGCGAGGCCGAGGCCGCCAAGAGCCGGGGCGAGAGCCAGAGCATCGGGTTCGGCAGCCAGATCCGCTCGTACGTGGTGCACCCGTACACGATGGTCAAGGACCTTCGTACCGGCCACGAGACCGGCAACGCCCAGGGGGTGCTCGACGGCGACCTCGACGGCTTCATCCGCGCCGAGCTGGAGCGCCGCGCCCGCGGCGGAGCCATCCCGGACCAGCCGGTCTCCGACCCCGCCGAGGAGGATTGACCCACCCCTTGTCGAACGTACCTGCGCGCGTCGATGGCCGTGGTTTCCGGCGACTTTCGCGGATTGACTTCCCCGGGCGGGAACGGCTAGCCTCCTCGGCTCCATGGGACGGTCGCTTCCGCCGCAGGACGTCATGACGGCGGCTCTCACCGAAATGCACGTCCCCTCGACCGCGCGCGGGACTTCCTCATGAGCACCGACGCCCCCCCGACACCCCCGTCCGACTCCGACGCGCCGCGGCGCGACCGCGAGCGGCTGCGCCGGCGCGATCGCAACGCCGATTCCATCACGCGCGCCGACCGGCGCTCGGTGCTGCGTCCCGGCGACGGCCCGATGGTCATCTTCGACTCGGTCACCAAGGCCTACACCACCGACGCGGTGGGCCTGGACGACGTCAGCCTCTCCATCGAGAGCGGCGAGTTCGTCTTCCTGGTGGGCCCCTCGGGCTCGGGCAAGTCGACGTTCATCCGGCTCCTGATCAAGGAGTTCGAGCCCACGGCCGGCTCGATCACCGTCGGCGGCCGCAACCTGCAGCGGCTGCGCCGCTCCAAGGTGCCCTACCTGCGGCGCTCGATCGGCTGCGTCTTCCAGGACTTCAAGCTGCTCGCCGGCCGGACGGTGTACGAGAACGTCGCCTACGCGCTCCAGGTGATCGGCGAGAACCCGCGCAGCATCCGGCGCAAGGTGCCGGAGATCCTGGCCCTGGTGGGCCTCTCCGAGAAGGCGCGACCGCTACCCCAACGAGCTGTCGGGCGGCGAGCAGCAGCGCGTCTCGATCGCGCGCTCGTTCGTCAACCACCCGCGCCTGCTGATCGCCGACGAGCCGACCGGGAACCTCGACCCCGAGACGTCGATCGGGATCATGCAGCTCCTGTACCGGATCAACCGCACCGGCACGACCGTGATCATGGCCACGCACGACCGCGAGATGGTCAACAAGATGCAGATGCGCGTGATCGCGCTCCAGGCGGGCAAGGTCGTCCGCGACCAGCGCCAGGCCAGCTACGCCCGGGCGGACTCGTGAGCCCGCGCTTCTTCGTCGCCGAGGCGCTGCGCTCGATCCGGGCCAACGCCGCCGTCTCGGTGGCCGCCACGGTCACGGTGCTGATCGCGGTCTTCATCCTGGGCGCGTTCATCCCCTCGTTCCTGTACGTCCAGTCAACCGTGGACTCGCAGAAGGCGAAGGTCGACATCGACGTCTTCATCTCGGACCAGGCCTCGGTGTCGCAGGTCAACGGCCTCCAGAGCCAGCTGATGGCGCTCAAGGAGTCGGGCCAGATCACCGCGTTCAGCTACGTCTCAAAGGACGACGCGCTGGCCGACCTGCGCGAGCGCCTCAAGGACCCGTCGATCCTCGAGGAGCTGCCCAGCAACCCGCTGCCGGCCAAGTTCAACGTCAAGCCGGCCGATCCGGCCCAGGCCCAGCAGATCATCGACCAGATCAGCGACAGCCCGGCGATCGACGACGAGCTGGGCGTCTCCTACGGCAAGGAGACCGCCGACAAGCTGCTGTCGGTGGCCAAGTTCATCCAGTGGGCGGGCCTCGCGCTGATCTCCATCCTGATGGTCGCCTCGATCCTCCTGATCGGCAACACGATCCGGCTCTCCATCTTCGCCCGTCGCCGCGAGGTGGAGGTGATGAAGCTGGTGGGGGCCACGAACTGGTTCATCCGCTGGCCGTTCGTCATCGAGGGCGTCATCTGCGGGCTGGTGGGCGCGGTGCTCTCGGTCGCCCTGCTGTGGGCGGTGAAGATCGGGGTGGTCGACACCTGGATCCAGGACGCCGACGGCGCCCTCACCCGCGACCAGGCGACGACGATCGGCTTCCCGCTGCTCGGCCTGATCCTGATCGCCTCCGGCGCCCTGGTCGGCGCGCTCGGCAGCGGCATCACGCTGCGCCGCTTCCTCAAGGTCTGACCCCGCACGCACCGCGTTCGCGGGACCCCGCGCCGGGCGGGGCTATCATCGCTCGTCAGACCCGTGCGCCGACGCCCTCGCCCATGAGCCCCCGCCGGGTCATCGTCACCGTCCTCGCGACGCTCGGGGTCCTGGTGGTCTTCGTGGCCGGCGTCGTGGTCGGCGGCCACGCCCAGGCGACCGGCCTCACCCAGCTGCGCGATCCGCTGCGCGGGCTGCTGCTGGGCGACAGCGGGCAGGACCTCTCGGGCCAGGTGCTCGACCTGCTCGAGGACGACTACTACGTGAAGGTCGACTCCTCGAAGCTGCAGTCGACCTCGGTGGACGCGATGGTCGAGGCGCTCGGCGACCCCTACACCGACTACCTCTCCGCCGACGAGCTCGAGGCGCTGCGCGAGCGCAACGACGGCGCCTACTACGGCGTGGGCCTCCAGGTGGCCGACCACGGCGGCAAGGTGGTCGTGACGCGGGTGTTCCCCGACAGCCCGGCCGCCCGGGCGGGCGCGCGGGCCGGGGACGTGATCGTGTCGGTGGACGGGAAGCCGACCGCGGGCAAGGACCTCTCCGCGGTGGTCGGCTCCATCCGGGGCGAGGAGGGCACCACCGTCGAGGTGGGCCTGCGCACCGGCACCCAGCCCGCCCGCGAGGTCGAGCTGACGCGCTCGCGGATCAAGGTGCCCGCGGTCGACTCGCGCATCGAGACGGTGGGCGGCACGAAGGTGGGCTACGTTCGCCTGGCCGCGTTCACCCGCGGCGCCAGCGGGGCGCTGCGCGACGCGGTGGAGGACCTGCGCGCCAAGGGGGCCAAGGCCCTCGTGTTCGACCTGCGCGGCGACCCGGGCGGCCTGGTCACCGAGGCCGTCGGCGTCGCCGGGGTGTTCCTGCCCGACGACTCCGAGGTCGTCGTCACCGAGGGCCTGCATTCGCCGCGCCGGGTGTACCGCACCGACGCGACCCCGGTCGCCGGCGACCTGCCGCTGATCGTGCTGGTGGACGAGGGCAGCGCCAGCGCCAGCGAGATCGTGGCGGGGGCGCTGCGCGACGCCAAGCGCGGGATCCTGGTGGGGCAGAGGACCTTCGGCAAGGCCCTGGTGCAGAGCACCGTCCCGCTGCGCGACGGCGGCGCCCTCAAGCTGACCACCGCGCGCTACCTGACGCCCTCGGGCTACGACCTGGCCAAGCGCGGGCTGCCGCCGTCGGTGAAGGTGGTCGACGATCCCGCGACGGCACCCGACGAGGCGCTGCAGCGCGGCCTCGACCTGGCGGCGGCCCGGGCATGAGCCGCGGCGGACCGGCGGTGGTGCTGGTGGCCGAGCTCGTGTCGGCCGGCCGGGGCGCGGCCGCCCAGCCGGCGTTCGAGCCGGGCCCCCGCATCCCCCTGGCCAAGGGCGCGCGCGGCGGCGCCGACGTGGGCGACCTGGTGACCGTCACGGTGCGCGGGCGCGCCGGGCGCGTCACGTCGGTGCACGGGCCGTCGACCTCGCCGCGCGCCGCCCTGCGCGCGCTGCTGGCGGCCGAGGACCTGGCCCGCCCGTTCGGGCGCGCGGTGCTCGACGAGGCGCAGGCGCTCGACGAGGGCGACGTGGCCGGCGATCCGGGGCGTCGCGACCTGCGCGACCAGCGGGTGGTCACGATCGACCCCGACGGCGCGAAGGACCACGACGATGCCCTGGCAGTGGCGCCCGAGGAGGGCGGCGCCACCCGGCTGTGGGTGCACATCGCCGACGTCTCGCGCTTCGTGGCCGCGGGCGGCGCGCTGGACAAGGAGGCCGCCCGGCGTGGGAACTCGGTGTACGTGCCCGGGATGGTCACGCCGATGCTCCCGCCGCGGCTGTCCTCGGACCTGTGCAGCCTGCGCGCCGGCGTCGACCGCGCGGTGGTCACGGTCGAGATGGTCGTCGCGGCCGACGGCGCGGTGGGCGAGACCCGCTTCACGCGCTCGCTGATCCGCTCCGAGCGCGCGCTCACCTACGGGGAGGCCGACGCGGTCATCCGCGGCGAGGGCATCGGCGACGTCGGCCTGGAGCAGGACATCGGCCGCCTCCAGCGCGTCGCCGCCGTCCTGCGCGAGCGCCGGATGGCCCGGGGGGCCCTGGAGGCGGCCTCGGCGGAGCCGGTCGTCACGTTCGCGGGCGACCGCGTGGCCGCGATCCACCTGGAGGGCCAGACCCCGGCCCACTCGCTGGTGGAGGAGTGCATGATCGCCGCCAACGAGGCCGTCGCGCGCCACCTCATCGCCCGCGGCACGCCGACGGTGTTCCGGTACCACGAGGACCCGGCCCAGGCGCGCCTGGAGATGCTCTACGCGCAGCTCGAGGCGCTCGGCGTGGCCACCCCGCCGCTGCCCGACGGGCCCCTCGGCGCCCCCGAGCGCCGGGCCGCGGGCGCGGGCGCGGCGGCGGCCGTCGCGCGCCACCTGGCGGCCGGCGGCCCGGGCGGCGACGCCCTCTGGTCGCTGGTGCTGCGCTCGCTGCGCCAGGCCCACTACGCGGCGGGGGAGGTCGGCCACTCGGGGCTGGCGAGCCCGGCCTACCTGCACTTCACCTCGCCGATCCGGCGCTACCCCGACCTGCTCGTGCACCGCGGGCTGCTCGACTCGCTCGGCCTCGGGCCCCCGGGGCCCGGCCCGACCGAGCTGGCCGAGCGGGCCGACCACTGCTCGGCCACCGAGCGCGAGGCGGCGGCCGTCGAGCGGCGCGCCGACGACATCTGCGCGGCCTTCCTGCTGCGCGACCGCCTGACCGGCGATGGCTGGGACGCGCCGGTGCAGGGGCGCGTGACCGGCCTCATCGACGCCGGCCTGTTCGTGACCTTCGACGAGGTCTTCACCGCCTTCCTGCCCTCGCGCCGGCTGGAGGACGACCACTACCGGGCCGATCCGCTGGGCGTGTTCCTGGTGGGCGCCTCCACCGGGCGCCGCATCCGGATGGGCGACGACATCCGCGCCCGGGTGGTGCGGATCGAGCCGCTGCGCGGGCGCATCGAGCTGGAGCCGGCGGGGGCGCGGTCGGCCCTCGGCGCCACCAGCGGGCCGGCGCACGCGCGGGGGCGTCGCGGCAGGGCGGGCGCCCGGCCGCGCTAACATCGCCGACCGATGGCGGCCAAGAAGAACAACGCGAAGGCGTCGGACCGGTTCCGGGACGTCGCGCAGAACCGTCGCGCCCTGCACGAGTACGCGATCACCGACCGCTTCGAGGCCGGCATCGTGCTCCAGGGCAGCGAGGTGAAGGGCCTGCGCGAGAGCGGGGCGACGATCAGCGACGCCTACGTCCAGATCCGCAACGGCGAGGCGTGGCTGGTGGGCGCCCACTTCTCCGACTACGAGAACGCCGGCTACGCCGGTCACGACCCGCGTCGCACCCGCAAGCTGCTGCTGCACCGGCGCGAGATCGAGCGGATCGCCCAGGCGCTCTCCGAGAAGGGCCTGTCGCTGGTGCCCCTGCGGCTCTACTTCAAGGAGGGGCGGGCCAAGATCGAGCTGGGGCTGGGGCGCGGCAAGACGCTCTACGACAAGCGGCGCAGCATCGCCGAGCGCGACGCCCGCCGCGACGCCGACCGGGCGATGAAGGCGGTCCGCAGGCGATAGAGGTCCGTCGCCCCGGGGGACCCTCTCAGTACTCGTCGCGGGAGACGCGCCACCACCCCGCGCCGAGGAAGAGCGCCATCCAGGCCACGAAGGCGACGAGCGCGGCCGCGAGCGGCAGGCTGGTGTCGGAGCCGCCCAGCTCGCCCAGCACCTGGGGCAGCGAGAGGTCCCCGAGGGTCTCGTTCCAGGTTGAACAGCAGGCCGATCGCGGGCGTGATGCCGACGTTGATGACCAGGGCGATCGCGATGGCCGCGCCGTTGGAGCGCAGCAGCGACCCGATGCCCATGCTGATGAGGGCGTAGGTGCCCGACAGCAGCAGCACGTTCCACGCCGACGAGCCGACGTTCGCGGCCGTCATCTCGTCCTGGGAGGCCGTCGGCAGCGCGAGCGCCGCCGCCAGGCCCACCAGCAGGGCCGGCAGCAGCACCAGCCAGCTCGCCACCAGCACCGCGGCGGTGCGGCTCGCGTAGATCGACCAGCGCGAGGGGCCCGCGAGCAGCAGGTAGCGCATCGTGCCCTGCGCCACGTCATATGACCCGGCCAGCGCGCCCAGGACGATCGCGATGACGACCCCCAGCAGCACCAGGACGGCGGTCACCGCGTCGAGCAGTGGCCTGCCGCCCGCCGAGGCGTACTCGGCGGTGTCGCGCACGTGGACGACGTAGACGATGACGATCGTGAGGATCACGGCGCCCAGGGCGGTGCCCAGGGCACCCCAGAACGAGCCCCGCCGGCCCAGGATCGTCCGCAGGGTGGCGAGGATCACGCGACCTCCACGGGGTTGATCTGGCCGGGGACGGTGCCGGCGGTGACCTCGAGGAAGCGCTCCTCGAGGGTCTCGCGCTCGTGGGTGATCTCCGACACGCCGATGCCGGCCTCGACCAGCGTTCGGTTGACGCGCATCGCGACGTCATCGTCCATGCGCTCCAGCGTGAGGTGCAGCCGGCCGTCGCCGCCGGCGCGATCGATGCTCGCCACCAGGCCGGCCGCGGCCAGGACGCCCTCCACCCGGTCGGGCGCATCGACGCGCAGACGGATCGAGCTGCGCCCGCCGGCCACCAGCTCGTCCACCGGCCCGTGCATCACGAGCTTGCCGGCCTGGACGATCGCGATGTCGTCGGCGAGCTTCTGGACCTCGTCGAGCAGGTGCGAGGAGACGAACACGGTGCGTCCGTCCTGCTCCACGAACGAGCGGATCATCGCCCGGAACTCCACGATGCCCGCGGGGTCGAGCCCGTTGGTGGGCTCGTCGAGGATCAGCAGCTCCGGGTCGGTCAGCAGGCTGCGCGCGACGCCGAGGCGCTGGCGCATGCCCAGCGAGTACTGCTTGACCGGGCTGTCGGCGCGGCCCGACAGGTTGACGCGCTCGAGGGCCCAGCCGATGCGGGAGTGGGCCTCACCGCCGGTGAAGCTGGCCCACACCTCGAGGTTGCGCCGTCCCGACAGGTAGGGGTAGAAGCGCGGCTCCTCGACGATCGCGCCGACCCGCTCGAGCGCCCGCCGCCCCTGCGCCGGGATCGGGTAGCCGCGCACGGCGATCGACCCCGACGAGGCGCGCGCCAGGCCGAGCATGCAGCGGATCAGCGTCGTCTTACCGGAGCCGTTGGGACCGAGCCAGCCCAGGCAGCGCCCGGGCATCACCTCGAACGAGACGTCGTCGACGGCGACGTTCTCGCCGAACCTCTTGGTCACGTGCTCCAGGTGGATGATCGGGTCGGCCATTTCCGCACGGTTATCGGCTACATGTCCGCGATCATGAGCACGTGCATCGCCAGCGCCCCGTGCGCGCCCAGCGTCGAGATCTTCTCGATGTCCGACGTGCGGCTCGGCCCGGACACCAGCGAGACGGCCGACGGCGGCGTCCCCGAGGCGTAGGTCTCGGCGAGGGCCTCTCCCAGCGTCATCCGCACGCGCGACACCGGCAGCACGGCCAGGTGGTGCATGCTCACCACGTCGATCGAGCGCCCGTGGCCGGGGCCGGTGGCGAGCACCAGGGTCCCGCGCTCGGCGACCGCGAGCGAGGGCACGGTGACGCCGCAGGTGGCGGCGGGCCCGTCGAGCCCGAGCAGGTCGCGCCAGCCGTGGCCGCGCCCCTCCGGCCAGCGCAGCACCTCGTGCCCCGCGGCGGCGAGCGCCTCGGGGACGCCCAGCGCGTCCAGCAGCGGGTCGCCGGCCAGCAGGGCGCGGGCGCTGCCCCACGCGGCCGCCTGACGCACCGCCGCCGCCGCGGCCTCGTCGCCGGGCACCGACTCGGCGCTCGCGCGCCGCCGCACCAGCGCGTCGGCGAGCGTCTGCGCCAGGTCGGCTATCGGGGCGGCCAGCGGGTCGGCAGGTCGCGCTGCGCGGTCCACTCGCCGCCGGGGCCGGGCAGGCGGCGGATCCACCCGCGCCGCCCCAGCAGGCGCAGGCCCAGGCGCGCGCCCAGGCGCGTCAGGCCGTACAGCGCCGGGCTGCTCCACGCGCGGCTCCACCAGACGAACCGGCGCCGGTCGCGGCGGTGGTCCGGCGTGTCCACGCGCCCGCGCACGCGCACCAGCAGGTCGTGCAGGGGCACGCCGACCGGGCACGCGTCGTGGCACGAGCCGCACAGCGACGACAGGAACGGCATCTCCGAGGCGCGTTCGGCCGTCGGGCCCTCCAGGAGCGGCGTGATCACCGCGCCGATCGGGCCGGAGTAGGGGGAGCCGTACGCCTGCCCGCCCACGCTGCGCCACATCGGGCAGGAGTAGAGGCACGCGCCGCAGCGGATGCAGTCGAGGGCCTCCTCCACGTCGGTGCCGCGCAGGGCGGCGCGGCCGCCGTCCAGGAGCACCAGGTGCAGCTCCTGCGGCCCGTCGGCCTCGTCCGCCGCGCGCGGCCCGGTGATGAGGTTGACGTAGGTCGCGGCGTCGTCGCCGATCGCCGCCATCGGCAGCAGCTGGAGCAGGTGGGCGGCCTGGTCCCAGTCCTCGCACCACGCGCTCCATCCCCATCACCGCCACGTGGATGCGCGGCAGCGCCGTGACCAGGCGCGCGTTGCCCTCGTTCTCCACCACGCACAGGGTGCCGGTCTGCGGCCACGGCCAGGTTGACCCCCGACACCCCGATGTCGGCGGCCGCGAACACCTCCCGCAGGCGCCGTCGCGCGTGCGCCACCAGCGCCTCGCGCCCCTCGGGCACCGGCCCGCCGCTCTCGATCTCGAACAGCTCGCGGATCTGGGCCACGTTGAGGTGCACCGCCGGGGCGATGATGTGGCTCGGGTGCTGGCCGGCGAGCTGCAGGATCCACTCGCCCAGGTCGGTCTCGACCGCCCGCAGCCCGGCCTCCTCGAGGGCCTCGTTGAGCTTGATCTCCTCGGTCGCCATCGACTTCGACTTGGCCACCACCCGCGCGCCGCGCGCCGCGGCCAGCTCGGTGATGTAGCGGCAGGCGGCCTCGCCGTCGGCGACCCGCGTCACCGTGCCGCCCGCGGCGCTCACGCGCTCCTCCAGCCGCTCGAGCAGCTCGGGCAGCCGGGCGATGTTGGAGCGGCGGATCTCGCGGCCCCGCTCGCGCATCTGCGCGAAGGGGTGCTCGGCGCCGATGCGCTCGCGCCCGGCGGCCCAGTGGCTGCCCGAGGTGCGCAGGTTGCCGCGCAGCTCGGTGTCGGCCAGGGCCTCGCGCGTGCGCTCGCGCAGCGGCTCGGTGATCTCCGGGTACACCACCGGGCGGGGCGGGGTCATCCCTCCAGCACCTCGGCCAGGTGGCGGACCCGCAGGGGGACGCCGGTGCGCCGGGCCCGCCCCACGATGTGGAGCAGGCACGACAGGTCGCAGGCCACCAGCTCGTCGGCGCCGGTCGCCGCCGCCGCGCGCGCCTTCTCCTCGCCCAGGTTGCCCGACACCTCGGGGAAGTTGACGCTGAACGTGCCGCCGAAGCCGCAGCACACCTCGGTCTGCTCCATCTCGCGCAGCTCCAGGCCCTCGACGCCCGCCAGCACCGCCCGCGGGCTCTCCTTCTCGCGCAGGATGCGCAGCATGTGGCAGGAGTCGTGGTACGTGACCGACCCCGACCCCTCGGGCCGGGGCACCAGGCCCTCGCGCGCCAGGAACTGCGACAGCTCCACGGTGCGCTCGGCCATCTCGCGCGCCCGCTGCTCCTCGGGCTCGCCCGCGAACAGCTCGGGGTAGCCGTGGCGGACCATCGCCGCGCAGGAGCCCGAGGGGATCACCACCGGGTCGTCGCCGGCGAACGCCGCCAGCGCGCGGCGCGCCACCGGGCGGGCCTGGTCGGGATGGCCCGAGCTCCACGCCGGCTGGCCGCAGCAGGTCTGGCCCCGCGGGACCACGACCTCGACGCCCACCCGCCGCAGCACCGCCGCCGCCGCCCGCGGCACCGAGGGCGCCACCATGTCGGCGAGGCAGGTCCGCATGAGCAGGGCGCGCATCGTGTGATCGTAGCCCGCGCCGGGGTCCCGTCGCGGGGGCGAGGGCGCGGGCGCCCTAGCGGCCCGGCGTCCGGGAGCGGCGCAGCAGGGCTCGGAGGGTCGAGCCGTTGGCGAAGCCCACCCGCGGGGCGATCTGCTTTGACGCTCTCGTCGGTCGTGCGCAGCAGATGGGCGGCGCGCTCGACGCGCAGGCGCTGCACGAGGGCGAGGGGGAGAAGCCGACCGCGCGCACACGCGACGCTCGAGGTGCGCCGGCTGGTCCCGACGGCGCGCGCCGCCCGCCCGATGTCCATCGGCGCGTCGAGGTTGGCCCGGACGTACCGCTCGAACTCGCGCACCAGCGGATCGTCGTGGGAGAGGTGGTCGAGCGCGAGGTAGGCACTCTGCGACGGACGCTCGTCGACGACCAGCAGCCGGCTGACCAGCTCGGCGAGGCGGGACTCTCGCGCCGAAGCAGGTCAGGCCAGGTTGACGTGCCCGAAGGCGGCCCCGGCGGCGATCGCCCGCTCATCGGTCACGACCATCGCGTCAGGTCCAGGAGACGGCGGGTAGCGGCCGCGAAATCCCGCCCCAGCCACCAGCTCGTGGTCGCCCGGCCCCCGTCCAGGATCCCCGCCTCGGCGAGCGCGAACGAGCCTGCGCAGGCCGCGGCCAGGCCCGCCCCGCGGCCCGCCACGTCGGTGACGGCGCGCATCAGGCCGCGGAGGTCGGGGCGCTCGAGCGCGCTCACGGTCTCGTCGGTCGTGAACGTCTTGAGCGCGCAGACGACCGATACGTCAACGTCGCGAGATCGCCGAATCCGGCGGTGGCGGGCACGACGACGCCCGAGCTCGTGGCCACCCGCGCCCGCGCGCCCACGACCTCCACCTCGATGGCCGGGATCGACGGGTTCGACCTCCTCGCGCAGGGCCTCCGCCGTCTGCAGGAGGTCCAGCATCGAGACGACGCCGACGCCGAAGCACCCCTCCATGGCCACGAGACCGATGCGCATGACGCAAACAGTACCGAAGTAGCCGGATACGCCACTCGATCACATCGTCGCCGTGGGCCAGGATGGGCCTCACAATCGACACGGAGGCACTCCCATGGTCACGGTCGGACTCGTCGTCAAGCTCACCGCCACGCCCAGACCGCGGACGAGGTCGCCCGCTTCCTGAGCGACGCGCTGGGGCTCGCTCAGGCCGAGCCGGGGACGCCGGTCTGGATGGCGCTCCGGACTGGACGCGACGACCTTCTGGATCGTTCACGCGTTCCCCGGCGACGATGAGCGCCAGGCGCATCTGTCGGGGCCGATCGCCGAAGCCCTGATGGCCAACGCCGACCGGCTGCTCGCCGCGCCGCCCGAGATCCAGCCGTCCGACGTGCTCGCGATCAAATAGCGGCACCCGTCGCCGCCGGTGCTACCCTGACTCGGCAACACGGGCCCGATCCAGTTTCGACGGAGCGGTACCGCATCGGTAAGCGAGCCGCGGACCCGGTGGACCGCGTCAACAACCGGGAAACAATGGAGCTGCGGAGAACTCTCCCAAGCTCGCTCTCGCTGCCTAAACAGCAGTACTGAGGGCCATCGGCCTCCCTTCGGATCGTGAGGGAGATCACCGGTGTCACTTAGCGATCCTGGCCCCGCGGCAGAGGTTCTCGGCCAAGGGGCGAGATTTCAGGAGAACCTGGCGGGGGAGCGGTTGGTTGACGATGACGCCCCTCGCGAGACACTCATCGACGACTGCGCTCGGAGAAGCTGATGGGGGAACGCTTTCGGACGCCGGGGCAGTGCCGGCCGGGTCCACTGATTGCACCGGTGTCTCATGGGGGGGTTCCAGAGTTCATCTGGAGCCCCCCCCATCCGTGCCCGGCGGCGCCGCCCGCTCCCGCGGGGACCGGTGCGCGCCTACATCCCCCGGACGACGATCCGGAGGCCGCGCCACGGGTTCACTGCGTAGCCCGGGACCGTCTGCGGGGTGACGCCCACCGCGGAGAGCCACATCTGGTACGCGGTCGCGGTCACCACGCCACCGTGCCAGCGGCGCCACACGATCGTGGGGTCGCCGAGCGCCGGCGGCGGGGCGATGGTGTCGGTGATCTCCACCACGTTGCCGCCCTGGTCGAGCGTGCCCCATGGCGAGCGGGTGAGCGCCTGTCCCACCGAGCTCATGTTCCCGATATACGGATGGGCAGGCTGCCGAAGGGGCTCTGCGCGCACTGCTCGGACGTGAACGGCGACGGGCACCAGTCGGGCGCGACGCCCGGGGTGGCCTCGAACGATGCCAGCGGCTGCGTGCCGGCGTTGGTCACGTCCCCGTTGGCGTCGAGCTGTGTCGCGGCCGGCTGCTGTCCCGATGCGCAGCCCGACGTGTCGACCGGGCAGTTGACGTACTGGCCCGGATTGGTCGGATAGTCCCAGTAGGAGAACTTCCCGCCTCCCTGCGGATCGAAGTACGCGGCCTTGATCCACTCGTCCTGGCTCGTGACCATGAAGCCCGACGTCGAGTTGCGCGTGGCCTTCCGGTTGCGGAGGGAGTACATGCCCGTCTCGGTCTCGGGGGAGAGGCGCACGGTGTACGTGGTCCGCTTGAGCCGGGCGCCCGACACCGTGGTGACGAAGCGGGTCTTCTTCGACAGCAGCCTGCCGTTCTCCAACGAGTTGGCGAAGCGCGCCCCGCGCCTGAAATCCGCGGAGTTGTAGGGCTTGTTCGCCCACGCCGGCGACGCCACGTAGTAGCGCTGCCCCGGGGGGGCCTTCATGCGCCGGTTGATGGACCCGTACTTGGGCCACACCCGGGAACTCTGGGCCGCGTCCCACAGGCGGTGGCGGTTGCGGCCCAGCGGGTTGACGGTGTTGAGGAAGATGACCCACTGCGCCACCGTCGTCTCGGTCTCGCCGATGCGGAACCCGTACGGAACGCTGCCCACCGCCATGCAGGAGGTGGAGGCGGCCGTCTGCACCGCGGGATCGGGCGACTGCGCCACCGTCGCCATGACCCCCGGCAGTGCCGCCTGGCACGAATCGCTGCTCTGGTACACGTCGTTGTAGAAGGGGATGACCCACGCGGACGGATTGCGGGGCGATGCGACGGTGACCGTGCGAAGCGAGACGACGTTCGGCCTGCCGGGCGGGCTCGGGAAGACCTGGGTCACGGTGCTCGACGGGCGTTGACCACGTAGAGGATGCCCGCCGCGTCGGCGGTGATGCCGACCGGGCGCCTGCCGGTCGCGGCGATCACCCGCGACGCGCCGCCCTGGGTGATCCGGGAGACGGTGTTCTCACCGTTGTCGGTCGTGTAGACGTTCCCGGCCCGGTCGAGCGTGATGCCGATGGGACGCCGTCCCGTCCTGCCGAGGATCGTCGAGGCGCCGTCCGGGCTGATCTTCGAGACGTTCCTCGAGTTCCAGTTGGCGGTGTAGACGTTCCCGGCCGGGTCGATCGCGATCGCCTGTGGCCATCGACCGGTCGCGCCGAGGGTCGAGGCGGTCCCGTCGGGGGCGATCCTGGTGACCGTGTCCGAGCCCTCGTTGGCGGTGTAGAGGTTGCCCGCCGGATCGAGCGTGATCCCGAGGGGTGCGTGCCGGTGGCGGCGAGCGTGCTGGACACGCCGCCGGGGTGATCCTGGTGACCGTGCTGTCGACGTAGTTCGTGGTGTAGACGTTGCCCGTGGGATCGACCCGGATCCGATCGGCTTCTGGCCGGTGGTGCCGAGGACCGTCGACGCTCCCGCGGGGGTGATCTTCGTGACGCTGTTGGCGCCGGCGTTGGACGTGTAGACGTTCCCGGCGGAGTCGAGCGCGATGCCCATGGGCCTCGTGCCGGTGGCACCGAGCACCGTTGACGCTCCGGCCGGCGTGAGCCTGGTGACGTTGTTCGCTCGCGAATTGGCGGTGTACACGTTCCCGAAGGCATCGACGCCGACCGCGTTCGGACCGGCGCCGGTCGTTCCGAGCACCGAGGAGCCGCGCGCGGCGGAGGCCGGCGATGCGCTCGCGGCGCCAGTCGAGGTCGCGAGCGCCGCGAGCGCGCACGACACGACGAGGAGCGCTGCGACTCGTCGTCTTTTCGGGGAGGGCTGGCCACTCATATTCGCTTCTTCCGTGAGGCGTGGGCCTGGCTGATGACGAGCGTGATACATTGCGGATCCGCCTCGTAACGCTACATCGAGTGCCGGCGCCCCCCCATGGGGAGGCCCGGTGGCGGCGGCGACCTTCCCCTATCGGCGTCGGGCGAACGGATCCGAGAGTTTGGGCGCGGTCAGGAACCTCCTGTCGGTGAGGGTGCGCAGGAAGGCCACCAGGTCGGCCTGCTCCTGCGCGGTCAGGTCGGTGTTGTCGATCAGCTGGCTCTTGAACGGGTTCAGGCGGCCATCGCCGGCGTCGGGGCCGCTGGTGATGTTGCGCCCGCCCGCGGCGTAGAAGGCCACGACCTCCTCGAGCGTCGCGATCGAGCCGTCGTGCATGCTACACGCAGTCACCCCATGTTGCGCAGGGCGGGCGCGCGGAACGTGCCCATGTCTCCGCCGGCCCGCCCGGTCAGCTCGACGACACCCCGGTTCGGCTCGGGGAAGGCGCCGGTGCCACCCGGGTTGTAGAGCCCGGTGTTGTGGAACGGGGTCTGCGCCACCCGCTTGCCGGCGTGAGACGCACCCTGGTCGTTCTCGCCGAAGAGAAGCACCTGCATCTGCTTCTCGAGCGTGACCAGCGAGGGGTTCGCCCAGGTGAGGGCCGCGTTGTAGACGACGTTCGCGAGCGCCGAGGCCGACGCCACCGGGTCGCCACCCGATCACCATCTCGCCGTCATGCGCGCGGGCGCGGCGCCGTTCAGGGTGGGCGCATGGCCCTCACCGCCCTCAGCGCCCCCCGGCCGTCCGCCCCCGCGACGACGGCGACGGCGACGCGGCGCACCCTCGCCGAGATCGGTCCGGTGCTCCTGTCGCTGCTGCCGCTGGGGTGGGCCCTGGGGGTGGCGACGGTCGCGACCCCGCTCGCGCCGGCGGCCGGCTGGGCCGCGGGCCCGCTGCTGGTGTCGGGCGCGGCCCACTTCGCCCTCCTGTCGGCGTACGCGGGCGGCGCCGGGGCCCTCGCCGCCGGCGCGACGGCGCTGGCCATCTCGGCGCGCGGGCTGCTCTTCAGCGCGGCGCTCTCGGCCCGGCTCGGCCACGAGCCGCTCTGGTTCCGGGCCCTGGCCCCCTACGTCCTGGTGGATCAGATGTTCGTGCCCACCGACGCCTGGCTGCGGCGAGGGGAGCGCGGGCGGGCCCTGCGGCGCGCGTACCTCGTGGCCGGTGGCGCGCTGTGGCTGACGTGGGTCGGCGCGATCACGGCCGGGATGTGCCTGGGCCCGGTCGTGCCGACCGCCTGGCGGGTGGAGCTGGTGCTGGGGGCGCTGCTCGCCGCGATGCTGGTGAGGTCCCTCACCGGGCGGTCGGCCCGCGTCTCGGCCGCGGTCGCGGCGGTCGCGGCGGTCGCGGCGGCCGCCCTGCCCGCGGGCCTCGGGGTCCTCGCGGCGACCGCCGCGGGAGCGGCGGCGGCCGCGCTGAGCGAGGCGCGGCGGCCGTGAACGGCCTGGCGATGCTGGCGCTGACCGGCGTCGGGATCTACGCGATCCGGGCCTCGTTCCTGCTCGCCGGCGGGCGCGTGCGGCTGGGCGGGCACACGCGCCGGGCGCTGGAGAACGCCCGCCCGGCGCTGCTGGCGGCGCTGGTGGCCGGCGCCGTGATGCCGCCCGGGGCCGGATGGTCCCCCGACCTGCGCGCCGTCGCGGTCGTCGCGGTGGCGGCGCTCGTGGCGCGTCGCGGCGGGACGGCGGCCGCCGTCCCCGCCGGGCTCGCCGCCATCGTGGCCCTCGGCCTGCTCGCCTGAGGGCCGGCGCTCAGTCGGGCGCGTCCCCGAGGAAGGCGTCCACCTCCTCCAGGAAGCGCGGCCAGGCCGGCTCGTCGGCGCGCAGGATGTGGTTGCGGCTGTCCAGGGGCACCAGCCGGCTGTCGGGGATCAGCCCGGCGAGCTCGCGGGCGGCCTCGAAGGGCACCCGCAGGTCGCCCCGCGCGTGGAGGATGAGGGTGGGCACGCGCACCCGCGGGCAGAGGTCGCGCACGTCGACGCGGCCGAAGGCCTCCATGAAGCGGGCGGCGTTGTCCGCCGACGTGGTGCGGCGGTGGAGCTCGTTGAAGGCGCGCCAGTCCTCCTGCGTGCCGTCGGGGATGAACTGCATGGCGAACACCTGGCGGAACGCCGGATCGTCGGCGCCCCATCCCAGCCGTGCGAGCTCGATCATCACCGCCGCCGACCGGCGCTCGTCGTCGGTGCGGGCGCGCAGCATGCGGCCGCGCGCCGAGGCGCCGAAGAGGACGAGGTGCGACACGCGCTCGGGATGTCGGACGGCGAACGCGATCGCCGTCGACGCTCCGCGCGAGAGCCCGAGCAGGGGGAACCGCTCGAGGCGGGCCGCGTCGGCGACCGCCGTCAGATCCGACAGCCACGCCTCCGGACTGAAGTCGTCGACGTCCCAGTCCGAGAGCCCGCAGCCGCGCTGGTCGTAGCGCACCAGCCGCCGATGCCGGGCGAGGCCGCGCAGCCAGTGCGCCCAGACCGGGCTCTCCCAGTCGTGATCGAGGTGCGTCATCCAGTTGGCCGCCTTCATCAGGACCGGGCCCTCGCCGACGGCCGCGTAGGCCAGGCGCGTGCCGTCGCCGGTGCGGCAGAAGCGGATCTCCTGGCGCGCGGGGGAGGGCGCGACGTCCGCGGCGGCGGGCGCGTCGGCTCCCGCGACCGACACCGGCGCGGCGAAGGCGTAGCCGCGGCCGCGCACGGTCCGGATGAGCCGCTGGTCGCGGCCGTCGTCGTCGAGGGCGCGGCGCACGGCCTTGATCCGGGTCGTCAGCGCGGACTCGCTGACGAAGCGGCTGCCCCAGACCTCGTCCATCAGCTCCTCCCGCGTGACGACCCTGCCGTGGGCGCGCACCAGGTGGGCCAGGACGTCGAACGCCCTCGGCTCGAGGTGGCACGGGACTCCCGCCCGGCGCAGCTCGAAGCGGTCGACGTCGAGCTCGAAGTCCGCGAACGCGTAGTGCATGGCGGGATGATGACCGGTCGGCCACCGCGGGCACCAGCCGCCGGGCGGCGGAGGTGGTCATCGACCCCGGCGGCTCCATCGAGGGCTGGGTGCCGACGACCGACGGGGCCTTCGTGGTGGGCGCGCCCCAGGGCTCACCGGTTCACGCTCGCGCACGAGATCGCCCGTCGGTGACTTCATCCGGCTGTCCGAGCGCGAGTCACGCCGCGACCTGGACGCGTTCTTCACCGCATGGCTCACGATCCCGGCCAAGCCGACGTCCTGGTAGGACGCCCGCGGGCGCTCAGTGCAGCAGCCGCATCCAGTCCGGGGGAACGCGCCCCGCCGGGCCGGGCGTGGGCTGCTGCGGCGGGTGGGAGGTGGGGGGCGCGAGCGGCGGGCCCTCGACGAGGGCGTCGTCGGGCCACGACCAGAACCAGTCCTCGCCGGGCTCGAAGCTCTGCATGACCGGGTGGCCGCTCTCCTCCCAGTGGGCCCGCGAATGGCGGGAGGGCGACGAGTCGCAGCAGCCGACGTGACCGCACATGGCGCAGCGGCGCAGGTGGAGCCACCAGCCCGCGCCCTCGCCGGCCAGGCACTCGGCGCAGCCCTCGCCGCTCGGCGGGACCGCTGGGTCGATGTGATCGGCCATCGATCGCACCCTAATCGGGGCGCCGGCCGCGCGGAAGTGCCCGGTATGCTGGCGGCGTGGCCTGCGCACCGGTCCCGCCGCCGAGATCCACGGGGTCGTCCGCGCCCGATCGTGATCGCCGCCGCGCGACGGGCCGGCTCCCGTGAGCGCCGCGGAGCCCCGTCCCGACCGGCTGAGCGTGCGCGCCGGCTGGCGTCCGGGGACCGATTTCGGGGCCGACGACGCCCGCGCACCGGTCACCCACATGACCTACGGGTCCGCGGACGGCCACTCCTGGGACGCCCTGCTGGCGCACCCGCCGACGCGCACGGCGCGATCGGAGGTGCTGGTCGTCGCGGTCCACGGCGCGATGGGCAACTACACCTCGGGCGTCGTGCGGCGCGCGACGCTGGAGCTGGCGCGCCACGGGTACCCGACGCTGTCGATCAACACGCGCATGGCCAACTTCGGCGTCATCTACGGCGGCGGCCGGCTCGACCACGCCCCCGCCGACCTCGACGGCGCCCTCGCCCTCGCCCGCGAGCTGGGCTACGCGCGGGTCGCCATGCTCGGCTACGGCCTCGGCGCGACGATGGTCGCCCACCATCAGGCGCTGCGCCGCCCGGCCGAGGTCGAGGCGGTCTGCACCCTGGCCCACCCCGCCTCGCTGCCCGAGGCCCTGCGCGACCGCTGGGGGCTGCACGGCGCCTCGCCCGGCTACGAGGAGATGCTCGCGCGTGCCGGCCGGCGGGTGGCGGCCGGCGACCAGAGCGATGACATCGTCGTCGTGGCCCGCGGCTCGGGCGACCGCGACGCCCCCATCGACACCGAGGTCTGGACCGAGCGGACCTGGTGGGCGTGCCGCTCGCCGCACGCGACCCATGCGATCTCCCGCGAGCGGGTGCGGCACATGAGCGTGCCGCTGGGCCTCATCCAGCCCGGCTCGGACGTCGAGATCGGCTACGGCGCCGAGCTCGCGGCGGCGGCGGGCGACGCGGGCGTGCCGGTCCATCTGGAGCGCGTGCCGGGCACCGACCACACCCTCTGGAACGCCGCGCCCGCGGCCGCGGCGGCCAGCGCGGCCTGGCTCGACCGCACCCTCGGCACCGGGGGGCACCCGGCGCGGCCGGGGGCTGCGCCGGTGCACCCGAGCGGCGGCGTGCAGCACCGCCTCATCACGATCCGCTGCGACGACGGCACCCACCACGACGCCCTGCTGCACATCGACCCGGCGGCCACGGAGCGCCGCAGCGCGAGCCGCGGGCGCGTGGCCGTCCTCCACCTGCACGGCAACCAGGGCAACTTCAGCGTCGGCGCCCTGCGCTTCCTGGGCGACCCGCTCGCCGCGGCCGGGCTCCCGATCCTCTCCCTGGAGACGCGCCTGTCGAACGTGTCGCAGATCTTCGGCAGCGCCGTGTTCGAGGAGGCGCTCGCCGACCTGGCGGCGGGCGTCGCCTGGCTGGACGCCCAGGGCTTCGACCGGGTCGTGGTGAGCGGGTACTCGCTCGGCGCGGTGCTCGCCACGCGCTTCGCCGCCGACCTCGCCCCGCCCCGCCTCGCGGCCCTCCTGACCTTCGGGAACGCGATCGGCCTGCCCAACTCGGCGCGCCGGCGCATGGCCGCCACCGGGGCGCGCCCCTCGTACGACGACCTCGCGGCCGAGTGCCGGGACACGCTGGACGCGGGCCGCGACCGCATCGTGGTGGCCCGGCGCGCCTACGCGCCCAGCGACGCGCCGCGCTCGGCCGGCGTCTACACGGCCGGCACGTGGTGGCACTCGCGCGGCCCCGAGGCCCGCGACGCCATGACCGATCGCCACATCGGGCGCGTCCGCGCCCCCATCCTGCTCGTGCAGGGGGACGCCGACGAGGTGGTGCTGGTGGAGGAGGCCGCGGCGCTGGCCGAGGTCGCGCGCGCCGCCGGCAACCGCCAGGTCGAGGTGGCGATCATCCCGGGGGTGGGGCACTCCTTCCGCGGCGGGGAGGCCGAGGCCACGGGGGCCGCCCTGGACTGGCTGGCCCGCGTGACCTGAGCCCCCGGGCGGGCTCGGGTCAGCTCGTCGCGACCTGCGCCCGCTCCAGCCGCAGGGCCAGGAGCGGGCACAGGTCCACCGCCCGACGCGCCTCGGACACGAGGTGGGCGGGCACCGGACCGCGGTCAACGATCGGGAACCCCCAGCGGTCGGGCCGGATCATCTCGGGGAGCAGCTCCTGGCAGTTGCCCCGCCCGTCGCAGGCGATCGGGTCGAGTCGCAGGTGGTGGGCCACGGTCATCTCCATTCGTTCGACGGGGCGGGCACGGGTAGCACCGGCGGGCGCCCGTCGGCCGTGCAGCGGCCGTGCCGGTGCAGCTCCACCTCGTGCGGGAAGGCCCGCAGCGCGGAGCGGGCGAGGCGAGCCGCGCCGTCGGGATGCGCGCAGGCGCCGCGGCCCTCGATCTCGTCCGGCAGAGCGGTCATCTCGCGCAGCGCCGCGGCCGAGGAGCGCCCGCCCGCCAGCGCCTCGGCCGCCTCCGCCAGCGCGCGCAGGCCGAAGAGGCAGGGCCCGCACTGGCCCGCGCTCTCGAGCGCGAGGTACCGGCACACGCGGGCGGTCTCGCGCAGGCCGCAGGCGCCCTGGGGCAGCACGACCACCGAGCCCGCGCCGAGGGAGGCCCCGGCGCGCCGCAGGCCCTCGATGCTCATCGGGATCGACCACGGGTCGGGGTCGGAGAGCCACGACCCGAAGTAGCCGCCCACCAGCACGCCGGCCACCGCCGCGCTGGTGCCGCCCGCCCGTTCGACCAGGGCGCCGATCGAGGTCCCCAGCGCGATCTCGTGCACGCCGGGGCGCGCCACGGCGCCGTCCACGCTCGCGAGGATCGACCCGGGCTCGGCGTCGGTGCCCACTTGCCGGAACCACTCGGAACCGTTGCGGGCGATCAGGGCCAGATGGGCCAGGGTCTCGACGTTCTGGACCAGCGTCGGCCGGCCTCCGACCCCTCGCGCCGAGGGGCGCGGGGGCGCGGTCGTGGGGGTCGCGGGCCCTCCGTTGAGCCAGTGGACGAGCGCCGTCTCCTGACCGGCGACGAAGCGCTCGGGGGCGGCCGCGAGCGACAGTGCGATGCCGCCGCGCCCGCGCTCGGCGATCGCCCGCTCGGCGGCCGCGAGGGCCCGCGGCGCCCCGCGTGAGACCACGACGATCGCGCTCTCGGCGCCCACGGCCGCCGCCGCGGCCAGGGCGCCGTCGACGACCAGGCCGGGGGAGCGCACGATCAGCCCCGCGTCCTTGTGGCTGAGGGGCTCGCCCTCGGTGCCGTTGGCCACCACGACGCGCGGGCCGCGCCTGCCTGCGACGTCGCGCAGCTTGAGCGCGGTCGGAAAGCCCGCTCCACCGCGGCCCCGCAGGCCGCTGCGCTCGACCTCGTCGATGAGCCAGTCGCGCCAGGCGGCGTCGTGGCGCACCACGAGCGGGTCGGCGTGCGCCCGGCCCAGCAGGCGCGGCAGCCCGCCGTCCACGAAGGCGCGGGTCGTCGGGGGCTCATGGGACAGGGTTGCCATGGGGCACCTTTCGTCGGCGGTCAGGCCCTCAGCGCACGCGCGGGGGCGGCGGTCGGCTCGTCGCCGGACCAGACGCGCCACGCGACCGCGCCGGCGGCGAGGAGGATGCAGGCGCCCGTGACGACGCGCATCCACGGCGTGGTCGCATCGCTGCCGATGCCCAGGCCGTGGAGCAGGGCGAAGGGCCAGGCGGCGTAGGCCGCCCAGTGGACGGCCCGGAAGGTTCGCTGTCCGACCCGGCGCCTCAGTAGGCCGGTCACGATCAGCGCAAGCACCAGGTCGAGGGCGAGCGCGCCGAGTCCGAGCCACAGGGGCTGGGACGCGGCGCCGAACGGGAGCACGAGGTCGGCGAGCGCCACCCCGGCATACGGGTCCACCACGGCGGTCGTCACGTGGATGGCGAGGAACGTCACGGCCAGCAGGGACAGGCTGCGGTGGAGCGCCATGGTCGCGAAGCGCGGCAGCGTCGGCAGGCGGGCCCCGCGGCGGGTCAGGATCCCCAGGCCGAAGACGCCGGTCAGGAGCAGCAGCGAGACGACGCCGCTGCCCCTCATCAGGTACCAGACCGCGGTCACGCGTTCTGCTCCGGCCACTCGGATACCCGGATCACGTCACCGTCGGCGCCCACCAGGCGCGCGGGCAGGCGGGTCCGCTCCAGCTGGCGGGGCGCGTCGCGGCCCCGGACGATCGCCGCGGTGCTGGCGATGTTCGCCTCGACGCAGGTGCGCGCCGCGACGGTCACCGTGCGCCACACCTCGCTCGCCGACCCTCCTCGGCGCGGGTCGACGATGTGGTGGCGCTCGGCGTGGCCCGCCACCCAGCGGCGGACCGTGGTGCTCGAGGTCGCAAGGCCGCCGTCCGTGATCGCCACGGTCTGGCCCTCCCGCCTCGGGGTGGCGATGGTCCTCGACGACCCGGATGGGCCAGCCCCCCGGCGGGCGCCTGGCCGGCGACCGCGATGTCGCCGCCGAGGCCCACCAGCGCCCCCCGCCGACGGTCGCTCGCGATGGCGGCCGCGGCGCGGTCGGCGGCGAGCGCCTTGGCCGTGGCGCCGAGGTCCAGCGCGACCCCGCGCGGGATCCGCACCCGGCGCGTGCGGGGGTCCAGCAGCACCGAGCGCCACCCGGGCACCGGCTCGATCCGCACCAGCCAGGAGGGGCCGCGCCGCTCCACCAGGCGGAAGTCGCGGTCGTAGCCCGATGTCGGTCAGCGCGCGGCCGACGGTGGGATCCACGTCCCCGGCGGTGATCTCGGCGGCCCTCAGGGCGACGGCGAGCGCCTGCGTCAGGAGTTCGCCCACCTCGACCACCTCGCCCGCGGCCGCGTTGAGGCGGCTGAGCTCGGAGTCCTCGCGGAAGCGGCTGCACGCCAGGTCGATCTCCGCCAGCTCGGCGCGCAGGAGCGCCTCGGCCTCCTGCGAGCGCGTCGGCCCGGTCCACGACCACCAGCGCGGTGGTCCCGAGGGCGGGGAAGGTCGCTCTGGCGAGGTGGTCGCTCATGATCCACCGGACGGGGCGACCGGGACCTGGTCGGACGGCGACGGGGCCTGGGACGGAGCTTGGGCCTGGGCCTCGTCCTGGCCGAGGGCCGGGTCGTCGCCCCGGTCGAAGAATCGCTCGGGCGCGGGGTCCACGGCCCCGGTCGCCGCCGGGCCCTCGTCCCCGGTTGCGGCCGGGGGGCCGTCCGCCGCGTCCGTCCCCTGGGACCCCGCGGCGGCGAGGCCGGCGAAGACCGCGGTTCCGAGCACCGCCGCCGCGGCCACGCCGATGGTGACGCGCCGAACGGTGCGGACGGGGGGCTCGCGGCGCTCGGGGACGGGCGGCGCGGGGTCGGTCTCGGTGCGGGGGTCGCCGGCCAGGGGCGGCAGCGGCGCCCGCCCGTGGTGCCGGCCGGGCCCGCGCGGGTCGGGCCTCATGAGCCGCCCGAGGAGGCGACCGGTGTCTGGGCCGTCGCGGCGGGCGCCGAGGCGCTCTGGGCCGTCACGCCCGCGGAGGGGGTCGATGCGGCCGCGGTCGCGGCGGCGCCGCTCGTCGTCGCGCTCTGGTGTGAGGAGGCGGCGAGGCCGCCGAAGACCGCCGTGCCCAGCACCGCGGCCGCCGCGACGCCGTAGCCCACGCGCGTAACGCGCCGTGCCCCTGCGTCGCGGTCGCGGGGGCCGTGGGGGGGAGGGGGAGTGCGATCGGTTGTCATGGATCGACGGTAGGCCCGCCGGGTTAAGACCGGTCGAGCGCAGGGAAAGTGTTCGCTGAGGAATTCGCCCAAGGTTTGTCTGGGATACTTCCGCGGTCATGAGCGATCCCGGCGGGGACTGGCAGGGGCATTCCATGGACGCGCAGGCGCGCCGCGCCCGGCGAGCCGAGCGCGCGCGTCGCGCGCGGCGCTGGCGCCTGATGGGCCTTGCGGCGGTGATCCTGGCGCTCGTGGTGGCGGGCGGGGCCGTCGCCGCCCTCGTGCGCCGCGGCCGCGACGAGGGCGCGAGCGCGGCCACGACCGCGCCCGGGCCGGCGGCCTCCACGCCGGCCGTCCCGGCGACCACCACGGCCGCCACGACCGCCCCGGAGCCGGCCGCGCCCTCCGACGGCGGCCCGAGCGCGCAGGAGCAGGAGGCCGCCGTCGCCACGGTGCGGCAGGTCGGGGTGCCCCTGTACCGCACTCCCGGCAGGGCGGGCAAGGTGGTGGCCCTGACCTTCGACGACGGTCCCGGGCCCTACAGCCAGACGACGGTCGCGACGCTGGAGAGGTACGGCATGCGCGCCACCTTCTTCCTGTGCGGCAAGAGCGTGGTGCGGTTTCCGAAGGACCCCGCCATCGAGGCGACGGTCGCGGCGATGGGCGACCACACCTGGAACCACCCGTACCTGCCGGGCCTGCCGGCCGCCGAGATGACGGAGCGAGATCACCCGCACCCAGGCGATCGTCGAGAAGACCTCCGGCGCGCCGGTGCTGGTGTTCCGCTCGCCGTACGGAGCCCGCACGCCCGCGATCGACGCGACCGCCGAGCGCCTCGGGATGATCCAGGTGCTGTGGAGCGTCGAGAGCGGCGACTCGGCGGGCGTGGGGTGGCAGCAGATGCTCACCACGATCGAGGCGACCCTCGCGCCGGGCGACATCGTGCTCTTCCACGAGAACCGGGGCCAGACCCAGAAGGTCATCAACCGGCTGATCCCCTGGATGAAGAAGCACGGGCTGGCGCTCGGTGAGCGTCCCCGAGATGCTCGCCATGGACCCCCCGTCGGCGACCTTCCTGCGCAACGAGGCCGGGCGCTACGCCCCCAAGTAGCGGGGTGCTCCTCCTGCCGCCGTCCGAGGGCAAGGCCCCGGGCGGCGAGGGCGCTCCGTGGCGCACCCGCCCCGGCGCCTTCGCCGCCCTCGACGGCACCCGGGAGCGCGTGCGCGACGCCGTGCGCGCGGGCTCGGGCGCGACGGCGCCGCGGCGCGGCTGCTGGGCGTGCGCGGACCGCACCTCGCCCGCGCGCTGGCCGACTGGGAGGCGCTGGACGCCGCGCCCACCATGCCGGCCGCCGAGCGCTACACCGGGGTCGTGTGGGGCGCGCTCGACGTCCCGGGCCTCGGCCGCGCGGCCCGGCGCCGCCTTGACCGGCGGGTGCTGGTGCCGTCGGGCCTCTGGGGGCTGCTCGCGGCGACCGATCCGGTGCCGGCGTACCGCCTGAAGATGGGCGCGCGGGTGCCGCCGCTCGGCTCGCTGGCGGCGCTGTGGCGACCTCTGGTAGCCCCTCCTCGACGACCGCGCCGCCTCCGGCTGGGTCATCGACCTGCTGCCCGCCGAGCACGGCGCCGCCATCGACGGCTCGCGGCTGACGCGCGCGCGGCACCTGCGGGTGGACCTCGTGGAGGAGGGGCCGGCGGGGCGGCGCAGCGCCGGCCACGCGGCCAAGCGCTCAGGGCCTGCTGGCGCGCGCGATCCTGGAGTCCGGCGCCGCCTCGCCGCGGGCGGTCACGGCCCTCGAGGTGCCGGGCCTCGT